>NZ_JBEOYR010000012.1:0-268339 GCF_040297165.1 Streptomyces sp. NPDC001851 | reverse complement strand
CGCCCGCTCCTCCACCACCCCGTACGTCACCACCACATCCCCGAACACCACAGCCGGAGCATCCGGAACACGACCAGCCCACTCCTCGAACAGCTGCGGCAGCGTCCGGGCGGGTATCTCACGAGCCGTGTCGTTGTGGCCGTCGAGGAGTTGCCGGCGTTCGGCCGCGGCCAGGATCTCGGCCCGTCCGATCGGGCGGTCGGGGTGGGCGGCGACCTCGCGCAGGACCCGGACCAGCCGCTCGGCCAGCGTGCGGACGGTGTCGTGGTCGAACAGGTCGGTGGCGTACTTCAGTTCAAGGTTGAGTCCGTCCGGGCGGAGCCGCTCGTCGTGCTGCTCCTCCCAGAAGAAGATCAGGTCGAACTTGGCGACCTCGTTGGTGACCTTCGGCGCGGTCGCGCGGATGCCGGGGAAGTCCAGTCCGCGCCGGTCGTAGTTCTGCAGGGTCAGCATCACCTGGACGACCGGGGAATGGGAGAGGACGCGGTCGGGGTTGACCGCTTCCACGACCCGTTCGAACGGCACGTCCTGGTGGTCGTAGGCGGCCAGGTCGGTGGTCCGCACCCGGGCCAGCAGTTCCCGGAACGTCGGGTCGCCGGAGACATCGGTACGCAGCACCAGCGCGTTGACGAAGAAGCCGACCAGCTGGTCCAGCGCCTCGTCGGTGCGCCCGGCCGCGACCGTGCCCAGCGGGATGTCGGTACCCGCGCCGAGCCGGGACAGCAGCGCGGCGAGCGCGGCCTGCAGCACCATGAAGAGCGTGACGTCCGCCTGCTGGGCGAGGCCGACCAGCGCACCGTGCAGCGCGCCGTCGAGGGTCAGCTCGACGGTGCCGCCCCGGTGGCTCGCGACCGCCGGGCGGGGCCGGTCCGTCGGCAGCTGCAGGAGTTCGGGGACGCCCGCCAGCTCCCGCTCCCAGAAGGCGAGCTGGCGCGCGAGCATGCTGTCCGGGTCGTCCTCGGAGCCGAGCATGGCGCGCTGCCACAGCGCGTAGTCGGCGTACTGCACCGGCAGCGGCTCCCACTCCGGGGCCCGGCCGGCGCACCGGGCCCCGTACGCCACCGACAGGTCCCGGGCGAGCGGCGCCATCGACCAGCCGTCGCTGGCGATGTGGTGCTTCACGATCGACAGCACGTGCTCCCGCGCGGACAGTGAGTAGACGGCGACCCGCAGGGGCAGTTCACCGGTCAGGGCGAAGGAGTGCCGGGCCGCCCGCGCCAGCGCCTCGGTCAGCTCGCGCTCGCCGGCCACCTGGACGAAGGAGACCTCGGGCCGGAGCTGCCCGGCGGGCAGCACCAGCTGGTACGGCTCGCCGGCCTCCTCCGGGTAGACGGTGCGCAGCGTCTCGTGCCGCTCCACCACGTCTGCCACGGCTCCGGCCAGGGCGTCCCTGTCCAGTTCGCCGGTCAGCCGGATCCAGGTGGGGATGTTGTAGGTGACGCTGGAGCCCTGCAGCTTGTGCAGGAACCACAGTCTGCGCTGGGCGAAGGAGAGCGGCACCCGGTCGGGGCGGACGGCGGGCAGCAGCGGCGGGCGGGCGGTCCCGGCCTCGGCGAGCCGGGCCGCGAGCCCGGCCGGGGTGGGCGTCTCGAAGACCGCGCGGATGGGCAGTTCGACGGCGAGCGCGCTGCGCAGTCCGCCGATGAGCCGGGTGACCAGCAGTGAGTGGCCGCCGAGGTCGAAGAAGTTGTCGTCGACGCCGACCCGGTCCACGCCGAGGATCGCGGCGAAGGCACCGCACAGGATCTCTTCGCGGGCGTTGCGCGGTCCCCGGCCGGTGGCGGCCGCCGCCGGTCCGTAGTCGGGGACGGGCAGCGCCTTGCGGTCGAGCTTCCGGTTGGGGGTGAGGGGCAGTTCGGCGAGCGCTACGAAGGCGGCGGGCACCATGTAGTCGGGCAGCCTCTCGGCCGCGTACCGGCGCAGTTCGGCGAGGTCGGGGCTGCGGCCCGCGACGGGCACCACGTAGCCGACCAGCCGCTTGTCGCCGGGCTGGTCCTCCCGGACGACGACGGCGATCTGGGCGAGGTCCGGGTGGGCGCCCACGACGCCCTCGATCTCGCCGGGCTCGATCCGGAAGCCGCGCACCTTGACCTGGTCGTCGACCCGGGCGATGAACTCCAGCTGCCCGTCGGCCCGCCACCGGCCGAGGTCGCCGGACCGGTACATGCGGCTGCCGGGCGGGCCGAAGGGATCGGCGACGTACCGCCCCGCGGTGAGGTCCGGACGGCGGTGGTAGCCGCGCGTCACCAGGTCACCGGCGATGTACAGCTCCCCCGGGCTGCCGGCCGGGACCGGGCGCAACCGGGCGTCCAGTACGTACATCCGGGTGTTCCAGACCGGCCGGCCGATGGTGACCACGCCGGTCGGGACGGCGTCTCCGGGCTCGATCCGGAACTCGGAGCAGCCGACCGTGGTCTCGGTCGGGCCGTACTCGTTGATCACGGTGGCCTTCGGGTGCCGGGCCCGCCACTCGTCCAGCACCTCGCCCATCAGCGACTCGCCGCCGAGCACCAGTTGCTCCGTGGGCGAGAACCGGTCCGGGAGGCCGATCAGCAGCGGCAGATGGCTGGGCGTGGCCTTCACGAAGGTGGGCTGTTCGCCGCCGCCCGCCGCCGGGGCGGATTCGTCGAGTTCGATGAGTTCGACACAGCCGCCCGAGGTCAGGGGCGCGAACAGCCCGGTGGCCGTGAGGTCGAAGGCGACCGGGGAGTGCACCAGCGCCCGGCCCGCCACCCCGGGGTAGGCGGCGCGGGTCCAGGAGAGGTAGCCGTCGAGGGAGCGGTGCTGCACGGTGACGCCCTTGGGGCGGCCGGTGGAGCCCGAGGTGAAGATCACGAAGACGGCGTTGTCCGGGCTCACCGGCCGTTCGCGCTCGCCGTCGGTGAGGTCGGCGCCGGAACGGCCCAGCACCTCGGCGGCGGTCTCCGGCTCGTCGAGGCAGAGCAGCGGCCGGTCCGACGGGACGCCGGCGAGGACACCCCGTTCGGTGAGCACCAGGACCGGTGCCACGTCGTCGAGCATGAAGGTGAGCCGCTCGGCCGGGTACGCGGGGTCCAGCGGGAGGTAGGCGGCACCCGACTTGACCACGGCGAGCAGGGCGACCACCAGGTCGACCGAGCGGGGCAGGGCCACGGCCACGTACTTCTCGGGGCCGGCGCCGCGTGCGACCAGCAGGCGGGCGAGCCGGTTGGCCCGTTCGTTGAGGTCCCGGTAGCTCAGCGTCACACCGCCGGCCTGGACCGCGGGGCGGTCCGGGATGCGGGCGGCCTGTGCCTGGAACAGGTCGTGCAGCAGTTCCCCGGAGGGCGCGCGCTGTTCGCCCTGCCAGTCGGACAGCAGGAGACGGCGTTCCCCGGGGGTCAGGATCTCCAGGGTGCTGACGGGGCGGTCCGGTGCGGCGACCGCCTCGCCGAGCAGCCGGACCAGGCGGGCGGTGAGCGCGTCGGCCGTGGCGGGGTCGAAGAGGTCGGTGGCGTATTCGAGCCGGCCGTCGATGCCCGCGGCGCTGCCGTCCTCGGCGGTCAGCTCCCAGGTGTGGAACGACAGGTCGTGCCGGGCCGTACTCCTCGGGACCTCCTCGTCGGCGGCGCTGAGGCCGGACAGGGCGGTGGCGCGGGCCGGAATGTTCTGGGAGGTGAGCATCGTCTGGTAGAGGGGTGCGTGGGAGAGTGAGCGGCCGGGGTTGACGGCCTCCACGACCCGTTCGAAGGGCACGTCCTGGTGCGCGTAGGCCGCCAGGTCCGTCTCCCGCACGCGTGCCAGCAGCTCGCGGAACGTCGGGTCGCCCGACACGTCCGTGCGCAGCACCAGCGTGTTGACGAAGAACCCCACCAGATCGTCCAGCGCCTCGTCGGTACGCCCCGCCACCGCCGTACCCAGCGGGATGTCCGTCCCCGCACCCAGTCGCGACAACAGCACCGCCAGCGCCGCCTGCACCACCATGAACACCGTCACGTCCGACGCGCGGGCCAACGCCACCAACCCACTGTGGGTACCGGCGTCCACCGAGAAACGGACCGTGGCGCCCCGATGACTGGCCACCGCCGGACGCGGCCGGTCCACCGGCAGCTCCAGCAACTCCGGAGCCCCCGCCAACGCCCCACGCCAGAAAGCCAGTTGCTGAGCCAGCACACTGTCCGGGTCGTCCGCCGAGCCCAGCACCTGCCGCTGCCACAGCACGTAGTCGGCGTACTGCACGGGCAGCGGCTCCCACTCCGGGACCGCGCCCTCGCAACGCGCCGCGTACGCCGTCGACAGGTCCCGCAGGAACGGCCCCATCGACCAGCCGTCACCCGCGATGTGATGCAGCAGGAGCAGCAGCACATGCTCCCGCTCCCCCACCCCGAACAACGTCACCCGCAACGGCGCCTCGGCCGCCAGGTCGAAGCAGTACCCCGCCCGCTCGGCCAGCGCCCGCGACAGGTCGCCCTCCAGCTCGACGAACTCCATCGCCGGAGCGGCATCCGCCTCCACCACCTGGACCGGCTCACCGCCGACCTCCGCGAACCGGGTCCGCAACACCTCATGACGGCCCACCACATCGCTCACCGCGGCGGTCAGCGCGGCCCGGTCCAGCACACCCGACAACCGCACCGCCAACGGCACGTTGTACGTCGGACTCGGCCCCTCCAACCGGAACGCGAACCACAACCCACGCTGCGCCGGCGACAACGGCAACGCCTCAGGACGCTCCGCACGCACCAGCGGCGCACGCGCCGCCCCCGCACGCGCCACCAGCGCCGCCAGCCCCGCCACCGTCGGCGCCTCGAACACCGCCCGCACCGACAACTCCACCCCGAACACCTTCCGCACCCGGCTCAACAGGCGCGTGGCGAGCAGGGAGTGCCCGCCGAGGGCGAAGAAGTCGTCGTCCACGGTGACCGGGTCCACACCGAGTACCTCGGCCACCATCCGGCACAGGGTCTCCTCGTCGGGCGTACGGGGAGCACGGCCGCCGGAGCCGCCCGCCCTGGCGTAGTCGGGGGCGGGCAGCGCGGAGCGGTCCACCTTGCCGTTGGGGGTGAGCGGCCAGCGGTCGAGGGTCACGAAGGCCGAGGGCGTCATGTACTCGGGCAGCACGGCTGCCAGACGGGTGCGCAGCGACGCCGGGTCCGGGGCGGCTGCGCCGTCCGGCGTGCTGAGGTAGGCAACGATCCGCTGGTCACCGGGACGGTCCTCGCGGACCAGCACCATCGCCCGGGACACCTGCTCGTGCCTGGTCAGCGCCGCTTCGATCTCGCCCGGCTCGATCCGATGGCCGCGCACCTTCACCTGGTGGTCGGTGCGCCCCAGGAACTCCAGCTGGCCGTCGGCCCGCCACCGCACCAGGTCACCCGTGCGGTACATACGGGTGCCCGGTGCGCCGAACGGGTCCGCCACGAACCGCTCGGCCGACAGTCCGGGACGGCCCAGGTAGCCGCGCGCCAGCCCGGGGCCGGCCAGGTACAGCTCGCCCGGGGTGCCCACCGCGACCGGCCTCAGCCCGGCGTCGAGCACATAGCCGCGTGCGTTGTCCATCAGCCGTCCCAGCGGCAGCACACCGTCCGGGGTCGGCTCGCCGGGTTCCAGCCGGAACTCGGCCACGTTGACGGTCGCCTCGGTAGGGCCGTAGACGTTGATCACGGTGACCGACGGGTGATCGCGGCGCCACTCGTCCAGGACCGGGCCGAGCAGCGCCTCGCCGCCCAGCATCAGTTCCGTGGTGGGCGAGAAGCCCGCCGGCAGCACTCCGAGCAGCGGCAGGTGGCTGGGGGTCGCCTTCAGGAAGGTGCACTTCTCCGGGCCGGCGGACTCGTCGTTCGCCAACGCGGTGACCCATACCCGGCCACCGGTCGTCAGGGGGGCGAACAGTGAGGTGACGGTCATGTCGAAGGAGACCGAGGAGTGCCACAGCGAGGTGCCGCGGACGCCGGGATACGTCCGCGCCGCCCACCCGAGGTAGTCGGCGAGGGCGCCGTGCTCGATCACCACGGCCTTCGGCGTTCCGGTGGAGCCCGAGGTGTAGATGACGTACGCGGGGTTCGCGGCGCGCAGCGGGGCGACGCGCTCGTGGTCCGCCAGGTCCGAGGCGGGCAGTGCGGCGAGGTCCGCGGCCACGGCCGGGTCGTCCAGCCGGACGGCTCGGCCGTCCCCCAGGGCGTGGGTGCCGGACGTCGTCGTGAGCAGACACGCCGGCCGGGCGTCGGAGAGCATGAACGCGATGCGTTCCGCCGGGTACTCCACGTCCAGGGGCAGGTAGGCGGCACCGCTCTTGGCCACCGCGAGCAGCGCCACGACCTGTTCGGCGGAGCGGGGCATCAGCACACCGACGATCTGCTCCGCACCGACGCCCCGGGAGACCATGTAGCGGGCGAGCCGGTTGGCCCGCTCGTTCAGTTCGCGGTAGCTGAGGTGGTCCGTGCGGATGGTCAGCGCGGTGTGCTCCGGGGTGCGCCTCACCTGGGTCTCGAAGAGTTCAGGAAGCAGTACTTCCAGCGGGACCTCCGCCGTTTCCACCCAGTTCATTCTTCCGACTCCTCGTGGATCCATATGCACCAGAAACCCGGCCAACACCGCTGCGGAAAATAGCCGGGCCGGACTTCGATGCGTTATCGATGCGTTTTCAGAGGGCCGTAATACGGGAATGGCGAGAACACCTATCATGTGCTGGTGACAACCAGGCCCGACCGCGCACGACATGACCTTTCCGCCGCGTTACGGCCCCTGGGTCAGGGCGTGTTCGGTCTTTCCGCCCGCCGGCCTATGCCGCACCTGTCCCGCTTCCGCAACCCGCTGTTGCGCCGGCTGCCGCTGATCGGCGCGTTGCTGCTGGCGGCCTATGTCGCGGGCACCGGAGCCTGGTTGCTCACCGACCGTCTGCGGCTGCCGCTGTCGGTCTGCGCGGCCCTGGCCCTCGCCCAGGCGCTGCCGGTTCCCCTGGCTCTGGTCCGGCCGGTGGCCGCCTGGTGGCTCTCCCTGCTGTCGGCGCTGCCGTACGCCCTCCTCACGGGTGTGGGATCCGTGACCCTGCAGCCGGGGACACCCTGGCCGTGGACGGAGCCGGGGATGCTGGCGCATCTGACGGTCACGCTGCTGGTGGCGGGGTGGGCCGAGCCGGTGGTGTACACGTCGCAGTGGCTCATCACGCTGCTGACCGGAAGCCTGCTGACCGCGTGGCTGCAGCCCCCGCTCACCGACACCACCTTCCCCGCCGTGGCGGCGCTGTCCGCTGTCGGACTGGCGTTGCTGGCCGCGGTGCGCGGTCGCCGGGAGGCGCAGCGGAAGCTGCGGCGGCAGGAGAACCTGACCGAGATCGAACGGTCCCGGCGCACACTGCTGGAAGAACGCACCCGGATCGCCCGGGAACTGCACGATGTCGTCGCCCACCACATGTCGCTCGTCGCCGTCCAGGCCGAGGCCGCCCCCTACCGGGTCGCCGATCCCCCGCACGAGCTGACGGACAGCTTCGCGCGCATCCGGGAGAACGCGGTGGCGGCCCTCACGGAGCTGCGGCACATCCTCGGCATGCTCCGCTCGGTGGACCAGAACGGGGACGGCCGGTACACGCCCCAGCCCACTCTGGAGAACCTCGACGAACTGGTCGCGAACGTCCGCGCGGCGGGGCTCCGGGTCGAGACGGACGTGTCCGGCACTCCCCGGCCGCTGCCGCAGCGCGTCGAACTGTCGGCGTTCCGGATCGTCCAGGAGGCGCTGAGCAACGCAGTGCGTCACGCTCCGGGGTCGCAGGTCAGGGTTGAGCTAAGCTACGGCCGGGCAGAGGTCGGCGTGGTGGTGGCCAACAGTCCGGTGGCGGGTGCGGTCAAGCCGCAGGACGGAACCGGGCACGGTCTGGTGGGCATGCGCGAACGGGCGGCCATCCTCGGCGGGACCCTGCGGGCCGGACCGGGCCCGGGCGGCTGGTACGAGGTGACCGCCTCGTTGCCGATCGACGAGGACGGGGGCGAGACCACGTGACGATCCGGGTCGTGATCGCGGACGATCAGACGATGATCCGAGAGAGCTTCTCGATCGTGCTCAACGCCCAGCCCGACATCGAGGTGGTCGGTCAGGCGCTGAACGGTGAGGACGCCGTCCGCAAGGCCGCCGAACTGCGTCCGGACGTGATGCTGATGGACATCAGGATGCCGGTGCTCGACGGTCTGGAGGCCACCCGCCGGATCACGGAGCAGGGCCTGGACACCAAGATCGTCGTGCTCACCACCTTCGATCTGGACGAGTACGTGTACGAGGCCCTGCGCGCCGGCGCCAGCGGCTTCCTCCTCAAGGACTCCTCGGCACACCAACTGGCCGATGCCATCCGTACCGTGTCCTCCGGCGGGGCCCTGCTCGCCCCGACCGTGACCAAGCGGCTGATCGAGGAGTTCTCGCGGCTGGGCAGCGCGCCCCGCGCCCCGCGCCGCAAGCGGATCGCGGACCTGACGGAGCGGGAGACGGAGGTGCTGTGCCTGATCGCCCAGGGCTACTCCAACGCCGAACTCGCCGCCCACCTCGCCATCGCGGAGCACACGGTGAAGTCGCACGTCAGCCGGATCCTGGTGAAGCTGGGGCTGCGCGACCGGACCCAGGCCGCCGTGTTCGCGTTCGAGTCGGGGCTGGTGGTCGCGGGCGACTGACCGTCTGCCGCACTCACCGGTGGGTGCGGTACTTCCAGACGCTCAGCGGCGCGAAGACCGCGATCAGGCCGAGGCTCCAGGCGACGGCGAGGGCCGCGGAGGAACCGACGGGCCCGCCGGTCAGCAGGGCGCGGGCCGTGTCCACGACCGAGGTCATGGGGTTGTTCTCGACGAACAGCCGCAGCCAGCCCGGCATGGTGTCCGGCGCCACGAAGATGGAACTGCCGTACTGGAAGGGCACCATGGCCAGGGTGCTCACGCTCTGGACGGTCTCGATGCCGCGCGCGGTCAGGCCGATGAACGCCTGGAGGCAGCACAGCGCCATACCGTAGAGCAGTACGACACCGACCGCCGCCACAGTGGCGAGCACCCCGGTGTGCACCCGGAACCCGATCAGCACACCGAAGGCCAGCATCACCAGCTGGCTGGCGAGCATCCGGACCGTGTCCGCGAGGATGCGGGCGGCCAGCGCCGCGGAGCGGGCCACCGGCATCGACCGGTAGCGGTCCATCACACCGGAGGCGAAGTCCTCGTGGAGGGCGATGCCCGCGGTCCGGCAGGTGATGGTGATGGTCAGCGCCATGATGCCGGGCATCAGGTACTGGCGGTACTGCGCGCTGTCGCCGGCGATGGCACCGCCGAAGACGTAGAGGAAGATCACCGCGAGGGCCACCGGCATCAGGGTCGCGTCGATGATCTGGCCGGGGCTCGCCACCGACCTGCGCAGGTTGCGGCGGGTGAGCACCAGTGTGTGGCGGAGTACCTCCCGTGCCGTCCCCGGGGCCGGCTGCGGGACACCCGGCACGCCGGCCGGCACACGAACCGTACTCACATCGCACTCCCTGTCGCGGGTGAAGCGGCCGCCGCCGGTTCCCGGTGCTCCGGCCCTCCGGAGCCGGTGAGCACGAGGAACACCTCGTCGAGGCTGGGTACATAGGTGTCCACGGAGCCGATCGGGACACCGGTCTCACCGAGGGCCCGCAACAGCGAGGTGAGTTCGCCGCCGTCGCCGCCGGACAGCGGAAGGCAGAGACAGCCCGACGCCTCGTCGACGGTGACCGCGTGGCCCGCCGCGGCCAGGACCCGCGCCATCGCGTCCGGCCCGAACGGCTGCTCCGGCCGGACGCGCAGCACCTGACCGCCGATGCGCTCCCGTAGTTCGGCGCTGGTCCCGGAGTCGACCACCCGGCCCCGGTCGATCACCACGATGGAGTCGGCGAGCGCCTCGGCCTCCTCCATGTACTGCGTGGTGAGCAGCACGCTGGTGCCCGCGTCGGCCAGCCGCCGCACCTCCGCCCAGAGGCTGTTGCGGCTGTGCGGGTCGAGACCGGTGGTGGGTTCGTCGAGGAAGAGCACCCGTGGCTCCCCGACGAGGCTGGCGGCCAGGTCCAGGCGCCGCCGCATGCCACCGGAGTAGGTGCCCACCGCCCGCCCGCCGGGCTCGGTCAGGCCGAACCGTTCCAGCATCTCGTCCGCTCTGGACCGGGCGCCGCGGCGGGAGTAGCCGAAGAGCCGGGCGATCACATACAGGTTCTCCCGCCCCGGCAGGTCCTCGTCCACCGAGGCGTACTGTCCGGTGAGCCCGATCAGCCGGCGCACCTGGCCGGCCTGGCGCACCAGGTCGTACCCGTGCACCAGGGCCCGTCCGCCGTCCGGTCTGACCAGGGTGGCCAGCATGCGTACGAGTGTGGTCTTTCCGGCACCGTTCGGGCCGAGCAGTCCCAGCACGGTCCCGGCGTCCACCTCCAGGTCGACACCTCTGACCGCCGGGACGCCGTCGAAACTCTTCTCCAGGCCCTCGGTCCGGATGGCAGGGGTCATGGGGTCCTTCCACATGCCGCAGGGCGGCCCTAGTCGATGACGTAGCCGTCCCCGGGCCGGCCGGCGCGCGAGCGGCGCAGGTCGGCGAGGACGAACGTGCGCTGGAGCCACCGGTCCCGGCCGTCGTACCTCGGCCGGAAGGCGCTGCGGCCGTGCGTCGTGACCCGGTTGTCGACCAGGGCCAGGTCGCCGGGGAGGAGTACGGTGTTCTGCGCGATCCGCTCGAACACCGTGTTCAGCTCCGCCAGCGCCCGCCGGGCCCTCGGCGTGAGCGGCTCGGTGGCCGCCATGTCGACGCGCAGGTCCGGGTCCTCCGGGGCACCGGAGATCACCGGGTGCGGTGCGGGCGAGGCGTCCGCGTCCGCCGCGCCGAAGGACGGCGGCGGTGCGGTGACGAACTCCGGGGCACGCAACGCGTCTACGGTCTCCTCGTCCAGCAGGGGCAGCGCCTCCCGGATCCCCGCCGTGCGCAGTCCGGCGACTCCGTCGTGGTCGGCGCGCAGGCAGAGCAGCATCACGAAGTCGGGGCGGTGCGGGTGGAAGGCGTTCTCGTTGTGGAAGGTGAGCAGCACCGAGCCGGCGTTGCCCTGGAACTCCTCCCGGCCCGGCACCGGCACGACGTCCTGGACGAGGGCACCGCCCTTCTCCGCCCGGAACGCGGCGGGGTCGCCGAGGCCGCAGGCGATCATCGTCAGGATCGCGGCCGCGACGGTCGGTTCCCGCTGTACGGACGTGGCGACGGCGGGTGTGTCCGGCAGCGTGCCCTCGTCGACCGGCAGCCCGCGCACCAGCAGCGCTCCGGTGGGCCCGGAGTCCCTGCGGAAGTCGTGCAGGGCACCGCGCAGCCCGGCGGGCAGCCGGGACCAGCTCGCGCGGGCGGCGGCGACCCAGTCCTCGTCGTCCACCCGTCCGCCCGGTGCGGTGACCAGGCGGCGCGCGACCAGTTCGGTGAGCAGGGCATCGTCATGGCGGAGTGTCGCGACCGGCACCCGGGCGCCGGTCTCCAGAGCCACCGACACCGTGATCAGCCCTCACCGTTCATCGCACGGACCAGGCTCAGCGGACGCATGTCGGTCCACTGGTCGTTGATGTACTCAAGGGCCTCCGCGCGGCTGGAGTCGCCCAGGGCGACGCTCCAGCCGGCCGGGACCTCGGCGAAGGCCGGCCACAGGGAGTACTGGCCCTCGTCGTTGACCAGGGCCAGGTAGCGGCCCTCGGTGTCCTCGAAGGGGTTGGTCATCGTCGTGCCTCTCTCTTCACTGCTCGGGTTCGGTGTGGTCGCGGCGTCAGCTGCCCTGCGGCAGCGGCAGGACCATCGGCGGGTGCTCGGGGGCGAGCGCCCCGGCGCCGTAGACGCCCTGCACCCAGTTGTCGTGGTAGACGGTGTCGAGGTAGCGCTCGCCCAGGTCCGGTGAGATGGCGACGGCGGTCAGGCGCTCGCCGCCCCCGTGTTCGGCGAGCCAGCGTGCGGCACCGCTGACCACCGTCCCGGTGGAACCGCCGAAGAGGAATCCGTGCGCCGCCAGACGCCGGCAGGTCTGCACGGTGGCCGGCTCGGGCACCAGCACCACGTCGTCGACGAACGTCTCGTCCAGCAGCGGCGGGCGGACTCCGGACCCGAGACCGGGGATCATGCGCGGGGCGGGCGGGTTCCCGAAGGCGACCGAGCCGACGCTGTCCACCGCCACTATCCGCACCCGTGGCCGGTGTGCCTTGTACCAGCGGGCGCAGCCCATCAGCGTGCCCGTCGTACCGGCTCCGACGAACAGCACGTCGAGGTGCGGGAACGCGCGGTCGACGGCGGGTGCGGTGGACCGGTGGTGCGCGTGCCAGTTGGCGGCGTTCGTGTACTGGTTGAGCCACACGTACCGCTCGTCCGCGTCGCACAGCGAGCGTACGTGGGCCAGCCGGGCCGCGAGGAAGCCGCCGTCCACGAACGGTTCGGTCACCGTGTGGACGGTGGCGCCGAACGCCTCCATCAGACGCTTGGAGGCGAGGTTGCACCGGGAGTCGGTGACGCACACGAACCGGTAGCCCTTGCTGGCGGCGATGGCGCTGAGGGCGACCCCGAGGTTGCCGGAGGAGGACTCCACCAGCACACGGCCCGGCGCGAGCGCACCGGAGCGTTCGGCGGCCTCCACCATCTCCACGGCTGCCTTCTGCTTGATGGAGCCGGTGAAGTTGAACCCCTCGCACTTGAGGTAGAGGGGGCTGCCGAGCACGGAGTCGAGGTCGACGTACAGGTCTTCCTCGTTGAATTCGTAGGGGGCCGAGATGATCGGCACCGTGGACCTCCCGCCGTTGAAGACGTTGGTGGTGTCGGCCGCGCCGCGGCTCAGCCGTAGCGGCGCAGCTCGTGGAAGAAGCCGTCGACGACCGCGAGATCACCGGACGCCCGTACGGTGTCGTAGACGTGCCGGCCGACCGCCAGGTCGAGCACGCCGAGGCCGAACGGGGAGAACACCACGGGGCGGTCGGACGGCGGACGCAGCCGGCCGGTGAGCACCGAGTGCAGGGTTCCGTGCACGAACCGGCGGTGGCCCGTCCGCTGTTCGGCGAGGTGCAGTGAGGTGCCCGCCTTGAGGCAGTGCTCCACGTCGTCGACGATGTTGACGGCGTCCAGCACCACCTCCGGAGCCAGGTCCCGCAGCGACACATGGAGAACCAGCGGGTTGTGGGCGAACCAGCCGGGGTCCGTGACGTGCGGGGCGCCCGCGACGGTGGCGAAGACGACCAGGTCGCAGGAGCGGATCAGATCCTCGGCGGTGGCGTGCACGGTGACCCTGCCGGTCGCTCCGGTCTGGCCCAGGTAGTCGGTGAACGCGGCCCCGTGCGTCTCGGACAGGTCGTGCACCCCGATGCTGTCGAAGGTCCAGCCGGTGCCCGCCAGGTAGTCGTGGATGTACCGGGCGATCAGCCCCACGCCGAAGAACCCGATCCGGGTCGGCCGCCCGCCCCGGGCGGCGCTGATCCGGTCGGCCGCGAGGGCGGCGGAGGCGGCGGTGCGGGCGGCGCTGATGATGGAGCTTTCCAGGCAGGCGAGGGGGTATCCGGTGGTCTGGTCGTTGAGGATCAGCACGGCGGACGCCCTCGGGATGCCGGCGGCGACGTTCTCCGGGAAGCTGGAGATCCACTTCAGACCGTCCGTCCGGATCTCGCCGCCGATCGAGGCCGGCAGGGCGATGATCCGGGACGAGGGGCGGTCGGGGAAACGCAGGAAGTAGGAGGCCGGGTTGACCGTGTCTCCCTCGCCGTGCAGGCGGTAGGCGGTCTCGACGATGTCGACCACCGCCTTGTACTGGCCGTCGAGCACCCGGTGCACCTGGGCACCGGGCACGACGGCGAAGGCGGGCACCTCGTGCGGCTGGGACATGCTGGGCTCCGTGACGATGTCGCGAGGGGGGGCGGGTTGGCCGATGGGTGGGCGGGAACGGGACGACGGGGCCTAGGGCAGCAGGTGACCCGTGAGGCGCACCGGGTCGCCGAACAGCGTCACCACCCGGCGGTCGCCCTCGTAGGCCTCCCGGCTGTGTGCCGTGCGGAGGTTGTCGACGACGAGGAGGTCGCCCGCCTGCCACGGCTCGCGCAGGGTGGCCGCCGTGTACGCGGCGTTGATGGTCTCGATCACCGCGGCCGGGATGGGTTCGCCGTCGCCGTAGCGCGTGTCGAAGGGCAGCGAGTCCGGGCCGTACAGGTCCGTCAGGTACTCGCGCACCGTCGGGTCCAGTGTCAACTGGTTGAGGAACGCCACCTGGTTGAACCACAGCCGTCGGCCGGTCGCCGGGTGTACGGTCACCGCTGCCCGGCGCTGCACGGTGCGCAGCGATCCGTCGGGCAGCCACTCGTGCTCCACCGCGTGCTCCCGGCAGTACGCCTCGACCTGCCGGGGATCGTCGGTGCCGAAGGATTCGGCCCAGCTGATGCCCACCTCACGGTAGGTGCGGGTCAGCAGCCACCCGTGGCGTTCGAACCGGTCGACCACGTCGGCGGGCAGCGCCGCCAGTACGGCCTCGGCGTCGGCCACCCCGGTGGCCCCGCCGCGCTCGGGCGCGGTCAGACAGCCGAACAGGGCGATGCCGGGCACCTCGGCGGCGTAGCTCAACTCGTGGTGCATGCACATCGGTTCGTCGGCGGGCCATTCGGAGGAGGTGTACACGCCCCCGCCCAGGTCGCCCCGCGAGGTGAAGCCCTCCCGCTCCGGGACGCCGACGACACCGAGAGCGCGGGCGGCGGCGGCCAGATCGGCCGGGACGGTCAGCCCGAGCCCGCGCACCAGCACCGCACCGTGCCGCGCCAGCAGGGTCCGTACGGTGCCGGCCGGCAGGTCCCCGCCGGCCGCACCGGGCAGGCTGAGCAGGGGGATCCGGCTGTCGGGGAGCGCCGGCACGGTGTCCGGTGCGCCGTCGACTGTGGCTGTCATTCGGCTGCCTTCCTGGAATCTGTCCTGGGTGGGGTGGTGCGGCGGCGGTCGAGCAGGGTCGCCAGGTCCGCGAGGACCGGGGTGCGCTTCAGCTCGGCCGGGGGAACCAGTCCGTCGAGCGCCACCGCCAGCCGCAGCATGGTCAGTGAGGTGCCGCCGGCCGCGAAGAAGTCCGTGTCCCGGCCGATGCGGTCGGCCGGGATCTTCAGCACTTCGGTCCACAGCCTGGCCAGGTCGCGCTCGGTGGCGGTGAGCGGCGGCGCGGTCCCGGGATCCGGGCTGCCGGTCTCCGCCGCGATCCGGGTCAGCGCCTTGCGGTCGGTCTTGCCGTTGGGGGTGAGCGGCAGCGCCGTCAGGTGCTCAAGGCGTTGCGGGACCATGTAGTCGGGCAGCGTCTCGTGGAGCGCCGCCAGGACGTCGCCGGGCGAGGCCGGGCCCGTGCAGAACGCGACCAGCTGCCGGTTCTCGCCCTCGCCCACCACGACGACGGCGCTGTCGCGGACGCCGGCCACCTCCAGCAGCCGGTTCTCCACCTCGCCGATCTCGATCCGGAAGCCGCGTATCTTCACCTGGGCGTCGCGGCGGCCGGAGAACTCCAGCCGGCCGTCCGGCAGCCAGCGGCCGAAGTCGCCCGACCGGTACAGGCGGTTCCCCGGCCGGTAGGGGTCGGGCAGGAAGGCGGCCCGGGTGCGCTCCTCGTCGCCGACGTAGCCCCGCCCCACGCAGACCCCGGAGAAGACGATCTCGCCGGGCGCGCCGAGCGGCACCTGCCGCAGCCGTTCGTCCACCAGGTACACCCGCACGTTGCCGATGGGCCTGCCCAGCGGCACGGACGCGCCCTGCGGGGGGCGCCTCATGACCTCGTGGTTGGTGTCGTCGGAGGTCTCGGTGAGTCCGTACGCGTTGACCAGTGCGACGTCGGGAAAGGCGGCGAACCAGCGCTCCGCCAGCTCCCTCTTCAGTGCCTCGCCGGTGACGGAGACGCAGCGCAGGGCCGGCAGCGCACGCGGGTTCGCGTCCAGTTCCGTGAGCAGGACCTCCAGGTAGGAGGGCACGACCTGGAGCACCTCGACCCGTTCCCGGTCGACGGTCTCGGCGAAGCGTGCCACGTCCAGGACGGCGTCCTGTCCGATGATGAGGGTGCGGCCGCCGACGGCCAGCGCGGCGACCAGTTGCCACAGGGAGATGTCGAAGCACTGCGGGGCGGTCTGCGCCACCACCCGGCCCTCGGTGATGCCGAGGTCGTCGATCTTGGCGAGGAGGTGGTTGACGAACCCCGCGTGTTCGCACAGGACGCCCTTGGGCATCCCGGTCGATCCGGAGGTGAAGTAGATGTAGGCGCCCTGGCCGGCCGCGACCGGCACGCCCGGGTCGGTGTCCGGCCACTCCTCCGCGAGGAGGGTGTCCAGGGCGACGGCGGCGGTCCCGGCCGAGCCCCGCAGGGCCCCTTCGAGCCCGGCCGGCCGGGCTGCTCCGGCGCGTTCGGTGAGGGCGAGGGCGCAGTCCGCCCGGGCCAGCATGTACGCGATCCGGTCGGCCGGCAGCTGTGGTTCCACAGGGAGGTAGACGCCGCCGGCCTTGAAGACCGCGAGCACGGCGACGAGCCAGTCCAGGGTGCGTTCCATGACCACCGCGACGGCCGTTTCGTCGCGTACTCCGCGCGCGCGCAGCGCCCGGGCCGTGCGGTTGGCCAGCCGGTTCAGCTCGTCGTAGGTGAGCGAGGCCTCGCCGTGCACGGCGGCGACGTCCGACGGGCGCAGCCGGGCCTGCTCCTCGAAGAGTTCGTGGAAACGCCGGTCCGGCAGTTCCCGGTACGGCCCGGCCAGTTCGTCGCGCTGGAAGGCGGCCTCCTCCTCGGAGACCGGCTGCCAGTCGGTGTGGTCCGTCTCGGGCGCCCGGCCGATCGTGTCCAGCGCTCCGCGGAGGTAGCCCGCGATCCGCCCGGCCTGGGCCTCGTCCACCGCCTCGGTGCGATGGGTGAGGACCAGCTCCAGCCCGTCGTCCTGCCCGTCCGCTGCCCTGCGTTCCGTGAGGGCGACGGTGAGCACGGTGCCCTCGGGCAGTGGGGACTCCCCTGCCGCCCGGCCCGCGAGGAAGACGGTGTCGAACCGGACGGGTCCGGCGGGCCTGTGCCGTACGGCGTCCGAGGCGGCGTCGGCGGCCCGCGCGAGGAGCGCCGTCCAGGGGCCGTCGGTCACCGTGATCCGGCACGGCGACGGCTCGGCGGCGCCGTGCGGCAGGTAGCCGGTCGTCACGTCGCCGTCCCCGGTGAGCGCGGCCAGCACCTTGGCGTACGCGCCGAGCGCGAGCGCGTCGAGGGTCGTCGACAACTCGTCGGCCCGGCTGCGCAGCGCGGACACGGTCGCCGGGGACAGCGCTGCCCGGTGGTCGGCGGTCCGGGCCGTCGCCGGACTGTGCTGCGACCATCTCGGCAGGGGTGTACCGGCTGCGAGCACGCCCCGCCGGCCGCCACGCCCATCCTGCCTAGCCATCACGAGAACTACCTTCCGTTTCGCGGACGCCGTGCCTCTCCCAAGGCCGGAACGACGCTAAAGGGGCGCATTATTGGGGGGCTATCGCCGGGTCACCCGGTGCGCCGTGCGGTCGCGCGCGAGGTCACGCAGCCGCTGTTCCGCCTGGTCAAGGGTGTGCGGCGGGCGGTTGAAGGCCACCCGCACATATCCGGCACCCCGCGCCGGGTCCGCGAAGAAGGCGGTACCGGGCGCGAGCAGCACCCCGGCGTCGGCCGCGAGAACGCGGGTGAAGGTGGGGCTGTCCTCGGTGGTGAGGCCACGGATGCCGGCCATGACGTAGCAGCCGCCGGGTGGGGAGGCGCAGTCGAAGCCCGCTTCCCGGAGCATGCGGACCGTACGGTCGCGCTGCGCGCTCAGCAAGGGCGCCGGGTCCCAGGCGGGCGGCCCGAACAGACCGGCCTCGGCCGCCGCGCGCTGGAGCGGCGACGGCGCCCCGGCCGTGGTGGCCACATGGACCTGTCTGAGCAGGCTCGTCCACCGCGGCCGGGCCCGCAGGTAGCCCAGGCGCCAGCCGCTGACCGTGTGGGTCTTCGACAGGCTGCCGACGACGATGCTGCGGTCGGCCAGCGCCGGGATCGCGGCGGCCGAGCAATGCGTACGGCCGTCGTACACGTAGGGGGCGTACACCTCGTCGGAGATGACGGTGACGTCCCACTTCGTGCACAGGTCCGCCAGGTGTTCCAGCTGCGGGCGGTCCAGCAGCGTGCCTGTCGGGTTGCTCGGGCTGTTGATGATGACCGCCTTGGTCCGCGAGGAGAAGGCGGCGGCCAGTTCGGCCTCGTCGAGCGTCCAGTCCGGTTCGCGCAGCCGCACGAACCTGGGCCGGCCGCCGGCCATGGCGATGGCGCTGACGAAATTCTCGTAGAAGGGTTCCAGGACGACGACCTCGTCGCCCGGGTCCACCGTCGTCAGCAGGGCCACGCACAGCCCCTCGCTGCCGCCGACGGTGATCGTGATCTCCGTTGCCGGGTCGGGGGCGCCGGGCAGTGACGCCGCGAGGCGTTCCCGCAGTGCGGGGTCGCCGACCGGGTCCGCGTACTGGTTCACTCCGGACCGCAGGGCCGCGCAGGCCCGGTCGATGAGCTCCGGTGGGGTCTGCGGGTAGGCCGGGGTGCCCACCGCGAGGTTCACCAGGTCGGTGCGTCCGCCGCTGAGCAGCGCGGCCAGTCCGCCGCCGGGAAGGTGCCGGACCCGTCGCGCGGCGCGGGTCACCGCCGGTCCTCCGGCGCGGTCAGCAGCGGGGCGTGGTCGAAGGCCCCGCGGCGGATGACCGGCAGCCAGGGCGCGCGGCGCTGTTCGTAGGCGGTGATGAGGTCTTCGCGCAGCAGGGTCGCCTGGATCGCGTCGTGCCCGTCGAGCAGCTGCCGGCGCGCGCGGGGATCGATCCGGAAGGGTATGTCGCGTCCCGCGCAGGACAGCCGGCACGCCTCCAGGTCGGCGGTGACCTCCAGTGCGGGGTCGGCGTCGGCCAGGTCCATCAGTTCGCGTACCTGCGGATACGGCAGGTCGACCGGGAGCAGGCCGTTGTTCAGGGCGTTGCGGCGGAAGATGTCGCCGAACCCGCTCGCCACCACGACCGCGAAGCCGCCGTCCCTGAGTGCCCAGACGGCGTGCTCGCGGGAGCTGCCGATGCCGAAGTTCCGGCCGGCCAGCAGGACGGTGGCCCCGGTGTGTTCCGGGCGGTCGAGGACGAAGTCGCCCTCGGCACGCCAGTTCGCGAACAGGGCGTCCTGGTAGCCGGTCCTGGTGATCCGCTTGCAGAACTCGGCGGGCACGATCTGGTCGGTGTCGATGTCGTCGCGGCGCAGTGCCACCGCCCGGCCGGTGTGCTTGGTCAGAGGTTGCATGGCAGTTCTCTCACAGGAGGTCGGCGGGGGCGGCGAGTCGTCCGGTCACCGCGGTCGCGGCGGCGACCTGGGGGGACACGAGGTGGGTGCGGGTGCGGTCGCCCTGCCGTCCCTCGTAGTTGCGGTTGGACGTGGAGGCGCAGCGCTGGGCGCCGGCCAGCCGGTCGGCGTTCATGCCCAGGCACATCGAGCAACCGGGGAGCCGCCACTCGGCTCCGGCCGCGGTGAAGACCTCGTGCAGTCCCTCCTGTTCGGCCTCCTGCCGTACCCGCATGGAGCCCGGTACGACCAGCATCCGGGTGGAGTCCGCCACCCGGCGGCCGCGCAGCACCTCGGCGGCGGAGCGCAGGTCCTCGATCCGGCCGTTGGTGCAGGAACCGAGGAAGACCACGTCGATCGGGACGTCGCGCAGCGGGGTGCCGGGCGTGAGGTCCATGTAGGCGAGCGCGCGCCGCGCCGCGGCCCGCTCCTGGGCGCCGGTGAACCTGTCCCCGTCCTCCGGGTCGGGCACCGTGTCCCCCAGCGACACGGCCTGCCCCGGGTTGGTGCCCCAGGTGACGAACGGCGTCAGCCGCGACACGTCGAGCCGCACGGTGTGGTCGAAGACGGCTCCGGGGTCGGTGCGCAGCGTCCGCCAGTGGGCGAGCGCCTCGTCCCAGGCCGCGCCGGAGGGGGCGTACGGGCGGCCGGCCAGATAGCGGTACGTCGTCTCGTCGGGGGCGACCAGCCCGGCGCGGGCGCCCGCCTCGATGCTCATGTTGCACAGGGTCATGCGTGCTTCCATGGAGAGCCGCCGGACGCTCTCGCCGCGGTACTCGACCATGTGCCCCTGTGCCCCGTTGGCCCCGATCTCGGCGATCAGTGCCAGGGCGAGGTCCTTCGCCTCCACGCCCGGCGGCAGGCTGCCGTCGAACTCCACGGCCATCGTCCTCGGCCGCCGGACCTCCAGGCACTGGGTGGCCATCACGTGCTCCACGTCGCTGGTCCCGATGCCGAAGGCCAGCGCGCCGAACGCGCCGTGGGTGGAGGTGTGGCTGTCACCGCACACCACGGTCATGCCCGGCTGCACCAGGCCGAGCTGGGGGCCGACGACGTGCACGATGCCCTGGCGTTGGTGTCCGAGCGAGTACAGCTCGACGCCGAAACGCTCGCAGTTGCGGCGCAGCGCGCCGATCTGGGCGCGGCCGACCGGGTCCTCGATCACCGGTGAGTCGGTGGGGACGTTGTGGTCCTCCAGGGCGAGGGTCAGCTCGGGACGCCGTACGGTGCGCCCGGCCAGTTCCAGTCCGTCGAACGCCTGCGGGGAGGTGGCCTCGTGCGTCAGGTGCAGGTCCACGTAGAGCAGGTCCGGGTCGCCGGGTGCGGCGGAGACGACATGGCTGGACCAGAGCTTGTCGGCGAGGGTGGCCGGCCGGGTCATCGCACACCGCTTCCCTGGACCAGCAGGCTGTCGCTCCGGTCGGCGTCCGCCTGCCGGACCTGCCCGGCCGCCGCGTACACGGCCGCGCGCACGGCGGAACTCCGGGTCTCGTCGATGCCGACGCCCCACACGGTCCCGGTCTCCGTGTCGACCTCGCAGAAGGCCGTCACCACCTCCGCTCCCTCGCCGGCGCCCAGCACGGTGATCTCCTGCACCACTGCCTTGTCGCCGTGTGCGGCGAGCACGTCGGCCGCGTAGGCCGACCACTGCTCCGGGCCGCCCGCGGGCGGCCCGGCCTGTTTCCGTACCGTGTCCGCCCGGCCGGGCCGGACGTACCGCTCGTCGAAGGCGAGCCACAGCTGCGCGGCGGTGATCTCGCCGCCGGTGCGCTCGCACATCTGCTGCATCTCCGCGGCGAAGTGGATCTGGAGCCGGCGGGGCAGCTCGATGCCGTACTCGCTGCGCAGCAGATGGGCGATCCCGCCCTTGCCCGACTGGGTGTTGATGCGGATCAGCGCCTGGTAGTCGCGGCCGATGTCCCGCGGGTCGATGGCCAGATACGGCACGTCCCAGGTGTCGGCGTCCGTGGTGCGGGCCTTGAGTCCCTTGGCGATGGCGTCCTGGTGGGCCCCGGCGAACGAGGTGTAGACGAAGTCGCCGGCCCAGGGGTGCCGGCTGTGCACCGGCATCTGGTTGCAGCTCTCGACGACCCGCCGGATCGCGTCGATGTCGGTGAGGTCCAGCATGGGGTCGACGCCCTGGGAGAAGAGGTTCATCGCCAGGGTGACGAGGCATACGTTGCCGGTCCGCTCGCCGTTGCCGAAGAGCGTGCCCTCGACCCGGTCGGCGCCGGCGAGCACCGCCATCTCGGCGGCGGCGACCCCGCTGCCGCGGTCGTTGTGCGGGTGGACGGAGAGCAGGGTGCGGTCCCGGTGGGCGAGGTGCCGGCTCATGTACTCGATACGGTCGGCGAACTCGTGCGGCGGGAAGACCTCCACGGTCGCGGGCAGGTTGACCCGCAGGGTGTGCCGGGCGCGCGGGGCCCAGAAGTCCAGTACGGAGTTGCAGATCTCCAGCGCGAAGTCCGGTTCGGTCTGGGTGAAGGACTCGGGGGCGTACTGCAGGAAGATCTCCGTGCCGGGAAGCGAGTCCTGGAGCCGGAGTCCCTGCTCCGCTCCGCTCATCGCGAGCGCGAGTGTCTCCTCGCGGCTCTTGCGGAACACCAGCCGGCGTTGGATCTCCGACGTCGGATTGAAGATCTGGAGCACCGCCCGGCGGGCGCCCTCCAGGGATTTCACCGTGCGTTCGATGAAATCCCCGCGAATGGGTGTCATCACCTGGATGACGACGTCATCGGGAATCGCGTCGCTCTGGATGAGGTGGCGGACGAAGTCGTGGTCGTCCCGGGACGCCGTCGGATAGCCGACCTCGATCTCCTTGAAGCCCATGGCCACCAGGAGGTCGAACATCCGGCGTTTGCGACCGACGTCCATGGGGTCGATCAACGCCTGGTTGCCGTCCCGGAGGTCGACACTGCACCACAGCGGCGCCTGACGCTGCACCCGGCCCGGCCAGGTCCGCCCGGTCAGCCCGATGGGCTGATAGGGGGGATACTTCGCGAACGGCATCGGACTTCCCTGCTGGATTCCTCGATCCGCCATGCTTCTCCGCCACTCCAAGACCGTTGCTGTTCTTGGTTCACCCTGCGAGTACTGCTGTCTGGTGCGGAGCAGGCTAGAGAAAGGCATTATTGAGGGGATATCGCGAGCCGTTCGCAGAACCGCTGTGACGTTACAGAACACTCCAGCCGATGACGAGTGCGGCGATCTCGGCCTCGGCCTGCCGCTCCCCCGTCACCGAGCCCAGCTCCCGGAACAGGTCACGGGCGGCCGTCAGGTACTCGTGCGCCTGGTCCGGACGGTTCAGCCCCTGGTAGCACCGCCCGAGCCCGAGCCCGATCCGGGCGACCAGCAGGCGGTCGCCGATGCGTTGGGCGATGGGCATCGATTCGAGGATGGCCGTCTCCGCCTCGGCCAGCCGGCCGGCGGCGATGCGCAGCTCCCCGATGCCGAGCAGGGCGTGTGCCTCGCCCGGGGCGTCGCCCTTGGCGCGGACCGTGCGCAGCACGCGCTGGTAGGTCTCCTCGGCGGCGCCGAACCGGCCCAGCTGCGCGTACGAGGCGGCCAGCCGGTACAGCGTCTGGGCCATGCCGCGGGTCTCGCCGGCACCGGTGGCGATCCGGACCGCCTGCAGCGAGAGCCGTACGGCGGCGTCGGGCCGTTCCCTGTCCAGCTCGATCTGCGCCAGCTGGCTGAGCGCATGGGCCTCCGAGGAGGAGTCGCCGACCGCCCGGAACGTCTCCCGCGCTTCGGCAAGCCGGCTCGCCGAGGAAACCAGGTCCCCCCTGACGCGGTCCGCGATGGCCATGTTGCGCAGCGTCAGAGCGCGTCCGTGCAGCTCACCGATGTCGCCGAAGAGCCGCAGCGCGGTGGCGAAGAGCGGCATCGCCTGGTCGAACCGGCGCTGGAACATGTCGACCGAGCCCAGCTCGAAGCACATGGCCGCCTCGCCCCTGATGTTGCCGGCCCGGCGGGTCGCCTGCAGGCAGGTCTCGCTGAGCAGCCGCCAGTCCTCGTAGTGGTTCCGGGTCTCGAACAGCACCACGCTGGACATCATCAGGTCCCAGGCCAGTTCGTCCCTTCCCAGCTGGCAGGCCTGGACGATCAGCGCGGCGATGTTCAGCCGCTCGGACTCCAGCCAGCTGAGCGGGGTGGCGAGGAGTTCGTCGGTCAGCCGCTGTTCCAGGGGGCGTCGGGGGGTCGTTCCGTGGATGATCGCGAAGTCGCCGCCGTACTCCCGGCGGTGTGCTTCCTCGGCCAGGGTCAGCCAGGTGCGCAACGCCCGGTCCCGTGCCGCGTTCAGTTCCGTCTCGGGCTCTTCCGAGTTCGCGCGCTCCCGGGCGTACAGCCGCAGCAGGTCGTGGAAGCGGTACCGGAGGCGGCCGGTGGCATCGCTGCCGACCACCGTCAGCAGGTGGGCGTCGACCAGTTGCTCCATCAGGTCCTCGGCCTCGGCCGATCCCACGTCGAGCAGGGTTCCGCCGACCCAGGCGGTGAAGTCCGGCACATCGAGCAGTCCGAGCCTCCGGTACATGCGCGCGGCGTCCTCGGGCAGGCTGTGGTAGCTCAGCGCGAAGCTGGCCCTCACCTCGATGCCGCCGGTGCTGAGTTCGTCGAGCCGGTGCCGTTCGTCGGAGAGGCGGTGCACCAGGTGCCGGACGGACCAGTGCGGCTTGGAGGCCAGCCGTGCGGCGGCGATCCGCAGCGCCAGGGGCAGTCCGTCGCACAGGCGGCACAGTTCGTCCACCGCGGCCGGGTCGGCGGCGATCCGGTCGGGACCGGCGATGCTCCCGATCAGCTCCACGGCCTGGCGGGCAGGCAGCAGACCGAGGTCGATCCGGAGCGTGCCCGGGCCGACCGTCGGGTGGCTCGGCTGCTCACGGCTGGTCACCAGCACCCGGCATCGGCCGCTGCCCGGCAGGAGCTGCGTGACCTGGGCCGGTACCCGGACGTTGTCGAGCACCACCAGCACCCGCCGGTCGGCCAGCACGCTGCGGTACAGCGACATGCGGTCGGCCAGGTCCTCCGGGATCTGCTCGGCCGGGGTGCCCAGGGCACGCAGGAACCGCCCGAGCAACGCATGGACCGTCCCCGACTCCTCCTTCCAGTCGTAGTCGGAGAAGTCGGCGTAGAGCTGGCCGTCGGGGAACTCCTTGGCGACCCGGTGCGCCCAGTGCACGGCGAGACTGGTCTTGCCGCCCCCGGCGACACCGGTCACGAAGCCGGTCGTCATGGGCGGTGATCCGTCGGCGCTCAGGTCGAGCAGCTGGTCCAGGGCGGCCAGTTCGGCCTCCCGGCCCGTGAAGTCCGCCATTTCGGAGGGGAGTTCGGCCGGAACGACGCGCAGCTCGGCCGGCCGGCCGCCGCCCGGCAGCGCGAGGGTCGGGTCGTCCCGCAGAATCGCCTGGTGGAGCTGCTGGATCGCCGGGCTGGGTTCCAGCCCCAGTTCGTCGACGAACGCCCTGCGCCACAGCCGGTAGCCCTCGGCCGCCTCGACCCTGCGGCCCGCGCGGTACTGGGCGAGCATCAGGCTGTAGCGCAACTGCTCGTGGAGTGGGTTGTCGCGCACCATCGCGGAGAGTCCGGGGATCAGCTCGTGGTGGCGGCCGAGGGCGAGTTCCACCTTCGTCCAGGCCTCGTAGGCGACCAGCCGCTGCTCTTCGAGACGGGTGGCCTCGTCCGCGATCGGCTGCCCCACCACCCCGGCCAGCGCGGGGCCGCGCCAGACGTCCAGTGCCTCTTTGTAGAGCTTCGATGCTTCCAACAGGTTCCCACGCTTGGTGTGATGGCTCGCCTCCTTCACCAGCCGGGTGAAGTCGGAGGCATCGAGCCGGCCCAGGTCCGTGACCAGCCGGTAGCCGGGATGGACGGTGAGGATGAAGGTATCGTCCAGACCCGCCGCCGAGAACGCCTTCCGCAGACCGCCGATGCAGATGGCCACCTGGGTTCGCGCGGTGTTCGGCGGCCGCTCGCCCCACACGGCGTCGACCAGGCTGTCGACCGAGACGACCTGTCCCCAGGCCAGCGTGAGCATCGCCAGAATGGTCCGCTGGCGGGGACCGCCGATGGCGACGGACCTGCCGTCGATGGTCGCCGATAAAGACCCGAGGATCGTCAGCTTCAGCCTGCCGGAAGGAACGCCGCAGCCCGTCATGCCCGTCATCGAGACCCCCGTACTCAGCCGCATGCATGATCAGCCGATCACTATACGCATGCGCTGTCGGCGGTCACCAACGCGTTCGGGCCCGGATGAGCCGGCCTTCGTCCACCGTCCGTCGGCGGGGGTACGGGCTACGGGAGGGTGAAGAAAATCATCGGGTTGTCGCCGCTGGCGCGCACCGGTTCACCGAGTCCCAGCTCCTGCTTGACGGCGGCCAACTGCTCGCGCACCTCAGGGGCCTTGGCCGGGGACGGCGTGAAGAACTCGATGCCGTTGTCGGCCAGCCACTTGACGATGACGGACCCCTCGCTGAGCGGCTTCGGCCGCCGCCCGTGGAAGACGTCGTGCACGCTGGTCGGCGTTCCGGCGGGGACCGCGGGGAACAGGTTCTCTATGTACCAGCGGGCGAAGCGCGCACCGTGGTCCGCGTCGATGAACAGGTAGTCGGTGGTCGCGGCGGGCATGCCCGCGAGGCTCTCCCGGACATCTCCCTTGGTGAACGTCCAGCGGCCCTCGGACAGTTCCTCCGGCACGTTCGTGACCACCCGGTCCACGATGTCGTACGAGTGGAGCCGGCCGTTCCCGTTGTCGCGCAGGGCGCTGAGGATCCACATCGTCGACCAGCCGTAGAAGGTGCCGATCTCCACGACCACCTCGGGCCGGCAGTCGCGCAGCAGCAGGTAGGTGATCTCGGCCTCGTAGTCGTCCAACTGGGCCTTCATCGTCTTCCCGCGGTCCTGGAGGAGCTTCCGCTGTGCGTCTTTGACCGCTCCCAGGTCGGACGCGTACTTGGCATACAGGGCGGACAGTGATTCAACGGATATGGCGTGCACGAGCCCTCCGGGGCGAGATCGAGAACGGGCGTGGATTGGCTGGTGGAGTCCGGCGTCACCCGTGGTGGTCCAGGAGCCGCGCACCGGAGAGCGGCAACGCGGGACGGGCGCCGGGGGGCGGCCCGACGCTCCCGGAGGGTGCCGGGCCGGCCTGGGGCCGGGCGGTCCGGGAGGCCTTGGGGGCCCGTCGGGTCCGGGAGGCGTTCTCCAGACCTCGGAAGACCGCGCACAGCGCGACGAGCATGAGGAAGAACAGGGGGATCCAACCGAGTCGGGCCAAGGCCCAGGCGGGGTGGTCGGGGCTGGTGTGCAGCCCGAGGAACGGCCGGTCGAAACCGAGGACGACCACCGTCGTCTCCAGCATCGCGGTCTGGTGCCAGAGGAACACCGTGACCGCCGACAGGTTGAGCATCGCGACGGCCGCCCAGGCGAACTGCGCGGGGGTGGCCCGCCCCTCCTCGCGCCGCCCCTCCTCGCGGATGGCGTCCCCGGCCGCGGGCGGGTGGCCGCCGGTCATACGGCGGAGCGGTCCGCACAGCAGCAGTGCCGCACCGCACTGGGCACAGCCGAAGGCGAGGGCCGCGAGGCTGGGCGGGTCGAGGTTGGACATCCGCTCTCCGGGTACCCCCACCATGCTGGCCGGGTAGCCGCCCCAGAGAATCAGTCCCGCCGCGCCGATGAGTCCGGCCGCGAGCAGCGCTGCCGAGGAGCGGCGGCGGGCGAAGCCCCCGGCCGCCCAGACGGCGCCGAGGCAGTAGGGGACGAGCCAGCCCGCGAGGACGTTCGCGGAGCGGAGGGTTCCGGCCCAGTCGCTTTCACCGGAGGCGAAGTACGTCAGGTCGAGGACGGCCACCAGCAGTCCCGCCGACAGGGCCAGTCGGCGCCCCGCGCGGTACACCAGCGGTGTGGCGGCGGTGAGCGCGGCGAACACCAGGATGAACCACAGCGGGGAGAGCACCAGTTTGAGCAGGGTGTGGATGGTCTCGTGGGCGATGCCGGCGGCGATCAGACCGATCGTCACCAGTGTCCACACGATGAGCAGCGCGGCCACCGGCTGGAGCAGCCGGCGCATCCGCCGGCCGAGCCACTCGCGGTAACCGGCGCCGCGGAAGCGTGCCGTGGCATAGCCCTGGGCCGCCACCCGGCCACCGATGAAGAAGAAGACGGCGAGCGGTTGCAGCATCCACGAGACCGGGGTGAAGGCGGGCATGTGGCTCAGCGGGCTGTCCCCCATCAGGTGGCCGCTGGCCCGCAGGACCACCCCGGTCACCAGCCAGTGGCCGATTACCACACCGAGGACGGCCAGCGCACGCAGCGTGTCGATCGCCCGGTCCCGGTCGGGCGGGGTCGCCGCGTCGATCCGGAGCACCGCCGCGTGGAGGCGGCCACCGGTCCGTGCGGACAGGTCAGCCATGGGAGACCTGCCCGCCCCGGCCGAGACCGATGAGTGCGAGGTTGTGCAGGGCGACGCCGCCCGGGCGGAAGTAGTCGCTGTGTCCCCCCGGGCCCGCGGCGAAGCCGCGGGCCCCGAAGGAGGGCGCCACCGGGTCGGTGCCGAAGCCGAAGGTGTGGCCGAGGACACTCACCTCGACGTGGGGGACGTCGGTGATCCAGTCACTCGCGCCCCGGGCCGCCCAGAGCGGCACGGCGGTCCGCAGCTCGGCGGCCGACCGTACGCCCATTCCCGGGCTGCCGACGACGGCGATGCCGGAGAGCTCGGCCTGCATCGCGCGGCCCGTGCCGCGGACCGCGCTGCCGCAGACCACGGAGCCGTAGGAGTGACACAGCAGGGCGACGGGGGCGGTCGCGTTGACCGACCGCAACCGGCCCAGGAAGGCGCGCAGTTCGTCGCCGCCCACGGCGGCGCGTGCGGTCGAGGCGACGTCCCGGCTCATGGTTCGGGGTGCGTGGTAGCCGAGCCAGGCGACCACGGCCACCCGGGTGTGCGGGGCGGTGCGGCGCATCTCCGCGTACAGTGCACGGGCTCCGCCGTTCAGCGAGGCGCTCTTCGTGCCGAGTTCGTCGAAGGTGTCGATGGTGGTGTCCGAACCCGGCACCACGACGGCGATCCGGTCGGCCTCGGCGAGATCGCCGAGCACCTCCACGGCCAGCCCGTCGCCGTCGGGGCTGAAGGAGAGGAACTGCCGCCCCGGCGCCGCGAATCCGGCCAGCGCATCACCCCGGGCGGTGTCCCCCATACGGAGTGCCGCCTGCCGTGACTCGGTGATGAACCGGTGGTTGGCCTCGTACCGCTCATGGAGCGTGCCGGCTCGGAGGGCGGGTAACCGTGGCGCCGCCGGCGTGCCCGGCACCGCGGACCGGGCGGCGGCGGTGACCGACAGGACGATGGCTCCGGCGACGGCGACCGTCGCCCAGCGCCTCAGCCGTTCTGTAAGCACGAACGGTCTCCTTCCCCGTTTCAAGCGACCAGGAAGGACGTTAGATGTCGTTGCACCAGGCAGGCATCGCTCTCAGGAGGGCTTTTGGCGCGTAGCTCTCAAGTATGAGAAGGCCACCCATCCGTCGCTCGATCGGTGACACCGCCGGCGATGCCGGTGCGATGCGGACACACCCCCGGGCATGCTGGAGCCCCTCTGCACGCACTGGTTAATTTGCGACGTATGGCAACCATTCGTCGCGATAAGACGCGACGGGGCATTCCGGCTGCGGTTTCAGGCAGCCTTGTGGGCTCCGCGTGGGAGGAGGCGCGGAAGGGGGTGTGCCTTCTTCCCGTTTCGGCCCGGAGACTGGCGGCAGGATTCGGACGGTCCCGGTCGCCTGGAGTGGTGCGGGCCGGGTGCGGGATGGCGCTGGGACTGTTCGGCTGGACGGTGGCGTTGCTGGCCGGGCAGGGGTTGGTCAACGGTCTGCTGTATCCGGTGGTCGACGCCCACGACTACCAGCACTCCTGGGGCGGGCCCACGCTGGTGGGCGCCTGGCTGGTGCACGCCGCGGGCGCCGTGGCACTCGGGGTGGCGGCGCTGCTGGTGCTACGCGGGGTGGCCGCCGTCGACCGGGCCAACGAGCAGTCGCTGTCCGGCGGACGGCGGCGTTGGTGGCCGGTCCCGTTGTCCGCCGTGCTCGCCGTCGGTGCGGTGCTGCTCGCCGGTGCCTGGCTTCATCAGGTGTGAGCGCCCGGACTCACTGCTTGACGCCCACGGCCAGCCCGGCCCCGAGGGGGATCAGCGTGGTGAACAGCGATTCCCCGGCGAACATCTCGTCCAGGATCCCGCCGGGACGGGCCCGGCCAGAGTTCAGGAGAACGTTGTCGGCGATGAACAGGCCGCCGCTGCGCAGCCTCGGCAGCACCTCGTCGAGCATGCTCACGTGCAGTTCCTGGCCCACGTCGCACAGCATGAGGTCGAAGTCGCCGTCGACCGACTGCAGGTTCTCCAGCGTGTCCTCCACCAGGATCTCCACCTGGTCAGCGACCCCGGCCCGATCGATGAGCTCGCGGGCCTTCTCGGCCGACGTCTCGTTCCGCTCACTGTGATAGACCTTGCCCCCCGGGCCGACGGCGCGGGCCAGCCAGATGGTCGAGGAGCCGTTCGCGGAGCCGAACTCGAACACCCGCCGGGTGCCGGACACCTTGGCGAGTTGCCACAGCAGGCGTCCGGACAGCGGCCCGGTCACAGGCAGGGCGCTCTCCCGTACATACGTGTCGATGTCGGCGAGGACCGGACCACCGTCCTCCGGGGGCCGCGGCCAGGCCAGGTGGAGGCCCGAGGCCCGGGGCACCCCCGCGTCCCGGCCGGGCGCCGGGTCCCTGACCGTACGGCGAGCGGGCCGCGGACCGCCGGTGTCCCGTCCCGCCGGCCAGGCAGCCGCCGGCGCGGCGGAACTCTGCCAGGCCTCCGGCCCGAGGGCCATGGAGCGGAACATGCGCTTCAGGGCCTTCCCGACCGCTCCGCTGACCGGCCCCGACGGCAGGGCGGTGCCGGAGACACCGCCTTTCGACCAGAAGGCTGCGATGTTCGCCACCAGCGAGCGGCGTTCCCGCTCGAACTCGCGCAGCGACGTGGCCGAGACGTCGTCCTCGCGCAGCGCGCGCTCGACGACCCTGGCGGCCGAAACGGAGTCGTGCAGCGGCAGGTTGAGATCCTGGCCGCCGAAGGTGGGCAGGCTGTACGCCGCGTTTCCGGCCAGCAACAGGCCGTCGGCCGCCCAGTGGTCGGTGAGATAACCGGTGAGAGCGCGGTGGTCGACGTCCTCCCAGCCGCGCATTCCGCCGAGTACCGGCTCCAGCCGCGGCTCGACCTGGAGAATGCCCTGCCGGAACGCGTCAAAGCCCTGCGCCCTGACTTCACCCATTGATCCGCTACGGATTCCCCACCGCACGCTCAACCGGTCCGGGGCGGACGCGGCGATGCTCAGATGGCGGTTGTCGTCGCGGTAGTGGTTGCTGAGCACGGCGGGCCAGCCGTCGGGCCGTGGCACGGTGAACGTCAGAGCCTCGTCGCCCCGTTCGACCGGCTGCATGTCGATACCCGTGAGTGCCCCGGCCGCCGCGCCGTGACCTTCGGTGATCACCACGATCCGGCACTCGATGACGAACGGGTCGCCGTTCTCCGCCGTCAACGAGACACCGCTGAGCCTGCCGTCCGGTCCTCTCAGCAGGGAGCGCACCCGGGAGCCCGCGAACAGCTCGAAGAGGACGCCGGCCGTGAGTTCCTCCAGGATCACCCCCCGCAGCGTGTCACCGGTGACCCCCAGACCGTACGGGGCCGGGCTGTCGCTCAGGTCCGCGTAACGCAGCGCGGCGATCCGTCGGCCGTTGACATAGGTGTCGTAGCCGTCGAGCCGGTGGGCTCTCGCCTCGACGGCCTGCCGAAGACCGAGCGCGTCGAGCACCTTGAGGGCACCGGGCTGCAGCACCGTCGTCGCCGACGTCGATGCCTGTCCGGCGTCGTCACCGCTGACGACAGCGACCCGGTGGCCCGCGTCGACCAGTGTCTTCGCCAGCGCCAGCCCGGGCGCGCCGGATCCTATGACACAGATGTCGACCGTTGACGCAATCTGGTCCGGCATCCCTGTTCAACCCCCGTCGATCCAGGTCCGATTCATTCGTCAACTTAGCAGCCGACGAAGCGGGCCGATGTCGCGGTGCGGCGCATCCGGACGGTGCGACGGCGCCCACGGCCAGGCGGGTCCGCAGCCACCTCACAGACGTCGAGCCGGTGGGGTCGTCACGACGCTGGGTGATCGAAACGACGCGGGGTGATCGAACCGGCCGGCTTCAGGAGTCCTCGTCTCCCCGGTCTTCGGCGGACCGCTCGTCGAGAACTCCGACCCATGCCGAGGCGACCAGGGCGACAGCGGGGTCGTCGTCGTGAGCCAGTTGGCGCAGGACCTCCAGCACGCTGGTCACCGGCAGCTCGACCAGAGCCTGGGTCAGGCGTATCCGCGTCGCGGAGTCCGCGGCGGGCGCGGCGAGTTCGTCGACCAGTGCGGTCGTGATCCGGACCGCACACCCGGGGTCCTGGGAGAGCGTTCCCAGCACCTCCGCAGCGTCGACGTCGCTGGAGCCCTCGACCACCATGCCGACGAGTGCCGGCACGGCCGCGGTCACGCCACGTCTGCCCAACGCCAGAGCGGCACGCCCGCGCACCGTCGGGTCCGGGTCCCCCAGCGCGTCGGCAAGCGCCGCGGCCACCCCCGGGACCTCGGACATCCCGGCGAGTGCCAGCACCGCGCGCCGCCGGATGTCGACGTCCTCCGCGTGCACGCCGGCCGCCAGTGCCGCCACGCCGTCGCCGCCCGACCGGGCGAGCGCCCAGCGCAGGGCGCCCGCGACGTTGGGGTCGGATTCCGCCAGGACCGCGTCGGCCAGCAGCCCGACGGGGACCGACACACCCTCCGGCCGGGCCAGGACGGTCTGCAACCTGCGTGCGGGACTGGCCGAGTTGAGCCCCTGCATGAGCTCGACGATCCGCAGGACGTCCTGCCAGCCGGCCGGCGCCGACGCATCGATCGCGCGGAGCCGCCCGAGCAGCTCCCGTTCCCGCGCCAAGCGGTCTTCCGTCCACCGGATGAGGTCGCCGACGAGGGCGGACGGTGTGAAGGACGGGTTCTCCAGCGCGCGCCCGATCTGTTTGAGCGAGAGCCCGAGGGACCGCAGGCTCTCCACGTGGAAGATCCTTCGGACGTCCTCGGCGGAGTACTCGCGGTAGCCGCCGACGGTGCGACCGGTCGGTCGCACCAGCCCGAGGGCGTCGTAGTGCCGGAGCATCCGCGGGCTCACCCCCGAGTGGCGGGCCACTTCGCCGATCAGCACGGCGCGGTCTCCGCGGCGTCGGCGGCAGCGGCTCGTTCCGGGCCGAGGGTGACGACGCGCTTCGCCTCGTCGATGGCCGCGTCGAAACCGGTCTCCGGGTTCCGCCGGAGCAGCTCGGTGGCACGAGCGTGCGCGGCCACCACCGGGTCGGGGTCCGCCGCGGCCTGCTCCAGGGCGGCCTTGGCCGCGTCGCCGAGGTCGACGAGGGCCCGGCTCAGGCTCAGCCGCACCGTGCGGTCGCCGCGGCCGAGTTGGCTGACCAGTTCGTCGGCCAGGTCCTTCTCCTCGTCCTCGGGAACGAGGACGACGGCGACCCGCCACGCGGTCCGCGCGACCTCGTCGTCGGTGTCGCGCAGCATGTCGCGGGTGATCCAGGCCCACGCACTCCTGTCGCCGATCTTGGAGAGCGTGTGCAACGCCTGACTGCGGGCCTGCGTGCGCCCGGAGCCGAGTTCCCTGCGCATCCGGGGCAGGGTGATCTCCGGCGCGAAGCGGGTCAGCGCCCAGGACAGCATGTCCCGTACGAAGAAGTCCGGCTCGACCGCGCACCGCTCGACGAGCGTCTCCAGGAAGGTCGGGTCGGGGTTCGAGCCGACCGCCAGTGCCGCCTGAAGCCGGACCGACGAGTCCTTGGCGCTCAGGGCGTTGAGGACGCGGGTGTTCTGCGGGGTTCCGCTTGTCGTGATGATCGGGACCACCTCCTGCACCCAGGGCACACCTTAACAACGTGTCAAGGTCAAGCCACGTCCCGTTTAATGAGCGTCACGAGCCGCACCAGGGAGTGCCGCCAGTTCCGCAACAGCCTGATGCGCTTCCGTCCCCACCCCGGCGCCCGTCACCGATGACCAGTTGCTGCCGACGCAGGGGTTGCTTGAACTGCTGCGGACCACGGGTCCGCAGAAGTGACGGTGGGCGGCGGGGCGGAGGCATCTGTCTCCACCCCGCAGTGGGGCCGTCGGACGCCGGCAGGCAGGCCGTCGGCCGGTACAGGCCGGTGCTACTGCCTCCCCAGCGGCGAGCACTGGTAACGCAACCCCCGGCTCACGATCCTGAAGCGGTCACGTCCTTGCACCGAGAAGGGATTCGGCAGATCGAAGACGCGCCGGTCCTCGGGTGCAAGGGCGGAGGTGATCAGCAGGACGCGGTAGCGGTTGCCCCGTGCATGGCGGCGGGCCGCATCCACCTCGGACGGTCCCAGTTCGAACTCCACGCGGTCGGCGCACGGTCCGCTCAGAGCCTTGACCTCGTACAGCCGTGTGGTGTCCCGCCAGGCGACCTCGAAGTCGTAGCCCAGGCTGTCGGACGCCTCGGGGTCGTCGTTGATGACAGCCGCGTAACCCGAGGTCCACTTCACGTCGGTGTAGTGGCGCTGGAGCCAGGCGCGTGCGGCCACCTCTCCGACAAGGCCCACAGCGGAACGCTGGTCCTCGTCCGGCTGCGTCGTCCGGGCGACGACGACACGTGGCTTGGTGGGCGAGGTGCCTCCGCGTCGCGGCTGGGGCACACCGGCCACGGTGTCGAGCCGCACTCTGCCGGACTGGGCGAGGAAGGATTCGTCGATGGTCCTCGACGCGATGTCCGCGATGGCAGAGAACTGGTCGCGGCCGACCCTGACCTCGGCGTCTCCAATGGTGATCGTGCGCGGAGCGACAGCGGCCGGGCCGCCGGAGCCCCGGGGCGGCGCCAACGTGTGCGCGAGGTCCTTGGCGGTGAGACCCAGCGCGGCGGGATCAGCGGCGTGCGGCATACCGGCAGGCCATCCCACGGCGCGTGCAACGGCGTCGACCAGCTTTTCCTCGCTCAACGGCAGCAGATCGCTCAGTCCGCTGCCGTCGATCAAGCTCTTGCACTGCAGCAGCACGGCACCATGCCATCCCGCGGGCACCGGTATGCCGTACCGGCGGCACCAGGCGGCTACGAGGGTGCCCAGCGTAGGCACCAACGCTTCGAGCGCGGCCGTGTTGCGTGCGCGGAGCCGTTCCACGGGTTCGAGTCCGGTGGGCAGCTCCAGGTCGTCGTCGGCTCCGTGCCCACGCAGCCACTCCCGCACCCGACACCGCATCGCCTCCTCGGGCGGAACGATGAACCGAGGCAGCCAGTCCGGGTCGGGCTGCAGGCCGTGGAATCCGCGGGCCGCGGCATAACCGGAGATGTCCTCACCCCGCAGCGCGGCGGCGGCATACCGTTCACGGAGCCGGTCGAGCAAGACCTCGGAGTGGGCGCGCACGAAGTCGCCGAAGACCTGTTCATGGCGTTCTGGGTAGTACTCCGGGGAGTAGCCGGGGCCGAGAGAAGCCAGGGCGTCGTTGAACTTCTCGAAGTCGAGCCGCAGTTCGTCCCTCAGTTCCGCCGGCGTCGCGCAGGAACGGGCCAGCTCGACCAGGTCGGCCGACGGCAGCGGCAGGCCGGGGATGAGCCGGTCGATGATCTCGGCGAGCTCGCGCTCGCCCGCCGCACGCGCGAGGACGCGGGCCGTCTGCTCGTTCCAGTCATCGCCGGCCAGACACGCCAGCGCGGGGCGGAGCAGCCGCACCGTGTCCTGTACGTCACCGGTGAGGTTGCGCCGGATCTCGGTGACCTTGGCCCCGGTCGTGTCCATCGCTGCGGCGAGCACGCTGTCCTGGATGTGCTCGGGACTGTGTTCGCCGAGGCTCCGCTCCAGTTTGACGAGGATCAGTTCCAGTGCGTCCTGCAGCCAGGGCCTGCCCAGCAACTGGGCGACAGCGGGTGTCGCCGCCTGCAGCTCGTCCCAGCCCTCATCGCTTCTCCAGACGACCACTGTGGGGTGTTCCTCGTCCGGCAGCGGCAGCGCACGCGTCGTCGACGGCGGCTCGGTCGGCGTCCCGGAGATGGCGATCTGCACATCGTCTGCGTGTACGACGCGGAGGGCTCGCAGCCGTTCGAGCGCGGTGCGGACGCCACGCTCACTGCGCCGCACGAACGCCCCGGACTTGAGTTCCAGGGCGAGAGCGACCACGGTGACCAGCCACTCGCGTCCCGCGACGAGCGCTGCCGCCTGCCCCGTCGGTGTGATCGGGTCGCCGTCCCGATGACGCACCTGCACATGGGTGACCGATGTGCGCTCCACCTTCAGCCCGTTCGCCTCGGCCAGACGGACGACGGCGTCACCGCACTCCGCGGGGGCGACGAGCACCGGATGGCCCGCCAGCTCGATGAGCGCCTCCTTCAAAGGGTCGGCCTCGTCGCAGACGCTCACAGGGAGGTCGCCTGCCGTCGGCGTGAAGGTGCCCAGCACATGGGTGCGGCTGACGACGAGCCGGATCTCCTCGCCCGCCACCCAGGGCCACTGTCCGGTGCGCGCGATGTCCGTCCACGCGCGCTCGTAGTGCCTCTTGAAGGAAACGCTGAGATATTCGGGTACGTCCCCCTTGTCGAGCACCCCGCCGAGCTGCTTCACCGCTGCTCCGGCGTGCCGAGGATCGTCCCACCTGCGAAGGCCCAGCCGGACCAGGCGCTCGACGACGGTCCCGTCGGCGAGCATGCGCCGCGTCGACAACGGCAACGCCGCCACGAACGGGGGGAGTTCGCCGTCGGTGCTGAACCAGGCGCGACACGGCTCGACGAAGGACAGGCCGTCCCCCTCCGCCACCGGAAGCCAGGCCAGGTTTCGGAGGAAGGAGGCGAGTGGCGTGGGCCAGACATGCGCGTCCTTGAAGGTGTACGTGGGTCTGTGCACGGTGACGGTGAGCACGTCCTCACCCCAGCTGCGCAGTCCGTGCAGCAGAAGTTCGGCGAACTCACGACGGGCGACCGGGTTGAGTCCGGCCACCTCGCTCGCTCCGGCGAGATGGGCCAGGGGGTGTTCGAACTCGTAGGGCGTGCACGGATGGGCGAATCTCGTCCACCCGCTCCTGATGTCGGCGGCCCAGGCGGCCGCGAGTTCGTCCTGCAGTCCGAAGCGGATGGCCAGACTCGACGGCCGGAGTTCGTTGCCATGGCGAGCCCCGAGTCGGTCCCCGACGTGCCCCGGTCTCAGCCCGTCGCACACCCCGAGAGCCTCCAGGAACTCGGCGTAGGCCGCCCGGTCCCGGACCGGGGCGGGCCATTCCCCGGGACCGCTGATCCACTGGTCCCGCTGAGCGGCCAGGGCGGGAATCCGGTCGCCGCCTTCTGCGAGGAACCGCTCCAGCCGACGTGCCCCTTCGGTTCCCCAGGCGGGTGAGAAGGAGCATCGTGCCGCTCTCGCCCACCCGTCCCCGGCCAGCGGCACCCGGAAGGGGATACGGGCGAGCCGGCGGCGCTGGCTCTGGGTGAGCGCCGGGTACTGCCGGAAGGCGAAGGTGAGGGCGTCGCGGCTCAGTGCCTCCGCGGGCCGCGCGGAAAGGAGGTCGCTCAACGCGTCGAAGACGCGGTCGAGCTGGTAGGGACGCACCAGCTCGTTGCGTTCGAGGAATCCGCGCCCGGCACTGTCCCAGGCGATGGCCGGGTGGGTGAACGAGATACGGCGACGGAGTGCCCTGAGGTCACCGGGGACGCGTGTGACGGAGTCGCCCTCCGGGGTGTCGGGGTCGGGGTGGAAGAAGACGGTCGCGTCGGGCTTCCCGGACTCGGTCCGGCCGCCGAGGGCGGCCCTCAGTCGCATGTCCTGGTCGAGGATGATGCGTCGGCCTCGCAGCACGCCATGGTCGCGGGCGAACGCGTGGGACACGTCGCTGTAGAAGTCTCCCCACGCCGGGCCTGCCGTGTGTTCGGGGCCGAGCAGGGCCTGGGCCACGGTTTCGGCCCACCCGGCGGCCAGCTGGGCCGGGGGACGGAACGGCCTGGAGAGGACGGCTCTGCACAGCCTGTCCACACGGGTGTGGCGCTCGGGTCCGACCGACGGGGCGAGGAGGTCGGCTCCCGCCCGCGTGAGTGCGTCGGTGGTGAGGACCCGCCAGGAACGCTTGCCGTCGGGCCACCCGTAGGCGGTCTGCAAGGAGCCCCATGCTTCCCGGCCGTGCAGGGGCACGATCGGTTCGGTGGCGAGCCGCCCGTTCAGAGCCGCGTCCAGCCGCGCCGGCGCCTCCCAGCACATGAGGTCGAGGACGAGGTCCGCGGCGAGAGGGTGCGGGGCCTTTGAGCGGATCCTCCTGCTCAATTCGACGGTCAGCACGGCCATTTGGTCCAGGAGGAAGGCGTTCAGGGCGACGTTCTCGCTGATGGCGAGACGAGCCAGCTTGGTGAAGAACGGAGCGTGGGCGTGGCCGCAGAACGGAGCGCGGACGCCTGCGGCCATCGGCAGGAAGGTGTACAGGCGTCCCTGGCCGAGCGGTTCGTCAAGGCGCAGTGCGACCGCCACCCATGCTTCCGCGTCCCAGTTCTCCCAGGCCGCGTCGATCTCGCGGGCCTGGACACTGCGCCGGACCGCGTCACCCAGGGCATCAGGCTCGAGTGTGCGACGCGCCAGCAGGTATCGGCCCGCTCCAGCGAGGTCGACCTCCCGGACCCAGTCGGTCGCGCCCGCGGCGACCAGGTCCGAGGCGCGCTCGCTACGCACGAGAACATGCCGCGAACCGGCGTCGGAGCCGCTGCGCACTTCGACGAGGAGTTCGGCAACACGGTCGAGGAAGAGCAGAAGTGGTGCCTCACCGTCCACCAACTCCTCGGCCTGCGCCACAGCCAGCTCCCAGGCCCGCTGGTCGCGCAGCGGAAGCCGGACGACCGTGGAGTAGCCTTCCTCGGCCAGTTCCCCGAGCACCGGATCGGTGGTGTCGGCCGGTACCGGCAGTGCCAGGGGGGAGATGTCCTCGATCACCCGGGTCGCGAGCACGGGGTCGTCCACCAGGCTGCGCACGTCTTCCGGCCTGGCGAAACGGAAGCAGTAGCCGTCGAAGCCGGGGGACTCGGGAGCGGCCTTCGAGTAGATCTCGGGCCAGTCCGTCAGTTGGAGCACACTGCGGAAGCCGAGCCCCTTGTTGCCGATTCCCTCGCCGGCCGCCTTGCTCGACAACGCCAGCTCGGTGATGGCGCGGAAGTTCTCCGCGGCGAACCCCGCGCCCTCGTTGGCCACGTACAGAACGCGGCTGCCCTCCTGCTGGACGGCCAGGACGGCGATCCTTCCCGGGCTGAGGCTGCCCAGCGCATCATGCCCGTTCTGGACGAGTTCGAGGATCGTGCGGCCCTCGTACTCCTGAGCGGTGTCCTCACTGACCGACTTCAGGCTCTGGGCGAACCTCCACGTCTCCCCGGCGTCCCTGTAGATCTCGATTCGCCGCCTGGTACGGGCGATCACCGCCGCTCGGAACTCATCGCCGCCCGAGACATTCCCCATCGCTGTGATGGCGTTCCCCCCGTTCATGCACGCGTCGTGCTGTGCGCCTGGCTGACAAAAGGCCGGGCGAGTGCCATCCAACACGGTCGAGGGGCGCGATGTCCGGCGAATCCCCATAAGGTGGCGACTGGGACCGAGTGCCACGATGAACTCCGTGACGCCGCATCAGAAGCAGCGTCGGACGGGCGTCAGGATTCCCTGGCCTTCCCTGTACCTCACACACCCCAGGGGCACAACCGCAGGTCGCCGGCCGTATGGATCAGATCGGCCGCAGCCAGTGGGCTTGATCGACTGTGACTTGATCGCGATTGTCGCAAGGTGGCTCGCGCACTGAGCCCGGGAAGATCTCTCATGGCCGGCGGCGACCGGCGCCGATCGTCGACTTCGCGACAGCGCAAGGAGTGGGAGATTGCTGACCAGCCTGGGCATGGACGCCAGCGAATCGGACTTCTACCGCGAGGTTCTGAGACGAACGACAGCGGGCGTCGAGGAGATCGGAGCCGTGATGGGGCTCTCCGTCGAGGCCGCGCGGACGACCGCCGACCGGCTGCTGGGCCTCGGCCTGCTCACCGGCTCCACGACCGGGGAGCTTCGCGCAGTGCATCCCGAGCTCGCCTGCACCCCGCTGCTGGAGCGGGCGCGGCTGAGCCTGGCGCGCCGCCAACAGGAGCTCGAACTCGCACGGTTGGCGATCAGTGAGCTGACCGCCGAGTTCGGCACGGCCCCGACGTCGTCGTACGACGAGACGCAGGTGTACCGCGGGAGCGACCGGGCATGGTCCTGCCTGGAGCGGATCGCGGCCACGTCCGCCTCCTCCGTTCAGTGCATGGCGGCCGCGGGTGCGGCGCCAGGCGTCGGGGACACCACCGACTACACGGCCATCGTCGACCTGGCCAGGTTCGCCGCGCGCCGCGGAACGCGGGTGCGGGTCCTGCTCCTGGACAGCATCGACATCCTCCCGAGCCTGATGCAGGGGGCCCAGGCCATGGCGGACGCGGGCGTGGAGGTCCGTACCGTCCCCACCCTGCCCGTATGGGTCTTCATCGTGGACAACGCCTACGTGGCCACGGCCCTGGATCCGGCCGACAACCAGGCAGGGATCATGACGGTGCGCACGCCGGGAGCGGTCGCGGCGGCCGCAGACCTCTTCAAGCGGCACTGGCGCGGAGCCACCCCCTTCGGCTCCGCCGGGCAGGACTCCCGCCGCGCCCTGATGGAACAGCACCTGGACCTCGTCGTCCTACTCGCCGACGAGGTGAAGGACGAGGCGATCGCTCGTCGGCTCGGAGTGTCACGGTCGACGGCGCGCCGGCGCATCAAAGACCTGTGCCGCGCGTTCGAAGTGACCGGCCGTACCCAGCTCGTCGTCAAGGCGTGTCAGCTGGGGCTGCTCGACTGACCCGCACCCCACGCCGGCCTGGAACGATCTTGGTCACAGTTGGTCATGGGTGCTCTTCACCACCCGGACATGCGGAAACGAGCCCAGAACGCCTCTACGGTGGTGACGGGTCGCAGGCCACCGGCAACCGCCCGGTGGGCCGTCCTCGACGCGATCGAATCCACCATCACCCGAAGGGGTCAGCCATGTCCGCACGCATGTCCGCCTCCACCTCCGGCCGCCTGTCCGTCGCCCCCCGCCTCGTCAGCGCGCTGGCCGCTGCGGCACTCGTCACGCTCCCGGTCGTCACCGCACCCGAGGCTCACGCCGCCACCCTGGGCCAGGTCTGTTTCTTCCTCGACGTCGACCGCGGCCCCGGCGGAGTCGGCCACGCCGCCTGGTCCATCAAGGACACCTCCCGTTCCGACCACTACATCTGGGGCTCCTTCGAGGGACCGGCACTCCGTCACCCGTTCGCCATGGGCGCCCGCATCGCCGGCGGCACGTGGCGGGACCTGACGGCCGGCAAGAGCATCCTGTCCCCGGCGAAGTACGACTTCTACCGATGCCAGAACACGGCCACAGGCGACATCGCCGAGGCCCAGCAGAAGTACCGGGCGGTCGCCCGCTCGAACTACGACATCCGCGTGAACAACTGCCTGACCGGGGCCGGTGAGATCTTCCGTGCCTACAGTCCGGCCATGACCGCCCGGCAGCTGCCGGGCGGCATCGGAGGCCGGGCCAACGGCGCCGGACTGAGCCCGACCTACTACATCAAGACCTACCTCACCTCCCACGGCAGGGGCTGGGGGCCGGTCAAGCACTACTGACCTCCGTCCCTGGAGAGGAAAGGAACAGAACATGGTCGAGTTCGGGATCCTGGCGGGAACAGCGATCGGCATCGCCGGTGATGTCCTGGCCGGTGCCGTCCAGAACGTGGCGGCCGACGCCGTGACCGATCTGGTCGGACGGTGTCTGCGCACGACCGACGAAGGCAACCGGGTACTCGGGCGACTCGAGGAGTCCCCCCGGGATCCCGAGCGCAGAATGCGGGCCGCGAGCGCGCTCGCCACCGCCGCCCAGAACGACTCCGCGTGCGCCCAGGCCCTGAAGGAAGCAGTGAGCGCCTGTCTCCAGGCCGCGAACCAGGGTGCCGCGACGTCCGGTTCGCCTCACCATCAGGTCAACGTCAACGGCGGAGGCATCACCGGCAAGGGCGCCCAGGTGGCCGGTGGGAACATCGACAGCTCGAAGCGGTCGAACAAGTTCAGGTTCGGGGGCGCGATCGGCGCGCTTCTGCTGCTGGGCGGGGGCATCGGCGGGGTGGTGTACGCCGGTTCGGAGGGCAGCGGCGGCCCCGGGTTCGGCGCGTTCGGCTCGGCCGGCGGCGTCGCCTCGGTCGGCGCCGCCCCCGGAGAGGACGGCGTGCGCCAGACGTGGATGGCCTACGCCCAGGCCGTCTCCGGCAGGGACGCGAGGACGGCGTGCGCCTTGTACACCCTTGAAGCACGGACCGATATGGAGAAGAAGCAGGGCAAGTGCGAGGGCTACTTCAAAGAGGCCTTCGACAGCGCCGACTCCGGCACGCTCCAAGCACTCGCAAGCGGCAAGAAGGTCAAGGTCTCCGGGATCGTCGTGAACGGCGGAGAGGCCGAACTCGAACTGCGCACACCGGGTGACACCTCCGCGGACCCGGGCCACACGTACATGGAACGGTTCTCCGACCGGTGGCGGATCTCCGGGCGCTTCCTCTACCGGCACTTCCACGAGTGCCCGACCGACCCGCAGGCTCTCAGCCGCATCTATGTCACCGGCGAGGGAGACAGCAACTGTCTCATCGAGGCCGGCTGATCCTCGCCGCGGAATCCCGCCCGGGCCCGCCGAACAGGAGAGCGCTTCTCCGACCAGGAGCCCCACCCCGATCGCTCACGCCGAGCGAGTTCCCGACCACCGTGAAATCGAGGCCGATCCATGTCCAAGTGGTTGATCGTCGTGGAGGAGACCGTCGCGGCCGATGCGGCGCCGACTCATCGCCAGGTCAAGGTCATACAGCAGGTGCGTGGCAACAAGACACGCGAGGAGGCGCTCGTCGAACTGCGCAACGTGGCCAGGAGGTACACCCCCGACCTGCTGAAAGGCACACCGAAACTGGTGGGCCTCGACAGCGACGGTTCCTTCTGGGTGCTGCCGAAGAGCGGCAAGGGGAACGTGTCCTGCAACCTGCGTCTCATCGAGCAGATACACCCCTGAACCCCGGCGTGGCCCTTCGAGGCGTGACCGGCGGCTCGTCCGCCCGCCCTGGCACAGACCCGGCCCGAGCGCTTCCGCCGGTCCCCGCGACGCCTCGGAACATTGAACCGCTTCCTGTCTTTTGGGAGATGCACAAACATGCGTAGGTCGATCATCGGCGTGTGCGGTGGATTGCTCGTCGTGGCCCTGGGTGGCTACCTCGTCGTCGAGAGAGAGGTGTTCTCAGAGCCCGATGCGAAGCCCGCGCAGCGGCAGGAGCTGCCGTACCCGCCGGGTGACCCGGTCCCGGCCCAGGCGGAGCGCACAGCACAGGACTTGACGGCCGAGGACGAACGGACCCAACGAGCGGCGCTCGTACCGGAGTTGGAACACACACTTTCGGCCGGCCGACTTCTGCCGAAGGGCACGCGATTGCGGCTGTGGCCGAACAGCTGGCACGAGGAGGGCGGTTACGCCAACGCCCAGGCAACGCTGGGCAAGCCCGGTGAGCCGGCCCGGCACGTCGTACTGGCCTTCGCCCAGAAGGACAAGGCGTGGCGGATCACCCTCGTGGAGGAGGTCAAGTGAGTCTCCCCCGTTACAGAGCCCGCCTCCTGGCGCCGTGCACGGCTCTGCTCATGCTGGCCGCCCTTCTCATGGCCGGCTCCGCGGCCTCGGCGACAGAAACCTGCGCGAGCCGGAGCCTCCAGCAGGTGGCAGGGCCCGACGACACGACCAAGCCCGTGGCGAACACGATGCCCGTACTGTTCGTGCACGGCATCGCCTCCGGCGCCAGCACATGGTACGAGACCGATCCGAGCAAGAGGAAGAACTCCTTCCCCCGCAAGGTCGCGGCGTTGACGAAGGTCACGGCGTGGACGTTCGACTACGAGCCGGCCCAGCCGGAGTGGGTGACGGATCCACGTATCGGCCCCGCATTGAGCGACGCCGTCGGCTGCCTGGCCCGGGCATCCGGCTACAAGGTCGTGATCGTGGCCCATTCGATGGGCGGTCTCGCCGCGCGGTACGCGGTGTCGCTTCCCAATGGCCGCCCCGGAGGACGGACTTGGCAGGACGTCGCCGAGGTCGTCACCATCGGCACGCCCACCCGTGGTTCGATCGCGGCCTCCGTGCTGCAGGGGCTGTCCGTCTCCGCTCTGCGCTATCCGGCCCTCTGGCAGCTCGAAGCCGTCTTCGGCCTCTGCGCGGAGTACGGGCTGGAGCACGACGACAGTGTGTGCGGCGTCGTCGACGCGCTCCGAGCACCTCAGGGGAAAGCCCTCATGTACGACTCACCCGAGATCAGGAAACTGCCGCCGTGGCCGAAGGAACTACCGGTCATGGCAATCGCCGGGGACGTCAGGCTCAGCTTCAACTCGGTGTTCGGGGTGACCTCGTTGCCGGAATCGTCCGTGGGCGACATCGCGGTCTCGCTGGGCTCCGCGACGGCGTACTCCCACCACACGGGCGCGCCCCATGTGCTCACCTGCAGGAACAATCAGGTCCCCCTTCGGGTGCTGGCGAGCGACTGCAACCACGTGAACGTGAAGACACAGCCCACCGTCGTCGCCACGGTGATCAAGCAGATCAATCGCGTTCAGCGCGAGCAGACCGGGCTCCGCGCCCCTGAACTCGCGTACGCCGACGGCCGCGCCGTCACATTGTGGACGGATGGCAGGGCCAAGGCTCTCGCCACGATCCCGAGCGGCTACCGCGTACAGCGGATCGTATGGTCTGCCAGCGGGCTCTCCATCGGCTGGACTGTCGCGAAGCCCGACGGATCAGGGTTCAGGGTCTACCTGGTACGCCGAGGACGCGGTGAGCCACCGGTCAGCCCGCGCGTGCACAGCTGGGACTGCGACGGCTGCTCCGCGATCGCATTCCGCGGTGAGGGGCTGGTCTCGGACGGTGCCTCCACGCCGAAGCAGCCGGCGCTGTGGAGCTACCCGTCGTCGGGAGGCGACCGCCGGGCTGTGCCCGTTAGGTCGCTGCCGGCCGCCGAGGACTGCTTTGACAGTCCCTCCTGCGGGCGTCTCGATCTCCTCGGCCCCGGTCCCGACGGCACAGTCACCGCGGCCTACTTCGATTCCGGCCTCGGGAACTTCACCGGTGTCGGCAAGCCCTACCGCATCGACGCCCGGGGACGTGCGGTCCCGCTGGGAACGGTCAGTGGCAGTGGCCGCCTCGGCGGCGAACAGGTCAGCCCCGCGCTGGACAAGATCACGATTCCCTGGTTCGGCCACGCGAGCGCCTGCGAGGAGTTCTCCGGTCTCTCGGTGCTGGATCCGAGGACCGGCAAGGTGACCGAGCCGGACCTGCCCCAGCTGCCCGGCAACACATGGCTGCTGTCCTCGTGGTTCGACAGCCGGGGGCGGGTGCACGCGGCGTTCAGGTCGGATCAGGGCTGTGGAGGGGGCGGGCCGTTCGACGCGAACGGCCGGCGCGTCCTTCGCTGGGGTGCTGCACATGTCTACCAACTCTCCGGAAACCGCTGGGTCGAGACGTCCGAGCCGCCGGTTCTGGCCAGGGAGACCCACCGCGGCGGAAGGACGGCGTCACTGCTGGGCACCCCTCCGGCGGCGCCCACGGGCGGGTACTTCGAGGGGAGGCTCGTCGCACAGAACGCCGCAAACAAGACCGTGGAGGTGGCACAGCATGTTCACGCATTCGCTTGGAGACCGCTGACGCCGTGAGCCGACCCGCGAACACGGCTGTCTTGCGTCGGCTCTGCGAAGACCGGGGAACGGCACTCGCCGTTCCTCAGTCTTTGGCTGTCGCGTCATGCACAGGAGGAAGAAAGACCAGCTCAGAGGCCACTTTCCCGATCGACTCAGCCATGCTCTCACCTTCAGACGGGGGCATGCGCATGCCCCGTCCCATGGAGTCAGTCGCGGTGGGGCACGAGTAAGGGACGAGGGATCTTTGGCACGCCCAAGGCGCGGCAACACAACGTCACGAAAGAATAACGGGGTATGTGATTCCGGGGCGGGGCTCGGCCCGTTCGTACACCGTTGGCTACGGCACCCGGGCGAGACCACCGCACTGTGTAAACCCGGGGGTGTCCTTCCTCGTCAGAGGAAAAGGCCAGCTGGCCGACAACGGAATACCCGAGTACAGCGTGCGGGCTTGGTTCTCGACCTGATCACTGAGAGCACAGTGATCGGTTCGAGCAGCCATGCCGCCGGACCGATCACCCTTCACGGAAGGCGAATTGGTCCGCATGGAAACGGTCGGCTGGGCTACGGCGTCGATAGCCTGAATCGGTGGGTGCGTCCTGGTGCTGGGCTACGTCCTCGACCAAGTGCCCGCCCTTGCAGACAAGGCAGTGCGTGCCATTACTGCCGCTCGGCGACTCCGCGACGAATGGCGGCGGAAGTGAGGGCGCGCTGGGGCAGCGGGCTACCGCCCCGAGCCACGCTGCTCACCTCGTCGTTCTGCTCGGCCTCGACGAGCGCGGCGACCGGGGCGGGAGGCCGGCTTCACACGCCGTCCCCGCTCGTCGAGCGCCACGGCGCGGGGCACTTGCTCCCGGGTCGGTGGACAGACCCCTCGCCGCACGTCCGGGGCGCATTGTCGCGCGCGGGCGTGCCCTCCGTCCGGTGACGGTCAGTCGGCTCTCTGCTCCGCGGGAGCGGCGGCGTGCTGAGTGGCGGCCCAGGAGGCGAGCAGACGCAGGCCCTCCTCGGAGGGTGATCCTGGTTCGGCGGTGGAGACGGTGAGGGTCTCGGGGGTGATCTTCGCGCGCCGCGAGGTGAGGTCTCGGGCGGAACGTGAGTGCGGCCCTGATGAATGAGCCGATGCCCGAGACCGCCCCGCCCAGTTGGGCGCGCCGCACGACGCCGGCGTCGCCATCACGGCCGCGCCCACTGCGATGAGCGTGACGGACCGCTCGCCGCCGACGGCCCGCGGAGGTCGTGCGATGTCGCTGCTCGCCGCGTCCGGTCGTTCCGGCTCCGCCGGTCAGTGGTGGACCCATGAAAACAGGTCGGGCCGACCCGCCCGGAACCTCATAAATCAGAGAATTCGCAGGTCAGAGGCTCTTCACGGCAGGCTCCAGAATCGCCACGCACTCCACGTGATGCGTCATCGGAAGCATGTCACCCGGGTGCACTCAGGGAAAACCGCAGGTCAGGTCCGTCCTTCGTCTCCGTCTTGGGGCCACCAGGTGCGAAGAGCGTCAAACGAGCGTCATGGCGGACGCCCAGTGATCCCAGCAAGGAGTGCACCAGACGCCGTCCCCGTGGTCAGGTTCAGGCTTCGGCGCTCACACGAGGGAAGCATTGATCCTTATCAGCGTCGATCGTTTGGGACGCCCCATTCAGGCGGCATCTCGCTCAGGAAGCGGATGACGTACTCCCCGCTTACTCCGTTCCGGCCATCGGAAGCACGTACTCACCGGCGAGACGCGCCAAGTGCAGCGGGAGAGGCCGGGCGAGCGGCGGGTAGTCGTCGTGGTAACGCAGCTGGTGCGCGAGCGTCGCCCACTCCGCCGGCCGGTCGGGCGGGTCACCCGCACGCCCCGAGTCCGTCAGCGCCTTCTCCGACAGACAGCCGAGCACGGTGATCTCCAGTTGCCCGGGGTTCCACGCGGTCTTCCCGGGCGCTGTCCGGCCCTGTGCCGTGGGCACCAGCTTCATGAGCCCCTTCGGCAGTTTCGCCACCGTGTGCGGCTTCGAGGTCGTACTCGCGAAGACACGGCCCTCCGTATCCGCCGTCCCCCACACACCCTCGGCGAAGCCGACCCCGTCCTCGGTGTCGTGGGCGTACCACTCCGCCACTTCACCCCGGGCGTTGGCGTCCCGTACGAGCAGCACCCGCAAGTCGTGGCCGTAGAGCGTGTGCCGCTGGGCGGGTTCGGCCCCGAAGCCGAGCATGTCGCGGTCCAGTGCACCGTTGCGCAGGCCAGGCCAGCACTGGCGCAGATTTCCGGCGTCCGCCAGCAGCAGCGTCGGGCGGTCGCGGAGCTGGAAGAGCAGTGCCCGGATCTGCCGCTCGGTCTCCCGCTGCCTGCCCTGCTCCACGCCCGGGCGGGCAGCGGGCCGGGATCCTCCCGGGGCTGCCGAGTCATCGACGAGCTTCCCCGTGCCGGTCTCCTTCCCGCCGCTCGCCGCCGGTTCCCGTGCCTGGGAGAGCAGCAGCAACAGCTTCGGATACGGTACCCATTCGGCTCGTTCTGCGTCCCACCCCTCGATGACGCCCGGTCCGTCCCCGGGGCGCACCCGCACCGCCACCAGCCGGTGGACGGGGCATCGCGTGGGCCCCTTCCTGGTGTGGCGTACGAGCCAGAGCGCCGCGTACTGAAGGTCGCCCGGAATGCCGGCTCCCACCCGATGGGCGGGCGGGCTGATCGCGCCCAGCTGCCGGAAGGCGTCCAGCCAGGTCCACCTGGCCCGGTGTTCCAGAGCGCTGTCGGTGTCGTCGGGCGAGTTCACGAACTGGGTCAGCCGTCCCTGCCGTGCCCAGGCGATGCGCAGCGCGTGCTTGGGGTCGGAGTCCGGGACGGCGGCGAAGCGCTCCTTGCCGGCGATCTCCGTGATCACGACTCCGGCCCCGCCGAGGATCGGGTCCGCCCGGTCCGCCACGAACCCGCAGCGCCCTTCGATGGCCTCGGCCAGCCGGACGGCCCTGAGGCGCCCGCGGGCTCGGGTGGTCGGCAGGGCGTCGGCCAAGGGTCCCGCGGGCCGGGCCCGGACGCGGATGTCGACCCCCTCGCACTGCCACTGCCAGGTCTCCCCGTCGTCCGACGGCACTTGCTGCCCGGCGGGAAGACCAATGAGCTTGGGCAGCTCGGCGAGCAGCGCCGCACGGGTTTCCGGGGACTGCCAGAAGACATCGATCTCCAGGGGGCGGCCGTTCAGTGCGCGTGTCAGCGCCGCCCGCCGTTGCAGAGCCAGCTGGGCGTCGCGGACGCCTGGGACGCGTCCGGCGCCGGAACGGGGCAGCAAGGAGGGTGTGTTGCTCCGGGAGACGCGCGTGAGGTCGGGGGCCCGGGTCAGCAGAGGGCGCAGCCCTTCCTCGACCCAGGCGTCCAGATCCGCCCGCTCCCGTGGCATCAGCCCGGGTCCGACCTCGTGCGGGCCGATCGACGGGTGGTAGACGATGCCGGCGGCCACGTCCCCGGAACCGTTGATCCAGCGTTCGGGGTCGGAGAAGAGCGCTTCGGGCAGGGGATAGTTGCGCACGATGTCCAGCTCGGGCACGAACGGTGCGGGGCTGTGCCGACGCCAGGCCAGTTCCTTCGACCGCCGGTCGTAGCCCAGCGTGTTCACCATCAGCCGGTGGCCCCGGTCCGGCCCTTCCGGCCATGGCAGTGGAGCGTCGAGCAGGACGGTCGTACCGCCGAGCTGGTGGGGGCGTACGTCCAGTCGGGTGGCCCACCGGCGTACCTGGGTGGACACATGGACGCGGAACCGCGGGGCGAACGGCACGGTGTGGACGGTGATGGTGAGACAAGCCGAGTAATACCAGGTCTGACGGCGGCGCTCGTATCGCTGAGGCGGCCAGGAGACGAGTCGCGCGCCGTCACCCGAGCTCTCGACGCGGAAGTGGAGCGAGGTGCCGCCCGTGCGGAACGTCCGGGCGGCCAGCCGGAAGGCGATCCACTCGGGCAGCAGGCTGTAGAGCCGCGCGGCGGGTTCGGCGGTTCCGCCCGCCGAGAGCACGCTCTCGGCGAGGTCGACCGGTTCCGTCTCCCAGTGGGACAGACGTACCGTCTCGGCCGGGGCACCGGAGCGGAGCCTCTCTTCGAGATCGGCGCCCTCCGAGTCGTCGTCCTCCCGGTGCATGCCCGCCGCCCAAGCTCCTACCACCGGGGCCAGCACGTCCAGCGGGACGGCTTCCCGCGCATAGAGCCACGGCAGACGGCCGTCCGTCCCGGCGTTGCGGCCGGTCGCGATGACTCCTGGCGCCATCGCCTGGAGCAGGGAGTTGAGGCTGCGCACGGGGAGCCGGTGGAGGTGGACGGAGTTCTTGTCCGCCTCGGCATGCATCCCGGAGAGCTCGGCGTGCAGATCCTCGCCGAGCCGCAGCACTTTCATCTCCTCCCGCCAAGGTCCGTGGAGCGGGTCGGGTTCGTAGGCCGCGACGCGAATGTGGTGGTACACGGAGTTACCTCCTGGGACAGGGGTTCGGTGCTTACGGGTGGGCGGGTACGGCGGCGAGCAGGCGGGTGAGCATGCTGCGCAGGGGCGCGTACAGGGCGCGGACGATGAACTGCTCCTCCGCGGTCGTCGTGCCGCCGTCGAAATACGGGTCCAGGACGGCGAGGACGCTGTGCAGCAGACTGGATTCGGGGGTGTCGGGCCGCGCCGGTACGGCGCCGCGGTTGGGGGCGAAGGCGGCGTCGACGAAGACCACCCGGGCCGGTACGCCACCGCGTACCAGTCGCCCGATCACCTGCCACAACAGGACCAGCATGTCCCAGGTGACCTGCTCCCGTACCTCGTCGTCGAGACGGCTCCACGCCATAGAACGGGCGAGTACCTGGTACCAGTACGAACGGGCGAGGCGGCGGAACTCCTCCGCTCCTTCCTCGACGGTGGGTTTTCCCTGCACCAGGGTGGCAAAGTCACCACCGGTGACGGCGCGGACGACCCAGTCGTTGACGGCGTTGACGGCCAGGTGGAGGTCCTCTGGGTGCGGATGGGGCCGTGCCAGGAAGTAGACCGTGCCGATGGCCGCCTCGTCGTCCTCGTTGAGGATGTTGTGGCCGCGTTCCAGCGCGAGTAGGGGCGCCACCAGGATGTCCGCCTCGAGGTCCTTCAGGTGCTCGACGTCGCCCCGGCGCAGTGATCGGGCGTGGTAGGCGGACGGCGCCTCGTCCTCCGCGGTGATCTCCTCGTCGTCCGACACCAGGCACAGCACCTTGTTGCGCCAGCGGACGTTGAGATTGTGCAGCGTGTCGGCCACCACACGTGCCTCGGCATAGCTGCCGACCAGCAGAAGGATCTGGTCGCGCCCTGGAGGAAGAGAGAGCAACTCCTGCTGGAGCGGACCACCGCCAGTGACCTCGTACTCGTCTCCGCCCTCACCTAGATGGCACGCGATGCGGCGCAGCTTCTCCGGGCGGTCGTCCGGGTGGGTTCCCGACATGCGCAGTTTCTCGTCGCCGTCGTCGATGAACTCGAAGCGCATGGAGCTCTCGTTGGCGATGCGTTCGGTCACCTCGGCCGGCGGTTCGATGACCACACCGACCGGTACGCAGACGTGGTAGCGGCTGGACGCGCCCGCCCAGCTGCTGCCCGACATGAGCAGCAAGTGGGCACCGGGCCTGCCGTCTACGGAGGTGAGATCGGGGATGGCGCGCAGCAGCTCACGTCCGACGCCGCTGCACCGGAAGAAGGTCAGTTCGCCGCTGCGGACTCCGCCCTTGTCCTCACCCGGGACCCGGAACTGGAAGCCGAGCACATTGCCCATCGGGGCCTCGGGCACCAGCGGGCCGTAGTCGAGCGGCCGACGGTACATCGTGTTGAAGCCCAGGCTGAGGGCGGCCTCGACGCGGGGCCACATGGCGTTGATCATGGCGAGCCGTGGTTCCAGGGCGCTGAGCAACAGTGTGAACTCGAAGCGCTCCGCGAGTTGCTTCCGCCATTCCTCGGGAGTCTGGGGCGGAGGCTTGGGCTTCCTGCGGCGCCCGCGCTTCTTCTCCTGTTCCTCCTCCTCGCGCCGCCACTTGTCGTACGCCTCTTGGTACTTCCGCTGCCGGGCAGCCATGTACTTCGGGTCGATGGCGAAGACCTCGTCCATGACCTCGGTGAGGCGGCGCCGGGTGTTCTCCGGGTTTCCGGTGTGGAGCAGTTCGTTGAGGAGGGCGGTCAGCCGGCTGAAGTCCTCCTCCGTCCTGCGGTGACGGTCACCGAAGGGGTTGTCCCGGAACGCGTCGAGCAGTTTCCCGAGAGCCTCGCGGGGGGCGTGATGAGGGTGGTCCGGACCGCTGTCGTCGGGGAGTTCGTAGCGTTCGTCGAGGAGCCCCAGCTGGAGCGTCCAGGCGCTGAAGTAGCCCGTCCGCACCCACTTGCGCAGCTCGTACCCGGCGACGAGCATCGCGTACAGCCGGTCGGTGGCCGCGCCTGCGGTGTTGAGGGCGGCGGCGAAGGTCTCGACGTCCCGTTCGGAGAGCTGGGTGCGTCCGCCGGCCGCGAGTTCCCGGATCTTGTGCCGGCTCAGCTGGTCGATGAGGCCCTTGTCCTCGTCGCTGGCGAGGACCACGGCGGGTGCGAAAGTCCGGTCGAGCTGCATCTGGACCCGGTCGGCCTCGTCGATGATCACGAGGTCACTACGGCGGCAGGCGAGTTCGAGGAAGCGGATGCGCTCGCCGTTCTGAGGGCGGGGCGGCGAGGCGTCGATCAGCCCGGCCGGCGTGGCCACCCAGATCAAGGCGCCGACCAGGGTCCGAGCTCCGTGGTGACGGGGACAGGCGGACCAGTACGGGCAGCTCGTCACCCTCTTCTGCCACGCGGAGTGCCGTCCGTCGCTCGGGTCACGCCGCAGGGCCGAGGGAGGTCGGAGCCGGGAGCAGGGTGCCTCACCGTAGGCGAGTGGTTCGGTCGTCGACGTGGCGCCCTGCCGTCTGACGTTGAGCAGGCAGGACGTGCCGAGGTAGGCGAAGGCGGGGTCGTCGTGGGCGAGCAGTCGGTGCTCGCCCCGGCCCGCCAGCCGACGGTGCAACCGCTGGGCGTGCCGCTCACGGCCCGAGGAGCCGAGCACGGGTGCGGCGGCGCCGTCGGTGTAGAGGTCGTAGAGCCGGACCAGCTTCAGCACCTCCGCGACATCGGTGACGACGATGGTGGTGCGCTTGCCCAGCTTGGCGAGATGGACGGCGATGATGTCGCGCAGTGTGCTCTTGCCGGCGCCGACGATGCCGAGCAGGTGCTGGATGCCATCGACCGTGAAGGCGAAGTCCTCGTCCTTCCTCGCCTTGTGGAAGGTTCCGTTCTCCTTGGTGGACAGGTCGAACGACCGTAGCCGCTCCAGCCACCGTGGTGCCCGGCCCTTGCCGGAGCGAGCGTGCTGGGCGTCCATCTCCGCCGCCGTGCGCTCCAGGTCCTCCCTGGTGAAGATCAAGGGCTCGCCGCCGCCGGCCGGTTCCAGGTCCATGTCGTGGGCGACGAGGGGGATGCGGGGGACCGGCGGCAGGTCGACGACGGCCATGGTGCGACTGACGGGGAAAGCGTGCGGGCCCTGACCCGCGACCGGCAGGCGCCTGCCCGCCAGCGGCGGTGCGGCACGCAGCAGTTGCTCGTAGACGGAGAAGCGGTCGTCGGCGACGGAGAGGTCGCGGCGGGCAGCAGGTGTCTCGGCGTCCGGTACGTCGTAGGCGCGCACCCTGGGGTCGAACCTCTGGTAGGTGTCCAGCGCCTCGAGCCAGGTACGGCTCCGGCGCAGCGTCCACAGCGAGTACCTGGCGATACGCAGGGTCTTCGCCGCATCGGATGGCAGCGGTGCCCGGTGCGCCTCGGCGAACCCGTACCCGCTGAACAGCACCCAGGCGCTGCCCGCGGGGCTGCCCGGCATCATCTTCTGCTGGAGGTACAGGCCGAGTTCGACCTGGCAGAGGGCTTCCAGCGCGGGCTGGGGCACGGAGATCCCCAGAAATGCTTTGAGCGCGTTGAACACGTCGGTCAAGGGCGGTGTGATACTACGCATCGTCCTTCTCTCGCCGGACCTGTCCCAGGTCGGGCACGAGGTCCATGGGGGTGGTGAGCACCAGCCGGTCCCGCAGGAGCGCGGGAAGCGCATCGGTGAAGGCCTGCCGGTAGCCGTCCCGTCCGGCGAGCGCGTCGGGGACCACGACGAGGGTGCGGTCCGCGAGGGGTGTGTTGTCGGTGAGATGGGCTGCGAGGAGCGCCGGCTGCAGGCGGTCGTACACCTGGATGTCCACGCTGCGGGGGCTGGTGTCCCTGAGCCGGTAGGCGGGCAGAAGACCGGGCAGGGGCTCGTACGCGACTTCGGCGCGCTCCAGTGCCTCCCGGGCGGCTTCGTCGGTGCGGTGCGGCAGTACGAGGTACCACCGCAGCGAGCGCTGCAGGATCCACGCCTGGTCCGGCTCACGGATGAGCCGCGGAGGGGCATCGCGCGGGCAGTCCTCCCCCTCGCACCAGACTTCCGCGCCGGTGCCGGACGGTCCGGGTACGGGCACAGCACTGTCCCGGGGCAGCGCAGGGAGCCTGCACGAGGGGCAGTACAGGAAGTCTCCGTCGACGAGCAGGAACTCGGGCAACGGACCGTAGAGACTCTTGACCCGGCTCCAGACGGCCCTGTTCCAACCCGGCGCGAAGCGGTCCTGCTGGTGGACGACCGGGTGACGCGCCAGGAACGCCCGGCACTGCCGGTAGCGCTCCTCCGTTCCACTCCGCGCGTGCAGGTCGCCGAGGAGCGCGCGGGCGTGGCCCGCCACGCCTCCGTCCGGTCCGTGCGAGGCCACCTCGAGACACGACCGGGTCGGCATCCGGCCGACCCGGTGCACCAGCGTGGTGCCCGGCGAGACCAGGGAGGAGGGGACCGCGAAGAGTGGGTCGTCGGACGGCCTGGTCCGGCACCACTCCCACAGCTCCGGAAGACTCCTTGGCGGCGCCTCCCCCGCATCGAGGCAGCGCATCACCGTGTGATCCAGCGCCCGCTGGGCGAGGCCGGGATAGGGCAGGGTGAAGGAGCGGAGCCCTTGGACCTCGGAGAGAGCCGCCACCATGCGGGCGAGTTCGCCGAAGAGGTCGCTGCCCACGCCCTCGGGAGCCTCGCCGGCCTCCGGCCGATCGGTCCGGCCGGCCGACCTCGCCCTCATGCGGCGGCCTCGCTGACGGACGACGCCGTGCACCAGCGGGCCACTTCGCACCGCTCGCAGGAGCGTCCGGGCCGGGCCGCGTACTGGTCGTCCCCGTGCCAGTCGGCCACCATCGCCCGCAGTACCTTCTCGGCGGTGACCCGATTGGCCGGGGCGAAGGGATCGATGATCTCCAGGTCGGCGCCGCCGGGGCGCAGCACCTCCAGCTCGACCCGCGCACGGAACGGATCACCGCCCAGGTCACCGCGGGCGATCAGCACGACGGCCAGGGCCAACTGCGGATAACGCTCCAGCAGGGGGCGGCCGGACCGCCGATCGGTGACTGAGGTCTTGGTCTCGCGCCACACCCATGACCCGGCATCCCGGTAGAGCAGGTCGGGCGCGGCCAGGACCACCACGTCGGCGGCTGTGTCGTGCCGCACCACCCGGGGCTCGGTCCGCACATCCGTACCGTCCCCGACGTACCGCAGCGGACAGACCGCGGCGTGCCGCCGCAACAGCAGGGCGCCGAGTGCGCGTTCGTGTGTGGGCAGGTCGAATCCCTCCGGTACCCAGTCCTCGGGGACCTCGACCGTGCAGGGCCGAGGCGATCCGTGGGCGTGCCGTTCGGCGAGGTAGGCGTGCAGCGCCCGGCCGCGCTCGGCCGTCACCTCGCGTTCGACGGAATCCGCCGTGGGCAGGTGCAGCCGGCGCATATGGTCACGCGCCGGGCAGGCTCGGTAGGCCCGCCCGTTGGTGACCGACCAGGTGCGGCGGGGCCGGTCGTGCGCCTCGATGCCCAGCAGTCCGGGCGCTGTGCGCAGGGCCGGGCACACCGACAGGTAGGGGCATCCGCCACAGGCGGACCCCGGGCGGTATTCCCGTCCGTCCAGTACGCTGGCCAGGGCAGCGGGGCCGTGTTCGCGGTACCGGGCGCGCGCCTCTTCCCGGCTTCCCGCGAAGAGTTCCCGCGTACGGCCGTCGAAGAGCGCGAACTCCACGATCCGTACGTGCTCCGGCGGTGGTCCGGGGGCGCCCTCGGCCAGCACCAGGGCGACGGCCGCGGTGAAGCCGTCGGGCGGCAGGTCCCGCAGGCGGTGCACGGGCAGACGAAGCTCGCGGTAGGCACCGTCGGGGGAGGCCAGGCAGCGGCCCCACACGGTGAGGCGGTACTCCTGGGCGTCGCGCGGGTCGGGACCGGACGGCCGGTAGCGGTACGTCCACGGCTCGGGCACCTCGTGCAGGGGGCGTTCCGGGTCGAGGGGGAAGGCCGCCTCGTACAACGTCACGCCGTGCTCCGACCAGGTCCGCAGACCGTCGTGCAAGGGCCCGGTACGTGTCCGGGGCGGATGGCCGGCAGGCCCCGAACGGATGTCGCAGGCAGCCATGAAGGGGCCCAGAGCGAAGTGCTCCAACCGCTCACGGCACCGCGGTACGGGGTCGGTGGTGTGGTAACCGCGGGTCTTGAGAGCGTCAGCGGCGGGGCATCGGAACTCTCCCCCCTTGAACATTCCGGCGGATACCGTGATGACGTCGGACGTGCGGGTCACCCCGTCGGGGGGAAGCCATGGCTGTGACATTTCATGCTCCATTTCCGTACGGAGGAAAGGTGGATGGCCGTGAGGGAGATCGAGGAGGTCGGCGATGTGGAGAGGCGCTACGAAGTGCTGGACATGGTCGGCGACGGCGGCCAAGGCGACCTTTTCCTCGGGCGTGACCGCAACAGCGGGCAGAAGGTGGCGTTGAAGCTTCAGAAGGCCCGGGACCTCGGACCCGAGAGCGATTTCCACTGGGCCGGCGATGAACTCCTCAAAGAGGGATCACGCATGATGATGCTGACGGGAATGCAGGCGATTCCCGAAGTCATCGCCACGGGGACACACCGGCGACGCCGGTGCCTGGTCATGGAATTTGTCGAAGGGCACCAACTGCAGAAGGTCCTGTCGGCGGCCCTGCCCGTTAAAGATCCTGCGACCGTTGCGGCCGTCATCGGCCAACTGTGCGAAATTCTGGCAGAAGTCCACGACCGGAATCTGGTGCACTGCGATCTCAAGCCCGAGAACGTCATCGTGCAGCCGGACGGCCGTCTCCGGCTCATTGACATGGGCCACGCGGTCGTGGCAGATCAGGAGACGGAATACGCACGCGGCACGCGCGGCTGGGCCTCCCCCGAGCAGTCCGACGCGTGCCCGTCAGGTCTGACGCGGCAAGCGGACATCTTCGCACTCGGCTGCATCCTGCTGGAGATGACCGTGATGCGCCTGCCCTACGGCGGACAGGACGAGCGGGCGGAAGAGGGCACCCAGGTGCTGCCGGCCGATCGGCTCGCCAAACTGCCCCCGGAGTTCGCCTCCCTGGCGCTGTGGATGGTCCGGTGGAAGGCGACGGAGCGCCCCGCGGATGTCCGTGAAGTGTTCGATCGGCTCCGCTGCTACCTACCCCAGCTCGGCTCGCAACGGCCATCGAAGCCCCTGCGCCCGGACCCGACCGAGTACTACCGCACGCATCCGCCCCGCCTTTGACGGTGAGCCGACGGCCACCGACCGGGCGGGTCACCTCAGCCCTTCCAGCCGCTCTCGGACCTCCCGCACCCCCTCACCGTCCATCAACTCACGCAGCACGACGACTCTCTCCAGCTCCCGCACCGCCGCGTCGGTGTCGCCGGCGGACACCAGGACATCAGCGAAGAGCATCCGTACCTTGTCCTCGTTGGGCCAGTTCTCCTGTTCGCGGTAGATGTCGGAGGCCTGCCGGTACAGGGTGATGGCCTCGTCCCGTTCGGAACGGGCCAGGTGCACCTTGGCCAGGGTGAACAGCACATCGGCCAGGCCGCTGCGCTCCGTCGTGCGCTCCACCACGCCCAGGGCGTCGGCGCACCGACGGAGCGCCTGCTCGTGCTCGCCCCGGTCGAGGTCGATCGCGCCGAGGACGTTCAGAACAGCCGCCTCCCCGACCCGGTCGGACACCTCCCGGCACAACTCCAGTGCGCGGCCGAGCGCTTCCTCCGCTCCCGTCCGGTCGCCCTGCTTGCGCAGGGTGAGTCCAAGCCGGTGCAGCGTACGGGCCAGACTCAGCCGGCCTTCCGTGCTGCGGTCCTCCTCGCTGAGCCGGACGGCCCTACGCAGGTTGCCCACAGCCAAGTCGTATTCACCGAGCCGCCAGTGGGTCCCTGCCAGCGACCGGTAGACCATGGCGCAATCGACCGGGCCGGCGACGGTTTCCGCCGCCTCGGCGGCGTACCGGAGGTTCTGCCGCGCATGATCGAGCAGGCAACGGCGCCACTGGTATATGACCAGGGCCATCGGAAGCAGCCACACGTACCGGTCGATACGTCGATTGATCGCTAAGCGAATGCCTCGCTGGACGGCGGGGTACTCCTCGTCCAGGAACACCATCGCCTCCGCGAGGTCCGCGGGGTCTGTGACCCTGACCGCTCCGGGCTCGCCGGTGGGCAGGGTGCGTTCGCGGTCGAGCACCCGGTCGCAGGCTCGGACGTTGTGCAACTGGTGTTCCAGCACCTGCCGTACGGTCGCCCGCTCGATCTCCGCGTTCTCTCCGTCCGACACCGGCCGCACGTGCCGAAGGGCGAAGGCCCGCACGAGGTCGTGCAGCCCGTAGCGGTCGCCGTGATGTTCCACGAGGTTCGCCGCCACGAGGTCCACCAGGGCCCGGTCGGTACGCGTCCCTTCGTCCACTGCCCGTCCCAGATCCATCACCGCCTCCCAGGAAGCGCTGGGCCCGGGGTGGACGGCGAGCTGCCACAGCAGCAGTCGGGCTTCCTCATTCAACACGCGCACGGAGCAGTTGAGCGCTGCGCGGACCGACAGTTCGTGCTCGGGCAGGTCCAGGGTGTCCAACATCGCCAGCTTCCGCTCCTCCTTCATCTCTTGCACCAGGAGAGGGAGGGTGTGCAGCGGACGCGCACCACCTTCCAGGAGCCGGGCCACCACCACAAGGGCCAGCGGCAGTCGGCCACAGAGGTCGACAAGTTCGCTGAAGGCCATGGCGTGCTTGGCCCGGTCCTCGGCCGACACTTTCTCCTGGAGCACCTCCAGCGCGTCCGCCTCGTTCAGCGGCTCCATCTTGCGGAACAGCACCTTTCTCTCGGACTGCAGCCGCAAGAGGTCGTTACGACTGGTGACGATCACGGCGCAGGTACCGTCTCCGGGAAGCAGCGGCAGCACCTGCTGGGCGCTGAGCGCGTCGTCGAGGACGATGAGCACCGACCGGTGGGCCAGCGCCGACCGCAGCGCGTTGCTCTTGCTCTCCGTTCCGGTCACCGTGGTGTAGGGCGGCAGCGCGGCCAGAAAGCCGTCCAGGACCTCGTCCGGTTCGGCGGGCCGCACGTCTCCGTCGGCGAATCCGTTCAGTTCACCGCGCAGCACCCCGTCGGGAAACCGCTCCCGCAGCCGACCGGCGAGGTTCTCGGCCACCGTGGTCTTCCCGACACCCGCCATGCCGCTGATCAGGACCAGCGCCAGATTGCCGGCATCCTGTTCCTCGCACACGGCGTCGAAGAGGTCGCCGATCAGTTCGTCCTGCCCGATCGGCTTGGGCCTGCCGCCGGGCAACTGGTCGGGAACGGGGGGCAGGAGCACCCCGCCCGGCCGGCGGCTCTCTCCCCGGACCTGGTCGATGGCGCTCTGTACATCGACATCCGCTTTTCCGTTGCGCTTCTCCCACTTCTTGATGAGCCGCTCACGTTGGGACCCCGGCAGGTCTGCGTGGGCGAGCAGGTAGAATCGGAAGATCTGGGGCAGTTCCGGCGCGCGCTCGAACCATTTCTCCGTCTCCTCGCGCAGCCATTTGACCTCCCTGGACTTGTAGGCTGCGTCCAGCCGCGCGTACACGGCGGCCATCAACTCGGCCCGTAGCTCCTCCCGACGCAAGTGGAAGCCGGTCTCGGACAGTCCGTGCAGCGGTTCGTCCTCGCCGTTCCACTCCTCCAAGGCCGCGCCGAGCAGCTCGAACTGCGCTTTACAGGTCAGTCCCTCGGCCTGCTTCACCTTTTCGCGAAAACGGAGCAGGTCGACGTCTCCCACCGGGACGCGGAGCGTGCAGTAACCCGACTTGCCGCTATGGGGCACGGACTCCTGGCCCAGCCGCTTCCGCAGGTCGGCGACGACGCGGTTAACCAGATCGCCGACGTCCTCGACGCCCTCCCAGAGGACTTCGGCTATGTCCTTCCTCTTACATCGGCAGTCTGGCGAGGTCACCAGGAGCGCGAACAGGGCCGCCACCTTCGACCCTTCGACCACCCTCCTGCCGCCGTCCCCTTCGGCTCGCACCGGGCCCAGCACGTACCCCTCCATCGCCCTCCCCCTCACCGCGCCGCAGTCAGTGATCCGGCCCCTCGCCGGCGCTCCTTCATCTGTGCGCCGCGCTGTGCCGCTTCACACGCGCTTGCTTCTTCACGCCCCCCGGGGACTCAGTTATCCCTCAGTTTTCGCTCTGCGGCCCCGCTTCACCCCCGGGCACGATGGCACCAGCCGTTCTCAGAAGCACGAAACGGCGGCTTAGTCATCCATCGACTCATCAGAGAGGAACCGCGAACCCGATGAACAGCCGTCAGCGCAACCGCCGGGCAGCCCGTCTGCGCCAGTCCCCCGACTGGCCGCCGAGCCGCCGCCGACGGGCGGCCGTCCGGACCGAGGACACCACCCCGGCGACCCCGCCCAACGAGACGCCGGACACCTCGTCCTCCGAGACCGCCTGAGCGCAACAGTTCGTGGGTGCCCGTTCTGAACGGGCACCCACCCGCCTCGCGAATTCCGTCACCGGCGAGCTCGCGGCCTGGCTGCCGCGCTTGTTACACGCTCGTGGTCAAAGGCGGCGTTACCTGGTCGAGAAGACCACTACCGCATACTCACGCATCAAAGTGAGGCTGGTGGGACTCATATCCGCTTGACGCGGATATGAGGCGGTACGTCCCACCACAGGACCCACCTCGGTATCTCCAGCGCCTCCGGACTCAGGTTTCCGCAGTCCGAAGAGAGGACATTTCATGATGTATCCACCGCACAGCAGTGCGTTCACCTCGGTGAGGCGGCACTTCGACGATCCCCGGACCAGTGACGCGGTCTTCGTGCTCGTCCCCACGGACGCCGACGAGGCTGATCCGGTCCGGCTGACCGCCGCCGAGACGCACGGGGCCTTGTACGGCCCCGGCTCCGACCCGCAGTTCGCCACCGCGGTCTGGAAGGAGGTCATCCGCACGGCGCAGAGCGACCTGACTCCAGACAGCACGGGGAAACTCCTGGCGATCTGGCTGGCCCTGCCCCGGTTGACCGGGACGGTCCGCCGGGTCTGCACGCGCCTGCGGGCCGACCGGTCGGACGTGGAGGCCGAGATGGTCCTGGCTCTCCTGGAGAAGCTGGCGGACCGGGACGGCGCGAGCTGTCTCACCGACTCCTCCCTGCTGCACGCGGCGCGCGCCAGGGCGTGGTATCTCGCCCGGGAAGGGCTGCGTGAGCTTCCCTCCACACAGATCGAAGGCATCACCGAGGAGCACGCTCTCTCTGCGTCCGGCGAGGAGGCGGACGCTCCGGCGGCGGAGAGCCTGGACGTACGGGTCGACCGTCCGGACGGCCCGGACGGGCTGTGCGCACCGCTGCGTTTCCGGGTGCGCCCGGAGCATCTGCGCCGACAGGGAATCTTCATCGACACCGACGACGGGTCGCAGGACCGTTCGGCGGGTCACAGCCCCGGGAAGAGGCGACGGCCCGGGCGCCGCGCGGACACCCGGCCGGTCCGCCCTGCGGGGAGGCGAGGGTGAAGGACCCGGCAGAGGGCCGCCTCAGTTTCACAGAGATGTTCGACCTGCCCGTCGCAGTGGACCTGCGCACGGCGGCCCGAGCACTCGGAATCGGCTCGACGACCGCGTACCGGCTGATCCGCGAGCACGAGTTCCCCTGCCCCGTCCTCCGCATCGGACGTAGGTACAGGATCCCGACCAACGAGCTGATGCGCGCCCTGGGGATCGAGGACCGCCCGCTCTACAGCGTGGACCCGGAAGAGGACACAGACGATCCGAGCGTCGGCTTCTGACGGTAACCACCGTGCGGCTCGGTGGCATCGGCCACGGAGCCGCACGGTTCTCCACGGCTGCTCGGCAATCGGAGGGCGAAGGGCTGCCTTCGTTCTTCGCCGAGCGGTTCGGCGGCCGACAGCCCGCGCGCGTCGGCCAGTTCGTGAACCCGCCGGCGATCACCGACCGAGCTACGGCGAGCACGCCCGTCAACCCTGAACCTGCCGGTGAGCCGTCGACGCACGCTTCGGCGCCCGCGTCATGATCGCCGCGCCCGGCCGGGGCGCGGATCTGAACGGCCTGGCGCGGCCCAGCCCTACGCACCGCTCGCCACGACCGCCTTCGAGGGGATGACCCCGAAGGTCCTCATCGTCATGGGCACGAAGGACTGGCACCCACCCAATCTTCTCCGACCGGCAGGACTGGGGAAGCGACGCCTAAACGGCGTCTCCCGCACCGAAGACCGGGTTGGACAACTTCGACGACGCGGAGCGCGGGCTGGGCGGCGTCCCGGCCTTCGACGCTGCCGAGGCCACCGGACGAGAACCCCGACCGCGTCACCGCCGCACGAGCCCTCGTCCGGGCGCACCTGCGCGCCCGCGTTGTGCCCGCAGGAACCGGACTGGTACTGGGCCGCCGCGGTCCGCGCATCAGCTCCCACTGCTCCCGGTCCCGCTTCGTGAAGCCGTCGGGCGCGACGTCGGGCCCTGGCGCCTTCAGTTCCAGGAAGCCGGTGATGCGCCCCGATGCCTCCACCGCGTAGTCCGGACGCACCCAGGCCTCGGGCAAGGGATACTCAGGATGAAGGCGAGGACTCAGCTTCCAGCGCGCCCCGAATGTGTCCACCAGCTTCGCCACCGGCAGGCTGATGAACGCCTCCGTGTCGCTGCCCCGCAGACGCTCCCTGCACTCGGATCCCAAAGTCCGTCACGAGAGCCCGTATCCATTCCTCCGGCACCTTGTCCACCCTCCAAGCTGTGGACGTGGACGGTGGATACCGCAGACACAGCTTGTTGGAGGCGAGAGGACCGGCTCAGTGCGCGCGAGGGGCACGGACAGCGCGTTCCGTGACCGCTGAGAAAGCAGGGGCGGGTGTTGGTTGGGGAGAGACCGCCGTAGCCGATGTGGACCTTGCCTGCCGCCCAAACGGGAAGACGCGTGGGACGCCATTCTCGCGCCGAGCGGACCCGCTGCCCCGTCTCGCGAAAGCATACGAATCCACCCGCTGAACGAACGGGTCAGTCCCCCGGCGGACTGGCAGGAGCCAGCACCGCTCCCAGAACCTCATTCCGTCCCGTACCCACGACGTCGAACGTCAGGAAACGGGGAACCAGGCCGACAGGCGCTTGGCAATAGCCGGTACATCAATATTGTCCTGCGCGACTTCCTCGACGAACGGGCCAGCCACGGAGACGGGCGGCGGGACCGTACCGGCGCTGACGCCGTTGAACCGCAGGAAGACACGCATGGCAAGCCAGGCGGTGCGCTTGTTTCCGTCGATCAGCGCGTGATTGCGAGCGACGGAGTGCAGCAGCGCCGCCGCCTTCTCGTGCAGCGTGGGATACAACTCGACCCCGAACACGTTCGTCCGGGGCCGTTCGATCGCCGACACCAAAAGTCCCATGTCACGCACGCTGTGCTCGGTCCCGTTGACCGTGCGAGCGATGGCCAGGATCTCGTCGATATGGAGGTAGCGCACTTGGGTCACTTCAGGTAGTCCAGGATCTCCGCATCGCTGTCCATCAGCTCGGCCAGGACGTCATCGACCTTCAGCTCGGCCCGGTGCTGGGCGTCACGGATGGCCTCGATGGCAAGTTCCTGCTTGCTGCGACCCTCCCGGCGAGCCCGCTCGGTGAGCTTCGCGTCAAGGTCTTCGGGGAGTCGGAGTGTCATCGCCATACTGGAATGATACCGGACTGGTATCTGGGTGGCGAGGTGATACCAGCCACTCAAGACCTCGGCCCACGATGCCGTCCTTCGTGGCCCGGTCGGGCCGCGGTCTCGGTTCCGAGGTGCGTGCGACGAGGTAGCAGCACGCGCCGCCGCTGGCGAGGTGCAGTCGGCCCCCGAACCGAAGTCCTTGCCCCCCGCCGACGGCCCCGGTCTGCGGCCCAGGGCCGGAGAGGTCCGAGGTTGAGGCTTCCGATATTCGAGCGTCATCCGAGCGTCAAAAATTCTGCATTGCGCATCGCCACGTCGCCGCGAGACCCACGCCGGCCCTTGAACCTGCAGCTCAGAGCGTTCTGCACAAGCGAACCTCAGTCGACGCATTCCGCGAGCGAAAACAGGTCGAGCTGACCCCCTGAAATGCAAAACGGCAGGTCAAACGCCCTTCTCGGCGGGCTCAAGGATCGCCACGCACTCCACGTGATGCGTCATCGGAAACAGATCGAACGCCCGAAGCGTCCGCACCCGGTAACCGCCCTCGCGGAAGTACCCCAGGTCGCGGGCCAGCGCAGCGGGATCGCAGGCGACGTAGGCGATGCGGCGGGCGCCCAGGGAGGTGAGGTGGGCGACCGTGTTGCGGCCGGCGCCGGCGCGCGGCGGGTCCAGGACGATCAGGTCGACCTCCGTGATGCCCGTGCGCGGCAGGACCGACTCGACCTTGCCCTGTTCGATGCGGACCCGCGGGAAGTCGGCGAGGTTGTGCCGCGCGTCCTCCACCGCCCGCTTGCCGGACTCGATGCCGAGGACCGCGCCCTTCTCGCCGAGCCGGTCGGCCAACGCCCCCGCGAACAGTCCCACCCCGCAGTAGAGGTCGAGGGCCGTCTCGCCCTTGCGCGGCAGCAGGCCCTGCATCACCGCCGTCACCAGGGTGTCGGCCGCCTTCGGGTGGACCTGCCAGAAGCCGCCGGCCGCGACGCGGTGGGTACGGCCGTCCGCGCGTTCGCGGACGAAGGGGCGGCCGTGGACGCGGTGGACCCCGCCGGACTTCTCGTCGACGCGGAGGACGGAGACCGGCTTGTCCAGTTCGACCAGGGGGAGGCGGGCGCCCGGGCGCGGGGTCAGGATCACCTGGCGGTCCTGCGAGCCCGTCGCCGCGATCGCCTCGACCGACTCCATGCCGGTCCAGTCCCGCCGTTCGATGCCCAGCTCGCTGACGCCCTCCGCCGCGATCATGCAGTGGTCGATGCGCTCGATCTCGTGCGAGCGGTGGCGGCGCAGGCCAGCGTGGCCCTCGGCGTCGACGGCGTACTGGACGCGTGTGCGCCACTGCGGGACCTGGCCCGCGGGCAGTTTGTCGCCCTCGGCCGGCATCACCGTGCCGTCCCAGCCGGCCTCCTCGGGCGTGAGGCCGGCGAGCCGCTTGAGCTGTTCGGCGATCACCTCGCCCTTGAGGCGGCGCTGGGCGCCGGGCTTGGCGTGCTGCCAGTCGCAGCCGCCGCAGCGGCCGGGGCCGGCGAAGGGGCAGGGGGCCTCGACGCGGTCCTTGGACGCCTCCAGGATCTCCACCGCGTCCGCGCGGAGGAAGCGGGCTCCCTCCTCGCCCTCGGTCACCCTCGCCACCACCCGCTCGCCCGGCAGCGCGTGCCGGACGAACAGCACCTGGCCCTCGGCGGTACGTGCGATGCAGTGGCCGCCGTGGGCGACGGGGCCGATCTCGACCTCGTACTCCTCCCCGACCAGCGACTTCTTCGGTTCTGCCTGCATGGCGGGGTGACTCCAGATCGGAAAGGGGGAACGGCCGGACAACAGCCCACCAGTTTACGTGGCTGTCGTCCGGCCGCTCACCACAGGCCCGGCCGAACCCCGGGCTCGGTGATCCCGGGCTCAGCGCCCCGGGCTCGGCACCGCGGGGCTCAGCGCCCCGGACTCGGCACCGCGGGGCTCAGCGCCCCGGGCTCACTCCTTGGCCGCCGACGGCTCCTTGGGCCGCTCCGCCGCCGGACCCCGTCGTACGGCGCCTGGTGCGCTCCACTCCTGCCGCTTGCGGGCCCGCACCTTGGCCGCCTCGGAGGACGCCAGCTGGTAGGGCACGGAGGTGACCATCACGCCGGGCGTGAAGAGCAGGCGGCCCTTCAGGCGCAGGGCGCTCTGGTTGTGCAGCAGGTGCTCGTACCAGTGGCCGACCACGTACTCGGGGATGATCACGGAGACCGCGTCGCGCGGGGACTCCTTGCGCAGGCCCTTGACGTACTCGATGACCGGCCGGGTGACCTCGCGGTACGGCGAGTCCAGGACCTTCAGCGGTACGTCGATGCCGCGCCGCTCCCACTCCTCGCGCAGCGCCTTGGTCTCGGCCGGGTCGACGTTGACCGTCAGGGCCTCCAGCGTGTCCGAGCGCATCAGCTTGGCGTAGGCCAGGGCGCGCAGGGTGGGCCGGTGGATCTTGGAGATCAGGACGACCGAGTGCACCCGGGACGGGCGGATCATGTCGTCGTCCGGCTCCTCGGGGGCCGTGAGCTCCTCGGCGACACCGTCGTAGTGCTTACGGATCGCGGTCATCGTCGCGTAGAAGATGCACATGCCCAGGAGCGCCACCCAGGCGCCGTGCGTGAACTTCGTGACGAGGACGACGACCAGCACCAGGCCGGTGAAGAAGGCACCGAACGCGTTGATCGCGCGGGAGCGCACCATGTGGCGGCGCTTGGCCGGGTCCTGCTCGACCGCCAGGTGGCGGTTCCAGTGCTTGACCATGCCGGTCTGGCTGAGCGTGAAGGACACGAACACGCCGACGATGTACAGCTGGATCAGCCGGGTGGAGTCGGCGCCGTAGATGACGGTCAGCAGGGTCGCGGCGCCCGCGAGCAGCACGATTCCGTTGGAGAAGGCGAGGCGGTCGCCACGGGTGTGCAGCTGGCGCGGGAGGTAGCGGTCCTGGGCGAGGATCGAGCCGAGCAGCGGGAAGCCGTTGTACGCCGTGTTCGCCGCCAGGAACAGCACGAGGGCCGTGGCCGCCGCGAGGACGATGAACAGGAAGCTGCCCTTGCCGAAGACCGCCTCGGCGACCTGGGAGATCACCGGGTTCTGGACATAGCCGGAGCCGAGCGGGTGGCCGCCCCGGAGCAGGTCGGTGGCCGGGTTCTCGGCCATGCGGACCTTGGTCGTCATGGCGAGGGCGATGATGCCGCAGAACATGGTGACGGCGAGGCCGCCCATCAGCGCCAGCGTGGTCGCCGCGTTCTTCGACTTGGGCTTGCGGAAGGCCGGGACGCCGTTGGAGATGGCCTCCACACCGGTGAGCGCGGCACAGCCGGAGGAGAAGGCCCGCAGGAGGAGGAAGACCAGGGCGAAGCCCGCCAGGCCCTGGTGTTCGGCCCTGATGTGGAAGTCGGCGGTGGGTGCCCGCATGGTGTCGCCGAGGAGCAGACCGCGGACGGCACCCCATGCGATCATGATGAAGACGCCGCCGACGAACACATAGGTCGGGATCGCGAAGAGTTTGCCGGACTCCTTCACGCCGCGCAGGTTCATCAGCGTCAGCAGGACGATCACGGCGACCGCGCACAGCACCTTGTGCTCGACCACGAAGGGGATCGCCGAGCCGAGGTTCTCGATGCCGGAGGCGATGGAGACGGCGACGGTGAGGACGTAGTCGACGAGGAGGGCGCTGGCGACGGTGAGGCCCGCCTTGGGCCCGAGGTTGGTGGTGGCGACCTCGTAGTCGCCGCCGCCGCTCGGGTAGGCGTGCACGTTCTGGCGGTAGGAGGCGACGACGGTGAACATCAGCACGACGACCGCGACGGCGATCCAGGGGCTGAAGTGGTACGCCGACACGCCCGCGATGGACAGGACCAGCAGGACCTCCCCCGGCGCGTAGGCGACAGAGGACAGCGGGTCGGAGGCGAAGACGGGGAGTGCGATGCGCTTCGGCAGGAGCGTTTCGCCCAGCCGGTCACTGCGCAGTGCGCGCCCGATCAGGATCCGTTTGGGCACGTCGGTCAGTTTGGACACGACAGAGGATCGTACGGCTTCGAACCTTGTGCTTCCACCTGCGGTCGCACATCTGCCTGACGGGTGAAATCGGCGCCGGTCGGGGCAACGGATTCCGCAGCCCCGACGATCTTCGTGTCTAGATCTCCATGTCCGTGTGCCGCACCCCGTCTTGCCGACGTCCGGAGGTCCCATGCCCGCGCCCGCAGAGCTGATCGGCGCCGCCTGCGCCCTCGTCGGCCTCGGAATCCTCACCCTCTTCAGCGTCCTGAGCATCAGCCGCCGCTGAGCCGGAACGCCCGGCGGCGCACCCGCCTCCTCGAACCCGTCGTGTTTCCGCACTGCGGGTTCAGGCACCCTTTTCGATCTTGAAGGGGTCCGAGCGGCTGGGAAAGGCTGGCGAAGGCCACGCGAACCCGCTGTGAACGACAGCGCACGGAGCGATGACCAGCTCTGCCCCACCCGCGTCCAGAGAGGCTGTACGACCGTGCTTCGCCGTCTGCTCATACCCGCGATACCCGCCATGCTCATCGGCGCCGCCCTCCTGCCCGCGGCGTCGGCCACCGACATCGGCTGGGACGTCTCCCGCCCCGCCGCGCCGGCCGCCGCCGCCTGAGGAGGGAAACCCATGACCGACGTCCCGCCCTACCTGCATGTGCCGGCCGCCGACACGCTGCGGGCGCTGGCCGCGCACTCCGACGACGAGCTGAAGTCCTTCCGGGAGAGCTGGGAGGACCTGCCCGTCGACGCGTACATGAAGGACGGTGCCGACTACCGGCGCCGCCGCTACGGCTCCTTCCGCGGCGTGGACCGCATGGAGCCCGACGCGCACGGCGCCTTCCACCAGTCCGTCGAGGTCAACGCCCTGCACGGCGGCGTCGACCGGATCTTCCCGCCGCTCGCCGGCGAGGTGGCGGCCTCCGGGGTCCTGCGCACTCTGGTGGCCGCGCTCGCCGACCGGCTGCCCGGTGAGTTCGACCGGGAGCACGGCGGCGTCGGCATCCACCAGATACGCATCACCGCCACCCGCGGCACGAACGGCCTGCCCGCCCCCGAGGGCGTCCACGAGGACGGCCACCACTTCGTCGCCCAGGTCTTCATGGGCCGCGACGGCGTCCAGGGCGGTGCCTCGCAGATCTACGACCGCGAGATGCGGCCGCTGCTGCGCACCACGCTCACCGAACCGTTCGAGACGATCATCATCGACGACCGGCGGGTCTTCCACGGCGTCGACGCCATCGAGCCCGCCGACGGCCGCCGCACCGGTGTCCGGGACATGCTGCTCGTCGACTTCTTCCCGCGCGCCGATGGCTGACCGCGCTTCCGCGGTGCCGGGCCGCGCCACCGTCCCGGACGGCTTCCTGCGCGAGCTGGCCGAGCGGCTGCCCACCGCCCGCACCGACGCCCTGACCCGGTCCGCCTACACCTCCGACGCGTCGATCTACCGCGTCGTACCGCGTGCCGTCGTCGAACCCCGGGACGCCGAGGAGGCCGCCACCGCCGTGGCGGTCGCCGCGGCGCACGGGGTCGGCGTCACCGCCCGCGGCGGCGGCACCTCCATCGCCGGCAACGCCATCGGCGCCGGCCTGGTGCTGGACTTCTCCCGGCACATGAACAAGGTCCTCGCCATCGACCCGGACGCCGGTACGGCCACCGTGCAGCCCGGCGCGGTCCTGGGCACCGTCCGGGCGCGCGCCGCCGAGCACGGGCTGACCGTCGGCCCCGACCCGTCCACCTACTCGCGCTGCACCATCGGCGGCATGATCGGCAACCATGCCTGCGGACCGCACTCCGTGGCCTGGGGCACCACCGCCGACATCACCGAGCGCATCGAACTGCTGCGCGCCGACGGACGGCTGCTCAGCGTGGGCCCCGGCACCAGCGGCGACCGGGACCTCGACGAACGGCTCCGGGGGCTGCGGGACGCGCACCTGGCCGGCATCCGTACCGAACTGGGCCGCTTCAGCCGCCAGGTCTCCGGCTACGGGCTGGGCCGGCTGCTGCCGGAGCACGGCTTCCACGTGGCGCGCTCGCTGGTGGGCTCCGAGGGCACCTGTGGCCTCGTCCTGGGCGCGACGATCAACCTGGTGCCGCTGCCCGCCGCCCGGGTCCTGCTGGTGCTCGGCTTCCCGGACGTCTACGACGCGGCCGGCGCGGCCCCCGGCCTGGCGCGGTCCGGCGCCCTCACCGTCGAGGGCATGGACGCCGCCCTGGTGGACGCGCTGCGCGCGCGGCCCGGGCAGGCGGCGGGCGTCGATCTGCTGCCGCCCGGCGGGGCCTGGCTGTACTGCGAGATCGAGGGCACCGACCCGGCGGACGCCGAGGAGCGGGCCCGGCGGATCGGGAAGGAGAGCGGCGCCCGCTGGGAGGTCTTCACGGACGCCGACCGCACCGACGCCCTGTGGAGCATCCGGCGCAACGGCGCCGGCATCGCCACCCGCATGGCCGACGGCCGGGAGGCCTGGCCGGGCTGGGAGGACTCCGCGGTACCCGCCGAGAACCTCGCCGGCTACCTGAAGGACCTGCACGCCCTGATGGCCGAGCGGCGGCGGCAGGGCACCATCACCGGCCACTTCGGCGAGGGCTGTCTGCACCTGCGCGTCGACTGGGACCTCACCAGCGAGGCGGGCATCGCCGACTACCGCGCCTTCATCGAGACCGCTGCCGACATCGCCGTCTCGCACGGCGGCTGTGCCTCCGGCGAGCACGGCGACGGGCGGGCCCGCTCCGAGCTGCTGACCCGCACCTACTCGCCCGGACTCCTCGGCGCGTTCCGGGAGTTCAAGGAGATCTGGGACCCCGCGGGGCTGCTCAACCCCGGCATCCTGGTCGACCCGGCTCCCCTGGACGCCGATGTGCGGCCCGGCCCCGGGCACGACCGGCACGCGCTGCCGCTGCTCACCCTGTCCGCCGACAAGGGCTCGATGGCGGGTGCGGTACGCCGCTGCATCGGCGTCGGCAGCTGCCGCAACGCCACCGGCGCCATGTGCCCGTCGTTCCAGGCCACCGGGGACGAGGTGCACTCCACGCGCGGCCGGACCCGGGTGCTCGGCGAGATGCTGCGCGGCGAGACGCTGCCGGACGCCTGGCGGTCCGAGGAGGTCCGCGAGGCGCTCGACCTGTGCCTGTCGTGCAAGGCGTGCAAGAGCGAGTGCCCGGTCAACGTCGACATGGCCGCGTACAAGGCGGAGTTCCTGCACCAGCACTACAAGGGGCGGTTGCGTCCCCGGGCGCACTACGTGCTCGGCTGGCTGCCCCTGCTCGGCCGGCTCGGCTCCCTGGCGCCGGGCGCGGTCAACGCGCTGGCCCGGCGGCCGGGGATCGCCCGGAGGCTGTCGCGGCTGGCCGGTCTGGAGACCCGGCGGGGCCTGCTGGGGGTCGCTCCGCGCACCTTCCGGCAGTGGTTCGCGGCCCGGCGGGCGGCGCCCGCGCAGGGACGGCGGACCGTCGTGCTCTGGCCGGACACCTTCTCCAACTTCCTCGACCCGTCCGGCGCACAGGACACCGTCGAGGTGCTGGAGGCGCTCGGGTACCGCGTCGTCCTGCCGGACGGCCCGGTCTGCTGCGGCCTGACCTGGTACTCCACGGGGCAGTTGGGAGTGGCCCGCAAGGTCCTCGCGCGGTCCCTGAAGTCCCTGGAGAAGCACCTCGCGGCCGGGCACACGGTCGTCGGCGTGGAACCGTCCTGCACCCAGGCGCTGCGCGAGGAGTCCGTCGAGCTGCTGCCCGAATCGCCGGCCGCGCGCCTGCTCGCGGCGCAGACGACCACGCTGGCCGAACTCGTCGCCGGGCACGAGGGCCCCTGGCCCTTCGGCGCCCTCGACACCGACGCGGTGCTCCAGCCGCACTGCCACCAGGAGGCGGGCCCCGGCCACCGGGCCGAGCTGGAGGTCTTGAAGCGGCTCGGCGTGGACACCGACGTGGTCACCGCGGGGTGCTGCGGGCTGGCCGGCAACTTCGGCTACGAGCCCGGGCACTGGGAGGTCTCCCAGTCCTCGGCGGAGCGTGAGCTGTACCCGAAGGTGCGCGCGGCGGACGAGGGCACGGCGATCGTCGCCGACGGCTTCTCGTGCCGTACGCAGATCTCCCAGGGCACCGAGCGCACGGCCACCCACCTCGCCGCACTGCTGCGCAGGGCGCTGGGCAGCGGCGGCGGTTCGGGTGATGTACCAGCACAGCGAAAGAACGGATGACGTATGCGCATCGTGAGGTACCGGGAAGCGGCGGGGACCGAGGGGGTGTACGGCCTCCTCGGCGCCGACGGGCTGATCACGCCGTTGGCCGGGGACCCGTACGGCACCCGCGCCCCTGCCGGGGACCGCCCGCCCCGCCCGCTGGACGAGGTGACGCTGCTCGCCCCGGTGGAGCCCTCGAAGGTGGTCGCGGTCGGCCGCAACTTCGCCGCCCACGCCGCGGAGCTGGGCAACCGGGTACCGGAGCGGCCGCTGATCTTCCTCAAGCCGTCCACCAGCGTCATCGGTCCGGGAGCGGACATCGTCTTCCCGGAGTACACCGAGGAACTCCACCACGAGGCGGAGCTGGCGGCGGTCGTCGGCGTCCGGTGCCGCGACCTGGCGCCCGAGGACGTACCGGGCGTGCTGCTCGGCTACACCTGCGCCAACGACGTCACCGCTCGCGACCTGCAAAAGCCCGACGGCCAGTGGTGGCGGGCCAAGGGCTCGGACACCTTCTGCCCGCTCGGCCCCTGGGTGGAGACCGACCTGGACCCGGCCGCACTGCGGGTCACCGCCACCGTCAACGGCGAACTGCGGCAGGAGGGCGGCACCCAGCAGATGGTCCGGCCCGTCGACGAGCTGATCGCGCACATCAGTGCGGCGATGACGCTGCTGCCCGGCGACGTGATCCTCACCGGCACCCCGGCGGGCGTCTCGCGGATGTACCCCGGTGACACGGTCACCGTCGCCGTCGAGGGCCTGGGCGAGCTGACCAACACGGTGGTGCGGGCCTCATGACCGCAGCCGTCGTCGCCGGGGTCTTCCTCGTCCTCACCCTGGCCTCCGTCATCCGCACCACCGCGGGGTTCGGCTTCTCGCTGGTCGCCGTGCCCCCGCTGACACTGCTGCTCGACCCGGTCACGGCCGTCGTCGTCGCCGCGATCATGGCGGCGCCGCTCAGCCTGTGGATCGCCGTGAAGGACTGGCGGCACGTGGACCGGCGGATCACCGCCGTGGCGCTCGGCGCGGGCCTGCTGGGCGTGCCGTTCGGGGTGTGGCTGCTGCATGTGCTGCCCGGACGGGCGCTGTCGCTGGTCATCGCGGTCGTGGTGCTGCTGTGCACGCTGATGGTGTGGCGCCGGGTCACCGTGCGCGGCGGGCTGGCCGCGGTCGCCTGCATCAGCGTGTTCTCCGGCGCCTCCTTCGCCTCCACCGGCATCGACGGCCCGCCGATGGTGGCCGCCATGCAGAGCCTGCGGCTGCCGCCGCGGGTGCAGCGCGCCACGCTGGGCGTGGTGTTCTCCGGTACGAGCCTGGCGTCGCTGAGCGGTTACGCGCTCAGCGGGCGGCTCACCGCCCAGGTCGGGTGGGCGCTGCTCGCCGGGGTGCCGGCGCTGTTCATCGGCATCGTCGTCGGCGAGCGCATCTTCGCCCGCTTCGACTCCGAACGCTTCCGGCAGGCCGTCCTGGGGCTGCTCGTCCTCAGTTCGGTGTCGGTGATCGCCGGCGTGGTCTCGGGCTGACCACCCCTGCCACCCCTTCCCCCGCCCGTCCCCCGCCTTCCCCCGCGTCTTTTCCCGAACGACAGATGGGAGCCCTCGCATGCGCCTCGCCGCACGCGCGCACTCCGTATCCGGATCCAAGACCTCCGGCACGCGCAACAAGGCCGAAGCCCTCCGGGCCCAGGGCGTCGAGATCGTCAACTTCGCCGCGGGGGAGCTGGACTTCGCCCCGCCCGCCGACGTCCTGCGCGCCCTGCACGCGGCCACGGACGCGGACACCCACCGCTACACCGACACCGCGGGACTGCCCGCCCTGCGCACCGCCCTGGCCGAGCGGATCACCCGGCTGTCCGGGGTGCCGTACGAGGCGCGGGAGGTGATCGTGACCACCGGTGCCAAGCACGGCCTGCACCTCGCCGCGCTCGCCCTGCTCGACCCGGGCGACCAGGCGCTGGTGCCCAACCCGGGCTGGGGCACCTTCGCCGCGCAGATCCGCATCGCGGGCGGCGAACCCGTGCCGGTGGAGACGTCCGACACCGGCTTCGTGCCGGACGTGGACCGGCTGGAGGCCCTGCGGACGCCGCGCACCCGGCTGCTGGTCCTCAACACCCCGAACAATCCGACCGGCGCGGTCTGCCCGCCCGAGCAGCTGGCCCGCATCGCCGCCTGGGCGGTCGCCCACCGCGTGTGGATCGTCTTCGACGAGTGCTACGGCGAACTCGTCCTGCCCGGCGCGGCCCACGCCCACCCCGCGGCACTGGTGCCCGAGGCCCGCGAACTCACCGTCGGCATCGGCTCGTTCTCCAAGAGCTTCGCGGTCACCGGCTGGCGCGCGGGCCATGTGCACGGCCCGCGTCCGCTGATCGACACACTGAAGAACCTGCAGAGCCACACCGCGTCGAACGTCACCAGTGTCGTCCAGCACGCTCTGCTGCCGGCGGCCCGGGGCGAGCTGGACGGCTTCACCGAGCACGTCCGCCAGGTGCTGGCCCGGCGGCACGCACTGGTCGGTGACGCCCTCACCACCATCGACCACGTCCGGCCCGCCACCACCCCCCAGGGCGCCTTCTACTACTTCCTGGACGTCCGCGACGTGATCGGCCGCAAGCTCGGCGGTGTCCCCGTCCCGGACACCGACACCCTCACCGGTGTCCTCATGGAACAGGCGCACATCGCGCTGACCCCGGGCACGGCCTTCGGCAGCGAGGGCTTCGTGCGGATGTCGTACGCGATCGCCGAGGACCGTATCGCCGCGGGCCTCGCCGCGCTGCGGGAGGTGATGAGCGGTGTCGAGTGAGCCCGCCGAGGACGGCCGCCGTCCGCTGGTCCTGTACTTCGGCGCCGTGCAGCGCCCCGAGTTCTACGCCGGCCTGCTGGAGACGGGGGTGGCGCTGGGTGTGCTGCGGGACACCGACAGCGTGCACACGCTGGAGCCCGAGGAGTTCGAGGTCGTCGAGCACCTGCGGTTCGCCGACGGCGCGGACGCGGTCGTACGCCGGATCGAGGAGATCGGCCGGAGCCGGCGGATCGACTCGGTGCTGAACGTCGACGAGACGCTGGTGCCGCTGTGGGCGGAGGTGTGCGCGCGGCTCGGGCTGCCCGCGATGAGCCGCGAGGCGGCGGCCGCGGTGCGCAGCAAGAGTGAGATGCGGCGCAGGTTCGCCGAGCACATCGGGGAGCACGCCTCCGCCCGCTCGGCCGTGGTGACGAGCGAGGAGCAGGCGCTGGCCTTCGCCGCCGGCACCGGCTATCCGGTGGTCCTCAAACCCGGCAACCTGTGGGGCAGTTACTTCGTCTCGCGGTGCGAGAACCCGGCCGAGCTGACCGCCGCCTACCGTGAACTGGCCGCCGCGCTCCCGGAGTTCAGTGCGGGACAGCGCATCGGGGACACGCCGGTGGAGATCCTGGTCGAGGAGTTCCTGACCGGCACCAACCACTCCGTGGAGTGCCTGGTGCTCGGCGAACAGGTGTGGACGACACCCGTCGTGGACGTCGTCACCGGCACCGACCTGGGCGGCACCGACTTCCATCACTTCGCCCGCGTCACCGCCACCCGCCTCACGCCCGGCGAACGCGACCGGATGCGCGCCCTGGCCGCCGACGCGGTCCGTGCCCTCGGCATCCGGCGCGGTCTCGCCCATGTCGAGTTCGTGCACGGCCCCGACGGGCCCCGGCTGATCGAGGCGGCCGGCCGCCCCGGCGCCAACCGTGCCCCGCTGCTGCGCGAGGCGTACGGCATCAATCTGATCGCCGGCTACCGGGACGTGCTGCGCGGCGTGGCACCGGACGTGGAGCCGGTGCGCGACGGGGCCGCCGCGGTCGTCACCCCGTACCCGGAGCGGGCCGGGACGCTGGTCGCCTATCACGGCCTGGACCGGATCCGCGCGCTGCCCGCCACCGCCCAGGTCGATGTGTACAAACACCCCGGCGACCTGGTCCAGCCCCGCCACGAGGGTGCCGCATCCCCGCTGCGGATCGAGCTGCGCGCCGGCTCGCCCGAGCTGCTGCTGGCGGACCTGGACCGGTTGACGGCTCTGAGCGAGGACCTGTTCGTGGTGGAACCGGCGGCTGCCGGGGCGGCGCGGTGAGCGGCCGGCACGTCGTCTTCCTGGAGAGCAACCTCACCGGCAGCGGGTACGAGGCCATCGCCGCCGCGCGCCGCGCCGGCCACCGGGTCACCTTCCTCACCCGTGATCTGTCGCTGTACCTGGCTCCGGGCCATGAACGCCTGGACCTCGGTCCGGTCGACGAGGTCGTCACCTGCGAGACCAACGATCCGGCCGCCGTCGTGGCCGCCGTACGGGGCCTGGCGCACCCGGCGGACGCGATCGTGGCCGTCGGCGAGTGGCACATGATCAGCGGCGCCGAGGCCTCGCGCACGCTCGGACTGCCCGGCCCCGGCCCCGCGGGGGTCCGCGCGGCCCGCGACAAGTCACTCACCCGCCGGCTGTGCGCGGACGCGGGCGTGCCGGTGCCGGGGTTCGCCCGTGTCGAGAGGCCGGAGGAGGTGTACGGCGCGGACCTCGCGTACCCCTGCGTGGTCAAGCCGCTCGACGACGGCGGCAGCAACGGCGTACGCCTGTGCCGCGACGCGGACGAGGCCGCCGACCATGTGCGGCTGCTGCTGAAGGAGACCCACAACGAGCGCGGCCAGCGCAAGATCCCGGCGGCGCTCGTCGAGGAGTACGTCGACGGACCCGAGGTCAGCGTCGAGGCGCTGGTGCGCGGCGGCGAGGTGTCCGTGCTGGCCGTCACCCGCAAGGAGCTGGGCGAGCTGCCGTACTTCTGCGAGACCGGCCACCAGGTGCCGGCCGCGCTCGGCTCCGGCCTCGACGAGGCGTGCGCGGACGTGGCCGCCGCCGCGCTGCGCGCCGTCGGCTTCGACTTCGGCGCCGCCCACGTCGAACTGCGGCTGGCCGCCGGCGGCCCGCGCCTCATCGAGATCAACTGCCGTCCCGCGGGCGACCGGATCACCCGGCTCGTGGCGCTCGCCACGGGCGTGGACATCCCCGCCGAGCTGGTCGCGATGTACCTGGCTCCCGGGGACGCGGACCCGCTGCCCGCGCCCGGGCACCACCGGGCCGCCGCCATCGCCTTCCTCCCCGCGGTCGAGGGCGTGGTCACGGCGGTCACGGGCGCCGACGAGGCGGCCCGGCTGCCCGGGGTCCTGGACGTCGGCGTCTACGTCGAGCCCGGCGCCCGGGTGCGGCCCCTGCCCAACAACACCGCCCGCTACGGGCACGTGGTCGCCGTCGCCCCGACCGGCCCGGAGGCGCTGCGGCGGGCGCGGGCGGCGGCGGACACCGTGACGGTGACCACCGCCCGGGCCTGACGTCCTGTTCTCCCCCACCACCCGCACACCGACCCCCGCACACCGAGGAGCACCGCCATGCTCGAATCCCCCCGCCATCCCTCCTTCCGCTCGGTCCTCGCCGCACGCCGTGCCGCCGGGGGCGCGGTGCGGGTCGCCGGCGCGCATGACGCGCTGGGCGGCCGGCTCGCCGAGTCCGCCGGCTTCGACGCCGTCTGGGCGTCCAGCCTGGAGGTGTCCGCGGCGCGCTGCCTGCCGGACGCCAGCGTGCTGACGATGACCGAGTACCTCCAGGCCGCGGCGAACACCCAGAAGGCCATCGGCATCCCCGTCGTCGCCGACGTCGACACCGGCTACGGCAACAACCTGAACGTGGCGCACATGGTCCGCGAGTACGAGGCGGCCGGCATCACCGCGGTCGCCATCGAGGACAAGCAGTTCCCGAAGATGAACAGCTTCGTCGCCACCTCCCACACCCTCGTGGACACCGAGACGTTCTGCTCCAAGCTCCGCGTGGCCAAGCAGGCCCGGCGCACCGAGGACTTCTTCGTCATCGCCCGCACCGAGGCGCTGATCGACGGGCTCGGCGTCGAGGTCGCCCTGGAGCGCTGCCACGCCTACGTCGACGCGGGCGCCGACGCCGTGCTGGTGCACTCCAAGAGGCCGACCAACGAGCAGGTGCTCGCCTTCCTCGCCGAGTGGCGGGACCGCGCGCCGGTGGTGGTCGTCCCGACCACGTACCCCGACTGGCACATCGACGACGCAGTCAAGGCCGGCGTGTCCACGGTGATCTACGCCAACCAGGGCCTGCGCGCCACCATCCGGGCGCTGCGCGAGACCTACGGCACCATCCTCGACCGGGGCGCGACCACCGAACTGGAGGACCGCATCGCCTCCGTGAAGGACATCTTCTCGCTGCAGCGGCTGGCCGACTGGCAGGAGCTGGAGTCGGCGTGAGGGCACCGCACCCGGGAGCGGCCGTCGTACGGCGGCCGCTCCCGCCCGTGTTCCGGCTGCTGTTCGCCGGAACGCTGCTGAACCGGCTGGGCATCCTCGTCCCGGCGTTCCTCTCCCTGTACCTGGCCGCCGCGGCGGGGCTGTCCGCCGGCACCATCGGGGTGCTGGTCGGCCTGTGGGGTGCGGGATCCGTGGCGGGGTCGCTCGCGGGGGGTGCGCTGGCCGACCGGATCGGGCCCCGGGCGGCGGTGCTGTGCTCGCAGGCGGTCTCGCTGGCCGCCTCCCTCGCCCTGGCCGGCACCCGTCGCGCCGCTGTCCTGGCCGCGGTCGTGCTGCTGTCCGGCTGCGCGTCCACGCTGCACAAGCCGGCCGGTGCGGTCGTGGTCGCCCGGGCGCTGCCCGCGTCGGGCCATGTGCGCGCCTTCGGACTGCTCTACTGGGCCTCCAACATCGGCGCCGCGATCTCGCCCGCGGTCTCCGGCGTCCTGCTCGAACGCGGTGCCGGCTGGCTGATCGTGCTCAACATCACGACCGCCCTGTGCTACAGCGCGGTGGCGCTGCGCCTGCCCGGGCGGGGGCCGGGCGGCCCGGACGGCCCGGACGGCCGCGGTGCCGTACGCGGCCTGCTGTCCCCCTTCCGTTCCGGACCCGTGGCGCGCTTCCTGTGCCTGTCCTTCTGCCTGGCCCTGATCTACCTGCAGAAGCAGTCGACGCTGCCGCTGGAGATGGCGGCGCACGGGCTGAGCCCGCACGCCTACGGCCTGGTCGTCTCCCTCAACGGGCTGCTGATCATCGTCCTGCAGCCCGTCGTGTCCCGGCTGGCCGGACGGATCGGCATGGACGCCCAGTTCGTCCTCGCCGGACTGCTCGTGGCGCTCGGGTTCGGCGCCAACGCCGTGGCCGGGGCCGCGTGGTCGTACGCCGCCGCGCTCACCGTGTGGACGCTGGGCGAGATCCTGCTGGTGCCGCAGGCGTCGGCGTTCCTGGTCCGGCACGCGCCCGAGGGCCGGGCGGGGGCCTACCAGGGCGCGTACCAGTTCGTGTGGAACCTCGGCCTGGTGCTCGGCGCGCCGCTGGGCATGACGGTGCGTCAGGCCTATGGCGGGGACACGCTGTGGACGGCGTGCCTGGTGCTCGGGGCCGGGGTGGTGGTGCTCTACGCGGTGTACGCGGCACGGGCGCGGGCGGGTCAGCCGACGGTGGACAGCGAGGCGGCGTGAACCGGGGTGTGCTCCGGGTCCTTCGGGGGCTCGTCCGGCACGTTCGCCTCCAGCAGGCCCGACTTGGCGATCAGGTAGCCGAGCTGTGCCCGGCTGCGGCTGCCGAGCCGGTCCGAGAGCCGGGCGATGTAGGTCTGGCAGCGCCGGACGCTGATCCCGAGCTGCTGGGCGGTCACGGCGTCCTTGTCGCCGGCGACCACATGCCGCAGGATCGCCAGCTCCATCTCGTCGGTGATGCGCGCCGTCGCCCGGTCCCGGCCCGGCGGGGTGAAGGGGACGGCGCGCAGCCAGGACCGTTCGAAGACCACCGCGAGGAAGGAGACGACCGCCGGGATGCGCACCTCGACGGCCACCGAGCGGTCCTCGGTGCCCGGGATGAAGGCCACCTTGCGGTCGAAGATGATCAGCCGGTCGAAGTTCTCGTCCAGGGTGCGCACTTCCGCGCCGTGCTCCTCGATGGCCCGTACGTACGCCTGCGTGGCGGGGCCGGAGCGCGCGTTGTGCTGGTAGATCGTCTTCATCCGGGCGCCGCGCCTGAGCATGTCGAGCGTCGGCGGCAGTGCGGTGGCCAGGACCTCGGCGGAGCGCGGTCCGCCCGGCTGGGAGGTGAGGATCTCCTCGCGGCACTCGCGGGTGGCCATTTCGATGGCGGCGTTGATGTGGGGCATCCCCGAGTGCACCTTGTACCCGCCCGGGTCCCGCTGGCTCAGGTAGGCGTCCACCGCCGGGGCCAGTGTCTCCTGGTTGCGCAGCAGGCGCAGGATCATCTCCTGTGCCTCGTCGAGGATGCCCTTCGCCCGCCGGCCGCAGACGAGGGCGGGGTTCGCGGCCGCGTAGGTGACGCGGTCGCGGCCCTCACCGGCCTCGCCGCTCTCGTGCAGCAGCCCGCTCCTGACCAGCCTGCGCACCGCTTCCGGCGGCGCTCCGTCGGCCGGCCCGGGCAGCCGGGGCAGCAGCGAGATGTAGACCTCGATGTCCTCCGGATCCAGTAATCCCGTGCTCCGCGCGGCCCTCGGCTCGCCCCGTTCCGTCACGATTCCCCCGAGATACGGCAACGTTGTCCACGATCATTGCTGTCTTCAAATGTAACCACCGCAACCACTGGTCACACCTCACACGTCTGTGACAGGTGTCTCCCACGGGCGGATGACGGCGGCATTCCCCGGCATGATGTTGCCTGGTGGGCCGCGAACGGCCCGCAAGGTAGCGCCTGCCGAGCCGAGAGAGGAACATGAAAACGACGTTGGGACAGGTCGGACGGCCTGCCGAAAGTGCGGTGTGAGGCGATGCACATTGTCATCATGGGCTGCGGACGAGTGGGTTCCGCTCTGGCCCAGACCCTGGAGCAGCAGGGCCACACGGTCGCCGTGATCGACCAGGACCCCACCGCCTTCCGCCGGCTGGGCCCGGGGTTCGGGGGCCGCAGGGTCACCGGGGTCGGCTTCGACCAGGACACGCTGCGCGAGGCGGGCATCGAGGAGGCCGGCGCCTTCGCCGCCGTCTCCAGCGGTGACAACTCCAACATCATCTCCGCGCGCGTGGCCCGCGAGATGTTCGGCGTGGAGAACGTGGCCGCGCGCATCTACGACCCGCGCCGCGCCGAGGTCTACCAGCGCCTGGGCATCCCCACCGTGGCGACGGTCCGCTGGACCGCCGACCAGATGCTGCGCCGCCTGCTGCCCTCGGGCGCGGAGCCGCTGTGGCGCGACCCCACCGGTGGCGTCCAGCTCGCGGAGGTGCACGCCTCCGCGAAGTGGGTCGGTCACAAGATCAGCAAGCTGCAGGAGGAGACGGGCGTCCGGGTGGCGTTCCTGACCCGCCTGGGCGAGGCGATCCTGCCGTCCTCGCAGACGGTGCTGCAGGAGGGCGACCTCGTGCACGTGATGATGCGGACGGACGAGGTCGACAAGGTCGAGGCGGCGTTCGCCCAGGGCCCGGAAGAGGAGAGCGGTCACTGATGAGGGTCGCCATTGCCGGAGCCGGCGCCGTCGGCCGCTCGATCGCGGGCGAGCTGCTGGAGAACGGCCACGAGGTCCTGCTGATCGACAAGGCCCCGACCGCCATCTCGGTGGAGCGGGTGCCCCAGGCGGAGTGGCTGCTGGCCGACGCCTGCGAGATCACGTCCCTGGACGAGGCGGCGCTGCAGCGCTGCAACGTCGTCATCGCCGCGACCGGCGACGACAAGGTCAACCTGGTCGTGTCGCTGCTCGCCAAGACGGAGTACGGCGTCCCGCGCGTCGTCGCCCGTGTCAACAATCCGAAGAACGAGTGGCTGTTCAACGAGGCCTGGGGTGTGGACGTGGCCGTCTCCACCCCGCGCCTGATGTCCGCCCTGGTCGAGGAGGCGGTCTCAGTCGGCGACCTGGTCCGCCTGCTCCGCTTCAGCCACGGCGACGCCAACCTCGTCGAGCTGACCCTGCCCGAGGAGTCGGCCCTGGCCGGCACCCAGGTCGGCGACGTCGAGTGGCCGGAGGACACCTCCCTGGTCACGATCATCCGCGGTACCCGTGTGCTCACCCCGTCCAAGGAGGACTCCCTGGAGGCGGGCGACGAGCTCCTCTTCGTGGCCGCCCAGGCCCGCGAGGAGCAGCTTGAGGAGCTGCTGTCGGTGCGGCGCGGGGACGCCTGACCGGTCACCGCGAGAAGGGCGCCCTTGGCAGCAAGGGCGCCCTTCTTCGTCGTACGACGGCCGTCTACGCCTCTCGGCGGTGCCTGCCGCCCGCGGCCTCGCCGGCTGCCTCGCCGGCTGCCTCGGCGGCGGCCTCGGCGGCGGCCTTCCTCTCCTCGGCCGCCTTCTCCTCCGCCTCCATCTCCGCGAACACGTCGATGGGGGCCGGCGCCTTCGCGAGGAAGACCCAGGTCAGCCAGACCGCCAGCAGGAACGGCGGGATCTTCAGGGCGACCAGGACCCAGCCCAGCCTGGCGGTGTCGGACCACCAGTAGAGCGGGAAGAGGATCGCGCACTTGGCGAGCAGGATCAGGCCCCAGGCCCAACTGGCCTTCGCGTAGGCCTTCTTGCGGCCGGGGTTGCGGGTGCGCCAGGAGAGGTTCTCCTTGAAGACCGGGCCGAGGATGAGGCCGATCAGCGGCACCCCGGCGAGGGTCGTGACGATGTACGCCAGCGCCAGGCCCAGCGTGTAGAGCATGCCGGGCAGGTAGAAGTCCTTGGCGTTGCCGGTGAACATCGCGAAGACCACACCGAAGGCCACGCCGAACACACCGCTGAAGGCGTGCTTGACGGTGTCCTTCATCACGAGCCGGACCACGACCAGGACCAGGGAGACGACCAGCGCCGCGATCGCCGACACATGCAGGTCCTTGTCGACCGTGAAGATCGCGACGAAGAGCAGGCCCGGCACGACCGTCTCGACCATGCCGCGGACACCGCCGAACGCCTCGAACAACGCGGCCTCGGTCACCGCGCGGGCGTCGCCGGGCTCGTCGGGGGGATTCTGGTCGGTGCTTTCGGTCGGCTTGTCGAGGGACGTCACCGGCTACTCCCGTCCGAGGGGTCGCAGTTCGTACTTCGGGTTGAAGAGCACCCGGCGGCCCCGGCTCATCGAGATCCGGCCCGATGCGATCAGCTTGCGTCCCGGTTCTATGCCCACGATGGAACGCCTGCCGAGCCACACCACGTCCAGCGCGGCGGAGCCGTCGAACAGCTCGGCCTCCAGGGCCGGGACCCCGGCGCGCGGTCGCAAGGTAACCGTGCGCAAGGTACCAGTTACGGTGACGATCTGCCGGTCGTGGCAGTCACCGATCTTCGTACAGCCCGCCGTCTCGGCGTCTTCCCGCAGCTCCTCCGACTCCAGGTCCTCCTGCGAGGACGAAAGCCGGTCGAGCATGCGCCGGAACCGGCCGGCCGGCTTTTCGGAACGAGGAACAGCACTCATACCTGAAGCGTACCGGGGCCCGCCGACGGCACCGTAGCCCAGCTCACTCCGCGCCCCGGCTCACTTCTCGAACCGGTACCCCATCCCCGGCTCCGTGATGAAGTGCTTCGGGTGCGACGGGTCCGTCTCCAGCTTCCTGCGCAGCTGGGCCATGTAGACGCGCAGGTAGTTCGTCTCGGTCCCGTACGACGGCCCCCACACCTCCTGCAGCAGCTGCTTCTGGCTGACCAGGCGCCCGGTGTTGCGGACCAGCACCTCCAGCAGGTGCCACTCGGTCGGGGTGAGCCGGACGTCCTTGCCGGCGCGATTGACCTTCTTGGCGGCCAGGTCGACGGTGAAGCCCTCGGTCTCCACGGTCGTCAGGTCGTCCTCGCCGGGTCCGACCGGCTCGGCCCGGCGCACGGCGGCCCGCAGCCGGGCCAGCAGCTCGTCCATGCCGAAGGGCTTGGTGACGTAGTCGTCGGCGCCCGCGTCCAGCGCCTCGACCTTCTCGTCGGAGGAGTGCCGGGCGGACAGCACCAGGATCGGCACGCGGGTCCAGCCGCGCAGGCCCTTGATCACCTCGACGCCGTCCAGGTCGGGCAGACCCAGGTCGAGCACGACCACGTCGGGGTGGCGCGAGGCGGCGAGTTCGAGGGCCGTACGGCCGTCGGGGGCCGCGTCGACCTCGTACTTGCGCGCCTTGAGGTTGATCACGAGGGCGCGCACGATCTGCGGCTCGTCGTCGACCACGAGCACCCGGGTCATAGAGTCGTCTGCCTTTCTGGTTCTGCGAGGTCCCGGCCCGCTCCGGGGGACTCGGGACGCGATCCTGCCGCGCGGAGGCTGAGCACCATGGTGAGGCCCCCGCCCGGCGTGTCCTCGGCGTTGAGGGTGCCGCCCATGGCCTCCGCGAAGCCCCGGGCGACCGCGAGACCGAGCCCGACCCCGGCGCCGCGCGGGGCGTCACCGTACCGCTGGAAGGGCTCGAAGATACGGTCCTTGGCCTCGTCCGGGACGCCCGGCCCGCGGTCCACCACCCGCACCTCCACCCGGTCCGCTATGGCGCTCGCGGAGACCAGCACCGGCCGCCCGCGCGTGCTGTACTTGACGGCGTTCTCGACCAGGTTGGCCACGGACCGCTCCAGCAGCCCGGGGTCGACCTCGACCATCGGCAGGGTCTCGGGCACGTCCAGCTCGACGCTGTCCTCGGGCACGCCCCCCAGGGCCATCGGGACGACCTCGTCCACGTCGATCTCGCGGATCAGCGGGGTGACCGTACCGGTCTGCAGACGGGACATGTCGAGGAGGTTGCCGACGAGGTGGTCGAGCCGGTCGGCGCCCTCCTCGATGCCCTTCAGCAGCTCCGCCCGGTCCTCCTCGGACCAGGCCACGTCGTCGGAGCGCAGACTCGACACCGCGGCCTTGATGCCGGCCAGGGGCGTGCGCAGGTCGTGGCTGACGGCGGCCAGCAGGGCGGTGCGGATGCGGTTGCCCTCGGCGAGGGTGCGGGCCTGGTCGGCCTCCTCCTGCAGCCGCCTGCGGTCCAGGACGACGGCGGCCTGCGCGGCGAAGGCGGCGAGCACCCGGCGGTCCTCGGCGGGCAGCACCCGGCCGGTGAGCGCGAGCGCCATGTGGTCGCCGACGGGCATGTCGACGTCGGCGTCCTCGGGCCGCTCCAGCGCCCGCCCGAATCCGGCGCGCCCGGCGCACGTCCACGGCTCGACGTCGCCCGCCCGTTCCAGCAGCGCGGCCGACTCCATCGCGAAGGTCTCCCGGACCCGCTCCAGCAGTTCCTCCAGGCTGGTCTCGCCGCGCAGCACGTTCCCGGCGAGGAAGGAGAGGATCTCCGACTCGGCGCGCAGCCGGGCGGCCTGGTGGGTGCGCCGGGCCGCGAGGTCGACCACCGAGGCGACCGACATGCCGACCCCGAAGAAGATCGCGATGGCGACGATGTTCTTGGGATCGGCGATGGTCAGCCGGTGCAGCGGCGGGGTGTAGAAGTAGTTCAGCAGCAGCGAGCCGAAGGCCGCCGAGGCCAGCGCGGGCAGCAGGCCGCCGAGCAGCGCCGCCGCGACGGTGACGGCCAGGAACAGCAGCATGTCGTTGGCGAGGCCGAGCTCGATCGTGTTCAGCAGCACCGCGAGGACGGCCGGCCCCACCAGACCCACCGCCCAGCCCCAGATGATCCGGGCCCGCCCGAGCCGTGCGCCCCGGGCCACGGGCAGTCCGCGGCCCTTGGCGACCTCCTCGTGGGTGACGATGTGGACGTCGAGGTCGGGGCCCGAGTCCCGGGCGACCGTGGCGCCGACGCCGGGTCCGAAGACGTACTGCCAGACCTTGCGGCGCGAGGAGCCCAGCACGATCTGGGTGGCGTTGACGCCGCGCGCGAAGGCCAGCAGCGCGGCCGGTATGTCGTCGCCGACCACATGGTGGAACGTTCCGCCCAGGTCCTCCACGAGGGTGCGCTGGACGGCCAGCTCCTTCGGTGAGGCCGAGGTCAGGCCGTCGCTGCGGGCTATGTAGACGGCGAGCACCTCGCCGCCGGCACCCTTCTCGGCGAGCCGCGCGGCCCGGCGGATCAGGGTGCGGCCCTCGGGGCCGCCGGTCAGCCCGACCACGATCCGCTCGCGCGACCCCCAGATCCGGGAGACCCGGTGTTCGCTGCGGTACTCGTTCAGGTACTCGTCGACCCGGTCGGCCACCCACAGCAGCGCCAGCTCGCGCAGGGCGGTGAGGTTGCCGGGCCGGAAGTAGTTGGACAGGGCCGCGTCGACCTTGTCCGGCTGGTAGATGTTGCCGTGCGCCATGCGCCGGCGCAGGGCCTGGGGCGACATGTCGACCAGCTCGATCTGGTCGGCGCGCCGTACCACCTCGTCCGGGACGGTCTCGCGCTGCCGCACGCCGGTGATCGACTCCACGACGTCGCCGAGTGACTCCAGGTGCTGGATGTTGACGGTGGAGACGACGTCGATGCCGGCGGCGAGCAGTTCCTCGACGTCCTGCCAGCGCTTGGCGTTGCGGGAGCCCGGGATGTTGGTGTGGGCGAGTTCGTCGACCAGGGCGACGGCGGGCGCCCGGCGCAGCACGGCGTCGACGTCCATCTCGCCGAAGACGGCGTCCCGGTACTCCAGCTGCCTGCGCGGCACCTGTTCCAGGCCGTGCAGCATCACCTCGGTGCGCGGCCTGCCGTGGTGCTCGACGAAGCCCACGACACAGTCGGTGCCCCGCTCCACGCGGCGGTGGGCCTCGGAGAGCATGGCGTAGGTCTTGCCCACACCCGGTGCCGCGCCGAGGTAGATCCGAAGCTTGCCGCGTGCCATGGCTCCATTGTCTTCCGGTGACTGCTGCCTACGCAGCGTCGACCTTACGGCCAGCAATCACGGCAAACGGGACAGGGAGGCGGGCCCGGGGCAACTTTGACGCAACCCTGATGGCGCGACCGCGCAAAGACGGGCCGCACCCTCAAGGGGCACGGCCCGTGTACCGCTGCTGAAGCCGTCAGCGGACCTCGGTGATCTCCGGACCCCGCTGCAGCTGTCCCATCCCCCCGGAGAACCGCGAGGACTCCTCCTGCTGAACGCCCTCGGGCACCATCTGGGCATCGTTCGGCAGCTTGAGGACGATCGGGTCGCGGGGTGCCATCGGCCCCTCACCGCGGACCACGACCGTGTCCCGGAAGATCTGCTCCAGCAGCCCCGCGGCCTGCGGCTGCACCGCGCCCTGCCCGGAGATCACACCGCGCAGGAACCACCGCGGACCGTCCACACCGACGAACCGTACGACCTGGAAACCACCCGTGCCGTCCGGCAGCTGCACCGGCACCTGCGCCCGCAGCTCCCACCCCAGCGGTCCCTCGACCTCGTCGACGATGCCGCCCTGCTGGGTGATGCCGCCCGCGATCTCCTCGCGGACCTCGCCCCAGATGCCCTCGCGCTTGGGCGCGGCGAAGGCCTGGAGCTGGATGGCGCTGTCGCGCAGCACGACGGTCGCGGCGACGATCGCGTCACCGGCGACCTCGACGCGCAGCTCCATGCCGTCGACGCCCGGGATGAACAGCCCGCCGAGGTCCACACGGCCCTCACCCGGGTCGCGCACCTCGTCGCTGTCCCATGGCCCGTCGGGCCGCGGCCCGGGCTCCAGCCGGACGCGCTCGCGCCCGGCCTCGACTTCCTCGTCCGCCTCGGTGTCGACGTTGTCGACGACCTGCTCGGCCTCGCCGGCCGCGTCCTCGGCGGCACCCTTCTTCTTGCGACGTCCGAACACGTCACTGTCCTTCCCGGTCGGATACGACCGAAGCGTATCGATTCCCACCCGTCGGACCGCCCTCGGCGGCCTGACCGCTTGCGCCGCTCTCGCCGCCCACCGCGGCATGGCCACCGGTGGACCCGAAGCCCCCTTCGGCCCGCGCCGAGCCGGGAAGTTCCGCCACCTCCTGGAAGCGGACCCTCTCGACCTGCTGGACGACCAGTTGGGCAATCCGGTCGAAGCGCTCGAACCGCACGCTCGCGCGCGGATCGAGGTTCACCACGATCACCTTGATCTCCCCACGGTACCCGGCATCAACCGTCCCCGGGGCATTCACGAGGGCGACACCGCAGCGGGCGGCGAGGCCGGAGCGCGGATGCACGAAGGCCGCGTACCCCTCGGGCAGGGCGATCGACACGCCCGTGGGCAGCACGGCCCGCTCCCCCGGCCCAAGCTCGCACGGCTCGGTGGTGCGCAGATCGGCGCCGGCGTCGCCCGGGTGCTCGTACGCCGGAAGCGGTACGTCCGGATCGATACGCCGGAGCAGCACGTTCAGGGGATCGCGGCTCACGGGTTCACCTCGAAGGCGCGGGCGCGCCGGAGCTGGTCGGGGTCGCTCATGGCGGCCTGGATCTCCTCCTCGCGGCCGTGGTCGATGAAGTGGTCGACCTTGACCTCGATGAAGAGGGCGTCGGCGCGGACGGCGACGGGCCCGTCGGGGCCGCCGAGGCGTCCGGTGGCGGTGGAGTAGATCTTCCGTCCGGCGACGGCGGTGACCTCGGCCTCCAGGTACAGCGTGGTGCCGACCGGGACCGGCCGTACGAAGTCGGTCTCCAGCCGGCCGGTGACGGCGATGGTCCGCAGCAGCCAGTTCAGCGAGCCGAGGGTCTCGTCCAGGGCCGTGGCCAGCACGCCGCCGTGCGCGAGGCCGGGGGCGCCCTGGTGGGCGGGCTGGACGGTGAACTCGGCGGTCAGCGAGACACCGTCGCCGGCACGTGCCTCCAGGTGCAGGCCGTGCGGCTGACCGGGGCCGCACCCGAAACAGTGTTCGTAGTGGGCACCGAGGAGTTCCCCGGCCGCGGGCGCGTCGGGGTGCCGTACCGGTTTCACCACGTCGGCGGGAGGCTGAAGGCTTGCGGAACTACCACTCACAGCCGCAGACCTTACCCGCGCGTCCGCCGTATCAGGATCCCGTGCCAAGCTTGGCCCCATGCAGCTCTCCGCCACCCCCTACGAAGAACGCCTCACCGCCCCCCGGTCGTGGTGGCTGATCAGCTTTCTCGTGGGTGTCTCGTTCGCCCTGGTCCTGCTCCCGTTCGGCACCCTGCCGCTGCTCGGCGGTCTGGTCGGCGGTACGGCGGCCGCGGCGGTGGTGGCCAGCGCGTACGGCTCCCCGCGGATCCGTGTGGTGGGCGACTCGCTGATCGCGGGCGAGGCGAAGATCCCGGTGTCGGCGCTGGGCGAGTCGGAGGTGCTGGACGCCGAGGAGGCCCGCGCCTGGCGGACGTACAAGGCCGACACCCGTGCCTTCCTGCTGCTGCGCGCCTACATCCCCGGGGCGCTGCGCGTCGAGGTCACCGACCCGGAGGACCCGACGCCGTACCTGTACCTGTCGACGCGGGAGCCGGAGAAGCTGGCGGCGGCGATCGAGGCGGCCCGGAAGGCCCACGCCTAGGGCCTGTCTGACAATTCGCGTCGTCGCCCGAAGGGCGGCCGCGCGGGGTCAGGTGCGTGCTCTGGGGGTCCCCCCGGCCGAAGGCTGGAGGAGTGCCGGGCCCAGACCCGCGTACTGGACGTACTTGGGTCTGGGGCCGGTGCGGCGAGTGGGGGCACCTCCCGCGCCCTTGAGGCAGCGGGGGAGCGTGCATGGCGTCGCGCGGCAGACGGGAATTGTCAGACAGGCCCTAGGACTCTTCCGCCAGGGCTCTTCCGCTAGAGCTCTTCCGGGAGATCGCGCAGCTTCAGCGGGTCCGCCGGCTGCTCCAGTGCGGGAAGCTCCGGCAGGTCGTCCCAGGGGACCTGGATCTTGCGCAGGTCGGCCCGGACGCGGGTGGCGAGTCTCCTGGTGTCCCTGCGGTTCAGGACCGCCCCGACCGCCGCGCCCACCATGAACGGCATGAGGTGGGGCAGGTCACGGACCATCCGCTTCATGATCTGCTGGCGCAGTTCGCGCTTCATACGGCCGCCGAGGGCCGCGTCGTACGTCGACGGCTTCGCCACGTCGATGCCGCGCTCCTCCGACCAGGAGGAGAGATACGCGGTACTGCGGGTCCTGAGGTTCCCCGGCGGCCGTACGCCGTAGACCTCGTGCAGTTCGGCGATGAGCTTCAGCTCGATCGCGGCGACCCCGGTGATCTCCGCGGCCAGCTCGGTCGGCATGGCCGGCGGCACCGGCAGCATCGCCGCCGCTCCGATCCCGGCCCCGATCGCCGAGGTGCCGGCCGCCGCGCCCGCCACGAGCTTGTCGGCGAGCCCTTCGGGGCCGAGCTCCGGGAACTGCCGACGCAGGGTCGCGAGGTCGCGTACGGGGATACGCGGGGCGATCTCGATGATCCGGTCCGCGAGGTACGCCAGTCCCGCGCGAGCGCGGCTGCCGCCCCTGCGGGCCCCTTCCCGGGCCAGCTCCCGGGCCTTGTCACCCATCACCGCGGCCCGTCGCCGTGCGACGGGCGCGGGCTGCCGCACCGGCGCCGGGTGGTCCGCCCGGTCGGTCGCCGGTGCGAGCGGGGCCACCTCGTCGGGTGAGCCCCACTCGTCGTCACGCGCGCCGTGCGGGCCGTCGGACGGCCCTTCGTCCGCTTTCCCGAGGGGGAAGCGGCGCTTCCGTGGAGGGGTCGAGCCAGTCACGGCCGACCCGACCTCAGTCGCAGTCGCGGCAGATCGGCTGACCGTTCTTCTCACGGGCCAGCTGGCTGCGGTGGTGCACCAGGAAGCAGCTCATGCAGGTGAACTCGTCCTGCTGCTTCGGCAGCACCCGGACGGCCAGTTCCTCGTTCGAAAGGTCGGCGCCGGGCAGTTCGAGGCCTTCGGCGGCCTCGAACTCGTCGACGTCCACCGACGAGGTGGACTTGTCGTTCCGCCGGGCCTTCAGTTCTTCAAGGCTGTCCGAGTCGACGTCGTCGTCGGTCTTGCGTGGAGTGTCGTAATCGGTTGCCATATCGCTCTCCCCCTCTGGGTGTCTGCGGTGTCTCCAGCGCACGTAACGCGTGAGAGGCCGGACTTGTGCCCGACCTGAGGCGGAGATTTTGCCTCACATCAAGGTCTGTTACTCAATCGACACCCAACCCGACCCCTCAAGAGTGATCGGCTTGGCTGGCGGTGAGGACCGTACACGGTTGGAATGCCGCACCTCAAAGGCGCCTCACCGTGTACTTCCCGTGATCAAGAGCCCTGAAAACCAGGACTTTCCCGGCTTTCTGCCATGTGTCATGATCACGGAACGTACATGACCGGAAATCCTCCCATGTGATTGATCACACAATGTGAACCCCGTTCGGCGCCCCGAAAATTCCGCGCAAAGCGAACATCCCCCGCGTGTGTCGGTCCGGATCACAGCGGCAGGGTGACCCGCATCACCAGGCCGCCGCCCTCACGGGGCTGCGCCACGATGTGGCCACCGTGCGCGCGCGCCACCGACCGGACGATGGACAGACCGAGGCCGACGCCCTTGTCGCTGCCCGTGCGCTCGGTGCGGAGCCGCCGGAAGGGCTCGAAGAGGTTGTCGATCTCGTACGCCGGCACCACCGGGCCGGTGTTCGTGACGGTCAGCACCGCCTGTCCGTGCTCGACCTCGGTGTTCACCTCGACCCAAGCGTCCTCGGGCACGTTGTACCGAACGGCGTTCTGCACCAGGTTGAGCGCGATCCGCTCCAGCAGCACGCCGTTGCCCTGCACCACGGCGGGCCTGCGCTCGCCGCGGATCTTGACGCCCTTGGCGTCGGCCTCGGCGTGCACCTGGTCGATGGCCTGGGCGGCGACCTCGGCCAGGTCGACGGGCTTCCGCTCGACGATCTGGTTGTCGCTGCGGGCGAGCAGCAGCAGGCCCTCGACCAGCTGTTCGCTGCGCTCGTTGGTCGCCAGCAGCGTCTTGCCGAGCTGCTGCAGCTCCACCGGGGCGTTCGGGTCCGACAGATGGACCTCCAGCAGCGTTCTGTTGATCGCGAGCGGGGTGCGCAGCTCGTGCGAGGCGTTGCCGACGAAGCGCTGCTGGGCGGTGAAGGCCCGCTGCAGCCGCTCCAGCATGTCGTCGAAGGTGTCCGCCAGCTCCTTCAGCTCGTCGTCCGGGCCGTCCAGCTCGATCCGGCGGGACAGATCGGATCCGGCCACCTGGCGGGCGGTGCGGGTGATCCGGCCGAGCGGGGACAGCACGCGGCCGGCCATCGCGTAACCGAACGCGAACGCGATCACGGCGAGGCCGAGCAGGGCCAGCAGCGAGCGGCTGAGCAGATCGTCCAGGGCCGTCTGGCGCTGCTGGTCCACGCAGTGCGCGATCGCGTCGTTGAAGTCGGACAGCGGCAGCGGGCTGGAGTTGATCGCGGTGATCGCGGGGCAGTTGTCGCTGGAGACCCGGATCTGCGAACCGCTGACGATCTTGAACAGCGGCTGGTTGCCGGTGCTGATCGCCTGTGCGGCCAGCAGATAGATGATGGACAGCAGCAGGATGCCGGCGATCAGGAACATGCCGCCGTACAGCAGCGTGAGGCGTATCCGGATGGTCGGGCGCAGCCACGGGAAGGGCGGCTGCGGTCTCCTGGGGTCCCAGGTGGGCTTGGGCGGCGCCTGGGGCGGTGCGGGGGTGGCGGCCATGGCGGATCAGATCCGGTAGCCGGAGCCGGGGACGGTGACGATGACCGGCGGCTCGCCGAGCTTGCGGCGCAGGGTCATCACGGTGACCCGCACCACGTTGGTGAACGGGTCGGTGTTCTCGTCCCAGGCCTTCTCCAGCAGCTGCTCGGCCGAGACGACCGCGCCCTCGCTGCGCATGAGCACCTCCAGCACCGCGAACTCCTTGGGCGCGAGCTGGATCTCCCTGCCCTCGCGGAACACCTCGCGGCGGTTGGGGTCGAGCTTGATGCCGGCGCGCTCCAGGACCGGCGGCAGCGGCACGCTCGTACGGCGGCCGAGGGCGCGCACGCGCGCGATGAGCTCGCTGAACGCGAACGGCTTGGGCAGATAGTCGTCGGCGCCGATCTCCAGGCCCTCGACCCGGTCGCTGACGTCACCGGCGGCGGTGAGCATGAGCACGCGCGTGGGCATGCCCAGCTCCACGATCTTGCGGCAGACGTCGTCGCCGTGCACGAGCGGGAGGTCGCGGTCGAGGACGACCACGTCGTAGTCGTTGACGCCGATGCGCTCCAGGGCGGCCGCACCGTCGTACACGACGTCGACGGCCATGGCCTCCCGGCGCAGTCCGGTGGCCACCGCATCGGCGAGCAGCTGCTCGTCCTCGACGACGAGTACGCGCACGTCGCAAGTCCTTCCTCTGTCCACCCGCACGGCGCACCGTGGGCGCGTGCGGGCAGGGGTGTTCGTGGGGTGTGACCTCCATCCTGCCCTTTTCGGCCGTAAGTCGGCTGTAAGGCGGGTTGCGGACGACGCAGACCGGCGCCGAGGGCGGGAATACGAGATTTTCTCCCCCGGTTGAGGTTTCCGGGCGGGGGAGCGGGGGGAGGACGGCTTTACACCCCGCGATCACGCTCTGCATGTGCCGCAGCACCATGCGGTACTCCGCGACCCGCTTCGCAGAGCGGGCGCGGGTGTCCGGCACCGTCGCCGCCCGGCAGGGCAGCGCTGGGCACCCGCGAGAGACGTGATCGCCCCTTTCCCAACCGGCACACCCCCGTGCCACCGACCCACGACCCAGGACGAGGGGGCGCAGCATGGACGCTTTCACCGCAGGACTTCTGCAGCGCATAAGGGCGACCGAGTCCGACCTGTCGCGGGCTCGTGACGAGGGTGACGACTTCCTCGTCGAAGTGGAGCAGGCTGAGCTCGACGACCTGCGACGCCTCGCCGCCGAACACGGTGTGGAGGTCGGCGCGTCACGCGTCTGATCGGCCCGAAAGCGCAAGAAGGGGCCCCGGCGAATCCAGCGCCGGGGCCCCTTTGCGTGTCCGGGGGCGTCAGCTCCCGGTCAGTCGTGCCACGCCCCGAAGTCCTCCAGCAGGCCCTGCAGCGGCTCGAAGACGCCCGGTGAGCCGGCGACGGTCAGGTCCCGCGAAGGACGCTCCCCCGGCCGCCCGCCGACCAGGGCACCGGCCTCGCGGGCGATCAGGTCACCCGCCGCGAAGTCCCACGCGTTCAGCCCTCGCTCGTAGTACCCGTCAAGCCGGCCGCAGGCCACATCGCACAGATCGACGGCCGCCGAGCCGCTGCGCCGGATGTCCCGCAGCAGCGGGACGAGCCGGCCGGCGACCTCGGCCTGGTGCGCGCGGACCTCGGTGACGTAGTTGAAGCCGGTGGAGACGAGCGCCTGGTCCAGTGGGGGCGCGGGACGGCAGGCGAGCGCCCGCTCGCCCTCCCACGCGCCGGTCGCCCATGCTCCGCCCCCGCGCACGGCGTGGTACGTCTCGCCGCGCATCGGGGCCGCGACGACCCCGGCGACCGTCTCGCCGTCCTGCTCGGCCGCGATGGACACCGCCCAGGTCGGCAGCCCGTACAGGTAGTTCACCGTCCCGTCGAGCGGGTCGATCACCCAGCGGATGCCGCTGGTGCCGTCGCTGGAGGCGCCCTCCTCGCCGAGGAAGCCGTCGTCGGGGCGCCGGCCGGAGATCAGACCGGTGATCAGCTTCTCCGCGGCGATGTCCATCTCGGTGACGACGTCGATCGGGCTGGACTTGGTCCGCGCCACGGCCAGATCGGCCGGGCGGCCGTCGCGCAGCAGCTCTCCGGCCCGGCGGGCGGCCTCCTGGGCCAGCTCCAGCAGTTCCCGGTGCAGGGCGTCGGTCACGGGGCTCCTCACGCGTAGGGGCTGTCGGCGCCGGCGGCGGCCGGGCGGGGGGTACGGGACGGGCAGCAGCCGACCGGGCAGATGTCGTGGCTCGCGCCGAGGGCGCCCAGGGCGCAGGGGGTGACCTGCCGGCCGCGCTCGACGGCGGCGCGCTCGGTGATCAGCTCGCGGACGGCGGCGGCGAACCGCGGGTCGGCGCCCACGGTGGCCGAGCGGCGCACCGGCAGGCCCAGTTCCCCGGCCGTGGCCGTGGCCTCGGTGTCGAGGTCGTACAGGACCTCCATGTGGTCGGAGACGAAGCCGATCGGGGCCATCACGACGGCCGGGACGCCCGCCGCGTGCTGCTCCTCCAGGTGGTCGCAGATGTCCGGCTCCAGCCACGGGATGTGCGGGGCGCCGGACCGGGACTGGTAGACCAGCCGCCAGGGGTGGTCCACACCCGTGCGCTCGCGGACGGCGTCGGCGATCAGCTGGGCCACGTCCAGGTGCTGCTCGACGTAGGCGCCGCCCTCGCCGTGGGCCTCGACGGGCCCGGAGGTGTCGGCGGCGGCGGTCGGGATGGAGTGCGTGGTGAAGGCGATGTGGGCGCCTGCGCGGACCTCCTCGGGGAGGTCTTCGAGGGAGCGCAGCACGCCGTCGGTCATGGGCTCGACGAAGCCGGGGTGGTTGAAGTAGTGCCGCAGCTTGTCGATCCTGGGCAGCTCCAGGCCCTCGGCCTGGAGGGCGGCCAGCGCGTCGGCGAGGTTCTCGCGGTACTGGCGGCAGCCCGAGTAGGAGGCGTAGGCGCTGGTGGTGAGCACCAGGATGCGGCGGCGGCCGTCGGCCACCATCTCGCGCAGGGTGTCGGTCAGATACGGCGCCCAGTTGCGGTTGCCCCAGTAGACCGGCAGATCCAGGCCGTGCTCGGCGAAGTCCTTGCGCAGGGCGTCCAGCAGGGCGCGGTTCTGGGCGTTGATGGGGCTGACCCCGCCGAACAGGAAGTAGTGCTGCCCGACTTCCTTCAGGCGTTCGTTCGGGATGCCACGCCCGCGCGTGACGTTCTCCAGGAACGGGACCACGTCGTCCGGGCCTTCGGGGCCGCCGAAGGAGAGCAGGAGCAGGGCGTCGTACGGGGTGGCATCGAGCGCGTCTGGCATGTCTCGATCCTGCCACCCGGTACTGACAGCCGGGCAACAGCAGGGTGACGAGTCGGGTTCCAGTCGGTTTATGCCGGTTTTTCCCGCGGTCAAACGAGGTGCAATTAGGGTCCCCTAACTCGTAATCTGTATCCGCCGCATTCGCGCCTTACCGAGCCGCTTCGGAGACCACGTGCCCAGCCCCTACAGCGCCCTGTTCGCCGAACCCGGCACCAAGGCGTTCTCCGCCGCGGGACTCCTCGGCCGGATGCCGCTGTCGATGATGGGCATCGGCGTGGTCACGATGATCTCCCAGCTGACCGGGCGGTACGGGCTCGCGGGCGCGCTGTCGGCCACCATGGCGCTGTCCGCCGCGGTGATCGGCCCGCAGATCTCCCGGCTGGTCGACCGGCACGGGCAGCGCCGGGTGCTGCGCCCGGCCACCCTGGTGGCGCTCTCGGCGGCGGCCGGGCTGCTGCTCGCCGCGCACCTGAAGGGGCCGGACTGGGTGCTGTTCGTGTGCGCGGCCGGGATCGGTTCGGTGCCGAGCCTGGGCGCGATGATCCGGTCCCGTTGGGCGGCGCTGTACCGGGGCACCGACAAGCTGCACACCGCGTACTCGTTCGAGTCGGTCGTCGACGAGGTCTGCTTCATCTTCGGCCCGATCATCTCCATCGGGCTGTCCACGGCCTGGTTCCCGGAGGCCGGGCCGCTGCTCGCCGCCTGCTTCCTGGCCGCCGGTGTCTTCTGGCTCACCGCCCAGCGCGCCACGGAGCCGGAGCCGCACCCGCGCGAGAAGCACGGCGGTGGTACGGCCCTGCGCTCGGGCGGGCTCCAGGTCCTGGTGGCGACCTTCGCCGCGACCGGCGCGATCTTCGGCTCCGTGGACGTGGTCACCGTCGCCTTCGCCGACGAGCGCGGCCACAAGGGCGCCGCGAGTGTCGTGCTGGCGCTGTACGCGGCCGGTTCCTGTGTGGCCGGCGTGGTCTTCGGGCTGCTGCGGTTCGCCGGGGCGCCGGAACGTCGCTGGCTGCTGGGCGTGGCGGGGATGGCCGTGAGTATGATCCCCCTCCTACTGGTCGGAAACCTGCCGCTTCTGGCCGTGGCGCTGTTCGTTGCGGGGCTGTCCATCGCACCGACGATGATCACGACGATGTCCCTCATCGAAGAGCACGTACCTCGCGCGCAGCTCACCGAGGGCATGACCTGGGTGAGCACCGGCCTCGCGGTCGGGGTCGCGCTCGGCTCCTCCGTGGCCGGCTGGCTGATCGACGCCGCCGGGGCAGGGTCCGGGTACGGGGTTCCGGCCGTGTCCGGGGCCGTCGCGGTCGCGGTCGGTTTCCTGGGGTACCGCCGGCTGCGCAGGCCGGCCGCGGGTCGGGGAGGCACCGTTGAGCAGCACAGCGAGCGGGAAGAACGGCACCTGGCGTAACTGGGGCGGGAACGTCTCGGCGCGGCCCGCCCGGCAGGTCGCGCCGGCGTCGGTGGACGAGCTGGCCGCGGCGGTGCGCCGGGCGGCGGAGGACGGCCTGAAGGTGAAGGCGGTCGGGACCGGCCACTCCTTCACGTCGATCGCGGCCACCGACGGTGTGTTGATCCGCCCTCAACTGTTGACCGGGATACGCAGGATTGACCGTGAGGCCATGACGGTCACGGTGGAGGCCGGCACCCCGCTCAAGAGACTCAATGCGGCTCTGGCGCGCGAGGGCCTGTCGCTGACCAACATGGGCGACATCATGGAGCAGACCGTCTCCGGGGCCACCAGCACCGGCACGCACGGCACGGGCCGCGAGTCCGCTTCCATCGCCGCCCAGATCAAGGGCCTCGAACTCGTCACGGCCGACGGCTCGGTACTCACCTGCTCCGAGAAGGAGAACCCGGACGTCTTCGCGGCCGCCCGGACAGGCCTCGGCGCCCTCGGCGTCGTCACCGCCATCACTTTCGCCGTGGAGCCGCTGTTCCTGCTCACCGCGCGCGAGGAGCCGATGCCCTTCGAGCGGGTGCTGGCCGAGTTCGACCAACTGTGGGCCGAGAACGAGCACTTCGAGTTCTACTGGTTCCCGCACACCGGCAACACCAACACCAAGCGGAACAACCGCAGCGCCGGCCCCGAGCAGCCCGTGGGGCAGCTGGCCGGCTGGTTCGAGGACGAGTTCCTCTCCAACGGCGTCTTCCAGGTGGCCCAGTGGGTCGGCCGCGCCGTGCCCGCCACCGTCCCGGCCATCGCCCGGATCTCCAGCAGGGCCCTGTCCGCGCGGACGTACACGGACATCCCCTACAAGGTCTTCACCTCGCCGCGCCGGGTGCGGTTCGTGGAGATGGAGTACGCCGTCCCGCGCGCGGCCCTGGCGGAAACGCTGCGGGAGCTGAAGGCCATGGTCGACCGCTCGGGGCTGCGCGTCAGCTTCCCCGTGGAGGTGCGCACCGCGCCGGCCGACGACATCACCCTGTCCACCGCGTCCGGCCGGGACAGCGCCTACATCGCCGTCCACATGTTCCGGGGCACGCCCTACCACGCCTACTTCACCGCCGCCGAGCGGATCTTCACCGCGCACGAGGGCCGGCCGCACTGGGGCAAGGTGCACACGCGGGACGCGGAGTACTTCGCGCGCGTGTACCCGCGTTTCGCGGAGTTCACCGCACTGAGGGACCGTCTCGACCCGGAACGGCTGTTCCAGAACGACTACCTGCGGAGGGTCCTGGGGTCGTAGGCGCCGCGACGGACCGACGAAGCCAATAGTTCCGTTTCTGCGGATTGCGTGACGTTCGCCACTTTCATGATCGGTAAAACCGGTTGCCAAGGGCCAAGTCGTAGGCCTTGCCAGAAGTTGGGCGGCGCGCCCATCCACGCACATGGTCCAAATGGAGTACTGTTGCGAGCCCTGGGTCCGGTCTCCCACCAGGGTGTCCGCGGCCTTGCAGGACCGCCGGGAGGGGGGCTAGTTGCACAGGGTGACAGACTTGGTCACTTAGCGTTGCGAACAGGTAACCGTGCCATAACGGCGACCCAGGGTCCGTGCCCGACACGCCGGGCAACTCGGCAAGGTTGTGGCAGGCTGCACCCGGGCAGGCCACACTCGACTAGCGGAAGCAGCGACGCACGTGACGTCGGCAGGCACCACCCGGGAGGTCCCCATGCCCGAACTGCGTGTCGTGGCCGTCTCGAATGACGGCACACGGCTGGTGCTCAAGGCTGCCGACTCTACGGAGTACACGCTTCCGATCGACGAACGGCTCCGCGCCGCCGTGCGCGGCGACCGGCCGCGTCTCGGTCAGATCGAGATCGAGGTCGAGAGCCATCTGCGCCCGCGTGACATCCAGGCGCGTATACGCGCCGGGGCCACCGCGGAAGAGGTCGCCCAGCTCGCCGGCATCCCCGTCGACCGCGTACGGCGGTTCGAGGGGCCCGTGCTGGCCGAGCGCGCCTTCATGGCGGAGCGCGCCCGCAAGACCCCCGTCCGCCGTCCCGGCGAGAACTCCGGCCCGCTGCTCGGCGAGACCGTGCAGGAACGCCTGCTGCTGCGCGGCGCCGAGAAGGACACCGTGCAGTGGGACTCCTGGCGCCGTGACGACGGCACCTGGGAGGTGCTCCTCGTCTACCGGGTCGCGGGCGAACCGCACTCGGCGAGCTGGACGTACGACCCGCCCCGGCGGCTCGTCCAGGCCGTGGACGAGGAGGCGCGCTCGCTCATCGGCGAGTCCGACGACCTCGCCGTGCCCGAGCCGAGCTTCCCGTTCGTCCCGCGCATCGCCCGGCTGCCGCGCGAGCGTTCGATGGACCGCGCACTCGACCGGAGCGACCGGGAGCGGCCGAGCCTGCCCGCGCAGCCGTCCGAGCCCACCGAGGACAGCGCGGGCGAACGCGACTCGCTGACCAGCCTGCTGGAGGCCGTGCCGAGCTTCCGGGGCGACCTCGTGGTCCCCGAGCGCCCCGCGGAGACACCGGAGGAGCCCGCCGACGAACCGGCCGCCGAGGAGCCGCCGGCCCCCGCCGCCTCGGCCGGCTCGGCCTACGCGGACGTCCTCATGCCCCGCTCCGTCGGCAGCCACCGCGACCGGCTCATCGGCGCGACCGACCGGCAGGCCGAGGCCGACGGCGTCCGCCCCGGCCGCCGCGCGGCCGTCCCGAGCTGGGACGAGATCGTGTTCGGCACCCGGCGCAAGAAGCAGGAGTAAGCAGGCCGTACGGCGGAAGCGGGGCACGCGTGCGTGCCCCGCTTCCGGCTGCCCCTACTGCGGATCGGCCCCGACGGCCACCGGACGGGACGGGTCCGAGGACCACTCGGACCACGAACCCACGTACAGGGCCGCCGGAATGCCGGCGACGGCGAGGGCGAGGACCTCGTGGGCACCCGAGACGCCCGAACCGCAGTACACGCCCACCTCGGTGTCCGTGGAGACGCCCAGCGCCTTGAAGCGGTCCCGCAGCTCCGCCGCGGGCAGGAAGCGGCCGTCGGGACCCACGTTCTCCGTCGTGGGCGCCGACACCGCGCCCGGGATGTGCCCGCCGATCCGGTCCACCGGCTCCACCTCGCCGCGGTACCGCTCCCCCGCACGCGCGTCCAGCAGTACACCCGCGCGGGCCAGGGCCGCGGCCCCGTCCGCGTCCAGCAGCCCCGCGGCGGCCGGTACCGGCCGGAAGTCCCCCTCGGTCACCTCCGGCGCCTCGGTGGACAGTTCGCCCTCCCAGGCCGCCAGACCGCCGTCCAGGACCCGCACGTCCGGGTGACCCGTCCAGCGCAGCAGCCACCAGGCGCGCGCCGCCGCCCAGCCCTGGCCGCCGTCGCACACGACGACCGGGCGGGTGGCCGACACGCCCGCACGGCGCATCGCGGCACCGAACTCCGCGAGGTCCGGCAGCGGGTGCCTGCCCTGGGCCCCGGGCGCCCCGGCCAGTTCACGGTCCAGGTCGACGAAGACCGCGCCGGGGAGGTGACCGGCCGCGTACTCGGCCCGTCCGTCGAAGGCCGGCGCGCCCGCCGCCTTGGCCAGGCTCAGCTGCCAGCGCACGTCCAGCAGCAGCGGCGGGCGGTCCCCGGCCAGTTCGTGCGCGAGATCGGTTGCGGTGATGATGGCTGTCATGGCGTCCATCCATACGCCAGGGGTGGCCGCGGCGTCCAGGTCCGGCTACTCTGCTCGGCCGGACACGCTCGATCACCAGGCGTACGGGATCGAGCACGGGCTGTACAGCCGACGGACACCCGCCGGCCCTCGTCAGGAAGCGGCGAAAGACGGCAGATCGGGCATCCTCCCGGAGGTAGCGCCGGGCGGCTGCGCGGTATCGCACGAGGCAGCCGTGGACGATGCGGGCACCGGCACGGGCGTACCCGCCGCCGGCGTGGACACCCCTTCCGGGGAGCGGATGCGACACGGCCACCGCGAGGGGCCGGGGAGAGAGTGATCGATGACCGAGGCACGGGAGCCGGCCGGTCCGCACGCGCGGCGTGCGCCCGGTACGCCCTGCTGGGTGAGCCTGATGGCGCACGGGCTGGGCGCCACCGAGGAGTTCTACGGTGAGCTGTTCGGCTGGGAGTTCCGGCCGGGCCCGCAGCAGCTCGGCCCGTATGTGCGGGCGCTGCTGGACGGGCACGAGGTGGCGGGCATGGGCCAGCTGCCCCCGGACCGCCGGCTGCCGATCGCCTGGACGCCGTACTTCGCCTCGGGCGACGTGGACCACACGGCCGACACGGTGCGGGAGTGCGGCGGCACGGTGGCGGTCGGCCCGCTGGACGCCGCCGAGGCCGGGCGGCTGGCCATCGCCGCGGACCCCTCCGGCGCGGTGTTCGGCATCTGGCAGGGCTCCGCGCACGTCGGCAGCGCGATCACCGGTGTGCCCGGGACGCCCGCGTGGAACGAGCTGGTGACCTTCGAGACCGAGAGCGTCGCCAAGTTCTACGCGACCGTGTTCGGATACGAGCAGGAGCCGGTGGTGTCCGCCGACTTCGACTACGTGACCCTCCACCTCGCCGGCCGGCCGGTGGCCGGACTGCACGGCGTGGGCCACGCCCTGCCCCGCGATCGCGGACCGCACTGGCAGACGTACTTCGAGGTCGCCGACACCGACGCGACGACGCGTCAGGTCGCGGACCTCGGCGGCCGGGTCGTCCGGCCGCCGCACGACAGCCCGCACGGCCGCGTGGCCACGGTGGCGGACCCGGAGGGCGCGGAGTTCTGCGTGGTCCAGAACCCGCACTGAGCGAAACGGCGGCGCCCCCGGACCGACGGGTGCGGTGGGGGCCCCGGGCGCGGGGGCCCCCCCCCAAGCGGCGCCCCCCCCCACGCGGGGAGGCCCAGGGACCCGGGGTCGGGGGGGGCGGGGGGGGGGGGGGTGTGCGGGGGCCCCCCCCCCCCCCAGTGCCCGCCGGGGCGCCCCCCCGGCCGGGGGGGGGGGGGGGCGCCCCGGGGCGGGGGGCCCCCACCGCCATGCGGCTCCGCCGCGAACGGGGCGAGTCCCAGGACCCGGAGGACGGGGCGGCAAGGGCGCTGGACCGGCTCGTGACGGCCGGGCGGGCCCGGCCGGGCCCGGGACGCCGGGACGAGGACGCGGGCACGGCAGGGCGCCGTACCGGCCCAGCACGTGGCCGAACGGGACGACCGGGCTCAGGGCGCGCCGGGAACGAGCCCCACGCCCCTGGCGGGTCCTGGGCCGGCCCGAGGGGTCAGGACGCCGAGACGGGGAGGACGTCCGGGGAGAGGGCCGCCGCGCGGGCCGTTGCGGCGGTCATCCGGCGCCGGTGGTGGCGACGGCACAGCACCTCGTAGCCGACCTCGCCCGCCGCCTGGTTGACGTCGCCGACGACCACCTGGGCGCCTTCCACGACCATCTCGCCGCCTACCGTGCGGGCGTTGTGCGTGGCGCGGGCGCCGCACCAGCACAGCGCCTCCACCTGGAGCACCTCGATACGGTCGGCCAGCTCCACCAGCCGCTGCGAGCCGGGGAAGAGCTTGGAGCGGAAGTCGGTGGTGATCCCGAAGGCGTACACGTCCAGGCCGAGGTCGTCGACCACGCGCGCGAGCTGGTCGATCTGCCCGGGTGCGAGGAACTGCGCCTCGTCCGCGATCACGTAGTCGGCCCGGCCGCCCTGCGAGAGGTGCTCCACGAGATAGCCGTACAGGTCCTGGTCGTCGGCGACCTCCACCGCGTCGGTGACCAGGCCGAGCCGCGAGGACAGCTTGCCCTCGCCCGCGCGGTCGTTCCGGGTGAAGATCATGCCGACGAGGCCGCGCGCGGAGCGGTTGTGCTCGATCTGCAGAGCCAGCGTCGACTTCCCGCAGTCCATCGTTCCGGAGAAGAACACCAGCTCGGGCATGAGGAGTTGAGCACCTTTCGGCGGACAGTCGGGACAGGGGGCTTCAGGAGCGTACTTCGAGCAGCGGGACCAGCTGCTCCGCGGGCGTCATCGAACCGTGGTTGCCGACCAGCGCCGACTCCTTGGGCTCCCGCTCGGACGCGATGATCAGGACGTCGTCGTGCGCGGCCGCGACCACGTCCCCGAGCCGTGCGTACACCCGCTCGTCGATGTGCGGCCCGAACCAGCCCGCCGCGATCGCCTCGTCCCGCGAGGCCACCCAGAACTGCTCGCCGAGCACCTCGCGCCAGACGGTCAGGACGTCGTTCTCGGCACCCGGCACCGCGTACACGTGCCGCGCCCGGCCCTCGCCGCCCAGCAGGGCGACCCCGGCCCGCAGCTCCCAGTCCGTGTCGAAGTCGAGGCGGTGCTCCTCGTCGAACGGGACGTCGACCATGCCGTGGTCGGCGGTGATGTACAGCGCGCTGCGCGGCGGCAGTTGCTCGGCGAGGCGCTGGGCGAGCCGGTCGACGTACATCAGCTGGCCGCGCCAGGTGTCGGAGGCGACGCCGTAGCGGTGTCCGGCGCCGTCCAGCTCGGAGTAGTACGTGTAGACCAGCGAGCGGTCCCCGGCGGCCAGTTGCGCGGCCGCGAGGTCCATGCGTTCCTCGCCGCTCAGCCGGCCGTGGAAGCCGCCGCCGCTCAGCGCGATCTTGGTGAGCGGGGTGTGCTCGAAGGCCGGCGAGGTCACCTGTGCGGCGTGCACCCCGGCCTGCTCGGCCAGCTGGAAGACGGTGGGGTACGGCTGCCAGGCGCGCGGATCGGTGTACGGCTGCCAGCGGAGCTGGTTCATCAGCTCGCCGGTGGCCGGGTTGCGGACCGTGTAGCCGGGCAGGCCGTGGGCGCCGGGCGGCAGGCCCGTGCCGACGGAGGCGAGGGAGACCGCGGTGGTCGCCGGGTAGCCGGCGGTGAGCGGGCGGCCGGTGCCGCCGCGGGAGGTGCCGAGCAGGGAGGCCAGGAAGGGCGCCTCGTCCCGGTGGGCCTGCAGCTGCTCCCAGCCGAGCCCGTCGACCAGGAAGACACAGACGCGGTCGGCGGCGGTCAGCTCCGGGATCGTCGCGGACATGCCGGGGACGCCCATCCCGGCGGCCAGGGTGGGCAGCAGATCGGCGAGGGAGCCGGTGCCGTACTCGGGCAGCGGCGCGGTGTCCAGGGCGAGCGGTTCCGGGTGGTCCCAGGCGGAGAGCTGGGACATCAGTGCGCGATGTCCGCGGTCGCCTCCGAGATGGCCTGGGCGAAGGCGAGCGCCTGGCGCACCGTCTCCGGGCCGTCCCCGGCCTCGCTGACGCGCAGGCTGAGGTCGTCCGCCGTGGAGTTGCCCGTGTAGCCGTGGTCGGCGTCGCAGTTGGGGTCGCCGCAGGCGGCGGGCTCCAGGTCGATGCGGTTGACCGCGCCCCAGCCGATGGTGAGCACGACCTCCCGGGGCAGCGTGCCCGGCGCGTACTGCTCCGGGTTCGCGACCACGCGGCTGACCACGACCGAGGAGATCCGGCCGAGCTTCACGGACTCGGTGGAGGTGGTGGCGTACGGCGTCGGGGAGGTGCTGTCGGCGGCCTGCTCGTCGGTGTGGCTGACGATGAAGCGGTTGCCGGTGAGGACCAGCACCGTGACATGCCGGCGGACCTCGTTCTGGTCGAACGTCGTCTCCTGGTGGACCAGGTACGACCGGATGGGCTCGCCGCCCACAGCGGCCTCCACCGCCTCGGCCACGAGGGCCGGGTAGTAGCCGCTGCGCTCGATCGCCGCGCGCAGCCCCTGGGTCGTCGTACTGGTCTTGGCCATGGCGTCCATCCTAATCCGTGGGCAAGGGGGGTCCGGGCCAGTCGCGCAGACCCGGGGAAGGTCCGCGTACGCGCGCGTGGCGGTCCGGGGACGGGTCCCGTGGGCGGGTCGGCGAAGCCGGCCTCCGGGCCGGCGGTCTCCGCGCGCTCCCCCACGCCCGCTCAGTAGGCCGGCATCGTGCGCGGGCCGAGGTCGTCGCGGGCGGGCGGGGGCGCGAGCCGTACCGTGGCGCCGAGGGCGCTCACGCCGTGCGGGGCGACGACGACCGGTTCCAGGGTGACGGCGACCACTTCCGGGTGATCGTCGACCAGCCGGGACACCCGCAGCAGCAGCTCCTCCAGTGCGGGGGTGTCGACGGGTGTGGAGCCGCGCCAGCCGAAGAGCAGCGGCGCGGTGCGGATGGAGCGCACCAGCGAGGTCGCCTCCCGGTCGGTGACCGGGACGAGCCGGTGCGCCATGTCCCCGAGCAGCTGCGAGGCGGCCCCGGCGAGCCCGAAGGACAGCACGGCCCCGGCCGCCGGGTCGATCACCGCCCGTACGACGGTGTCGACGCCGCGCGGCGCCATGCCCTGCACCACCGGCCGCAGCTCCTCCGGCTTGCCGAACAGCTCCGTCAACTCGGCGTACGCCCGGCGCAGTTGCTCCTCGTCCGCGAGGTCGAGACGTACGCCGCCCAGGTCGGCGCGGTGTCTGAGGTGCGGGGCGGTGGCCTTGAGAGCCACCGGGTAGCCGAGCGTGCGGGCGGCCTCGGCGGCGGCGTCGGGCGTGGGGGCGGGCAGTGCTCGCCGCACCGGGATGCCGTACTTCCCGAGCAGCTCGCAGGTCTCGGCGTCGGAGATGGTGAGTCCCTGCCCGCGCGCGAGCAGCTCACCGATCAGCCGCGCGGCACCCTTCTCGTCGATGTCGTCGTACTCGGGCACCTTCCCCGGATCCAGGGCCTCGCGCCGCCACTGCCCGTACTTGACGGCTTCGGCCAGTGCGCGGACGGCGCGCTCGGCGGCGGGGTAGGCGGGGATGAGGTGCGTGCCTTCGGGAGGGGACGCGGGCGCGCTGGGCAGTCGTTCCGCAGGGGGGAACGGGCGGGCGCCACCCGCGGTACCGGGTGCCCTGTCAACGGCCTGGGGTGCGGTACTCGCCGCAGCCGACAGCGCTTCCGCAAGTCCCCCGAGCTCCACGTGCACCACCAGCACCGGTTTCCCCGGAACGGCCGCCGCAGCCGACCGCAGTGCCTCCGCCAACTCCGCGTCCCCCGGCGACGCTTCCCCGATGGCCGGTATCGCCGTCACCACGACGGAGTCGCACGTGTCGTCGGCCAGCGCCCGTGTCAGCGCCCGGTGGAAGTCCTCCGCCGTCGCCCCTGTCGTCAGATCGACCGGAGGCGACGGCCGCAGCCCCTCGGCGAGACAGCGGTCGTACGTCAGCACCCCCAGCGACTCGGAGTTCCCGAGGATCGCCACCCTGGGCCCCGCGGGAAGCGGCTGCCGCGCGAGCAGCAACCCGGCGTCGACCAGCTCGGTGATCGTCTCGACCCGGATCACCCCGGCCTGCCGCAGCAGCGCGGAGACGGTGGCGTGCGGCAGCCGGGTGGCCCGGACGGCGTGCCCCTGTGGCGCGGATCCGACTCCCTGCACCACGACCAGCGGTTTCGCCGCCGCCGTCCGCCGTGCGAGGCGCGTGAACTTGCGGGGGTTGCCGATGGACTCCAGGTACATGAGGGCGACGTCGGTCTCCGGGTCGTCGTACCAGTACTGGAGGACGTCGTTGCCGGAGACGTCCGCGCGGTTGCCGGCGGACACGAAGGTGGAGACCCCCGTGACCCCGGTGACCCCTCCGCCGCGCCGGTGCAGCCGGGACAGCAGGGCGATGCCGATGGCGCCGGACTGGGCGAACATGCCGATGCGGCCGGGGCGGGGCATCTCCGGGGCCAGGGAGGCGTTCAGCCGGACGTCCGCTGCGGTGTTGATGATCCCGAACGCGTTCGGGCCGATGATCCGCATGCCGTACGCGCGTGCCTGCCGCACGAGCGCCCGCTGCCGCTCGCGTCCCCCGGGCCCGCTCTCGGCGTACCCGGCGGAGAGCACCACGAGCCCCTGCACCCCGTGCTCTCCGCATTCGGCGACCACGGCGGGCACGCGCTCGGCCGGTACGGCGACGACGGCGAGGTCCACGGGGCCGTCGATGTCCCGCACGGACCGGTGCGCCGGCACCCCGTCGACCTCCCCGAGGTCCTCCGGGAAGGCCGTGTTCACGGCGTGCAGCCGGCCGGCGTACCCGGCGTCCCGGATGTTGCCGAGGACGCTGCGGCCGACGCCGCCGGGGGCCCGGCCGACGCCGACGACCGCCACGGAACCGGGCGCGAGCAGCCGCCGTACCGAGCGGGCCTCGGCGCGCTGTTCCCGCGCGCGCTGCACGGCGAGGGAGCGGTCGGTGGGTTCGAGGTCGAACTCCAGGCGTACGACGCCGTCCTCGAAGCTGCGCTTCTGGGTGTAGCCGGCGTCCGTGAACACCTTGATCATCTTGGTGTTGGCGGGCAGCACCTCGGCGGCGAAGCGGCGGATGCCGCGCTCGCGGGCGACGGCGGCGATGTGCTCCAGCAGGGCGGAGGCGACCCCGCGGCCCTGGTGGGCGTCCTGCACGAGGAAGGCGACCTCGGCCTCGTCGGCGGGCGCGGAGGCGGGCAGACCGTCGGCGCCGATGCGGTCATAGCGTACGGTGGCGATGAACTCGCCGCCGACGGTGGCCGCGAGTCCCACCCGGTCCACAAAGTCGTGGTGCGTGAAGCGGTGGACGTCCTTGGCGGAGAGCCTGGGGTACGGCGCGAAGAAGCGGTAGTACTTCGACTCGTCCGAGACCTGCTCGTAGAAGCTGACCAGGCGGTCGGCGTCATCAATGGTGATGGGCCGGATGCGTGCGGTTCCCCCGTCGCGCAGCACCACGTCCGCCTCCCAGTGGGCGGGGTACTGGTGCCGGTCCTGCCGGTCCGCCGAGGTCTGCATGGGCCCCAGAGTACGGCTCGCGTACGACAACGGCGCGGGGCAGTCTGTGGAGGACGACGAGTCGGACCGAGGCCGCGGTCCGACGACACGCCAGGGCCGGACGAAGGTCCGCTCCGGGCATGCTTCACGATATGGGAAACTGGTCTAGACAACCCTGAGTACTGAAGGGCAGCAACACATGGCTGAGCGCCGCGTCAACGTCGGCTGGGCCGAGGGCCTCCACGCCCGCCCCGCTTCCATCTTCGTCCGGGCCGCCACGGCCGCAGGTGTCCCGGTGACGATCGCCAAGGCTGACGGCAACCCCGTCAACGCGGCCTCCATGCTGGCTGTCCTGAGCCTGGGCGCCCAGGGTGGCGAGGAGATCGTCCTCGCCTCCGACGCCGAGGGCGCGGACGCCGCCCTGGACCGGCTGGCCAAGCTGGTCTCCGAGGGCCTGGAAGAGCTGCCCGAGACCGTCTGAGCAAAGCGAGGGAGCCGCGCCGCCCATTCCGGGTGGCGCGGCTTCCGCGTTTTCCGGAGCGTGAATTCAGGACGCCCGAGAAAATGGCACCGGAAATCTGCACCCGGCAAATAGCCCCTCCTTTGTATACGGCGCCCGTGTTAATGCCGAAGCCTCGACATGTTTACGGCGTGTTGCGAAGTCCTCACACGCTCGGCGGACCCGGGAAAGCGCAGCCGGTGCGCGGCCGTCGCGCGCTCGGTGTGCAGCGCCGTGACCGCCCGCGCGCGTTCGCCGTCGCCGCGCGCCACCGCGTCCACGATGGCGCCGTGTTCCGCCCAGGCCTCCACCGGGCTCGGTGGCGCGTCCACCGCGTACATCCAGGCGATCTTGTGCCGCAGCTGGCTGAGCATCGCGGTCAGCGAGGGGCTGCCACAGGCTTGCGCGAGCGTCTCGTGGAACCAGCCGCCCAGTGAGCGCAGATCCTCGCTGTGGCCCCTCCTGGCCCGCTCCTGACCGAGCCTGACCAGGCCGCGCAGCACCTTCAGGTGGGCCTCCGTGCGGCGCTGGGCGGCCCGGGCGGCCCCGAGCGGCTCCAGGAGCAGGCGCATCTCCAGCAGGTCGGCGGCCTCCTGCTCGGTCGGCTCGGCCACGCACGCGCCCGCGTGCCGGCGGGTCACCACGAAGCCCTCGGCCTCCAGAGTGCGCAGAGCCTCGCGGACGGGGACGCGCGAGACGCCGTAGCGGCGGGCCAGGACTTCCTCGGTGAGGCGGCCGCCGCGCTCATGGACACCGGCGACGATGTCGTCCCGGATCGCCGTGCACACCGAGTGCGCCGGAATACGCATGACCGACCTCCGCCTTAATCCCCGTGAAACGTCGACGATGGACGCGTGTTCCGTGACTCTATTCCAATGCGTCGGACATTCCGACGGCAGGCCGGAATCCATGGAAGTTTTTTGGTCGGCGGGTCCGGTGGACGCACGGAAAACGGTGAAAGCCCCGGCCGGTGCGGGCCGGGGCTTCCCAGGGTGCGGCAGGAGCGTCAGACGTCCAGGCCGTGCTTGCGGAGGTAGGCGACGGGGTCGACGTCCGAGCCGTAGTCGGGGCTCGTACGGGCCTCGAAGTGGAGGTGCGGACCGGTGACGTTGCCGGTCGCGCCGGACAGGCCGATCTGCTGGCCCGGGGTGACCTGCTGGCCCACCGTGACGCCGATCGACGACAGGTGGCCGTACTGGGTGTACATGCCGTCGGCCATCCGGATCACGATCTCGTTGCCGTACGCGCCGCCCCAGCCGGTGGAGACGACGGTGCCCATGCCGACCGCGTGGACGGGCGTGCCACTGGCCGCGTGGAAGTCGATGCCCGTGTGGTGGCCGGAGGACCACAGGGAGCTGCTGGCCTGGTAGCCGGTGGAGACGTAGGAGTTCGCTATCGGGATCACGAAGGCGTTCAGGCGCTCGCGCTCGGCCGCCCTGGCGGCGCGCGCCCTGGCCTCGCGGAGCTCATGGGCCCTCTTGGCCGCGGCCTGCTCGGCCGCCTTCTGGTTGGCGGCCTGCTGCTGGGCGGCGGCCTGCGCGTCGATCTGCTCGGCGATGTCGTCGCCGACGCTGATCACCGGGGTGAGGCCGGTCTGCTCGGCGGTGTTCTCGGCGGCCGTCGCCGGAGACGCCGCGAGGGTGCCGATGACGCCGGTGGTGGTGAGGGCCGCGATGCCGGCCGCCTGAGCGGTGGTGCGCTTGACCCGGCCGGGCTTGCGGTGCTTCCCGGTGGCGCACATGAACGCCATGAAGTGGCTGGTCCTTTCCTTCCCTCTCGCCTACCGGGTTAGCTGACGGGTTCGGAGCAGGAAGGTCTCCTACGGACCCCCTCGCGGTTCGCGCGGGCGCCCGATTCACCCCAGGGACTGCGTGGGTCCCCGGCTCCCCTGGCTCGCGCCGTACGGGGACTCGGCGATGGCTGTCCGGTGCCGCGGGTGCGGCGCACTGCCTGACGAACAGCCCGGACGACGCTACGGAAGGCTGCTGTCGAATCCCAAACGAATCCGGTTCTTTGTAGCGCATCCCACAGGGCAGACAGGCAACCTCCGTCCCAAATCGGGCATCTGGAGAAGGGAGTGGAACAGCTGGGGCCCTGACGGTGTGTTGACCGTCAGGGCCCCACGCGTGCGTGCCGTGCTACTCGGCCGCCACCACGGTCACTTCGCCGATGCCGAGCGCCTCGACGGGCGCCTTGATCTGGGCGGCGTCACCGACGAGGACGGTCACCAGGCGGTCCACCGGGAAGGCGTTCACGACGGCCGCCGTGGCCTCCACCGTGCCCGTCGCGGCCAGCTGCTGATACAGCGTCGCCTGGAAGTCGTCGGGCAGGTGCTGCTCGACCTGGTCGGCCAGTGTGCTCGCCACGGCCGCCGCGGTCTCGTACTTCAGCGGCGCCACCCCGACGAGGTTCTGCACGGCCACGTCCCGCTCGGCGTCGGTCAGGCCCTCCGCCGCGAGGGTCCGCAGCACCTTCCACAGGTCCTCCAGCGCGGGACCGGTGTTGGGGGTGTCCACGGAGCCGCTGATGGCGAGCATCGAGGCGCCCGTGCCGTCCGGTGCGGACCGGAGGACCTGTCCGAAGGCCCGCACCCCGTAGGTGTAGCCCTTCTCCTCGCGCAGCACGCGGTCCAGGCGGGAGGTGAGGGTGCCGCCGAGGCAGTAGGTGCCGAGGACCTGGGCGGGCCACACGCGGTCGTGCCGGTCGGCACCGACGCGGCCGATGAGCAGCTGTGTCTGCACGGCGCCGGGCCGGTCCACGATGACCACGCGGCCGGTGTCGTCCGCGGTCACCGGCGGCACGGGCCGCGGCTCGCCCGGGGTGCCGGTCCAGGCGCCCAGGGTGTCGCCGAGCAGCGCGTCCAGGTCGACCCCGGTGAGGTCGCCGACCACGACGGCCGTGGCCGTGGCGGGGCGTACGTACCGGTCGTAGAAGGCGCGGACGGCGGCGGCGTCGATCTTCTCGACGGTCTCCTCGGTGCCCTGGCGCGGACGCGACATGCGCGAGGTCACCGGGAACAGCTCCTTGAAGAGCTCCTTGGCGGCCCGGCGGGAGGGGTTGGCCAGCTCGTGCGGGATCTCGTCCAGGCGGTTGCGGACCAGCCGCTCGACCTCGCTCTCGGCGAAGGCGGGCGCGCGCAGGGCGTCGGCGATCAGGCCGAGGCCCTTGGCCAGGCGGGAGGCCGGGACCTCCAGGCTGAGCCGGACGCCGGGGTGGTCGGCGTGCGCGTCGAGCGTGGCGCCCGCGCGCTCCAGCTCGGCGGCGAACTCCTCGGCGGAGTGCTTGTCGGTGCCCTCGGAGAACGCCCGCGCCATGATCGTGGCGACGCCGTCGAGGCCGGCCGGCTCGGCGTCCAGGGGCGCGTCGAGCAGTACCTCGACGGCGACGACCTGCTGGCCGGGGCGGTGGCAGCGCAGCACGGTCAGGCCGTTGTCCAGCGCGGTGCGCTCGGGCGCCGGGAACGCCCAGGGCCGGGCGTCGCCGGGCTGCGGCTGGGGGTGGAAGTCCATGGTGGCGAGCTCGGTCACTTGGCCGTCTCCTCGTTCTCGTTACCGGCCTCTACGGTCGCTTCCTGCTCCGGGTCCTCGGGCACGTCGGCGTCCGGGGCATCCTGCGGGGACTTCGGTTCGTAGACCAGCACCGCGCGGTTGTCGGGGCGCAGACGGGCCTTGGCGACCTCCTGGACCTCCTCCGGGGTGATCTCCAGGACGCGCTTCACGGCGGTGAGGGCGAGCTGCGGGTCACCGAACAGGACGGCGTACCGGCACAGTTCGTCGGCGCGGCCGGCGACCGTGCCGAGCCGGTCGAGCCACTCGCGCTCCAACTGGGCCTGGGCGCGCTCCATCTCCTCGGGTGTGGGCCCCTCCTCGGCGAACCGGGCCAGCTCCTCGTCGATGGCGGCCTCGATGACGGGCACCTCGACGTCACCGGAGGTCTTCACGTCCAGCCAGCCCATGGAGGGCGCGCCGGCCAGGCGCAGCAGGCCGAAGCCGGCCGCGACGGCCGTACGGTCGCGGCGCACCAGCCGGTTGTACAGGCGGGAGGACTCGCCGCCGCCGAGGACGGTCAGGGCGAGGTCGGCCGCGTCGCACGCGCGCGTGCCGTCGTGCGGGAGCCGGTAGGCGGCCATCAGGGCGCGCGCCGGAACCTCCTCGACGACGACCTCGCGCTTCTGCTCGCCGATGACCTCCGGAAGGGAGCCGTCGCGCGGCGCGGGCTTGCCGTCGTGCCCGGGGATGGAGCCGAAGTACTTCTCGATCCAGGCGAGGGTCTGCTCGGGGTCGATGTCGCCGACCACGGAGAGCACCGCGTTGTTCGGCGCGTAGTAGGTGCGGAAGAACTGGCGGGCGTCCTCCAGGGTGGCCGCGTCCAGGTCCGCCATCGAGCCGATCGGCGTGTGGTGGTAGGGGTGGCCCTCCGGGTACGACAGGGCGGTCAGCTTCTCGAAGGCGGTGCCGTAGGGGACGTTGTCGTAGCGCTGGCGGCGTTCGTTCTTGACGACGTCCCGCTGGTTCTCCATGGACTCGTCGTCCAGGGCGGCGAGCAGCGAGCCCATGCGGTCGGCCTCCAGCCAGAGGGCGAGCTCCAGCTGGTGGGCGGGCATGGTTTCGAAGTAGTTGGTGCGCTCGAAGCTGGTGGTGCCGTTGAGCGAGCCGCCGGCGCCCTGCACCAGCTCGAAGTGACCGTTGCCCTTGACCTGTGCCGAGCCCTGGAACATCAGGTGCTCGAAAAGGTGAGCCAGACCGGTACGTCCCTTGACTTCGTGGCGGGAGCCGACGTCGTACCAGAGGCAGACCGCCGCCACCGGGGTCAGGTGGTCCTCGGAAAGCACCACGCGCAGACCGTTGGCCAGGCGGTGCTCGGTCGCTGTCAGGCCCCCGGAGCCTGCCTCGGCTGTGGTCGTGTGACCCATGGGCATGTACATCCCTTCGCGAGCGGATGCGGTTGTGGAAACCGCGGTCTTCCTGCCGTTCCTGCCACTGTATGCACAGCGTGCGGGGGCTCGGCGAAGTTCCCGCGGGACGTACGCCCAGAGCGGATCGCGTAGCCTGCCCCGGACCCGGCCCACCGGCCCGGGAAGCCGCCTGGACCCGGGTCGTGGTACGGCTTGTCAGTGCCTCGGTCCACAATGGTCGGCGTCAGATCCGTCCCACGCTTCACGCAAGGAGCCAGGCAGCGATGGCCCGCCGCAGCACGAAGACCCCGCCGCCCGACGATTCGTACGAGGAGAGGATCCTCGACATCGACGTCGTGGACGAGATGCGTGGCTCCTACCTTGAGTACGCCTACTCGGTCATCTATTCGCGCGCACTGCCGGACGCCCGTGACGGCCTCAAGCCGGTGCACCGCCGGATCGTGTACCAGATGAACGAGATGGGCCTGCGCCCCGACCGCGGCTATGTGAAGTGCGCGCGCGTCGTCGGCGAGGTCATGGGCAAGCTGCACCCGCACGGCGACGCGTCGATCTACGACGCCCTGGTGCGCATGGCCCAGCCGTTCTCCATGCGGGTACCGCTCGTCGACGGCCACGGCAACTTCGGCTCGCTGGGCAACGACGACCCGCCGGCCGCCATGCGGTACACCGAGTGCCGCCAGGCCGAGGCCACGAGCCTGATGACCGAGTCGATCGACGAGGACACGGTCGACTTCGCGCCCAACTACGACGGCCAGGAGCGCGAGCCGGTGGCGCTGCCCGCCGCCTTCCCGAACCTGCTGGTCAACGGCTCCTCGGGCATCGCGGTCGGCATGGCGACGAACATGCCGCCGCACAACCTGCGCGAGGTCATCGCGGCCGCCCGCCACCTGATCAAGTACCCGAACGCGGACCTGGACGCGCTGATGAAGCACGTGCCGGGCCCGGACCTGCCCACCGGCGGCCGGATCGTCGGGCTGGACGGCATCCGCGACGCGTACGCCTCGGGCCGCGGCACCTTCAAGATGCGCGCCACGGTCTCGGTCGAGACGGTGACCGCCCGCCGCAAGGGCCTGGTGGTCACCGAACTGCCCTTCACGGTCGGCCCCGAGAAGGTCATCGCGAAGATCAAGGACCTGGTCAACGCGAAGAAGGTCCAGGGCATCGCCGACGTGAAGGACCTCACCGACCGTGAGCACGGCCTGCGTCTGGTCATCGAGATCAAGAACGGCTTCGTGCCGGAGGCGGTCCTGGAGCAGCTGTACAAGCTGACCCCGATGGAGGAGTCCTTCGGCATCAACAACGTCGCCCTGGTGGACGGCCAGCCGCTCACTCTGGGTCTGAAGGAACTGCTGGAGGTCTACCTCGACCACCGCTTCGACGTGGTGCGGCGGCGCAGCGAGTTCCGCCGCGGAAAGAAGCGCGACCGGCTGCACCTGGTCGAGGGCCTGCTGACCGCGCTGGTCGACATCGACGAGGTCATCCGGCTGATCCGGTCCAGCGAGAACTCCGCGCAGGCCAAGGAGCGCCTGATGGAGCGCTTCTCGCTGAGCGAGGTGCAGACGCAGTACATCCTCGACACGCCGCTGCGCAGGCTCACCAAGTACGACCGCATCGAGCTGGAGGCGGAGAAGGACAGGCTCACGGCGGAGATCGCGGAGCTGACCCGGATCCTGGACTCCGACGCGGAGCTGCGCAAGCTGGTCTCGGCCGAACTGGCCGCCGTGGCCAAGAAGTTCGGCACCGACCGGCGTACGGTCCTGCTGGAGTCGGCGGGCGCCCAGGTGGCCGCGGTGCCGCTGCAGGTCGCCGACGACCCGTGCCGGGTGCTGCTGTCCTCGACGGGTCTGCTGGCCCGCACGGCGACGGGCGAGCCCCTCCCGGAGCAGGCGGGCGCCAAGCGCGTCAAGCACGACGTGATCGTCTCGGCGGTCCCCACGACCGCGCGCGGCGAGATCGGCGCGGTGACCTCGGCGGGCCGGCTGCTGCGGATCAACGTGGTGGACCTGCCCCAGCTGCCGGAGACGGCGGCGGCCCCGAACCTGTCCGGAGGGGCGCCGCTGGCGGAGTTCGTCTCCCTGGAGGACGACGAGACGGTGGTCTGTCTGACCACGCTGGACGAGTCGTCGCCGGGCCTCGCGCTCGGCACCGAGCAGGGTGTCGTCAAGCGTGTGGTGCCCGACTATCCGTCCAACCGGGAGGAGTTGGAGGTCATCACCCTCAAGGAGGGCGACCGGATCGTCGGCGCGGTGGAGCTGCGCACCGGCGAGGAGGACCTGGTGTTCATCACCGACGACGCGCAGCTGCTGCGCTTCCAGGCGTCCATCGTGCGCCCGCAGGGCCGCCCGGCGGGCGGTATGGCGGGCATCAAGCTCGCCGAGGGCGCGAAGGTCATCTCCTTCACGGCCGTCGACCCCGCGGCCGACGCGGTGGTGTTCACGGTGGCGGGATCACGCGGCACGCTGGACGACTCGGTGCAGACGACGGCCAAGCTGACGCCGTTCGACCAGTACCCGCGCAAGGGCCGGGCCACGGGCGGCGTGCGCTGTCAGCGGTTCCTGAAGGGCGAGGACTGCCTGGCGCTGGCCTGGGCGGGACCGGCTCCCGCGCGCGCGGCGCAGAAGACCGGCACCCCGGCGGAGCTCCCGGAGCTGGACCCGCGCCGGGACGGCTCGGGCACGTCGCTGCCGAAGACGGTGTCGGTGGTTGCGGGGCCGGTGTCCTAGGCCTCGTACGGCTCCGGGCCGGGCTCCTCCTCGGTGCCCTGGACGTAGCGCAGGACGCCCCACATGCCGTGTTCGTCGGCGTGTGGGGCGTCGTTCTCGCACCTCTTGAGCTCCTGGCCGAGGGCCTCCGTGTCGATGCCGGAGCCGATCAGCACGAGCTGGGTGAGGCGGTCGCCGGAGGCGCCCCGGGGCTCGGGGTAGAAGCGCAGGAACCGGCCGACGGCGTGCACGGCGTACCGGTTGAGGGGGTCGTAGGGCCCGAAGTCGACGTATCCCTTGATCCGGTACAGCCCCTCGGGCCGGCTGTCCAGGAACCGCATGAGCCGACGGGGTTCCAGGGGGACCTCGGAGGTGAAGGACAGGCTGTCGTAGCCGGTGTGCAGATGACCGGAGTGCTCCTCGCGCCCGTCGTCCCGGTTGTGTTCGTGCAGGTCGTCGAAGGACAGCTGTCCGATCCGCTCCTCGCTCGGCCTGCAGTCGAAGAGGAGCTCGGGGTCGATCCGGCCGTAGGTGGCGGGGACCACGGCGGCGCGGTCCGTGAGGGACCGCACCAGGCCGAGGACCCGCTCGCCGTCCTCGGCGCGGTCGAGCTTGTTGACCACCACCAGGTCGGCGAGGGCCAGATGCCGGTCGATCTCGGGGTGCCGGGCACGGGTGTCGCCGAACTCGGCGGCGTCCACGACCTCGACCAGGCCGCCGTAGACGACCCTCGGGTGCTCGCTGGCCAGCACCATCCGCACGAGTTCCTGGGGCTCGGCGAGCCCGCTGGCCTCGATGACGATCACGTCGATGCCGGTGCCCGGGTCGGCGAGCCGGTCCAGGTAGAGGTCGAGTTCGCCGGCGTCGACGGCACAGCAGAGGCAGCCGTTGCCCAGCGAGACGGTGGAGTCGCCGAGCGCGCCCGCGACGGCCATCGCGTCGATCTCGATGGCCCCGAAGTCATTGACGATCGCCCCGATGCGGCTGCCTCCGCTGCGGTGCAGGAGGTGGTTGAGGAGCGTGGTCTTGCCGGAGCCCAGGAAACCGGCGAGCACGACGACCGGGATCTGCGGACCGCTGCTGTTCCCCAACGGGTGACCTCTCTGCGTGGACGGGGCGGCCCCGGTGAACCGGGGCGCCGGTGGACCGGGCCGCTGGGGACCGGCTGCCGGACCAGCATAAGAGGGCACTGCGGTCGCCTCGCGCCGTCAGCGGGCGGCCGGTACCGCGACCGGCGGCTGCGGCCCCACGTACCGCGCCACCGGCCGGATGATCTTCGAGTCGGCCGCCTGTTCCAGGACGTTGGCGCTCCAGCCCACCACCCGTGCCGCGGCGAAGGTGGGGGTGAACATCTCGCGGGGCAGGCCGCAGAGTTCCATGACCACGCCGGCGTAGAACTCGACGTTGGTGTGCAGTTCACGGCCGGGCTTCAGCTCGGCGAGGATCACCTCGACCCGGCGCTCGACCTCCACCGCGAAGTCCACCCGCGGACCGCCGAATCCGAGGGCGATCTCCCGCAGCATCCGCGAACGGGGGTCCTCCGTGCGGTAGACGGCGTGTCCGAAGCCCATGATCCGGTCACCGGCGAGCACCCGCTCCCGGATCCAGGGGTCGATCCGGTCCGGGGTACCGATGGCGTCCAGGGTGTCCAGGGCCCGGCTGGGCGCGCCTCCGTGCAGCGGACCGGACAGGGCGCCGACGGCGCCGGTCAGGCAGGCGGCCACGTCGGCGCCGGTGGAGGCGATGACGCGGGCGGTGAAGGTGGACGCGTTGAATCCATGATCAATGGTTGAGATCAAGTATTGCTCGACAGCACGCGCCCGCCGCGGCTCGGGTTCCTCGCCGTTGAGCATGTACAGGTAGTTGGCCGCGTAGGAGAGGTCCTCGCGCGGCTCGACCGGGGCGAGGCCCTGCCCGAGCCGGTACAGCGCGGTGAGCAGCGTGGGTACGGCCGCGCAGATCGCCACGGTGTCGGCGCGGCGCCGGTCCGCGTCGATGTCGTACACCGGTCGCAGACCCCGCGCCGAACCCAGCAGCGACAGGGCCGTGCGCAGTCCGGACAGCGGGCCCGGCCCTCGGCCGGCCGCGGCGATCGCGGGCAGCGCCGCGCGGACCTCCTCGGGCAGCCGGCGCAGCGCCGCGGTCTCGGCGGTGAAGGCGGCGCGGCGCTCCGCGTCCGGGAGGGCGCCGTGCACCAGGAGATGCCAGACGTCCTCGAAGCCACGGGTCCGCGCGAGTTCGACGGCCGAGTACTGGCGGTAGTGGTAGAAGCCCTCCCGCCCTCGGACGTCGCCGATCTCGGTCTCGGTGACGACGACGCCGGCGAGACCGGGCGGTGCGTCGATGAGCGGGGTTGCGGTCCTGTTGATGGCCATGGTTCTCCTCCCTGGACTTGATCCGACTGTCCATGCTTGACTCATTTCCTGTCAATATTGATTGACTCAATGTAGTGCGATCAAGGTATGCGAGGGCGGCTACGGTGACCCCCATGCGCGATCACGAACCCGCTCCCCCCGGCCGTCCCGGGCGGAGGCTGACCACCAAGGAGACCGCCGAACTGCTCGGCGTGAAGCCCGAGACCGTGTACGCGTACGTGAGTCGCGGCCTGCTCACCAGCAGACGCGAGCCCGGGGGCCGCGCCAGCACCTTCGACGCGAAGGAGGTCGAGGCCCTCGTCCGGCGCCACCGGCGCGAGGCGGCCGTGAGCCCGGGCTCCGGCGGGGACCTCTCCGTCCGGACCCGCATCACGCTGATCGAGCGGGACCAGTACTTCTTCCGGGGTGTGGACGCCGTGGAGATGTCCCTGCGCCACTCCTACGAGGAGGTCGCGGAATGGCTGTGGACGGGGCGGCTGACGCCGGGCGTCACCTTCTCCGCGCCCGGACCCACCGTCGAGGTGGCCCGCCGCGCGGTCAACGCCCTGAGCGAGCACGCCTCCCCCACCGACCGGCTGCGCGTCGCGGCGATCGCCGCGGCGGCCGAGGACCCGCTGCGCTTCGACCTGTCGGAGGAGGCCGTCCTGAACACCGCGCGGATCCTCATCCCGACCCTCGTCGCCGCGCTGCCGCCGGCCCGGCACGCCCACAAGGACGACGGCCCGCTCGCCCACCGGCTGTGGACCCGGCTGACCGGCCACCCCGCCGACGAGGCGTCGCTGCGCGTCCTGGACACCGCGCTCGCCCTGCTCGCCGACCACGACCTGGCCGCCTCCACACTCGCGGTCCGCGTCGCCGCCTCGGCCCGCGCGCACGCCTACGCGGCCGTCTCGGCCGGATTCGGCGTCCTGGAGGGCCCGCTGCACGGTGCCGCGAGCGGCATGGCCCACCGGATGCTGCTCGACGTGCTCGACCAGGGCACGGCGGTCCCGGTCATCGCCGACGAACTGCGCGCGGGCCGCCGCGTCCCCGGGCTCGGCCACCGGCTGTACACCGGCGAGGACCCCCGCGCGCGCGTGCTGTTCGGCCTCCTGGAGCAGGTCCCGAGCGCGGAGTCCGCCCTGCTCGCCGCCCGCGACATCGTCGCCACGACCGCGCGGCACACCCCGCTGCACGCCAACGTCGACCTGGCCCTGGCGGTGTTCACCGCGTCCAGCGGCATGGCCGCGACGGCAGGTGAGACGATCTTCGCCGTCGCCCGGACCGCGGGCTGGATCGCGCACGCCCTGGAGGAGTACGGCGAGCGCCCCCTGCGCATGCGCCCCGTCGGCCACTACGTCGGCCCGCGGCCTCCGCAGCCCCTCCCGGAGTAGGACACAACGACGGCCGGAAGTCGCCCCAGGGAGAGTCAGGTTAGGCTCACCTCTGTGAGTAGGTGCGCGACCGTCTCCCGGAGCCTCGACGAGCCCGTTTCCGGTACGGCGGCCACGGCGACGACGTGGCTGCTGCTGGAACAGCCCGGCCCGTGGGGCGCGAAGGCGCTCACTTCGAGTCACCTGGACCCCGCACTGGGCCGGGCCCTGGAGTCGGCCGCCGAGGGAACCGGCGTACGCGTCGCCCTCATCCGGCGCCCCGGACGTCACGCCGACCCGGGCAGACCCTCCGTCCGGCAGCTGTACGCCGCCCACACCGTGCCGGGCCGCGTGTGGCTGCACAGCGCCAGGATCCGCGACCCCCAGCGGCTCCTCGGGCTCGACTTCGCCGCCCTCGGAGCGGGTGACCACCGTTCCTTCGGCACCGCGCTCGGCGGGCGGGCACACCGCGGCGACCCGCTCGCACTGGTGTGCACCAACGGCAAGCGGGACCGCTGCTGCGCCCTCCTGGGCCGTCCCCTGGCCGCCGAACTGGCCGCCTCCGGAGTGCGCGGCGTCTGGGAGGTCACCCATCTGGGTGGACATCGCTTCTCGCCGACGGTGCTCGTCCTGCCGTACGGCTACGCCTACGGCCGCGTCGAGGCGCACACCGTCAAGGAGGCGCTGCACGGTGTCCGGGAAGAGCGCGTCGTGGTGGAGGGGTGCCGCGGGTGCTCGGCCTGGGAACGGCCCGGTCAGGCGGCCGAGCTGGCCGTCCGGTCGGCCGCGGGCGAGTACCGGGCGGGGGTGCTGCGCGTCGTACGGACCGACGGCCGGGCTCCGCGCTGGGAGGTCACCGTCGGACACGCCGACGGCCGCCGCTGGCGGGTGACCGTGGCACAGGGCGCGTCGCTGCCGCCCCGGCCGGAGAGCTGTGGCGCGGCGGTGCTGGGGACGCCCGCGCGGATGGACGTGGTCGACGTGCGCCGGCTGAGGCCGACAGCGCTGGCGAGCTGAGCGGCCACCTCGTTCAAGAACCGGTCAAGAGATCCCCACCACACCCCCCTGGGGCGTGGTGAGCCCTTCCACGTACCGTCATGGGCATGAGCCCCACGCCCTCCGCACGCCGTCTGCGCCTCGGTCTGCCACGGCGGGTGTTCTCGCAGGTGCTGCTGATGCAGGTGGCGATCGCGGCGGGGGTGGCGGTGCTCGCGACCGGCCTGTTCCTGGCGCCGCTGAGCAAGCAGCTGGACCAGGAGGCGATGCGCCGCGCGCTGGCCATCGCCGAGACCACCGCCCAGGACCCGCAGATCGCGGAGGGCGTCCTGACCACCCCGCCGACCAGCGACGGCCCGGTGCAGAAGGAGGCCGAGCGGATCCGGAAGGCCACGCACGCCGAGTACATCGTCGTGATGGACCGACGGGGCGTGCGCTGGTCGCACACCACCCCCTCGGAGATCGGCGACCACGTCTCGACCTCCCCGGAAGAGGCGCTGGCCGGCCACAAGGTCATGCAGATCGATACCGGCACCCTGGGGCGCTCCGCGCGCGGCAAGGTGCCGCTGTACGACGCCCACCACCGCATCATCGGGGCGGTCTCGGTCGGTATCGCGTACGACAGTGTGCGGGCGCGGCTGATCGGTGCGATCCCGGGACTGTTCGCGTACGCCGGGGGCGCTCTCGCGGTGGGTGCGCTGGCCGCCTGGCTGATCTCCCGCCGGGTCCAGCGGCAGACCCGGGACCTGGCCTTCTCCGACATCTCGGCGCTGCTCGCGGAGCGCGAGGCGATGCTGCACGGCATCCGTGAGGGCGTGGTCGCCCTCGACCGCGGCGGGCGCATCCGCCTGTTCAACGACGAGGCGCGGCGGCTGCTGGGCATCGGCGACGAGGCCGTCGGACAGACCCCCGACGAGGCGCTCGGCGCGGGCCGTACGACGGATGTGCTGGCCGGCCGGGTGACCGGCACCGACCTGCTCACCGTGCGCGGCCAGCGGGTGCTGGTCGCCAACCGCATGCCCACCGACGACGGCGGCGCCGTGGCCACCCTGCGCGACCGCACCGAGCTGGAGCAGCTGGGGCGCGAACTGGACTCCACGCGCGGACTGATCGACGCGCTGCGCGCCCAGGACCACGAGCACGCCAATCGCATGCACACCCTGCTCGGACTGCTGGAACTGGAGATGTACGACGACGCCGTGGAGTTCGTCGGCGAGGTGGTCGGCGACCACCGGGTCACCGCCGAACAGGTCACCGAGAAGATCCAGGATCCGCTGCTGGCCGCGCTGCTGGTCGGCAAGGCGACCGTGGCGGCCGAGCGCGGTGTCGCGCTGTGGGTGTCGGAGGACACCCGGCTGCCGGACCGGCTGATCGATCCCCGGGGGCTGGTCACGGTGGTGGGCAACCTGGTGGACAACGCCCTCGACGCGGTCGCCGGCACACTGCACGCGCGCGTGGAGGTCGAGTTGCGCGCCGAGGGCCGTACGGTCGTGCTCAGGGTGCGCGACACGGGCCCCGGAATCCCGGCCGGACAGCGGGAGTTGATCTTCACTGACGGCTGGTCGACCAAGAAGCCGCCCGCGCACGGCAAGCGGGGCATCGGGCTCTCGCTGGTGCGCCGGCTCGCCGAACGGCAGGGCGGGAGCGCGACGGTGGACGCGGCGGACGGCGGCGGTGCGGAGTTCACGGTGGTCCTGCCGGAGGCGCTGACCGGTCCGGAGCTGGAATCCGCGGTACCCGAGGAGTCCGCCGAACCTGCCGCCCGCACCGAGGAGGAGGCGCGATGATCGAGGTCCTGGTCGTGGACGACGACACCCGCGTCGCCCGGGTCAACGCCGCCTACGTGGAGAAGGTGCCGGGATTCCACGTGGCCGGCGAGGCGCACAGTGCGGCAGAGGCGCTGCGCCAGGTGGGGACACTGCCGCGGCTGGACCTGGTCCTCATGGACCACTACCTGCCCGACGACACCGGTCTCGCGGTCGTGCGGGAGATGCGCCGGCGCGGCTACCAGACCGACGTGATCATGGTGACGGCGGCGCGGGACGTGTCGACCGTCCAGGCCGCGATGCGGCAGGGGGCGCTGCAGTACCTGGTGAAGCCGTTCGCCTTCGCGGGTCTGCGCGCCAAGCTGGAGGCGTACGCGCAGCTGCGCCGCACCCTGGACGGCGGCGGCGAGGCCGAACAGGTCCAGGTGGACCGCATCTTCGGCGCCCTGTCCGCGCCGTCGGAGCCGGAACTGCCCAAGGGGCACTCCCCCGCGACGGCCGAGCTGGTGCGCCAGGCGCTGATGAACGCCGAAGGACCGCTGTCCGCCCAGGAGGTCGCCGAGCGGACCGGGGTGAGCCGGCAGACGGCCCAGCGGTATCTGAAGCTCCTGGAGCGCACCGGACGGGCGCGGCTGACCCTCAGGTACGGCGACGCGGGCCGCCCGGAACACCGTTACGTGTGGGCGGCCCGCGGCTGAGCGGACTCGTCTTCTCGGCAGTTGCTCGGCAGCTACTTGGCAGCCTTGACGAACTCGGTCGTGTAGGTCTTGCTCAAGTCGACCTTGGCGTTCTTGATGTTGGGGTTGAACGACTTGAGGACCTTCTCAACGGTCTCCGGGCCGCCCTGGGGCATCACGCCGTCGTCGGTGAACATCGGCAGGGTGCTCTTGATGGCCTGCGTGTAGAGCGCCTTGCTGCCCTGGGAGTAGTCGGCGGGCATCTTCGCGGCGATCTCGTCGGCGCTGTGGGTGGACATCCACTTGAGCGTCTTGACGAATGCGTTGACCAACTTCTGGACGGTGTCCTTGTGTCCGTTCACCCAGTCCGTCTGCATGTACAGACTTGACGACGGGTACGGCCCGCCCAGCGCCTTCTGCGAGCCCTCGGGGGTACGCATGTCGAGGAGGATCTTGCCGGCCTTCTTGTCCAGGATGGTCGCGACGGTCGGGTCGGTGGTCATACCGCCGTCGATCGCCCCCTTCTGCAGGGCCGCGATGAACGTGGGCCCCGCCCCCACGGCGACGGGCGAGAACTCGCTGACGTTCACACCGTTCTTGACCGCCAGGTACTTGGTGAGGAAGTCGGTGGAGGAACCGAGCTGGGTCACACCCAGCTTGCGGCCCTTGAAGTCCTTCGGCGAGGTCAGGTCGCCGGCCGCCTTGTCCGAGACGACCTCGACCTCGCCGGGCGCGTGCGAGAACTGCACGACCGACTCGACCGACTTGCCCTTGGTCTGCAGATCCAGGGTGTGGTCGTAGAAGCCGACCGCTCCTTGCACCTGGCCGGAAACGAGCGCGGTCTCGGCCTGGACACCGGCGGGCTCGCTGAGGAGTTGGACATTCAGACCCTCGGCCTGGAAGTAGCCGAGGCGTTGGGTGAGCATGGCGGGCAGGTAGATGACCTTGTCGAGGCCACCGACCATGATCTTGACCGTCTCGCCCTTGCCGCCGCCCCCGGTGTCGGCGGTGGAGCTGGCCGCGTCGTTGGCGCAGGCGGTGAGCGAGGAGAGGGCGAGCAGGCCGGCGGCGGCCAGGGAGGCGTATCTGGCGGTGTTGCGCATGCGGTTCACGTCCTTGTGAGAGGGCGGTGCGGGGAAGGCGTGGGGGGCTGGTCGGGGCGGGGCCGGTCAGTCGTCGGAACCGGCGGGCTTCCAGCGGAAGATGCGGCGCTCGGCGAAGGTGAGCAGTCCTTCGGCGGCGAGGGCGACGACCGCGAGGATGACCATCGCGGCGTACACACCGGCCGAGTTGAAGGTGTTCTGCGACTGCGAGACGAGCAGGCCGATGCCCTTCGTGGCGCCGATGTACTCGCCGACGATGGCGCCGATGAGCGCGAAGCCGAAGCTGACGTGGAGGCTCGTGAAGATCCAGGAGGTGGCCGACGGGATGACCACCTGGAGTGTGACCCGGCGGTCGCTGGCGCCCAGGATGCGGGCGTTGGCCACCAGGTTGCGGTCCACCTCCCGGGCGCCCTGGAAGGCGTTGAAGAACACCGGGAAGAAGACCAGCACGACTGCGGAGGCGACCTTGGAGGACGGCCCGAGCCCGAACCAGATCAGGAAGATCGGCGCCAGGACGATCCTGGGGATCGAGTTGAGCACCTTGATGTACGGACCAAGGACCTCGGCGAGCAATCTGATCCGCCCGAGCGCGATGCCGAGCAACACACCGGCAACCACACCGAGGACCCAGCCGAGGAGTGCCTCGTAAAGGGTGTACCAGATCTGTTCGCCGAGCGATCCGAGCGCGGTTCCGTGCATGACCCAGGTCCGGATCTGGTCCCAGATCTGCGACGGCATCGAGAAGTTGAACGGATCGATGATCTTCGCCCGGGACAGTCCCTCCCACAGCCCGAGGACGGCGACCAGCAGCAGCACGCGCACGGCGGTGACGACGGCCTTGCGGCGGCGGGCGGCCTGGGCGCGGGTCCGCGCCCGGTTCGTCTTGTCGGCGGGCTCCGTCATGGTCGGTGCGACCTGGGCCTCGGGCATGACGTCAGGCGACATGGGCGGCACCTCTTTCGCGGGTGATGCGGACCTCTTCGCCGAGGGACTCCCAGATCTCGCGGTAGATCTCGATGAACCGCGGCTGAAGGCGCACCGACTCGACCTTGCGCGGCCGGGGCAAATCGATGTCGAAGACCTGCTTCACGGTCGCGGGTCCGGCGGTCATCACGACGACCTTGTCGGCGAGCGCGATGGACTCCTCCAGGTCATGGGTGACGAAGACGACGGAGGCTCCCGTGCCCTCCCACAGCTCCAGCAGCTCGTCCGACATCAGGGCCCGGGTCTGCACGTCCAGCGCCGAGAACGGCTCGTCCATCAGCAGGATCTCGGGGTCGTTGACGAACGTGGCGGCGAGGGCGACGCGCTTGCGCTGACCGCCGGAGAGCTGGTGCGGGTAGCGGTCCTCGAAGGCGGCGAGTCCGACGCGGGCCAGCCACTCCCGGGCCTTCTCCTTGGCCTCGGCCTTCGGTACGCCCCGGAAGCGCGGGCCGGCCATGACGTTGGACAGGACCGTGCGCCAGGGGAACGTGGCGTCCTGCTGAAAGACGAAGCCGACCTTGTCGCCGACACCGTCGACCGGCTCGCCGGCCACCAGCACCTCGCCCTCGGTGGGCTCCTCCAAGCCGCTGACCAGCGTCAGCGTGGTGGACTTGCCGCAGCCGGTCGGTCCTACGACGGCCACGAACTCGCCGCGCCGGACGGTGAGGTCCAGACCGCGCACGGCCGTGTGCAGTCCCCCTGACGGGGTTCTGAAGGTCTTGCTCGCGCCCCGCAGCTCAATGGCGGGGCTGGTGTGTGCGCTCATGGCCCGGGACGGTAGGTGTGGCCCCGGCCACAGCAGGAGTCTTGTGAGCACAAGCCCTTCTTTTGCTCGCAAGAGCCTGTTGTGCTCATTTTGCTCGCGCTACAACTGCGGAGCACGAAACACGGGCTTAACGCCCGCCGGCCTGAGGAGAGGCCTGATGATTGACGTCCTGGTCGTGGACGACGACTTCCGCGTCGCTGAGATAAACGCCAAGTACGTGGCAAAGGTTCCCGGCTTCCGGGCGGCCGCCCGCGCGCACAGCGCCGCCCAGGCCCTGACCGCCGTCGAACGCGGTGGCATCGACCTGGTCCTGCTCGACCACTATCTTCCGGACCGGACCGGACTCGACCTGGTACATCTCATGCGGGAGCAGGGCCACGGCACGGACGTCATCATGATCACCGCGGCCAGCGATGTGACGACCGTCCAGCAGGCGATGCGCCTGGGCGCCCTGCACTACCTGGTCAAGCCCTTCACCTTCGCCGCCCTGCGCGCCCGCCTCGACTCCTATGCCGCCCTGCGTCGCACGGTGGACCGCGTCGGCGGCCGGGGCCTGACGGGACAGGAGCAGGTCGACCGGATCTTCGGGGCGCTGCGCGCCACCCCCGCACCGTCCGCGCCCGGCCTGCCGAGCGGCCACTCGGAGCCCACGACCGATCTGATCTGCGGCGTCCTGCACCGCGCGGCCCAGCCGCTGTCGGCCCACGAGGTGGCCGCCAGGACCGGCCTGAGCCGCTCCACGGCCCAGCGCTACCTCCGCCACCTGGAACAGGCCGGCCGCCTCCGGCTCTCCCTGAAGTACGGCGACACCGGCCGGCCGGAACACCGGTACGCCTGGGTGGCGCCCTAGGATCCGCGCCGCCCTGGGCTGGAGCGCCGCCGTGGGATGAAGCGCGTGCCCGCTACGCGGCCCCGGCGCCGGTCAGCGACCGCACCTCCGTCTCGGCGTACTTGGCCTCGTCCGCGACCTCGACCGAGGTGACCGTGCCGAGCCAGCCGGCGAGGAAGCCGAGCGGGATGGAGACGATGCCCGGGTTCTGCAAGGGGAAGTACTGGAAGTCGACGTCCGGGAAGAGCGAGGCCGGGCTGCCGGACACCACCGGGGAGAGCAGCACGAGTCCCAGCGCCGGGATCAGCCCGCCGCGGTGGTGAAACCAGGCCAGAACAACGCATACAGCAGCGCCGGAAGGTTCGCCGACGCGGCGACGGCGAAGGCGAGACCGACGAGGAAGGCCACGTTGAGATCACGGGCCAGCAGACCGAGCGCGATCGCCACGACGCCGATGCCGACCGCCGCCCACCGTGCCACCGCCACCTCGCTGCGCATCCTGCCGCGCGACCGCCGCAGCGACGCGTACAGATCGTGCGCCACCGACACCGATGAGGCGAGCGTGATGCCGGCGACCACGGCGAGGATCGTGGCGAACGCGACGGCGGCGACGACCGCGAAGAGAACCGTTCCGCCAGTGGAACCTGCGCCGCCGCCCAGCGTGAGCGCGAGCAGGGGAACCGCCGTGTTCCCCGCCGTGTTCGAACCGCGCACCGCATCCGGCCCGACGACCGCGGCCGCTCCGAAGCCGAGCACGATCGTCATCAGATAGAAACCGCCGATCAGTCCGATGGACCACACCGCGGAACGGCGGGCGGCCCGCGCGGTGGGCACGGTGTAGAAACGCGACAGGATGTGCGGCAGTCCCGCCGTGCCCAGCACCAGGGCGAGTCCCAGGCTGATGAAGTCCAGACGGGCGGTCCAGGTGCCGCCGTACCTGAGCCCCGGCGCCAGGAACGCCCTTCCATGACCGCTGCGCTCGGCGGCCGTGAGCAGCAACCGGTCGACGTCGCCGTGGAAGCGCAGCAGCAGGAGCACGGTCAGCGCGATCGTGCCGCCCAGCAGCAGGACCGCCTTCACGATCTGGATCCAGGTGGTGGCCCGCATCCCTCCCAACGACACATAGATCACCATGAGCGCGCCGACCCCGATGACCGCCCAGGCCCCGGCGGCCCCGCTCGTCCGCCCCAGCAGCAGCGCCACCAGGCTGCCCGCGCCGACCATTTGCGCCACCAGATACAGAACGGACACCGTCACCGAGGAAGTTCCCACCGCGATCCGCACCGGCCGCTCACGCATCCGCGCGGCCACCACGTCGGCCAGCGTGAAACGCCCGCAGTTGCGGACCAGTTCGGCCACCAGGAACAGCACCACCAGCCAGGCCACGAGAAAGCCCACGACGTACAGCATCCCGTCGTACCCGTACAGCGCGATCAACCCGGTGACCCCGAGGAAGGAGGCGGCCGACATGTAGTCACCCGCGATGGCAAAACCATTCTCCATGGGGGAGAACAACCGCCCTCCCGCATAGAACTCCTCCGCCGAACCGTGCCGGCGACGGCTCACCACGTCGTGATCCCGAGGGTGAGGGCCACGAAGCCGCTGAACAGCAGCACTGCCGGCGTCTGGTGGTGACCGGTCACGAGGCGTCTCCCCGTGCTCCGCGGGTCAGTTCCTGGGTGTCCCAGCGCAGCTCCAGCGCCACCCGGTCCCGGCGCAGCCGCGCATGCCGGGCATAGGCCCAGGTGAGCAGGAACGTGGTGAGGAACTGTCCCAGCCCGGCCAGCATGCCCACGTTCACCGCTCCGGCCACGGGCCGGGCCATGAGCCCTGGAGCGGTCGTGGCGGTGACCAGATAGCTCACGTACCAGACGAGGAACACGGCGACTCCCGGTACGACGAACCGCCGGTACCTGGTGCGCACCTCCTGGAAGGCCGCGCTGCGCTGCACCTCGGCGTACACGTCCCGGGCACGGAGCCCAGTGCCGCTCCGCTCCCCGCGAGCGGGCGGCACGGCGGGCGTCGGCGCACCGGGACGGTCCAGCTCGCCCCAGCCGGAGGCCAAGGCGTCGTACCAAGGGTCCTCATGCACCACGTCGCGGGACGGCAGCACGTCGTGCTCTTCCCGGTTCTCGGCCGAACTCTCGGGACCGTCCCCGGCTCCCCGAGGATGATCATTGCTTGACTGCATGCCCAAGGATGGCCAGACCGGGAGGATCCCTGACTCTTCTTCCCCCGGCTCTTCACCCCATCAGGTGATTCACCCGGCGGGCGGCCGTACCAGCCCCTTGCTGTAGGCGTAACGCACCGCCTGTGCCCGGTCCTTGAGTCCCGTTTTGGAGAAGAGATTGTTGATGTGTGTCTTGACCGTCGCGGTCGACACATGCAGCTTGCGGGCGATCTCCTGGTTGCTGAGTCCTTCGGCGATCAGCAACAGGACCTCGGTCTCCCGCGCGGTCAGTCCGTCGGGCGGCGCCTCAGCGGTCACCGGCGGGCCCGGCTCGGGCTGTGACAGCCGCTCCAGCAACCGGCGCTGGACGCTCGGCGACAGCCCCGCGTCCCCTGACAGCACGCTCTCCACGGCACGCACGATCTCGTCACCGCCCGCGTCCTTGGTCAGATAGCCCCGGGCGCCGGCGCGCAGCGCGGGGAACAACGACTCGTCGTCCGCGAACGTGGTGAGCACCACGACCTGGGTCCCGGGGTACTGCGCACGGATCCGCCGGGTGGCCTCCACGCCGTCGCAGCGGGGCATCCTGAGATCCATCAGGACGACGTCCGGCGCCAGTTCCGCCACCAGACGCACCGCCTCCTCGCCGTCTCCCGCGGCACCCACGACCTCCACACCGGGCAGCAGCCCGAGCAGCATCACGATGCCCTCCCGGACCACGGTCTGGTCGTCGGCGACCACCACCCGTGCGGGCTTCTTCGCTCCCTCCGTCTCCGTCATACGGGCACCTTCAGCGTCACCACGAACCCCTCCTCGCCCGGCCCCGCGTCCAGAGAGCCGCCCAGCAGCTCGGCACGCTCCCGCATGCCCAGCAGACCGTATCCCCCTCCTGACCCCGTCAGTTCGCCCGGCGGCCCGCCCGAGTCCCGTACCTCCAGGGTCACTTCGTGCTCGCCGTAGTCGAGCCGCAGCTGCACCTTGGCACCGTGCGCGTGCTTGCGGACGTTCGTCAGCGCCTCCTGGGCCACTCTGCGCACAGCCTGGGAGGCCTCGGCCGACAGGAGCCTGCGCTCACCCGTCACGGTGACCTCGGCGCCGTCGGCTCCGCTGACGAGTTCGCTCAGGAAGTCCTCCAGCGGGGTCAGTTCGCCCCGCAGGGCGGACAGAGCCTGCCGGGTCTCGGCGAGCCCGTCGCGAGCCATGCCCCGCGCGGCCACCACCCGCTCCCGGATGCGCTCGCGGTCCGCGCCGTTCTCGATCAGCAGCCGGGCCGCCTCCAGGTGCACCAGCTGCGCCGAGAGGCTGTGGGCCAGCACGTCGTGGATCTCCCGGGCGATCCTCGCTCGCTCGGCCAGCGCTGCGGACTCGGCCTCGGCCGCCCGGGCGGCACGCTCCTGGGCAAGGAGCCGCTGCGCGCTGCCGCGGGCCTCCGCGTCCAGCCTCAGGACGTATCCGGCGAGGGCCATACCGGCCACGGTGGCGGCCGTGGTCAGCCACGCATCGTTGTTGAACGCGGAGTACGAGGCCAGCGCGACCGACGCCACGGGTACTGCAGCTCCCAGCGGGAGCCTCTCCAGGGCGCTGATTCCGCAGCCGCACCAGAGCACCAGGGCCGGTGCTCTGAACCCCGTTGCCTCGGCGACCGCGGCGATGCCCAGGAGGATGCCGACGAGCGCGAGGGAGGGCACCAGCCGGTGCTGGTAGGTGGTCCGGAAGAAGGCCCAGGAGACGAGAGCGGCGAGCAGGACTCCCGCCGCTGCCGCGAGTCCGCTCCAGACGCCGACATGCCTCTGGCTGAAGGCACTCCACAGCAGCAGGATGAGCACGAGCAGTCGCACGGCCCAGGCGATCACGCGCCGGGGGCGGGAGATTCCCTCACGGCCGAGCGCCTCTCGCGACGGCCAGCGGGTCAAGACGTACTCCGTCACACGCGTTCCTTCCGGGCCGACCGCATGTCGTCACCGTACGCCGGGGCCGGACGGTCCGCGGTGCCGAGGGACTGCGCCCGCCAGACCAGGATGCCGTCGCGGACCAGCAGAGTGGTGCCGAGAGTGAGCGTCAGGGCGGAGCTGCTCTGGTGCAGGCCGAGCGCGAGGCCGAGTCCGTAAAGACCGATCCGCAGGGCGATGCCCACGCCCCATGCTGCAAGGCTTGCCTTGGTGCTCTTGGTCCACACGACGCCGTCCGGAGCCGTCCAGACACGGGTCGTCCAGGCCCAGCCGGCGCCGGTGGCCACACCTATGAGCAGCTCCACCGCGAGCAGCACGGCGGATTCCGCGCGGTGGTGGGCGTCGAGGACGCCGGGATCGCGCAGCGCGACAACGGCGAGGATCACGGGGATGAGCCACCAGCGCCGGTCGGTGTCGATCGCGCGGGCGCGGAATTGCCGCGCGATCACGACACCGGCCACGGCCATGATCACCAGCGCGTTGACGAGCCCGGACATCAGAGCCTCCGTGAGCGAGAAGGTGGTGCCGGGAGCAGGCGCTGCCGACACCTACGAAGCTACGGAAAAGCCCAGTTCGGGAGATCGGCGCTGGGGTGGATCAAGGGTGGAAACCTGGAGCGGTTGGTCTCCACCCACGGGTGCAGAGACCGGGCTGGGACGGAAGCGGGGTGGGAGAAAGGCGGTGGTCGGACACGGTGAGGTACCGAGTCGACCGGTGCCGAGACGCGGGCTCCCCCGTCCGGCCGGTGGAGGAGTGCCGCCCCGGGTGCGGCGGGTGAGCCGGCAGACGGCCGAAGGCGCCGGCCGGCCACGACCGACCACGCCCCGCCGGAACTCGTTCAGCCCTCAAGCGCGACCACCGGCCGGCGAAGCACGACCAACCGTCACCCTCCACCGGCCCACAGGTGCCGCCGCCCCGCTCCAGCCTCCTCCGCTCGCGCCCTACGCCCCGGGCAAGCTCCTCTCAGCCCGCCCGGGGAAAGCGCCTCCGTGGGCCGAAGGCCGGCGCAGCGGCTACGCGTCGATGCGCGAGCGGTCCAGCGTCGCCGCCGAGCTGGAGATGAACTCCTTGCGCGGTGCCACGTCGTTGCCCATCAACAGGTCGAAGACCCGTTCGGCGGCCTCCAGGTCGGACAGGTTGATCCGCCGCAGGGTGCGGTGACGGGGGTCCATCGTGGTCTCGGCCAGCTGGTCGGCGTCCATCTCGCCCAGACCCTTGTACCGCTGGATGGAGTCCTTGTACCGGATGCCCTTGCTCTGGAACTCCATGAGCTTGTCGCGCAGCTCGCGGTCCGAGTACGTGTAGACGTACTTGTCCTGGCCCTTCTTCGGCTGGACGATCTCGATGCGGTGCAGCGGCGGCACCGCGGCGAACACCCGGCCGGCCTCGACCATCGGCCGCATGTAGCGCTGGAACAGCGTGAGCAGCAGGCAGCGGATGTGGGAGCCGTCCACGTCGGCGTCGGTCATCATGATGATCTTGCCGTAGCGGGCCTGGTCGATGTCGAAGGTACGGCCCGAGCCCGCTCCTATGACCTGGATGATCGCGCCGCACTCGGCGTTCTTGAGCATGTCGGTCACCGACGACCGCTGCACGTTGAGGATCTTGCCGCGGATCGGCAGCAGAGCCTGGAACTCGGAGTTCCGCGCCAGCTTGGCCGTACCGAGCGCGGAGTCGCCCTCGACGATGAACAGCTCACTGCGGTCGACGTCGTCGCTGCGGCAGTCGGCGAGCTTCGCCGGCAGCGACGAGGACTCCAGGGCGGTCTTGCGCCGCTGGGCGTCCTTGTGCTGGCGGGCCGCGACGCGCGTACGGGCGGCGGCCACCACCTTCTCCATGACGACCCGGGCCTGCGCGGCGGCATCCCGCTTGGTGGCGGTCAGGAACGCCTTCAGCTCCTTGGTGACCACGTTGTTCACGATGCGGCGGGCCGCCGAGGTGCCGAGGACCTCCTTGGTCTGCCCCTCGAACTGCGGCTCGGCCAGGCGCACGGTGACGACGGCCGTGAGGCCCTCCAGGGCGTCGTCCTTGACGATGTTGTCCTCGGCCACTCGCAGCAGCTTCTTGGCCCGCAGCACGTCGTTCATCGTCTGGGTGAGGGCCTGCTCGAAGCCGGCGACGTGGGTGCCGCCCTTGGGCGTGGCGATGATGTTGACGAAGGAGCGGACCGTGGTGTCGTAGCCCGTCCCCCAGCGCAGCGCGACGTCGACGCCCAGCTCGCGGGTGACCTCGGTGGGGGTCATCTGGCCGTGCTCGTCCAGGACCGGGACGGTCTCCTTGAAGGTCCCCTGGCCCGAGAAGCGCAGCACGTCACAGACCGGCCTGTCGCCCGCCAGGTATTCACAGAACTCGCTGATGCCGCCGTCGAAGCGGAAGGACTCCTCGCCCTTGCTGCCGCCCTCGCCGAGGCCGAACTCGTCGCGGACGACGATGGTCAGGCCCGGCACCAGGAAGGCGGTCTGGCGGGCGCGCTGGTGCAGGTTCTCCAGGGAGAGCTTGGCGTCCTTGAGGAAGATCTGCCGGTCGGCCCAGTACCGCACGCGCGTGCCGGTACGGGTCCTGGGGATCTTCTTGGTCTTGCGCAGACCGCTCTTGGCCTCGAACTTCCCGTCGGCGCCCTCGGTCGCGAAGGCGCCCGGCACACCGCGCCGGAAGCTGATGGCGTGCGTGTGGCCGCCGCGGTCCACCTCGACGTCGAGGCGGGCGGAGAGGGCGTTGACCACGGAGGCGCCGACGCCGTGCAGACCACCGGAGGCGGCGTACGAGCCGCCGCCGAACTTGCCGCCGGCGTGCAGCTTGGTCATGACGACCTCGACGCCGGACAGGCCGGTCCTGGGCTCGACGTCCACGGGGATGCCGCGGCCGTTGTCGCGCACCTCCACGGAGCCGTCGTCGTGCAGGACCACTTCGATGCGGTCGCAGACACCCGCGAGCGCCTCGTCGACGGAGTTGTCGATGATCTCCCACAGGCAGTGCATCAGACCGCGGCTGTCGGTCGAGCCGATGTACATGCCCGGGCGCTTGCGCACGGCCTCGAGGCCCTCGAGGACGAGCAGGTGCCGCGCGGTGTAGTTGGAACCGTCCCGGTCTGCTCCTGCCAGCAGCGCTGTGGACGGCACGGACGTATCGGCGGTCACGCGGTTCGCTCCTCGCTGAATTTCAGTGGGCCCCCTACTGGGTAAGGGGGCGGCTTCGGTCGCCGCTCAGAGGGTACCGAGGCCTGGTAGAGCCGGTGTAACGCCACCCTCGTCGAGAACTCAGACTAGTCCACGCTCGCATACACGTTCGATCCCTCGATGGAGTGAAGTGCACATCACGTTCCCTTGGAGGCATGAACCATTTAGGCTCCGGGCACGTCCTCATGAACAACCGGCAACCCGGCCGGGAGGACCAAGACACACCACAGCGCGAAACCGTAAGCACCCAAGAGACGCACTACGGCACATTCGCCGCCAACCGGCAGCAGTCAGCCGACCCGGAAGATTTTTTTCGAGGAAAAGCCACGAGCGGGAACGTTTTCGGGCTGGTTGGATGTTGACCCTGGTACGACAGCTCGTCGAGCTAGAGAAGAGGCGACGTGACTACTGTTCTGACCCCCGCGAGCCCGCTGACGGCCGCCGATCGCTGCGACCGCTGCGGCGCCCAGGCATACCTGCGCGTCGTCCTGCTGAGCGGCGGAGAACTGCTCTTCTGCGCCCACCACGGTCGCAAGTTCGAGCCGGAACTCAAGAAGATCGCCGCTGAGATACAGGACGAGACGGAGCGGCTGACCTCCGTTCCGAACACCGCTTCCGAAGAAGAGCGCTGAATCTCGCACACACGACGAGCCAGCCCCGGCACAGGCCGGTGCACGGGCGGCCGCTCCTCAAGAGGAGCGGCCGCCCGTGCTCATGCCCCGTGCGAACGCTTCAGGAGCGCCCGTGGGGCCGTTCTACGCCCCCTGAGGCCGCCCGCACGCCTTGTACGACGTCGGACATGCGGGCGTAGACGCCGGGCTTGCCCGGCCTTCCACAGCCGCTCCCCCAGGAGACGAGTCCGATCAGCCGCCCTTCGGCCACCAGCGGACCGCCACTGTCGCCCTGGCAGGCGTCCGGGCCGCCGGCGGGCTCCCCGGCGCAGAGCATGCTGTCGGGCCGGTAGGTGCCGTCGGGGCCGCCCGGATAGGCGCGGGTGCAGAGATCGTCGGCCAGGACACGCACGCGTGCGGCGTGCAGCGTGTGCGGGTAGGCACCCGAGCCGGTGATGTCCCCCCATCCCGAGACCAGCGCCTCAGTGCCCGGCGCGTAGGCCGGGTCACCCGCGCTCGCCATGGCGACGACCGCGCTCTGCGGCAGTTCCTTGGCGAGAGTGAGCACGGCGAAGTCGCCGGCGTGGGTCTCGCTGTCGTATCCCGGGTTGATCCGCACGTCACGTACGGCGATCTCCTGCCCCCCGTCCGACAGCAGGTCGGTGCGGCTCGCGATGACCTTCAGGTCGCGTACGCGGCCCGGCGGAGCCCCGAGGACGTCTTCGCCCATGCAGTGAGCCGCGGTGAGCACCGTGGTCCGGGCGACCGCCACGCCGCCGCAGAACTGGCCTGCCCGCGTACCGCCGAACCGGTCACGGCTGGACAGCGCGACCGTCCACGGGGCCTGGGTGACATCTATCGAAAAGCCCCCGACGACGATGCTGTCGGCGGCCACGGGTGTCGCGTTGACCAGGGGTATCACGGTCATGGTGGCCGCCATGGCAAGCGGCCGGATCAGTGACCGGGCAACGGAAAGAAGCATGCAGGCTCCTCACTCTGGGCTGTTACTGGGACACCCAGAGTGATCCACGACACGACTGCGCGCAGCACGAAGGCCCGGCCCCCGCAGGGGAACCGGGCCTTCGCCGTGGTACGACTGCGACCTAGTCGAGGTAGTCGCGCAGCACCTGCGAACGCGACGGGTGGCGCAGCTTCGACATGGTCTTGGACTCGATCTGGCGGATGCGCTCACGCGTCACGCCGTACACCTTGCCGATCTCGTCGAGGGTCTTCGGCTGACCGTCGGTGAGACCGAACCGCATGGAGACGACGCCGGCCTCGCGCTCGGACAGGGTGTCCAGAACGGAGTGCAGCTGCTCCTGCAGGAGCGTGAAGCTGACGGCGTCGGCGGGAACGACGGCCTCGGAGTCCTCGATGAGGTCACCGAACTCGCTGTCGCCGTCCTCACCCAGCGGGGTGTGCAGCGAGATGGGCTCGCGGCCGTACTTCTGGACCTCGATGACCTTCTCCGGGGTCATGTCGAGTTCCTTGGCCAGCTCCTCCGGGGTGGGCTCGCGGCCCAGGTCCTGGAGCATCTGGCGCTGCACGCGCGCGAGCTTGTTGATGACCTCGACCATGTGCACCGGGATACGGATGGTGCGGGCCTGGTCGGCCATGGCGCGGGTGATGGCCTGACGGATCCACCAGGTGGCGTACGTGGAGAACTTGTAGCCCTTGGTGTAGTCGAACTTCTCGACCGCGCGGATCAGACCGAGGTTGCCCTCCTGGATGAGATCCAGGAAGAGCATGCCGCGGCCGGTGTAGCGCTTGGCCAGGGAGACCACCAGTCGGAGGTTGGCCTCCAGGAGGTGGTTCTTGGCGCGGCGGCCGTCCTCGGCGATGATCTCCAGCTCACGCTTGAGCTTCGGCGCCAGCTTGTCGGCGTTGGCCAGCTTGTCCTCGGCGAACAGACCCGCCTCGATGCGCTTGGCGAGCTCGACCTCCTGCTCGGCGTTGAGGAGGGGGACCTTGCCGATCTGCTTCAGGTAGTCCTTGACCGGGTCGGCGGTGGCCCCGGCCGCGGCGACCTGCTGGGCGGGCGCGTCGTCCTCGTCCTCATCGGACAGGACGAAGCCCGCGTTCTCGGCGCCCTCGGGCTCGTCGGCGACCTTGGTGTCCTCAAGGACCTCGTCCTCAAGAAGCTCGACGTCGTCCTTCTTGCCCGTGGTCTTCTTCGCGGCCGTCTTCTTCGCGACGGTCTTCTTGGCGGCCGCCTTCTTGGCGGTCGTCTTCTTGGCCGCGACCTTCTTGGCGGGTGCGGTTTCCTCGGCGGAATCGGCTGCGATCGGAGCGGTGGGCGCCGCCGGGGCGGCCGTGGTGGCGGTGGCCTTCCTGGTCGTCACCGTCTTCGCCGCGACCGTCTTGGTGGCGGTACGCTTCGCCGGACTCTTCGCTGCGACGCTCTTGCGGGTGCGCTTGGGCTCTGCGGCACTGACCATCAGCGTCACACCCTCTTCCTCAAGGATCTGGTTGAGGCTGCGCAGTACGTTCTTCCACTGAGTGGCCGGAATCTGGTCAGCTTCGAAGGCCCGACGCACATCGTCGCCGGCGATCTGCCCCTCAGCCTTTCCCCGCTCAATGAGCGCCATGACAGAGACGGACTCGGCGATCTCCGGCGGGAGCGTACGGGATGTGCTGGCCGACACGAACAACCTCTCGGAACGTTGGAAAACGGCTTCCGGCACCGTCCACTGCGGACAGGAGCCGACCACCGGCCTGGGGATGGGCCGACGGCGCGGGCGAGGGCCGGGGAGATGCACAGCGCCTGTCATGGCGTCCGTATTCCCTCCGCGACTGTCACCTCTTAGGTCATCGCGCTGTTTCCGGGAGCGTTACGCCCAATCTGCGTGGCCCGAGTCACACCCCGTAAGCGATTAAAAACAGTCAGACATGGACATACGAGATCAGTCTCGGCGTCATACCCGGTCGCGTGCATGAGCTCGGGGACCCCTCGCACCACTGGACCCCGCCGGACCGCACAGGGTCCGGCAGGGTCCGGCGACGGCCGGCATCCGAGCCCGGCGCCGCCGCGAGCACCACGAGGACGCCACGCACCGGCGACCGCACCGCCTTGGCCGCGGAGGTCAGTGCTCGCGCGGCGCGGGCACCACGCGCTCGACCTCGGGGTGGACCGTGAGCAGTTGACGCATGGCCGCCTCGGCCGCCGTGCCGTCGCCGGTGCCGAGCGCGTCGACGATCCGCGCGTGCTGCGCGAGGGACGCCTCGTTCGGCCGGTCGCATGACGTGACGGGGCCGCCCGAGACCTGCAGCGCGGCCGAGACGATGCCGGAGAGGTGCTCCAGCATGCGGTTGCCGGCGATCTGGATGAGCAGGGAGTGGAACTCGCCGTCGGCACGCGAGTACGTCAGCGCGTCACCCTGTGCCATGGCGTGGCTCATGATCTCGACCATGTCGCAGAGGCGCTGCTGCACCTCCTCGCGCCCGTGCCCTGCGGCGAGCCGGGCCGCGAGTGGCTCGATCGTCCAGCGCAGCTCGCTCAGCTCGCGGCGCTGGTCGTCGCGCTGGGGGCCGAAGGCCCGCCACTCGATGATGTCCGGATCGAGCAGGTTCCAGTCGCTGACGGGACGCACCCGCGTGCCGACGTTCGGTCGGGCGCTGACGAGGCCCTTGGCTTCGAGGACGCGGAGGGACTCACGGACGACGGTGCGGGAGACCTCGAAGCGCTGGCCGATCTCCTCGGGCACCAGCGGACGGTCGGCGCCGAGGTCGCCGGAGACGATCATCTGGCCGAGCTGCTGAACGAGCTGGCCGTGCAGTCCACGTCCGCGACTGCCCGCGGCACGCCGGCCGACGCGCCCCAGGTCGGGGTCCGCGCCTTCCCAGGAGGGCGCTGCTACGCGCTCACCCACCTGGGACTCTGCGTAGGGGTAGCGGTCGAGGTCGCCCGGGCCGGCCAGACCGGAGTCGGTGGAGCGGGCGGCGGTCATCATGGTGTGCGCAAGGGTACTCACGGATCCTTTGTCGGCGCCGCCTCCAACTCCCTTGAGGTCTTTGGTGAAAAGCACACGAAAGGGTGATCGCTCACCCCGTCGCAATTGACGCCTTATCGGAAAGAAATGGGCTTTCCGCGGGGAGTTGTGCACACGGCGGGATCGGAAGTGTGCTCATGCCCGTCACCGGAACCGGGTGCGCAGCGTCGTGAACAGATACGCGCACAGCAGTGCCGACAGCGACAACGCCAGTGCGCAGCCCACGGGTTGGGCGATCACGCGCGCCAGCCCGAGCAGGTAGCGCTCGCCACCGAAGGGCCACTGCAGCAGGTAGACCTCCCGCATCCGCGCCGGGAACCCGGTCGCCATGTGCAGGGCCGGCCCCCGCGTGACCTCGCGCACGAGGGGGACGACGACAACGGGTACGGCGAGTACGGCCGCCAGGCCGCCCGTGGTGGACCGGAACACACCGGCCGCGAGTACACCGGCCCAGGCGCAGCCGACGACCAGGCCGAACCAACTGGCGCTGAGTGAAAGCCAGTCGGCGGGAACTTGTGTCAGCTCCCGTCCGTAGACGATGTAGAGCGCTTCGGCGTCGCAGCCGAGGGTGAGGAAGGCCAGCATCATCGCGGTGGCTCCGGAGACGAGCAGTTTCGCGGTGAGCAGCCCCAGCCGGCGGGGCACGGTGCCGCGGTCCGCCGCGAGGGCGGGGTGGCGGAACTCGTCCCCGAAGGCCAGCGCACCGAGCAGCCCTGCCGCGAGGGCCGCGGGCGGCAGCGGCAGTTCCTGCGGCCACGCGCCGAACAGCCGCGCCTGCGGGGTGTGGCCGAGCCTGGCCAGCAGTACGGCGGTGAGTGCGGACACCACCAGTACGGCGCCGCAGGTGAGGAAGCCGGTGCCGATGCCGGTGGCGCGTCGGATCTCGTAGCGCAGGGGTCGGAGGGGGCTGGGGGCGGGGCGGACGGAGATGGGGGGCGGGAGCGGGGGCAGGGCGTCGAAGGTGCTGACATCGTCGGAGCGGACGGCTCGTGCGGAGTGCGGTTGACGGTTGCCGGGATTCCTGGCGCCGGGGAGGCGGGTGCGGAGGGCGGTGATACCGCGGGCCGCGAAGGTGGTGCCGCCGGTCTGCGGTTCCTGGGCCACCGAGATCGCATCACGCCGGGTACTCGCCGTGGTCGCGGCTCCGGCGGTCCGGCTGCCGTCGGCTCCCGCGAGCACCTCTCCGGGGACAGCCCCGGCTCCGCCTTCGCCGGGCGCGTCCTGACCGATGGGCCCGTCGTCGCCGTCGGGCGTGGCGACTTCGGGCATGCCGTGCCCGAGGGGCCCGTTCGCGCTGCCTGGCGTGTCCTCGGCGTCCGGCTCGACGCCGGGCTCCGCCCCGCCGGCTTCCGTGACGGTGTCGTCCGGCCACGCGCCCTCGGTCACCGCGGGACGGGCGGTCCCTGTCCGCTCAGCACCCGGCCGGGAGTCGGATGCCTCTCCGCGCGACGGCACCTCACCGCTGAGGGCCTGCCCCGTCTCCCCCTCCGGGGGTTGTTGATCCGAGGAGACGTCGGTTGCCTGGCCGGGCGACGCCGCCTCGGCGCCGAGGGCCCGCTGCTTCTGCCCCGACGGCGGTTCTCCCTCCGCTGACGATTCTTCACCGAGGGAGCCGCCGGGCACAGGCCGCTGCGGCGCCGAGGTGTCTGCTGCGGCGTTCTCGCGGTTGCCCACCGAGAACCCGAACGGCATGGCGCCCCGTTCTCTCGCCGAGGCACCCAGCGCCGTGACGCCCGGCTCTGCCGACGAGGGGCCGGACACCACCGCGGCCTGCTCCGACGCGGACGAGCCGAGCGTCGGCACACCCGCCCGGGCGGACAGCGAGCCGGACGCCGAGGAGTTCGACGCCGACGCCGCCGCGCCGTGGCCTGAGATGCCCGACTCCACCGTCGGCACGTCGCACAGGGCCGTCTGCGGCTCCAGCATCGACGAGCCACGCGCGATGGGCTCCGGTTCCGCCGGCGAAGGGCCCGGCATGGCGGCCTGGTCCCGCTCCACCGCCGGTTCCTCCGTCGACCCCGCGCCCGCCTCCCCCGACGGGACGCCGGTGAGTCCCGCACCGGCACCCGGTACGTCCGACTCCCCTGCCGGGAAGGCGCGCACGGCCGGTTCCGGTTCCACCAGCGCGGGGGCCGCCTGTTCCTCCTCCACCGCCGCACCCGCCTCCCCGGACCCGTGGATGCCGGGTCCGGCACCGGCGCCCGGTCCCATGTCGCCCACTTCGTCGGCGAGTTGGTGGATGAGGATGCCGTGGCGGAACGCCGCCTCGCCGATGTCGGCGGTCGTGGAGCCGTACACCGAGAGGCGGTTGCCGCCCTCGTGTACGACTTCGACGGAGCGGCGGCCGGTACGGGCCTCCTTGGTGAGCAGGGCCGCGAGTCGCACCGCGTGCGGGCTGCGGACGGCCACGCGCGGACGCAGGCGGGTACGGCTGAACTCCCGCACGTCCTGGTCGGCCACGAGTCGGCCGGCGTCCAGGGTGACGACCCGGTCGGCCGTGCGCGCGGCCTCCTTGGGATCGGCGGAGGTGAGGAGCACCGTGCCGCCCTGCTCGGCGTGGGCCCGCAGCATGCCGTGCACCCACTGCGCCTCACGGGCGGAGAGTCCGTCGGCGGGTTCGTCCAGGACGAGCGTGTCCGGGTCGGGCAGCAGGGCGCAGGCCAGACCGAGTCTGCGGTCCATACCGCGCGAAAGCGTGCCGAGGCGCTCCTCGCGGAAGCTGACGAGGCCGACCGCTTCGAGGACCTCGTCGGCCCGCCGTGCGGGAACTCCCGAGGCCGCGCACAACATGCGCAGATGGCCACGGACCGAGCGGGCAGGATGCCCCGGTACGTCGCCGAGGAGCACGCCGACTTCCCGTGCCGGATGGGCGATCCGGTGCAGGGGCCGCCCTCTGAAGTAGGTGATGCCGCGCCCCGGTTGAAGCTCAAGCATCAGTCTGAGCGCCGTCGTCTTGCCCGCGCCGGCGCCCCCGAGGAGCACGGTGACATCTCCCGCGCGCGCTTCGAAGGAGACGTCGTCGACGGCGGGCGGGTGCGCCTTGCGGGGATTGCTGGTCAGTCCGAAGGCATGGATCACCTGCAGCAAGATAGCGTGAGATGTCCTGTTTTTCCGGTATAACCCGGTCTGTTATCGCGCGCGATGCGGGCATGGCCCGCTCACGTCCACCGTTTGACGGAGCCTCAGACCTCGGGGCGCAGCATCGGCGGATTGAGCAGGGTGGCGCCACCAGCACGGAAGAGCTGCGCCGGCCGGCCACCCTGGCGCGTGGTCGTTCCTCCGGTGGGGACGAGGAATCCGGGTGTTCCGGTGACCTTGCGATGGAAGTTGCGCGGATCGAGCGCCACCCCCCACACCGCCTCGTACACCCTGCGCAGCTCGCCGACGGTGAACTCGCTCGGGCAGAAGGCGGTGGCCAGCGAGGAGTACTCGATCTTGGACCGGGCCCGCTCCACCCCGTCGGCGAGGATCTGGGCGTGATCGAAGGCGAGCGGCGCCACGGGCTCGCCGTCGCGACCGTAACCGCCCTGCTGGAGCAGTTCCTCCACCGGCGCCCAGCGCGCGTTGCTCGCGTCGCCGCCCGCCCGCGGGGCGGGCAGGTCCGGCGCGAGTGCGAGGTGCGCGACGCTCACCACACGCATACGCGGGTCCCGCTTGGGGTCGCCGTAGGTGGCGAGCTGTTCGAGGTGGGCCCCGTTGCCCTGGGCCGGGGCCTCGGGGTCGTGTGCGCACAGCCCGGTCTCCTCGACGAGCTCCCGCGCCGCCGCCTGGGTGAGGTCCTCGTCCGCCCGTACGAAACCACCGGGCAGCGCCCAGCGCCCTTGGAACGGTGGCTCGCCCCTGCGGATCGCCAACGCGCACAGGGCATGGCGGCGCACGGTCAGCACGACCAGGTCCACGGTGACGGCGAAGGGCGGAAAGGCTGACGGGTCGTAGGGCATGCGGCGATCATAGTCGTCTTCCTGACGATAAACACTCCCTCCTCCGGGCGCATCGACAGTGGTTCCGCGTCGTTCCCGTACGGGGCGCAGCACCAGCACCCGCTCTTCGGCCCAGCGGCGTCGTACGACCGTCGTACGAGGTCACACTCCCAGTTGCAGGCCGTCCGCCGCCTCCTCGACCATGGCGAGCCCCAGCCGGCTGACCCGTACGGCGAACGGCGCACCGGCGACCCGCAGCCCGGTCAGGCCGAGTTCGCCGAGCGGTGCGCTCCGGACGGGGCACAGGGTGACCGTGCGGGCGGGGGTGTCGGGGCGGACACCCGCGAGCGAGGTGAGCATCATGATCACCGAAGCCGCCGCAGTGGCCGCCGGCCGGCAGGCCGCGGGGTGCGGAAGCGGCGCGCTCCCGGTGGTGCGCTGCTCACCGGCGAACATCTCGGGCAGCCGGTGGCCGAAGTGTTCCGCCGCGTCCAGCAGACCTCTCAGCAGGCCGCCGGCTTCCTTCTCGTAGCCGGCGGCGGCCAGTCCGGCGACGGCGAGTGCGGTCTCGGGCACCCGGACGGCTCCGCTCCGGTGGCCGAACGGATTGTGTCCCGCCTCCTTGGCTCCGAGACCACGCAGCCCCCAGCCCGCGTCCATGGCAGGAGCGCCGAGCAGCCGGGCGAGGTGTTCGGTCTGCACGGGGTCGAGCAGGCCCGGGGCGAGCCGGCCGGAACCGAGGAGGCCGGTGTCGAGGAGGTGGACGGTGGTGGAGCCGAGGTGCGGCACGGGGCGGCCGTCCGGTGCCAGGGCTGCGGCCGGACGTCCGCCGCCGCGGTCCGCGACCCAGAAGTCGGCTCGGAAGGCCGCCTGCAAGGCCTGGGCCCACTGGCGTAACTCGACGGCGCCGGGCCGGTCGTACGCCTCCAGCAGATCGGCGCCGAGCAGGGCCGCCCGATACGCGTGCGCCTGTGTCTCGCAGCGCGCCGGGCCCCCGGGCTGGGGGTCGTGCAGGTAGGAGCCGTCGCCGGCGGTGGCCCGCAGCCAGGCGAGACAGCGTTCTGCCGCGGGCAGCAGCTCCTCCGTCTCCTGCTCGGGCAGCCCCCAGCGGCGGGCCTCGGCGAGCAGGACGGGGAAGAGCAGTGTGGCCTCCGTGCCCGTGCATCCCGCGGGAAGGAGCGGGCCGGCGTCGCGTCGCGGTCCGGGGATCATGCCGGGCCGCGGGCTCCGGTCCGGGAGCTGGGTGCGGGCCAGGGTGCGCAGGGTGCCGGCGGCGAGCCGGGTGCCGAGCGGCAGCGCCATGCGGGCCGCCGCCAGCGCCTCGGCGGGGGCCAGTCCGCAGCGCCAGGGCGCGCCCGCCGCGAGATGGGTGTCGGCGGGATGGGCGGGGTCACGCAGGAGCAGAGCCTGGAGGTCGGCCACCGCCGTGTGCAGCAGTGGAGCCACTCGGTGATCGTCGCCTGTCGCCTTGGCGGGCGCGAACGGACTGGTCGTGGCGTGGCCCGCCGCCCGCAGCGGACCCGCGCCGTCGAGCCGCACGCGGAGCTCCACCGCTGCCGTGCCGCCGGGAGGCACTTCCAGTTCCCAGCGCAGCAGGCCGGCGGACGCCAGGGCGTCGGAGGGCGGCGGGTCGGCGGTGACGGAGGCGGCGGCACCAGCCGTGGCCCAGCGCAGGCCCGAGTCATGGACACTGGCCGGGAGTTCGGGCCCTGCCCGGCCGGAGGCGATGGTGCCGAGTTCGGCGAGGTCCGTACCGAGGGCGATCTCAAGGGGCAGCTTCAGCGGTCGCGCGGCGGCGTTGCGCAGCGTGATCCGTTCGGTTCCGTCGGCACGACGGGTCCGTTCGACGACGACGTCCGGATCGGGGCCCGCCGTCGGTGAAGCGCGCAGTGCCCCCACGAAGCGGGCACTGTCGGCACCGGTCATCCTGGCCTGCACGGCCAGCGGCTCACGGCCGGCCACGCGGACCTGACACCGCGAGAGCAGACGCCTGCCACCTCGGTAGAACCCGTCCAGCCCTCGGCCGGCCAGCTGCCCGTCACCGGAGATGGCGAGGCCGGGCAGGGCCACACAGATCAAGGCGGCGTGCGTCGACGGCAGCTCGGGTGCCGGGCGGTAGCCCCGCGGTGAGGGCACCGGCGGGACTGCGGCGGGCCGGCTGCCGCGGCCCGGCGCCAGTGGCCTCGGGTGACCTGCCGAGGCGCTCGGCCCGGGGCTCTTGGCCGAGGTCAGCACACCGACCGAACGTCGTGCCGTGGCGGCACCGTCCGGCGGGAACCGGTCGTGCCTGTCCCAGGGCGGACATTCGTCATCGGCGGTGGAGGGCGGAGTCGGCTGCTGGTGCATGGGATGGCTTCCTCGGCGCTCGGTGCGCCTATGCCGTGCTGGGCGACCGGAGGGACGCCCGGGAGAACAGGGGTGGTACGGCGGCAGGGGCCATACAGGCGTTCCGCCACTCAGGTGAACGGAGGGAGAGTCGTCCGGGTCACGGCTGGCCTCGGGGCAGCCGGCCCGATGACGGCGTGCGAGGGCGGTGATGCCGTTCGGGCCGGTGGTGAACCGCTGCCACCAGCGCACGCGCGACGGGCCGTCGCAGGCCGGCCGAGCGGTCGTGCGTGCCCGGTGGGCCCTGCGGGCCAAGCGGGCCAGGCGGGCCAGGCGGGCCACCGTCACCGGAGCGGCACCGGCTCGCACGAGAGCGGTTCCGCGGCGACCTCCAGGGGCGTGCGCCGCATCCCGCGGACACCGCTGCCGGGCCGCGCGCCGTCCGCGCGCAGACCTGCAGACCTGCTGGACCAGGGCTCCGGCCGCGCGCCCCCGCACGGCGCTCACCCTTCCTCCTCGGGCTTGCCACGCTCGCTCACCGACGGGGCCGCGCTGGTCGTGGTGGTGCCCGGCTCCGCCGCCCGCGCACGCGTGCCGCCCTGGCCACGGCCGCCGGGGCGCGCGGACACGGCTGCCGAGGAGCCCGGCCGGGAGCCGGCCGGCCTGCGCCGGCCGCCCGTGGAGCGAGCCGCGCGAGGAGCATCACTTCCCTCGGCGGATCGCACACGGCGCCGTCGGCGCGTGCCCGTTCCCCGCGCCTCATCCGGGCCCTCGCCGTCCGCCCCAGCACCCGCGCCGGGCGTCCCGCTCTCGGTTGCCGGGAGCGCGGCCCGAGCGGCCCTCGCCTCCGGATGCGGCTGAGCGGTGCGGTCCGCCCGCGCGCGCCCCGCGCGCAGGCAGCGGCGGATCGCTTCCGGGTCGATGCCGTCGTTGCAGGCCTGGTGAAGCAGCCGGGCGAACAGATAGTCGGGGTCCGCGCCCAGTGCCATGGCCAGCGCCTCACGGGCCTCCAACTCGTCCCCCATGGACCAGGCCACCCAGCCGGCCAGGGTCAGCGGGGCCGCGGCGTGCTCGCCGTAGGGGCCGACGCAGCGGCGGGCCAGGGCGCGCCAGAGGCGCAGCGCGGGAGCCGCCTCGTCGTCCTCCATCCAGACGGCCGCCCGGTCGCGGGTCGTGCGGTCCTGGAGTCCGAGGATCAGCGTCGCCGCCTCGTCGTGCGTCAGGAGCCCGTCGTCACGCAGGTCCGCCGGGTGGGTGCCGGACACCGGTGCGGCGGCGGCGAAGCGGTGGATGAGCTGCTCGGCGAGGCCGAGGGTCTCCTCCGCCACTTCCGCGCGGGACCCCTCGTCGAGAATGCGGGGCACCAAGGTCATCCCGGCCGCGTCGAGGGCGATCTCCTGCTCCAGGGCCGCGGTCGTCTCCCAGGGCTGCAGCCTGGTGCGCAGTTCCCGCAGGGTGCCGCGCACCTGGATGCCGGCGTAGGTGGCCGCGGCGGCCAGTACGGAGGTGCCGGGAAGGCCCATCGGCGTGCCGTCGTCGGGGCAGCAGCCCTGGAGGGGGCAGCAGTAGGACCAGAAACGGCCGTCGGAGATGCACAGTGCCTCGATGACCGGCACATCGAGGTTTCCGCACTGGGTGCGCAGGAGGTGGGCCAGCCGCTCAAGCCGTCGTTTGACGTCGCGGCCGGACTCGCCCGGGGCTGGTTCCCGGCAGACATAGGCCACCATCTGCTCGGGCCGGGCGCCTCGCCGTTCGCTGCCCGTCACCAGTCCCTGGGCCAGCTGGCGTGCGGCCGCCTCCCAGTCCTCCTCGTTGGCGGGGATGCCGAGCCGGGCCCGGCCGCCGAACCTGCCTTGGCCTTCGCGGTCGTGCAGGGCGACCAGCACCATGCTGTCCTCCGGGCGGTAGCCGAGGAGGTAGGGCAGGGCGTCGGCCAGTTCGGCGGGGGTGCGGAGCGTGACCTGCGTGTCGTGCGCGGACAGGTCCGTGCACGGCTCCCGTCCCGAGATGTCGCCGTTTTCGAACGGTCCGGTGGTTTCGCTGTGATTCGTCATGCGCCGACGATCTCGCGGATCTTGGGATTCCGGTTGCGCCTGTGGATAAGTCGGGCCAGGGACACGACAAGGCCGTCCCGGTTGTGCGTATCTCCGGGACGAGCCCGCCCGTACGCCCCTGGTCGGGGTCGTACGGGCAGGTCCATCAGCCCGGTCCGGGGCCACCGGGTGTCCGGCCTCAGGCGGCCTGCAGCCCCAGCAGCGACGCCACCAGCCGGTCCACCTCCTCCCTCGTGTTGTACAGCGCAAGCGACGCGCGGGCCGCCGAATCGAGGCCGTAGTGGGCCAGAGCCGGCTGGGCGCAGTGGTGGCCTGCCCGGACGGCGATGCCCTCGCCGTCCAGCCAGTCGGCGATCTCGGTCGGGGTGTGGCCGGGCACGGTGAAGGTCAGCACGCCGATCCGGTCGGCCGCCCGGCCCAGCAGTTCGAGGCCCGGGACCTGGGCCAGGGCCTCCTGCGCATAGGCCATCAGCTGCGTCTCGTAGTCCGCCACCGCCTTGCGGTCGAAGCCCGTCAGCCAGTCGAGCGCGGACAGCAGGCCGGCCACGCCGGAGATGTGGCCGGTGCCGGCTTCGAAGCGGTGGGGGACCGGGGCATACGTCGTACGGTCGAAGCTCACCGACTCGATCATGTTGCCGCCCGACTGCCACGGCGCCATGGTCCGGAGGATCTCCGGCCTGGCGTACATGGCGCCGATGCCCGTGGGGGCGTAGATCTTGTGGCCGGAGAAGGCGTAGAAGTCGGCGTCCAGATCCTGTACGTCGACGGGAAAGTGGGCCACCGCCTGTGCCCCGTCGACCAGCACCTTCGCCTGGTAGCGGTGGGCGAGCGCCGTCATCTCCCGCACCGGTGGCACGGTGCCGAGGACGTTCGAGGCGTGGCTGATGACCACGAGCCTGGTCCGCGTGGAGAGCAGATCGGCGTACGCGTCCTGGTCGATGCCGCCGTCGGGCCGCAGGGGTACGGGTACGACGCGCGCTCGTGTCTGCTGGGCGACCAACTGCCAGGGCACGATGTTCGCGTGGTGCTCCAGCACCGGCACCAGGATGTCGTCTCCGGGACCGAGGTTCGCGCGCCCCCAGCTCTGTGCGACCAGGTTGATCGCCTCGGTCGTTCCCCGGGTGAAGACGATGCTCTCGGGCGCGGGCGCGCCCAGGAACCGCGCGACCGCGGCCCGGCCCGCCTCGTACATCTCCGTGGCCTCGCGCGCCATGGTGTGCGCGCCCCGGTGGATGTTCGAGTTGGCGGAGGCGTAGAACGCCGCCAGCGTCTCGATCACCTGACGTGGCTTCTGCGTGGTGGCGCCGTTGTCCAGCCAGACCAGCGGGTGACCGTTGACCGTGCGGTGCAGGACCGGTACGTCACGGCGGGCCGCTTCGGGCGAGAAGCCCTGGGAGACGGCTTCGGGGCCGGGTGCGGCCGTGCGCCCGGAGAGGCCGGAGAGGCCGGTCGGGACCGTAGCGGTCGGGGCCGTCAGGCCGCCTGGAGCGGTAACGTCAGGAATAGTCATGGTACTTGGACACCTCGACGTTCTGGAGGACCGCCAGCGCGTCCTCCACCAGTACCGCCGCGTTGAAGTACGCCGTCATCAGGTACGACGTGATGCCCTTCTGGTCGACGCCCATGTTCTTCATCGCCAGGCCCGGCTCGACCTCGTCGGCCACCTTCGACGGCCGCAGGCCCACCACGCCCTGCTCCGCCTCGCCCAGCCTCATCAGCAGGATCTCGGTCGTACCCACACCCGCGCCCCCGGAGAAGCGCACCTTGTCCGACGGGAGCAGCGGCACCCCCCGCCAGGTGAGCATCGGGCTGCCGAAGCGGTTCTCGATCACCGGGGGCACGCCCCGGCGCGTACATTCGCGGCCGAACGCCGCGATCGCCTTCGGATGGGCGAGGAAGTACGCGGGCTGCTTCCACACCCGGGTCAGAAGCTCGTCCAGGTCGTCGGGGGTCGGCGCGCCGGTGCGCGTCTGTACGCGCTGCCCGGGGGCGACGTTGTTGAAGAGGCCGAACTCCGGGTGGTACAGCGTCGAGGCCTCCTGCCGCTCGCGCAGTGCGTGCACGGTGAGGTTGGCCTGGGCCCGCGTCTGGTCGATCGGCCCGTTGTAGAGGTCGGAGACACGTGTGTGCACGCGCAGCACGGTCTGCGCGAGCGTCATGTGGTACTCGCGGGGTGTGTCCTCGTAGTCGACGTACGTGCCCGGCAGCTCCGGCTCGCCGTCGTGTCCCGCGGTGAGGTCGACGGGGACCTCGGCACCGGCCATGACGTCGGCGCCGGTGACGTACGCGTCCACCGCGCCCCGTAAGGTCTCGTCCCGCTCGGCGAGCCGCGCGAGTTCCGCGCGCGCCAGGCAGAGGGCGACGCCTGCGGTCAGCGCCTGCACCCGGTACGGCATGGTCTCGGCGCGGGTCCATGCGCCGAGGTCGAAGAACTGGCCGTCGCCGATGACGTCGAGGAGCGCGTCCGCGCCGTACTGGCCTGTTGCGCGCTTCTCCGCGCGCCCGTGCACGATCACCCACAGCCGGTCGGCCGGGGCGCCCTCCTGGGCCAGCGTCTCGCCCGGCTCGAAGGACACCTGCGTGAACGCGCCCGCCAGTTCATCCAGCAGCGTGCCGTCCACCTCGCGCAGGTACGGCACCTCGCGGAGGTCCCCCGCGACGACGCGCGGCGTGTCGTCGTCGGTCGTGCTGATGCGGTCGTCGCCCAGGACGTACGTACGGCGCCGGTTGACCCGGTAGACGCCGGACTCGATGTCCACCCAGGGCAGCGCGCGCAGCAGATAGCGCGGCGTGATGCCGCGCATCTGCGGTGTCGTCTTGGTGGTGTTGGCGAGTTGCCGTGCGGCATCCGGGCCGAGGCTGGACCGCTCGCTCATGAGAACTCCTCGCAGGTAGGGCGCTGGAACGAGGAGCGATCGTCTGCCTGGCGAACGATTCACCACAAGGGAGCATTTATCTACTGATGGCGGGAATCACCGTCCGTACACGGATTCGGGAGTCGCATTCACGCCCGAGCGGCGTTCGTCTCCGCAGGTCGCGGCGTGCGAGGGCGACAGGGATTTTCTACCGGCCCAGGGGCGGCAGCGCCTCCGAATCATCCACAGAGGACCGAATTTCATCTCATATGAAAGCTTTGTGAATCCCAAAGAGACGATTATCGACCCCACCTGACCGAAGCGGTGCGTCAATCCCGCTCGAATGCCGTCAGGCGTTCCTGCGAAGGCCGGCCGTTCAGCCTGCCGCGGCGAGGACCAACGGGAGGACCTGTCCACTGCCTGCCTGCCGGAGCAGGCGGGCGGCGACGGCGAGGGTCCAGCCCGAGTCGGTGTAGTCGTCCACGAGGAGAACGGGGCCGGGCGAGCGCACCAGGGCGCCGGCCAGGTCGCCGGAGACGGTGAAGGCACGGGACAGGGCCCGAAGACGCTGTGCGGAGTTGCTGCGCCGTGCCGCGTGCCCGCCGCCCTCCCCCGTGTACGTCAGGGTGCCCAGGAAGGGCAGGCGGCCGACGGTCGCGATCCCCTGGGCCAGGGAACCCACCAGCTGCGGACGGGCCAGGGACGGTACGGCGACGACGCCGACCGGCCGGGCGGAGGCGTCCGGGACGTTCGGTGCCCAGCCGCCCGGGGAGCGCGCCCAGTCCGCGAGGACCGCCACCGCGGCCCGCAGGACGTCATCCGGGACGGGTCCGTCGGGCGCGTTCTCGGCCAGCAACGGGCGCAGCCTGTTGCCCCAGCCGATATCCGACAGCCGCCCCAGGGCACGCCCGGCCGAGCACTGCTCCTTGGCAGGGATACGGCCCTTGAGGTCGATGCCGAGCGCGGGCATCCCCGTCGGCCACATCCGGCGCGGCTCCACCTCCACCCCCGGCCGGTCCAGCTCCTTCACCGCGCCGGTCAACGCCTCGGCCGAGACGAAGGCGTCGACCCAGGCGCCGGCGCAGTTGTCGCACCGCCCGCACGCGGCCGCGCCCTCATCGTCCAGCTGCCGGCGCAGGAACTCCATCCGGCACCGGGTCGTACTCGCGTATTCGCGCATGGCCTCCTGCTCGGCCGCCCGCTGCCGGGCCACCCGGGCGTACCGCTCGGCGTCGTAGACCCACGGCTCGCCGGTGGAGATCCAGCCGCCCTTCACCCGCTTGACCGCGCCATCCACGTCGAGCACCTTCAGCATGGTCTCCAGCCGGGTACGCCGGAGATCGACCGCCGCCTCCAGGGCCGGCACGGACAGCGGCCGTCCCGCGTCCGCCAGGGCCGAGAGGGTCTGGCGGACCTGCGCCTCGGGCGGAAAGGCGGTGTCGGCGAAGTAGCGCCAGATCGCCTCGTCCTCCTTGCCCGGCAACAGCAGCACATCAGCGTGCTCGACACCGCGGCCCGCACGCCCCACCTGCTGGTAGTAGGCGATCGGCGAGGACGGCGAACCCAGGTGCACCACGAAGCCCAGGTCCGGCTTGTCGAAGCCCATCCCCAGCGCCGAAGTCGCCACCAGCGCCTTCACCCGGTTCGCCAGCAGATCGGCCTCGGCCTGCAGCCGGTCGGCGTTCTCCGTCTTGCCGGTGTAGGAGGCCACGGTGAAGCCTCGCTGCCGCAGGAAAGCGGTGGCCTCCTCGGCCGCGGCCACCGTCAGCGCGTAGACGATCCCCGAGCCCGGCAGGTCGTCCAGATGCTCCGCCAGCCAGGCCAGCCGGTGCGCGGCGTCCGGCAGCCGGACGACTCCCAGCCGCAGGCTCTCCCTCTCCAGCGAGCCCCGCAGCACCAGCGCCTCACCGGCACCCGTGCCCAGCTGCTCGGCCACGTCCGCGGTGACCCGGGCGTTCGCGGTGGCGGTGGTGGCAAGCACCGGCACACCGGGCGGGAGGCCGGCGAGCATGGCCCTCAGCCTGCGGTAGTCGGGCCGGAAGTCGTGGCCCCAGTCGGAGATGCAATGCGCCTCGTCCACCACCAGCAGACCGGTCGTGCCCGCCAGCCTGGGCAACATCTGATCGCGGAAGTCCACCGAATTGAGGCGCTCCGGACTCACGAGCAGGACGTCGATCTCGCCGCGCGAGATCTCCTCGTAGATGGTCTCCCACTCCTCCGGGTTGGCCGAGTTGATCGTCCGCGCCTGGATACCGGCCCGCTCCGCCGCCTCGACCTGGTTGCGCATCAGCGCAAGCAAGGGGGAGACGATCACCGTCGGACCCGACCCGCGCCTGCGCAGCAACGCCGTGGCCACGAAGTACACCGCCGACTTGCCCCAGCCGGTGCGCTGCACCACCAGAGCACGCCGACGCTCCTCGACCAGCGCCGCCACCGCCTGCCACTGGTCCTCCCGCAACCGCGCCGATCCGCCCGGATCACCGACCAGCTCGGCGAGCACGGCGTCGGCTTCGGTGCGCAGCTCCAGATCGTCCATGCCCCCATGCAACCCGATGCCACTGACAATCGGCGAACTCACCCAGCGCGACGACCGGCTCACCAGCCGTCCGGCGGCGGGCGGTGTTGCCGCTGGTCCCGGCCGTTCGGGGCCGGCCGCGCACCCGTCTGCGGCGGCCCCGCGGGCACGCCGCCGCACCTCAGGCGTCATGGGGCCAACCTTTGGGTAGGGATATAAGCCACGCACCGTCGGATAACAGTCGGTGGCCCCAATTGATCGTTGCCGCATCCCAGTTCGGCAGGAAGAATTGAGGTCCGCTCCCCGCACGGCTCGCCCGTGATCCGGTTGGGCTCTGCTGCGGTGCGCGGTCCCCCGAATCCGACCTCGCCCGCAGTGTGGGCGCGTAGCCGAAGGGAGGAACGTGACCTTCGGATTCGCCTCGTCCTCGGCGGCCTCGTTGTCGACGTCCGCGTCCGCCGCTTCCGCCAGTCGCCTGCTGGAGCCGGCCGAATGGGCCGCCGCCGGAATCCCCTTGCTGCGCAACCCCCGTGAGGTCGTCAGCGGGCTGCACGCCCGCCATGGCCCAAGACCCTCCACGGCGATCGTGGCAGTGCTCGATCCGGACGAGCGGCTGTGCGCCAGCGCGTCGTTCACGCGTCGTCCGGCCCCGGCCGACGGCTGGATGTTCCGCAACGCGCTGCTCGCACAGCTGCGCCGGGTCATTCCGCACGACCTGCGGCGCCGCACCCCGGTGCGCACGGCGATACTCGTCTACTGCCGTGAGGGCGACGCGCGTTGGACGGAGGAGGACGGCGCCTGGATGTGGGGCCTGCGTGACGCCTGCACCCTGCACGGGCTGCGGTGCGGGGCGTACATCACGCTGACCCACGACGGCTGGCACGTGCTCGGCGAGGGGCGCAGCGGACGCCGCCCCAACGCCGACTCCGCGCCGGAGTCCCTCGCCCTGGCCGAGGCCCCGCCGCTCGCGCCGCGCACCGGCGGCCCGGTCTCCGAGGTCCTGCGCCGCGCGGCGGCCCGCTGAGGGACGCGGCAGCAGGTCGGGCCCCTACGCCCGACCGCCTTCCGCGCCCCGGACGGGGCGCGCGGACAGCCGTCGGCCGCTCGCCGCGTGGGCTGCCCGGACGTCGTACGACGAGGCCCGGACTCCGCCGGGAGACGCAGGCCGGGAGCCGCAGGCCCCTGCCGGGAGCCGGCCGGCACCTGCGCCGCTCCCAGCGGCCGTACGAGGCGTGCGTGATCCACTCCGCGAGTCCCCCGGCGGTGCGCCCTCGGTGCCTCGCCGGGAAGCCGTTCCACGAGCGGAACGGCCGCCGGTCGTCCGGGCATGCCGGAGGCCACGCCGTGCGGATGCCGTCGGAGCGGCTGCTTGTCCGCCCCGGGCGCCCCGGGGTGCGGGACGCGGCTCAGACGCCGGCGCCCAGCACCGAGTTGATCTGCTCCGGGTCACCGCAGACGATCAGCAGGGCACCGGCCCTGGCGAGGGCCAGCGGAAGAGCCGCGGCAGCAGCGGAAGCGGGGCCTCCGTTGACGGCCACGACGACCACGGGGCGGGACGCGGCGCGGGAGGCGAGGGCGGCGTCCGCGTAGAAGACGTCGTCACCGGCATCGTGCTGCGCCCAGTAGGAGGCTTCGCCGAAGGACAACTCGTGCTCCGCCCACGGGTGCTGGGACCCGGTGGTGAGCACGAGAACGTCCCCGGGGGCACGACCCGAGTCCAGCAGCAGGTCCACCGCCTCCTCGGCGGCGTCGAGCGCGCCCTCGGCCGAGGCCGGGATCAGCTGGATCTGCGGGGCGGCCGGCGGAGCGGCGGGAGCGGCCGGGCCCGACGGGCCGGGCTTGGCCGGAGCCACGTCACGCGCCGTGCGCTGCACCGGCGGCGCAGGCCGCGGAGGGCCGGGGCGACCGGGGCGGGACGGAGCCGCGGGGCGGGGGCCGGGTACGGGGCGGGGGGTCGGCGCGGTACGGCCGGTGGCCGGTGTGGCGCGGGGACCCTGGGCACTCTCGTGAATCTGAGGCTCCTCGGGAATGAGAGGCATGAGCTGATATTTATCAAACTTTGGTGCGGCGCGGGCGGCCGGGGGGCACATCAGTGCGATCGGAACCGTCAGAAATCGAAGCCGAGCTGACCCTCGATTTCCGGAACGTTTCCGTCCGCCCAGCTGCGGACCTTCTTGAGATGCCGCCACTGGGGCAACGCATCAAGATACGCCCACGACAAGCGGTGGTGTGGGGTGGGCCCCCACTCCGCCAGTGCGGCCTTGTGCACGGGCGACGGATACCCGGCGTTGTCCGCAAAACCGAAGTCTGCATGGTCGATACCCAGTTCGGCCATCATTTTGTCGCGCTGGACCTTGGCTATCACCGACGCCGCGGCGACCGCCACACACGAGCGATCGCCCTTGATCACCGTGCGCACCGTCCAGGGGGCGCCGAGGTAGTCGTGCTTCCCGTCGAGGATCACGGCGTCGGGACGTACCGGCAGGGAGTCCAGGGCGCGGACCGCGGCGAGCCGCAGTGCGGCCGTCATCCCCAGCTCGTCGATCTCCTCGGGGGAAGCATGCCCCAGCGCATAGGCCGTCACCCACGCCTGCAGGACGCCGGCCAGTTCCGTGCGCCGCTTGATCGTCAGCAGCTTGGAATCGGTCAGCCCCTCCGGTGGACGGCGGAGCCCGGTGATCGCGGCGCAGACGGTGACAGGTCCGGCCCAGGCGCCGCGCCCCACCTCGTCGACACCGGCAATGACCTTCGCTCCGGTCGTGGCGCGCAGGGAGCGCTCGACGGTGTGAGTAGGTGGTTCGTACGGCATGGCGCCTTTAGCGTACGCCGCCGGGATCGCCACCCGACACCCCGGTCGCCCGACCACCGTACAGGTCGGACATGCCTTCAAGATCCCGGCCACTTCATTCGCTGGCGCACATTTTCGAGCGGTGCGTCATCGCGACCGGAACGGCATCGACGACACAGCCGTCGGCCGCACCCGACCGCACCCGTTTCCGCCCCATTCAAGGGGATATGACCCCCAAAGGGGTTTGACGGGTCGACTCCGTCACACCCCTGACGACGACCACTCGGAAGCGCTCCGCCTAGACTTGATTGCATTAGCGAATTAATGAGCACAGCGCTACCAGCCGGCCTCGCCCGACGTAACGCCCTTCCGCAGAATCCTTGGTGACGGCCTCTCAGGACCCCGTCGGCACCCAGTCCGGCAGTGCCTCGACCCGTTCCGCCCACGCGGCGGGCGGCGCCCCCGCCTTGCCCGAGGCGAGCACGCCGCCCACGATCGCGCAGGTCGTGTCCACGTCGCCGCCCACCCCGGCCGTCGTCCAGAAGGCCGCCTCGAAGTCACCGAGGCTCCGTGCGGCGGACCAGAGGGCGAAGGGCACGGTGTCGTGGGCGGTCGTACGCCGTCCGCATCCCAGTACGGCCGCGACGGTGCCCGCGTCGCCGTAGTCGAGCATGTCCCGGGCACGCCGGAGTCCCTGGCCGACGGCGCTCTTCGGCACCAGGGCGATGACGCCGTCGAGGAGTGACTCGGGGCTGGGCGGGCCGTCCGGCGAACCGGCCAGCGCCGCCGCCGCGGCCACGGCCATGGCGCCGACGACGGCTTCACGGTGCTGGTGGGTGGGGTAGGCCGAGATCTCCGCCTGGTGGGTCGCCTGCTCCGGATCATCCGCGTACCAGGCGCCCAGGGGCGCGATCCGCATCGCCGCTCCGTTGCCCCAGGACCCCTGCCCGTTGAACAGGCCGGCGGCCAGCTCACGCCAGTCCCCGCCCTCCCGGACGAGTCTGAGCAGCCGGTTGACGGCGGGGCCGTAGCCCCGGTCGAAGTCGTGGTGGCCGGCGAAGGAGCGGGCCAGCGCGTCCTGGTCGATGCGCTGGTGGGCGGCGAGTACGGCGACCACGGAGCAGGCCATCTCGGTGTCGTCCGTCCACTGCCAGGGCCCCGGGGGCAGCTCGCGCCGCTTCAGCAGGGGGTAGTGCGCCGGAACGAAGAACTGGGAGCCCAGGGCGTCCCCCACGGCCAGTCCGCGCAGGCTCGCCAGGGCGCGCTCCAGGCGCCCGGGGGAAGAGGAGTCAGGGGTCATCGCTCTGCCACTCTATCCGTTCGCCCAGAACGGCACCGGCTCCCGCCAGCGGTCGAAGGGCCGGTCGAGTGTGTACTTGCCGTCCTCTCCGAGAACGAGCATCCGCATCTCGGCGTTCCCCGGGTTCGACAGCGACTCGAATTCCGCCACCGTCCAGTGGAACCAGCGCATGCAGAACAGCCGCATCGCGAGACCATGCGTGACCAGGAGGACGTTCGGCGGATGGTCCGGTGCCTCGAAGCTGCGGTACAGGCTCTCCAGGAAGCCGCCGACGCGGTCGTACACATCGGCGCCGGACTCGCCCTGCGGGAACCGGAAGAAGAAGTGGCCGTACGCGTCGCGGTAGGCCTTCTGCAGGCGCACGTCGTCGCGGTCCTGCCAGTTCCCCCAGTCCTGCTCGCGGAGCCTGGGCTCCTCCCGGACGCGTATCAGGCCGGGGTCGAGGTGGAAGGCGCGGAGCGTGTCGTGCGTCCGGCGGTAGGGGGAGACGTACACGCTCACGCGTTCCCGGCCGAAGACTTCCCGGAGCTTCTTGCCGGTCTCCTCGGCCTGCCGCCAGCCGCGCTCGGTCAGCGCGAGGGCGTGGTCGGGTTCGCGTTCGTACACGGAGTCGTCGATGTTGCCCGTTGACTCGCCGTGCCGGACAAGGACGATGCGCCGTGGTCGTGCCATGCCAGAACCCTAGATCGAACGAGGGAAAGCCGAGCACTCGAACGGCCCCATACAGCGTAGATCACACGAGTGCGCTCCTCGAACGCGCTGTCGTTGCCTCAGACCGTCCAGGACGGCTCCAGCTCCACTATGTCACCGGAGAGCGCCGCGACGTCGGCCTCGGTCTGTGCGCGCAGCGCGAGGCGCTCCACGCGCTCGGTGCGGTACTTGCCGTGTTCGGCCGCGGACCGCCACATCGACAGGACCAGGAACTCCTGCTCGGGTGCCTCGGCGAACATCCCGCGGATCATCCCGGGCGAACCGGCCATCGCGGGGTTCCAGACCTTCTCCTGCATGAGCGTGAAGTGCTCGACGCGCTCCTCGTGGACCCGGCACAGGGCCACGCGGATCAGATCCGTGTCGGTGAACCGCGGCTCGAACCCCGTCTTCACATCGAAGCGGTACTCGAAGAGCTTGACCTGGGCGTCCTTGAACGTGCCGGACTGGGCGGCCGCCAGTCGGTCGTGGGAGCGGGCCATGAAGGAGTCGTAGAAGGCGCGGCTCTCCCAGAAGGCGAATATGTGCGCCACCCCCGGCCGCTGCCGGCTCCAGCCTCCGCCCTGCCCCCGAAAACCCGGCTCCCCCGGAAGCCCCGCCCATTTCCGCTGCCCCCGCTCGAAACCGCGGCGGTCCACCACGGTGCAGCGAATCCACTTGACCAGCACCGCGCCATCGTAAGGCCACCGGGCGTGGCGTCGGTCACGCTCCGGCGCAGATCACCCGCGCATGCGCGGCGCTCGCGTGGCACGATGGACAAGGAGCCCCAGCTCCACGGGAGTTGGGGGCGAGGCAACCACCAGGGGGGAAGGGGAAGCCCGTTGACCGGCTTCAGCAAGGGAATCGGCAAGGTCGAGGTCGGCCTCAAGTGGGACCCGAGTCCGGCGGGGCAGCCGCCCACCGATCTCGACATCGTGGCCGCGACGTTCGTCTCCGGCGACACCCACGGGGATCCGGCCTACCTGGTGCACTTCGACAGCCGCTCACCGGACGGCACGATCTTCCTCAACCGGGACAGCACGGACGGCAGGGGCTTCGGCTGGGACGAGGTCATGATGCTGGAACTGGACCGGCTCGACGCCCGGTACGCGCGCGTGGTGGTCGGTGTCGTCATCCAACAGCGGTACGGCCACAGGACGTTCGCCGGCGTGCTGAACCCGGCCATGCGCGTCCGGGTGGACCGCTACACCGTGCTCGCCCAGGACGACTTCGGCTCGGTACCCGGGGCGACGGCGGCCACGATCGCCGAATTCGTGCGCGACGACTCCGGGGACTGGATCTTCCGTCCCGGTGTGCAGGGCTTCGAGGAGGATCCGGCGACCTTCACCCGGGTCATGGGCAGGGCACGGTAACGGTAAGGGGCGCCGGCCATGGACCGGCGCCCCTTACTTCAGGTCAGGACCGTCAGCTGCAGCCGCTGGTCGAGCCGCAGCCCTCGCAGATGTAGCAGGAACCGGCCCGCTGCATCTTCGTACCGCAGGAGAAGCACAGCGGGGCGTCGGCCTGGATGCCCAGCTGCATCTCCACCAGCTCGGCGCTGGTGTGGGCCTGCTTCGGGGCGGGCTTGACCGCCTCGGACTCGGCCTTCGGGGTGGCGACCGCCTTCAGCTCCTGGGCGCGCGGCGCCGACTGGGCCAGGCCCTCGACGTCGACCTCGTCGTCGGCCGGCTCGTAGGAACCGGTCTCCAGGTGCCGCTGGCGCTCCTCGGCGGAGTGGATGCCGAGCGCGGAGCGGGTCTCGAAGGGCAGGAAGTCCAGCGCCAGGCGGCGGAAGATGTAGTCGACGATCGACTGCGCCATCCGCACGTCCGGGTCGTCGGTCATGCCGGCCGGCTCGAAGCGCATGTTCGTGAACTTCGAGACGTACGTCTCCAGCGGCACGCCGTACTGGAGGCCGACGGAGACCGCGATGGAGAAGGCGTCCATCATGCCCGCGAGGGTGGAGCCCTGCTTGGACATCTTCAGGAAGACCTCGCCGAGACCGTCGTCCGGGTAGGAGTTGGCGGTCATGTAGCCCTCGGCGCCGCCGACCGTGAAGGACGTGGTGATCCCCGGGCGGCCCTTGGGGAGGCGCTTGCGGACGGGGCGGTACTCGATGACCTTCTCGACCGTCTCGCGGATGGCCGCCTCGGCCTTCTCCGTGACCTCGGCCTTCTCCTTCTCCTTGGTCTTGGCGGAGAGCGGCTGGCCGACCTTGCAGTTGTCGCGGTAGATCGCGAGGGCCTTGACGCCGAGCTTCCAGGCCTCGTAGTAGATCTCCTCGACCTCCTCGACGGTCGCCGTCTCCGGCATGTTGACCGTCTTGGAGATGGCACCGGAGATCCACGGCTGGATCGCGGCCATCATGCGGACGTGGCCCATCGGGGAGATGGCGCGCTCGCCCATGGCGCAGTCGAACACCTCGTAGTGCTCGTGCTTGAGGCCGGGGGCGTCGATCACATTGCCGTGCTCGGCGATGTGGGCGACGATCGCCTCGATCTGCTCCTCCTGGTAGCCCAGGCGGCGCAGGGCCTGCGGGACGGTGCCGTTGACGATCTGCATCGAGCCGCCGCCGACCAGCTTCTTGAACTTCACCAGCGCGAGGTCGGGCTCGACACCGGTGGTGTCGCAGGACATCGCGAGACCGATGGTGCCGGTCGGGGCGAGGACGGACGCCTGGGAGTTACGGAAACCGTTCTTCTCACCGAGGCGGACGACGTCCTGCCAGGCCTCCGTGGCGGCGGCCCACACCGGGGTGTCCAGGTCGTCCATGCGGACGGCCGTGCCGTTGGCGTCGGCGTGCTGCTTCATGACGCGCTTGTGGGCGTCGGCGTTGCGGGCGTAGCCGTCGTAGGTGCCGACGACCGCGGCCAGCTCGGCGGAGCGGCGGTAGGCCGTACCCGTCATCAGGGAGGTGATGGCGCCGGCGAGGGCGCGGCCGCCGTCGGAGTCGTAGGCGTGGCCGGTGGCCATCAGCAGGGCGCCGAGGTTGGCGTAGCCGATGCCGAGCTGGCGGAACGCGCGCGTGTTCTCGCCGATCTTCTGGGTCGGGAAGTCCGCGAAGCAGATCGAGATGTCCATCGCGGTGATGACCAGCTCGACGACCTTCTGGAAGCGCTCGGTCTCGAAGGACTGGTTGCCCTTGCCGTCGTCCTTCAGGAACTTCATCAGGTTCAGCGAGGCCAGGTTGCAGGACGTGTTGTCCAGGTGCATGTACTCGCTGCACGGGTTCGACGCGGTGATCCGGCCGGACTCGGGGCAGGTGTGCCAGGTGTTGATGGTGTCGTCGTACTGGATGCCCGGGTCGGCGCAGGCCCAGGCGGCCTCGGCGATCTTGCGGAAGAGCGCCTTGGCGTCGACCTCCTCGATGACCTCGCCGGTCATCCGGGCGCGCAGACCGAACTTGCCGCCGGCCTCGACCGCCTTCATGAACTCGTCGTTCACGCGGACCGAGTTGTTGGCGTTCTGGTACTGGACGGAGGTGATGTCGTCGCCGCCCAGGTCCATGTCGAAGCCCGCGTCGCGCAGGACGCGGATCTTCTCCTCTTCCTTGACCTTGGTCTCGATGAAGTCCTCGATGTCGGGGTGGTCGACGTCGAGCACGACCATCTTGGCGGCGCGGCGGGTGGCGCCACCGGACTTGATGGTGCCGGCGGAGGCGTCGGCGCCGCGCATGAAGGAGACCGGACCGGAGGCGTTGCCGCCGGAGGACAGCAGCTCCTTGGAGGAGCGGATGCGGGAGAGGTTCAGGCCGGCTCCGGAGCCGCCCTTGAAGATCATGCCCTCTTCCTTGTACCAGTCGAGGATCGACTCCATGGAGTCGTCGACGGACAGGATGAAGCAGGCGGACACCTGCTGGGGCTGCGACGTGCCGACGTTGAACCAGACGGGGCTGTTGAAGCTGAAGATCTGGTGCAGGAGGGCGTACGCCAGCTCGTGCTCGAAGATCTCCGCGTCGGCGGGCGAGGCGAAGTACTTGTGGTCCTCACCGGCCTTCCGGTACGTCTTCACGATGCGGTCGATCAGCTGCTTGAGGCTGGTCTCGCGCTGCGGGGTGCCCACGGCACCGCGGAAGTACTTGCTGGTGACGATGTTGACCGCGTTCACCGACCAGAAGTCGGGGAACTCGACGCCACGCTGCTCGAAGTTGACCGAGCCGTCGCGCCAGTTGGTCATGACGACGTCACGGCTCACCCACTCGACCTCGTCGTACGGGTGTACGCCGGGGGTGGTGTGGATGCGCTCGATCTGCAGCCCCTTGTTTCCCGCCTTGCCGCCCTTGGCTCGGGAACCTCGTGCCGGACCGCTCGCCGTCTCTGTCATGCCGCCTCCCTGATACGGGCAAAAACGCCCTGAAGTGCCCCGTTTGTTCCCGTGGCACGGTGTTCTGTCGTGTGTTGCGGGCACCCTCAGCCGCCACCCGCAACAGGTCTTCGGTCGCCGCCTTCCGGCCGGAACCCGGGGCTCCTCCCGGTTTCCGGCCCTCCGGTCAGTCGGCGGCGTGGGCGGGCACGGGGACCTGAGTGGTCCGCCCGGGCCCGCGATCGTCTTCCTGGCTCCCCGCCGCCGCGTCACCCTCGTCCGCGGCGGGGCCTCGCGGCGCTTCCCTCAGCTCCGCGATGGCGGCCTCGAAGTCCTCAAGCGAGTCGAACGCCCGGTAGACGGAGGCGAATCGCAGATAGGCGACGAGGTCGAGTTCCTGCAACGGGCCGAGTATGGCCAGCCCCACGTCGTGGGTGGTCAGCTCGGCGCTTCCGGTGGCCCGCACCGCCTCCTCGACCCGCTGGCCGAGCTGGGCGAGTGCGTCCTCGGTCACGGGCCGCCCCTGGCACGCCTTGCGCACGCCGTTGATGACCTTGGCGCGGCTGAAGGGCTCCGTGACCCCCGACCGCTTGACCACCATGAGCGAGCACGTCTCCACGGTCGTGAAACGACGGGAGCAGTCAGGGCACTGACGGCGCCTGCGGATCGACGTGCCGTCGTCGGTCGTACGACTGTCGACCACGCGGCTGTCGGGGTGCCTGCAGAAGGGGCAGTGCATGATCTCCAACCCTCCTCACAGCAGACTCAACAACCTCGCCGGACCTCATGGGCCCCGCGAAGCAGCCCTAAGCATAGGCGATCGCGGAGCCATCTCAGACCCGGGGGACCACAACTTGTGGGCTGCTGTAGCCATCCAACCACTAGATGTGGGGATCGACTCATACGCCGAGGCAGACGCGCGTGTCGCTGCGACAGGGCGGCCGACGGCCGCGCACACAGGTGACCGCGGGGACACGCGGACGCGGAGCCGTACCACTGTGGCGCTTACGGGGATACCGTGGGCGCCGCGCGGAGGACACGTAGGGCTCCGGCACGGAAGGAACCCGAACCCCGGACGGCCGGGTTCCGGATGGCAGACTGGGGCGGCGACCCACGAGGTCGGAAATCCCAGCGGTGAAGAGTACAGCAATGGGCGCTTTTGCCCGCCGGGCGGCGCGTCAGCAATACACCCAGACACGCGATCGCGTCAGGTGAATCGCACTTTTTCACTCGAACGTGTGTTTGGCGCAACCTTTCGAAAGCATCTACCGTTGTGCAGCAGGGAGACCATCGAGAGGGGCCGACGTGACCACCACCGCAGACAGTGCCACCATCACCGCCGAGGACCGCTCCCAGGGCCGAGTCGAGCCGGTACACGTGATGAACGAAGCCACGAATCCCGAGGGGCCCAAGCGCTCCCTGCCGGGCCGACCTCCAGGAATCCGGGCGGACAGCTCCGGACTCACCGACCGGCAGCGCCGCGTGATCGAAGTCATCCGTGACTCCGTCCAGCGGCGTGGCTACCCGCCGTCGATGCGGGAGATCGGCCAGGCCGTCGGCCTCTCCAGCACCTCGTCGGTCGCTCATCAGCTCATGGCGCTGGAGCGCAAGGGCTTCCTGCGCCGCGACCCGCACCGCCCCCGCGCCTACGAGGTGCGCGGCTCCGACCAGGCCGTGACCGTGCAGCCCACGGACACCGCCGGCAAGCCCGCCGCGTCCTACGTCCCGCTGGTGGGCCGCATCGCCGCCGGTGGCCCCATCCTCGCGGAGGAGTCCGTCGAGGACGTCTTCCCCCTCCCCCGCCAGCTCGTCGGCGACGGCGAACTGTTCGTCCTGAAGGTCGTCGGCGACTCCATGATCGAGGCCGCGATCTGCGACGGTGACTGGGTCACCGTGCGCCGTCAGCCGGTCGCCGAGAACGGCGACATCGTGGCGGCCATGCTCGACGGCGAAGCCACCGTCAAGCGCTTCAAGCGCGAGGACGGCCATGTCTGGCTCCTCCCGCACAACGCGGCCTACGAGCCCATCCCGGGCGACGACGCGACCATCCTGGGCAAGGTCGTCGCGGTGCTGCGGCGCGTGTGACGTCCGCGGCGGGCGGGCCGCACGGCCGCTCGCTCCCTGACCGGGCCCCGGAACCCCTGCGCCGGTTCCGGGGCCCTGCCGCATCCAGGGGCGCTCAGCGCCTCTGCCTCCGGATGCTCCTCGGCGCGGCGTGGCCTGACCGGCGTCGGTCAGGCCACGCCCGCGATCACTTCGCCTCCGCGTGCTCCGCTTCCGCCGCCTTGGCCGCCGCGTCGATCGCCGCGAGCGACTTGCGCACCTGGTTGCGGTCCGTCGTGTACCAGAAGTCCGGCAGTGACGCCTTGAGATAGCCGCCGTACCGTGCGGTGGCCAGGCGCTGATCCAGTACGGCGACCACACCGCGGTCCCCCGACGCGCGGACGAGCCGGCCGGCGCCCTGGGCCATGAGCAGGGCCGCGTGCGTGGCCGCCACCGCCATGAAGCCGTTGCCGCCCGCGTCCTCCACCGCCTTCTGCCGAGCGCTCATCAAGGGATCGTCGGGCCGGGGGAAGGGGATCTTGTCCATCACGACCAGCTGGCAGCTGGGGCCGGGAACGTCGACGCCCTGCCACAGGGACAGCGTGCCGAACAGGCAGGTCTTCGGGTCGGCCGCGAAGTTCTTGATCAGTTCACCGAGGGTCTCCTCGCCCTGGAGCAGGATCGGGAACTCGGGGATCCGGGAGCGCAGCTCCTCCGCCGCGAGCTGCGCGGCCCGCATGGACGAGAACAGCCCGAGCGTGCGGCCGCCGGCCGCCTGGATGAGCTCGGTCAGCTCGTCGAGCATGTCGGAGCGCTCGCCGTCACGCGCGGGGCGGGCCAGATGCTTGGCCACGTAGAGGATGCCCTGCCTGCGGTAGTCGAACGGCGAGCCGACGTCGACGCCCTTCCACTGCGGCAGGTCCTCCCCCTCGACGCCCTCGGGGCCGAGTCCCAGGGAGGCGCCGACGCCGTTGAAGTCGCCGCCCAGCTTGAGTGTCGCGGAGGTGAGGACGACGGCGCGGTCGGCGAAGAGCTTCTCCCTGAGCAGGCCCGAGACCGACATGGGGGCGATCCGCAGGGACGCGCCGAAGCGGTCGTGCCGCTCGTACCAGACGACGTCCCACTCCGAGCCGTTCAGGACCCGCTCGGACACGTCGTGGACCGTCTCCACCGAGGCGAGCGCCTGCTTGCGCACCGCGTCCTCGTCCTGCACCGACTTGTCGCGGGTGGAGCCGAGCGCGGTGATGACCGTACGGGCGGCGTCCCGCAGGGCCATGAGGGCGTAGCCGAGGTCTTCCGGGATCTCCTCCAGGCGGCCCGGCAGGGCCAGCTCCATCAGCCGCTCGAAGCCCTCCGCGGCGGTCTGGAGCTGATCGGCGGCCTTCTCGTCGACGAGCTTGGCGGCGCGGCGCACCGCGCGATTGACCTGGCCGGGTGTGAGTTCGCCGGTCGCGACGCCGGTGACCCTGGAGACGAGCTCGTGGGCCTCGTCCACGATCAGCACCTCGTGCTGCGGCAGCACCGGTGCGCCCTCGATGGCGTCGATGGCGAGCAGCGCGTGGTTCGTGACCACGACGTCGGCGAGCTTGGCACGCTCGCGGGCCATCTCGGCGAAGCACTCGGCGCCGTACGCGCACTTCGACGCGCCCAGGCACTCCCGCGACGACACCGACACCTGCGCCCAGGCACGGTCCGACACACCCGGGGTGAGATCGTCCCGGTCGCCGGTCTCGGTCTCGTCCGACCAGTCGCGCAGCCGCAGCAGGTCCTGGCCCAGCTTGCTGGTGGGCGCCGCGGCCTCGAACTGGTCGAAGAGGCCGTCCTCCTCGTCCTGCGGCACGCCCTCGTGCAGGCGGTGCAGGCAGAGGTAGTTCGACCGGCCCTTGAGCATCGCGAACTCCGGGCGGCGGCGCAGCTGCGGGTGCAGGGCGTCGACCGTGCGGGGCAGGTCACGCTCCACGAGCTGGCGCTGCAGGGCGAGGGTGGCCGTGGCGACGACCACCCGTTCTCCGTGCGCGAGCGCCGGCACCAGATAGCCGAGCGACTTACCGGTGCCGGTGCCGGCCTGGACCAGCAGGTGGGATCCGTCGTCGATCGCCTCGGCGACCGCTTCGGCCATGGTCACCTGGCCGGGGCGCTCCGTACCGCCGACGGCGGTGACGGCGGCATGCAGGAGTTCGGAGAGTGGGGGCTTCGTCATAGCGTGACCAACCCTACGGCCCGGCACTGACAAACGTGGGGCAGAAGCGGACAGCGGGGGCGGGGCCCCGGGCCGGCCGTCCGGCGACGGCATCCTCACGGGTGACGTCGCCCGTACCGCCCGGCACGCGCCGGCGTCCGCCCGGGCCGGCCCGCGCTCGCCGTCGTCGGCGCGGCTCCCGTCCCCCGGCACATCTCTGCCGTGGGCACTGTGTGCCACCGGGATCTCCTTCCGCCGCACGGGCGGGGTCGGCAGGCTCGATGTCCCGACCACCGTGGATCGATTTCCGTCCGCATCCCTCCGGGAGAGACCAATGGACATCCGGCAACTCCGGACCTTTCACCGTGTGGCCACGCTGGGGAGCTTCACCCGGGCAGCGGCCGAACTCAGCTACGCGCAGTCCAGTGTGACCGCGCAGATCAAGGGCCTCGAAGTATCCCTCGGCAGCGAGCTGTTCGAGCGGGTCGCGGGCAAGGTCAAGCTCACTCCGGCGGGTACGCGGCTGCTGCCGTACGCGGCCCAGATGCTGTCGCTCGCGGACGAGGCGCGCGGTGCGGCGTCGCCGGACGCGCGGCCGGAGGGGGTGCTGACGATCGGCACGATGGAGAGCATCACCTCCTACCGCATGCCGCCCGTCCTGGAGTACTTCCACCACCGCTACCCGCGGCTGCAGATCGCGCTGCGGCCCAGCCTGTGCGCCGAGACCCTGCACTCGCTGCGGCAGGGGGTGTTCGACGCGGGCTTCCTGATGGAGGCCGAGACCCAGCACTCGGGTGTGCACAGCGAGGTCCTCGGCGTCGAGCCGCTGGTCATCGTCGCCGCTCCGGGCCACCGGCTGGCCGACGAGACCAAGGTGGAGACCGACGAGCTGCGCCAGGAGTCGGTGCTCGCGCCCGAGGCGGGGTGCGCCTACCGGGAGCTGCTGGAGGCGGAGCTGAACGACGGCTCCGGTGAACCGGTGCCGTTCCTGGAGTTCGGCAACATCGAGGCGATCAAGCGGGGGGTCGGCGCCAGGCTCGGGATCAGCCTGCTGCCGCGGATGACGGTCGCCGACGAACTGGCCGCCGGAACACTGGTGCCGCTGGCCTGGGAGCCGCCGTTCGAGCTGTACACCCAGCTCGCCTGGCGCAAGGGATCGCAGCTGTCGCGCGAGCGCCAGGTGTTCGTGGAGCAGGTCATCGAATTCCTCAGCCGGGAATACCAGGAGCCGTGATCGGCGGGAGCGTCCCAAAAATCAGGAGCGGTATGCGGTCAGGGGCCATCCCCGGTCTTGTCGATCGATCGGCTCGATAAAGCCCATCTGCAATACCGAACCGGTTTTCTGGACTCGGCCACAGCCCGGTACGGAGACTCAGAGAGTCACAGTTTCAGCGGCAAGGAGAAACTCTTATGTCTCAAGTCATGCTCCCGGCGAAGAAGTTTGTCGTGTCGAGCGTGTCTTCCGACGCCCATATGTGGAACCTGGTCTTTCTGCAGTTGCTGCTTGAGGAACAGGGCGCGGACGTCGTCAATCTGGGTGCCTGCGTGCCGGATGAGCTCATCATCGAGGAGTGCCGGCGGTCCCGGCCGGACGCCCTGGTCATCAGCACGGTGAACGGCCATGGCCATCTCGATGGACTGCGCCTGATCCGCCGTATACGCAGTGAGCCGGATCTGGCGGACCTGCGTGTGGTCATCGGCGGAAAGCTGGGGGTGCGCGGCGCCGAGAACATCGTGTTCGCCGAGGAACTCGCGCTCAGCGGGTTCGACGCGGTATTCGAGGCGGACGGCGGAATCGACGGGTTCCAGGAATTCCTGGCGACCCTGGAAAGCGCGGAACGGCCCGAACTCACCTCCGGGGCCGCCGCGTGAACACACCGGCGCGCACAAACGACAATCCCGTGGCCGGGACCGGTCCGCTGGGGCGGTTCTCGCGCCACATCCGGGAAGCGCACGCGCAGGGGCGTCTCGTCGTCCAGCCGCGGATGGGCTTCGCCGATCTCGCCACGATGCGTGAGGGACTGCTGGGGGTGCGGGCCGCCGACGCCGCCTCGGTCGGCACGATCACCCTGGACAGCTACACCCGGGTCAACGACCACGACTCGGCGCGGGCGGCCCTGCGCACCGGCGCGGAGCTGAACGGCTTCCCGCTGGTGGCGCACGGGCCCGGGACCACCCGGCAGTTGCTCGACGAGGTGTCGGGGGACGGCTTCCCCGTCCAGGTCAGGCACGGCTCCGCGCTGCCGTACCCGCTGTTCCAGGCGATGGTGGCGGCCGGCGTGGACGCCACCGAGGGCGGTCCCGTCTCGTACTGCCTGCCCTACAGCCGGGCGCCGATCAGCGAGGCGGTGAAGGCCTGGGCCCAGTGCTGCGAGCTGATCGCCGCGCAGCCGGTGCCGATGCACCTGGAGAGCTTCGGCGGCTGCATGCTCGGGCAGTTGTGCCCGCCGAGTCTGCTGGTCGCGCTGAGCGTGCTGGAGGCGTTGTTCTTCCGGGAGCACGGACTGAGCGACATCTCGCTGAGCTATGCGCAGCAGACCCACCCGGGACAGGATCTGGAGGCGATCGCGGCCCTGCGGCGGCTCGCGGGCGAACGCCTGCCGCGGGCCGACTGGCACGTGGTGCTGTACACGTTCATGGGGGTGTTCCCGCGTACCCCCGTGGGCTCGTACCGGATCCTGGAGGAGAGCGTCCGCCTCGCGGTGCGCAGCGGCAGCGAGCGGCTGATCGTGAAGACCCCGGCGGAGGCGCACCGGATCCCCACGATCGCCGAGAACGTGGACGCCCTGGAGTTCGCCGACGCCATCGCACGGGACGAGGCGGGCCGGGTGCCGGACGTCGAGGCCACGGACACGGGCATCTACGAAGAGGCCCGGCTGCTGATCGACAGCACCCTGGAGCTGGCGCCGACCGTCGGCGAGTCTCTGGTCCGGGCCTTCTCGCGGGGCCATCTGGACGTCCCGTACTGCCTGCACCAGGACAACGCCAACAGGTCGCGGGCGTATGTGGACGGGGGCGGCATGCTGCGCTGGGCGGAGCCCGGGCGGATGCCCCTGAAGGTGGCGCACGGCGGCGCCCACCGGCCGGTCAGCGCGAAGGGGCTGCTGACGATGCTCGGCTTCAACGAACGCCGCTTCGACCGCGAGCAACTGACCAATGTGCAGCACCTCAGGGGGCTGCCGTACACCCCCCAACGGCCCCGCTAGGAGCACGCCGTGAGCGAGCATGTCATGAGCACATCCACTCTGGACGCCGTGCGCGAGCGCGGTGTCCTCCGGGCCGCGGTCAGCCGCGGCATCCGCGGGCTGTCGCTGCGCGGCGACGACGGCCGGTGGAGCGGCCTCGACACCGATGTCGCGCGGGCCGTGGCCGCCGCCGCGCTGGGCAGCGCGGACGCCGTCGAGTGGGCCCCCACCGATCCGGCGCAGCGGCTCGGCCGGCTGGCGTCCGGCGAGGTCGACCTGACCGTCTGCAACGTCAGCTGGACCCTGGGCCGGGAGGCCTCCCTGCCCGTGCTGTTCGCGGGAGTCACCTGCTACGACGGCGAGGGCTTCCTGGTCCGCGCGGACAGCGGTATCACCCGCCCCGAGGAGCTGGCCGGGCGCCGCGTGGCCGTGCAGGCGGGCACCACGAGCGCGGCCAACCTGGCTTCCTGGTACGGCGGTCGGGGACTGGCCGTCGAACCGGTGGCGTACACCACGCCGGGTGAGACGCTCGCCGCCTACGCCGACGGCACGTGCGCGGCCTATGTCCTCGACCGGGTGGCGCTCGCCGGGGAGCGGGCGGCGCTGGACGACCCCGCGGCCCACCGCATCCTCGACACGGCCATCTCCCGGGAGCCGATGGCGGCGGCCGTACGCGACGACGACCCGGCCTGGTTCCGGCTGTGCCGGTGGGTGCTGCAGCTCCTGGTGTCCGCCGAGCACCAGGTCGACGAGGTGGGCGAGCGGGAGAAGGCGCTGGCCCAGGCCGCCGAGACGGCGGGCCTGCACGGGCCGGCCGTCGGCCTCGACCAGGACTGGGCCGCCCGGGTCCTGGCCGCGGTCGGCACCTACGCGGACGTCTACGAACGCAACCTCGGGCCGGCCACCGGCCTCGCCGTACCGCGCGGACTCAACGAGCTGTGGACCAGGGGCGGCCTGCACTACGCCGTGCCCCTGCACTGACCAACCGCCCCCAACCCCTCAGAAAGGCACTTCACATGAGTACCGACACTCGGGCACCGAACCAGGAGACAAAGGGAGCGATCGAGCTGACGCTCGCCATGGTGCTCTCCGGCACCCTGGGCGTCTTCGTGATCGAATCCGGCGCGTCACCCTTCAACGTGGTGTTCTTCCGCTGCCTGTTCGGCACGGTCGCGCTGGGTCTGTACTGCCTGGTGCGCGGCTTCTTCAAGAACCACGGCTTCACGCCCAAGAAGCTCGGCCTGGCGGCGCTCGGCGGCGCGTTCATCGTGTTCAACTGGGCCTTCCTCTTCAAGTCGTACCAGGGCACGTCGATCTCCGTGGCGACGGTCGTCTACCACACGCAGCCCTTCTACGTGATGCTCCTCGGCTCGCTGATCTTCCGTGACAAGATCACGGCCAGCAAGGTCGGCTGGCTCGGGGTGGCCTTCGCCGGACTGGTCCTGGTCGCCGGGGTGTCGGCGTCCGACCTGACGGGCAGCGGGGACAGCGCCTATCTGGCGGGCCTCGGCTACGCGCTGCTCGCGGCCGTCTTCTACGGCGTCTCGACCCTGATCACCAAGCGGGTCACCGGCGTGAAGCCGCATCTGGTCGCCCTGGTGCAGCTGGTGCTCGGCATCTTCCTGCTGCTGCCCTTCACCACGCTGAGCGAGACGAAGAACCTCGGCTCCGGCTGGGGCTGGCTGGTCGGTCTGGGCGTCATCCACACCTGCGTGATGTACGTCCTCATGTACTCCTCGTACCAGAAGCTGCCCACCCCGAAGATCGCCGTCCTGGCGTTCGTGTACCCGGCCGTGGCGATGCTCATGGACTGGGCCGTGTACGGGCACAGCGTCAGCCTGCTGCAGGCCCTCGGCATCCCGATGATCGTCGCCGCCAGCCTCGGCATCAACCTCGGCTGGTCCTTCAAGGGCCGCGCGGCCAGGGCGGCGGCCACCGCGCCCGCCGCCGAGGCCGCACCGGCCACCGGGCCCAAGGTCAAGATCAACTCTGGAGGAAACCGATGACACGCGTCACCGACCCCGCCGCCCCCCGGATCGCCATAGTCGGCGCCACCGGCGCCGTCGGCAACACGCTCATCGACCTGATCGAGCAGCGCGGTCTGCGCTACCGCGACATCCAGCTCGTCGCCTCGGCCCGTTCGGCGGGCACCGAGCTGAGCGTCGACGGGGTGCCGTATCCCGTGCAGGCCGTGGACGAGTTCGACTTCTCCACCGTCGACCTGGCGTTCTTCTCCGCCGGCACCGAGGCCAGCCAGCAGTGGGTGCCGAAGGCGACCGCCGCCGGCGCCGTGGTCATCGACAACACCATCGCCTACCGCATGGACCCGGACACCCCGCTGGTCGTACCGCAGGTCAACGCGCACGAGCTGGACCGGCGCCCGAAGTCCGGGGTGATCGCCAACCCCAACTGCTCGACCATCCCGCTGGTACGGCTCCTGAAGGGCGTCGAGGAGCGGTGGGGTGTGCGGCAGGCCGTGGTCAGCACCTACCAGGCGGCGTCGGGGCTGGGGCACCCGGGCGTCGAGGAACTGCGCGAGTCGAGCCGGGCCGCCCTGGAGAACCCCGACGAGCCGTACCCCGCCAAGGAGTTCACCCCCTCACTGGCCTTCAACGTCATCCCGAAGATCGACCGCTTCCTGGACACCGGCTTCACGCTGGAGGAGCAGAAGATGCTCCAGGAGTCCCGCAAGATCCTCGGCATACCCCATCTGGACGTCACCACCACCTGTGTGCGGGTGCCGGTCGTCAACGGCCACTCGGAGACCGTGTGGATCGAGGCGCAGGGCGTGGTCGACCGCGCCGAACTCGTCGAGGTGCTGGCGGCGCTGCCCGAGGTGACGGTGCACGACCGTGAGTCGCCGCGCGAGTTCCCCACGCCGACGACCATCGACGACCCCAACCGGGTGCACGTCGGCCGCGTCCGCGTGAACCCGAACAACCCGCGCGCCTTCTGGCTCTGGCTGGTCGCCGACAACCTCACGATCGGCGCCGCGCTCAACGCCATCCAGATCGCCGAAGAACTGATCGCCCGGGGGACCCTGTGACAGCCGCACCACCGACGCAGCAGCCGCCCGCGGTCCTGAAGTTCGGCGGCTCCAGCTTCCGCACCCTGGCCGCGTACCAGCAGCTCGCCGAGGCACTGTCCCAGCGGATCGACGTGGAGGGCAGCCGCCTGGTCGTCGTGGTGAGCGGCCAGCCCGGTGAGACGGAGCAGTTCCGCGAGCGGCTCAGCCAGGTCAACCCGCACCCGGAGGACGAGACCGTCGCCGGTCTGCTGACCCTCGCCGACACGGTGGGCGCGCAGCTGCTCGCCACCGCGCTGCACCGAGCGGGCCGCAGCGCCACGGTGCTCGCCGGCCACCAGCTGGGGCTGACCACGGACTCGTCGTTCATGTGGGCCCGGTTGGAGCACACCGACCCGGAGCCGCTGCGTACGGCGGTCCGCGACCACGAGGTCGTGGTGGTGCCGGGCGGCCAGGCCGCCGACCGGGACGGCCGGCCGACCTGGCTGGGCAAGAACAGCTCGGACCTGTCGGCGGTGGCGGTCGCGGCGGCGGTCGGCGCGCACAGCTGCGAGATCCACTCGGACGTGGACGGCATCTACAGCTCCGACCCGCATCTGATCACGGGTGCCCGGCTGCTCGGCGAAGTGTCGTACAACACGGCGGCGTTGATGTCGTTGTACGGCGCGAAGGTGCTGCACCGAAGGGCCGTACGGCTCGCCCAGCGCAACCGGATCGAGATCGTCTGCCGCTACAACCGGCCGCCGTTCCCGCGCGGTTCGGTGATCGGCACCGCGGGCTCCTCGGTGGCCGCGGTCGTCCTGAACCAGCGCTCGGCGGCCCTGCGGTACGCGACGGAGGAGCTCGCCGACCAGGCCTACACCGTCTTCCACGGCGCCAACATCGATGTCGTCCGTCTGACGTCGGGCCCGCTGGTCGCCGTCACCGGCGGTTTCGTCGACCTGCCGGAGTTCCAGCGGCGCAACGGACTGACCCCCGGTGAGTACGCGGGCATTCCGGTGACCGCGGTGCGCGGCAGCCAGGTGGCGACCCGGCTCGCCGCCGACGAGGAGGACGCGCTGCACCTCACGCAGCGCCTGCACGACTACGTGAACCGTCCCGGCGCGGACCTCGCCCCCGACGCGCCGCTGCTCGAAATGCAAGGAGTGTGACAGCCATGACCGCGACCACCGTCCACACCGTGCCGGCCGCCGAACCCGTCACCAAGGAGACCTTCCGCGAGATCGCCCTGCCCGACGGGGTACGGGACGCGCTCGGCGAACAGCTGGAGCGGCTGCCGGACCCGAACATCGACATAGACCACTCGATGACCCGGCTGCTGCAGATCTTCGCGACGCTGCCGACGGAGCTGCTGCAGCAGGTCCTGGACTTCGGCCGGCACATCGACACTCCGGGCGTCAGCCTGATCAGCAACCTGCCGGTGGACCCGGAGCTGCCCGACACGCCGTCGGACGGCGGACCGAGCCGGGAGAAGACGTCGTTCGTGGCGGAGGGCGTGCTGCTGGGTCTCAGCGGTCTGCTCGGTGAGCCCATGGGCGTGCTCACGGAGAAGGCCGGCCAGTTGGTGCACGACGTCATTCCGGTCGCGGGAGGTGAGCGGACCCAGACGAACCAGGGGTCCGAGATCTTCCTCAACTTCCACAGCGACATCATGCATGACGTGATCGGCCGGTACGACGTGGCCAACCCCGACTTCCTCGTACTCAGTTGCCTGCGTGCCGACCACGAGGGCGTGGCCGGCACCTTCTACGCCGATGCCCGTGACATCTCGGCCGCGCTGACGCCGGAGATGCTCGACACCCTGCGCAGCCCGCTGTTCCGGCTGAACGCGCCGGGCAGTTACGTGCGTGACGTCGCCGGCGGGCAGGACGTGCTGTCCGAGCCGGTGCCGATGATCAGCGGCCATCACGACTTCCCGGAGATCGCGATCTCCGCCAACGGGGTGCACCCGCTCACCAGCGGGGCACGGGAGGCGCTGGAGACGCTCCAGCTGGTCTGCCGCCAGGTCGCGCACAGCGTCCAGCTGCGTCCGGGCCAGGCCCTGCTGATCAACAACCGGAAGGGAGTGCACGCCCGGTCCACGTTCACGGCCCGGTACGACGGCCGGGACCGCTGGCTGCAGCGGACCTATGTACGCCGGAGCCTGTGGAACGTGCGGTACCGGGTGACGGAGCAGGACCGCCGCGTGCACTACTGAGCGTCTGCCGGCTGACCGGGCGTGCCGCTCACCGCAGAGCGGCACCTGCCCGCCCCCGCGCCCCGCAGGCCGCCCGGCCAACCCCCGGCGACCGGCGGGGCTCGCACATTCCGCTCCGCTGCACTCCGGCCCACGGCATTCCGGCCCACGGATTCCGGCCCGCGGCATTCCGGCCCGCGGCATTCCGGCCCGCGGCATTCCGGCCCGCGGCATTCCGGCCCGCGGCTTTCGGGCCCGCGGCCTTCCGGCCCGCCTTCTCCGGCATGGGGATCGGCGGAGGTCGCGCTTCCAGAGCGTGGCTTTGCGACCCGCGGCTTTCGGGCCCTCGGCATTCCGGCCCGCGGCCTTCGGGCCCGTCGCTTTCCGACCCGCGGCATGCCGGCCCGTCGTTTCTCCGGCCGGCGGCATCCCGGCCCGTCGTTTTCCGGCTTGGGGACCGGCGGAGGTCGCGCCTCCAGAGCGTGGCTTTACGACTCGTGGCCTTACAACCCGCCCTTCACCGTCCGGAACCGACGTGGCTCGCCGCCTCGCCGTGGTCTTCCCGACCACGGCTCCCCTACCCACGGTTTTCCGGCCGGCGACCGGCGGAGCTCGCCGCCTCCCAGACCGCGGCCCTGCGACCCGCCGTTCACCCTCCGGAACCGGCGGCCTCGCCATTTCAACCGCAGCCTTCCCAGGAGCGGCCTCTGAGCCGCCGCTTGCGGCCCGGAACCGGCGGGGCTCGCCGCCTCGCCGTGGCCTTCCCAACCCGCGGCTTTCCGGCCCGCCGTTCTCCGGTCCGCGGTTCTCCGGCCTGTCGGCCGGCTGAGGTCACCGCCTCCCGGACCGCGGCCCAGGGACCCGCCGTTCGCCCTGCGGAACCGGCGGGCTCGCCGCCTCAGCCGCAGCCTTCCGGGCCGCGGTGCAGCCCGCCGTTTCCCGGCCCGGGGCGGCGCCTCGGCCGCTGTGGCATCGAGCGGTCATTCCCGTGGCGGCCAGGCGCGGGCGGCTGTTTCCCGACCGGGTACGTCGGATGATCGGTGGGGCCGACCACATCGCCTGCTGCCGGTCCGGCATGCGCCACCGCACGGAGGAGATCACCATGAGTTACACGCGAAAGTTCCGTCGCAGCACCACCGGCTCCGCCACACCGCCGGCCCCGGCCGCGGCGGCAGAGGACGACCTGATCTGGGGCTGACGACTCGCCCGCCCGGCCCGGAGGACCCGGTGCGGGCGGGGTCAGCCCCAGAGGTCCGTGGCGGGTCGCGCCCGCGGGCCGTTCGGCCGCTGTGGTTCGTGGGGCTCCCCCGGGACACGCAGCGTCTGCGGCACGTTCACCAGATCCGCCGCGGGTGCCGCGTGCAGGGTCGCCGCCCAGGACCGCGCGGTCGCGGGCGGTGAGCCGAGCAGCACGAGCAGGCCCCGCTGCTCCGCCTGCTCCATCATGGCGAGGGCCGTGGTGAGACCGCCCACGGCGTCCAGTTTGAGGTTGATCCCGTCGTACCGGGCCACGAGCCGCCCCAAGTCCCCGATGTCGCCCCGGGAGAGATCGGCGATGATCGGGAACGGGCGGCGCAGGGTGACGAGCGCCGACGACTCCGCCTCGGGCAGCGGCTGTTCGAGCACCCGCACCCCGTGCTCCGCGAGCTTCGGCAGCATCGCGTGCAGCCGGTCCACGTCCCACCCGCCGTCGGCGTCGGCCATCAGCCAGGCGTCGGGCCGGTGGCGGCGCACCGCGTCGAGCCGGGCGAGGTCGTCCTCCACGGCACCGGCCCCGAGTTTCAGCTTGAGCGAGGAGAAGCCGTCGCTGTGGCGCAGTTCGCTCTCCAGCCGGGTGTGCTCCAGCAGCGGGAGGGTGCGGACGACCGGTACCGGGCGCGGCCGGGGAACACCGAGCAGTTCCCAGGCCCGTTGCCCGCTGCGCTTGGCCAGCAGGTCCCACAGCGCGGTGTCGAGGGCGCTGCGCAGGGGGCCCGGCGGCAGCAGGTCCGGCAGTTGGAGCGGGCTGATCACACGCGCCAGCTCGGCCTCGATCGAGGCCAGTTGCTCGCTGACGGCTTCGCGGCTGTCCGCCTCCAGATACGGCAGGAGCGTGGCCTCTCCCCGCCCGGTACTGCCCGCTCCCCGCAGCCTGACGCGCACCACGGCCCACTCGCGCGGCACGTCGACGGCTCCGCCGTCGGGTGCGGGCACGGGCAGTACGGCGCACTGGACCCGCAGCGGTGTCCCCGTCAGGGATCTGAGGAGTACCGGGTCGAACACGAGGAGGGCTCCTGACTCAACTGGCACGTTGCCGGAGCACCATCCTGTCCACCGGCCCCGGCAAGGGCCAGCACGAAAGCCCTGCCCATGGCGGCCTGGCCCCAACCGGACAACCCGAGGCCGGCCCCGCCACCCGGACCCGGCCAGGTGCCGGAGATCCCTCAGAAGGGCCCTAGTCCAGCAGGCCCAGCTTCGCCGCCGTGATGCCTGCCTGGAACCGGCTGTCCACGCCCAGCCGCGCCATCAGGTCCGCCATCATCCTGCGCAACGTCCGTACGGACACGCCGAGTTCGCGGGCGATCGCCTCGTCCTTGCGGCCGGTGGCCATCAGCCGCAGCATCCACAGCTGCTGGGAGGTGAACCCGGACTCCTGGCCGGACTCGGCCGCCTCCAGGGGAGCGGCGGACGCCCAGCACATCTCGAAGACCTTCGCCAGCAGCGCGGTGACGGCCTCACCGCGCAGCACCATCATCGCGCCGCTCGACCGGACGTGCAGGGCGGGCACCAGCGCCTGCACCCGGTCGACCAGGATGAACCGGAACGGCACGATGCTGGCGATCCTCAGGTCCGCACCCGCTGCCCGCAGCTCCTGCAGATGGGTCATCGCATGGGTGATCCGGGTCATGGGCCGCAGATGGATGCTGCGCATCGACACCCCCCGGTCCAGCACCCGCCGGTCGCGCCGGAGTCCCTGGGCGAGCACGTCCGGCGGCATCACGGGGCCGGGGTGCATGCTCAGGATCTCCGACGTGGCCATGTCGGCGGCATCGCCGAGGACGCGTGCGATCTTCTCCGGGCAGGTGACCACCTCAAGGCCGCTCGTCCGAGCCGTGTGCAGCGGCAGAAACGCCTCGCGCATCGCGCCGACACGCTCGCGGGTCCGCCGGATCTGCTCGGTCAGTTCCATGACCGCCTGCTCCTCGGCCGTGAGCAGTCTGAGCAGGGCGGCCTCCGGGGCGGTCGCCCTGACGGTCCGTTCCCCGGTCGCCGAGGCACCCTCGGGCACCTCGATGAGCAGGCCGAGTCCGAGGAGTTCCGTGCGGGCCTGCTCGATCTCGTCGACGCTGCTGTCGAGTTGCTCGCAGGCTGTGTGCACGGTCCAGTCGCTGCGGGCCGATGCGTACTCGAACAGTCTCAGGGCCTGGGGCCCGATGGTCGGTGCGCTCATACCGTCCATTGCCTCCGCCCCCTGATCCTGCGAGTGGTAAATAACATACCCTCTCGAAGGTATTTTTTCCAGTGAGGAGCCGGGCCGTGCGTGCGACGGGGGCGGCCGCCGACGCGGGCGCGCTGCACGCGCCACGCGGCGGCGGCCGCGAGGGGGCCGGGCGACTCACCCGAGTCGGGCGGGTCAGGACCCGAAGGCGGGTCAGGACCCGAAGACGGCCTGCGCGTAGGACTGCGCCGAAGCGTCGAAGCGGAGCATCGCATGCGTCGACGCGGACTGGATGTCGCGCCAGCGGCGCTGGACCGGGTCCTGCTGGGACTGCCCCCGGCTCCCTGTCGTACGGAACAGCCGGTCCACGGCGGCCACGCACATCTCGACGGCGGCCACCACGTCCCGCACCGTCTCCGCCACCGCCAGGGGCTCGATCCGCGCCGCGTCGGCGCGCCGTGCGGCACTGTCCAGCAGCAGCTCGGCGGCCCGCAGTCCGGCCGACGAGCGGGCAAGTGCCGTGGGCAGGGCGGGCGCCGAGTCCGCCCGGCCGCCGTCCGGGCCCGTGCGGTCCACGGCGGCGCGGGTCCAGGCCGTCAGCGCGCCCCGGGCGGCGCCGAGCAGCGGTGCCGCGAACATCAGCGCCGCCACGAGCAGGTAGGGGACGCTGTGGCAGCGCGCCGCGCCCTGCTCGCGCGGAGCGAGCAGCCGGGCCCGGGGCACCGCGCGGTACGCGGGCACGAAGACACCGTCGAGCCGGACCGTGTTGCTGCCGGTGCCCCGCATACCGAGCGGGTTCCAGGTGTCGAGGACCTCGCAGTCCTCGATCGGGACGAGCAGAAGCATGGGCACCTCACCCCCGGGACCCACGCCCCCGGCTCCCCCACCACCGGGCCTCACACCACCGCGCCCCTCGCCACCAGATCCCCCACCGCCGAACCCCACACCACTGGGTCCTTCGCCACCGGACCCCCCGCCGGCGGGCCCGACACCGCCAGCCCCCTCGCCACCGCCCCCGTCGGCGAGTGCCGCGAGCAGCACCCAGTCGGCGAAGTCCACGCCGCTGGCGTTCGGCCACTCGCCGCTGAGCAGCCAGCCGCCGGGGACGGTGGTGGCGCGCGGCCCCGGCGGTGCGATGCCTGCGGCGATGCGGGTGTCGGGGGACGTGCTCCACAGGTCGCGGCGGGCGCGCTCGGGCAGGTAGGAGGCGATCCGGCCGTGGGCGGCGAAGAGCGTCGCCACCCAGGCCGCCGAGGTGCAGCCCTCACCGACGTGCGCGGCGGCCTGCACCAGATCGGTGAACGTGCCTTCCGTGCCCCCGTGTTCAGCGGGTACGAAGTGCCGGTTGAAGCCGGCCCGGGCCAGCTCCACGACCACGTCGAGATCGAGCCGGCGCCGTACGTCGGCCTCGTCGGCGTGCCATGCCGCTACACGGGCCGCACGGCGCACCGACAGGCCGGCGGCCGGGGAGGCCCCCTCTTCCCGCTCGGAGTCGCCGGGGGTGGAGGCGGAGGACCGGATCACGCGAAGACCTCCTCCACGCCGGGGCGGACGGCGGTGGCGGCGGCAGCCGGGGCCGCCTGCCAGCGCGCGCTGCCGGACGCCACGGTCCTGCCGTTCTGCACGGCCTCCACGGTCAGGGTGACCTCGTCCGCCGTCCCGGACGCGCCGGACTGCCGTACGACGAGCCGGGTGGGTGCGGCCAGTTCGCAGTAGGCGGCGAACTTCACCCCGCCACCGGACATCGTCCACTCGTACAGCGGCGCCGGAGCCGGCCCCAGGGCCGCCCGTGAGGCCTGCCGGACGGCCTCCAGCAGCAGCATCCCCGGCACATGGTCGCTGGGGTGGTCGAAGAACACGGGGTGGGACTGATCGACGTGCAGCAGCCAGGTGCCACCCGGCTCCTCACTCTTCGACGGCTCGTCCGGCAGCCCGGGCTCGGCGACGACCACGTCCATGGACCGCTCGCGGCCCACGAGTTCGGGTGCCATCACCCGTGCACCGGGCTGCACCGCGCTGATCGCGGTGCCGGGAGCGGGCGGCAGGGCCCCGCCGGCGCCGCGACGGCGTACCGCCGCGTAGCTCGCGCGGTCGACCGCCTGCCAGGAGACGCTGCCCGTGGCGCGCACCCCGCCCGGCGAGACGAGCTGGGCCTCCAGGCTCATCACCGCGCGCTTCGGAGTGGGTTCCCTGGTCTCCCGGCAGCGGACCTCCAGCACCACGGACTCGTCCTCGGCGCCGTACGCGCCGGGCGCCGGGATGTCGAAGTCGAGTCCGCAGAACACGAACGGGTGCTCCAGCGGCACCCCGTAGAAGCGGTGCGAGAGGTAGATCGCCGTCTGCCGCAGCATCTCGACGAAGAGCGTCGGGTCGGTTCCCCCGGCGGCGTCCGGGCGGTACAGCCCGTGGCCGGCCGGCTGCCGCACGGCCAGGTAGAAGAGTCCGGGACGCACCCGTACGGCGTCGGTCAGCAGCACCTCGTGTGCCGCCTCCTTGTGGACCAGTTGCTGCGGAACGGTCCGCTCGAAGCCCTCCCCCCATGCGTCCTCCGGTATGTCCGTCACCAACACGCCGCCACTCATCACTGGCCCCCACACAGATAGACGAATCAGACGCTGAGCACACGCAGACGGCCGGGGGAGAGCTCCCCCGGCAACCGGCGAGAAATATACCTGCGGGAAGGTATATTGCAATGGCGATCTCTGAGATCGTGTGTTGCATGACCGTTGATCGACGACCCGCGCGTCGACGTGGGTTACAGAGCGTCACCCCCGGGAACCCCTCCCGCCGACCGGACGACTCGGGGCGGGAAACATACCTTGGGGATGGTATTTTTCCTTCCGAGGTCGCAATGCCGGGTGGAGGGGGGTCCCAGGATGGCCAAGCAGGAACGCGCGCGGCGCACGTACGAGGCGATACTGGACGCCGCCGCGGAGGAGTTCGTCTCGCTCGGCTACACCCGCACGACGCTCGGCGGCGTGGTCGCACGCACCGGCCTGACCAAAGGCGCGCTCTACGGCCACTTCTCCTCCAAGGAGGACCTGGCCCGGACCCTGGTACGGCATGGCGCCGCGGTGTGGGCCGGGCTCCTGGCGGACATCGAGTCCGCGCGGCTCGCACCGCTGAGGGCGCTGCGCACCACCACCCTGTCGCTGGCCGGACGGCTCTGGTCCGACGTCCGGGTGCGGGCGGCCTTCCGCCTCGCCTCGGAGATGCCGGGGGATGCCCTGGAGAGCGGCCCCCTGTTCACCCAGGTCTGGGATTTCCTCGTGGGCAACGCGAAACAGGCGCAGGCCGACGGCGAGATCCGGATGCGCTGCTCACCCGAGTCCGTGGCGCAGCTCCTGCTCTCCCTGGTCCTCGGCTTCCAGCACCTGCCCGTCCCCCGCGGCGACCTGCCCGCCAGGGACCGCATCGAAGAGCTGTGGGTCATCGTCGCGACGGCACTGCGCTCGCCGGGGGCCGCCCTCGACGCCTGACCCTCGCGGCAGCTCAAACCTTCGTGACGGTATATTCAGCGCCGAGCGGTGAGGCACGGGAGCCCGGCCCCAAGGCCCCCGACCTTGGCGGAAGAAACCTGAACCACTGCGTCCGCTTCATGCGCCACGCCCGCCGGAAAGCCGGAGATCCATGACCAGCACATCGTCCGCCCGCACCACGACCGGCCGGGAACCCAAGCAGGAACGCGCCGTACGCACCCGCGCCCAGGTCCTCGACACCGCCGCCGAACTCTTCGCGGAACGCGGCTACGAAGCCACCTCCATCGTCGACATCGCCGAGCGCGTCGGCATGACCAAGGGCGCCGTGTACTTCCACTTCAAGAACAAGGAAGCCATGGCCATCGCCATCGTCGAGAGCAACTACGAGCGATGGCCCGCCCTGCTGAAGGAGGTCCGCACCCCGGACCTCGACCCCCGCGGCACCATCCTCGCCCTCCTGGACCGAACCGCCGAGGCCTTCCACACCGACCGCACCATCCAGGCCGCCACTCGCCTGCAGTCCGAACGCTCACTCATCCACACCCCCCTGCCCGAGCCCTACGTCGGCTGGATCGACCTCCTCACGGGCCTCTTCGAAGAGGCCGAACGGGCCGGACAGCTCAAAGCGGGAATCCCGCCGCGCGCCGCCGCCCGGGTCGTCGTCGCCTCCTTCTACGGCATGCAGCACATCTCCGACGTACTGCACCGGCGCACCGACCTCGTCGACCGCTGGCAGGAACTACGCACCGTCACACTCCAGGCCCTCCTCCCCCAGGACTGACCGGCCCGGCCGAACCGCCCTGCGCTACAACACCTCGCGCAGCACCCGGTCCCGGATCATGAGGGCGGCCCGCTTGCCGGGCAGCTCGACCTCCTCCGCGAACCGGAAGCCGGCGCTCAGGAACGCCGCGACGGAGGGGGTGTTGTGCAGATCGGGTTCCGCCACGACCCGTGCGCACGCGGGCCGCCGGTCGAGGATCAGGTCGGCCACGGCGCGCAGCAGGGCGGATCCCAGCCCCCGTCCCCGGTCCGCGGCCCCGCCGACGAGCACATGGACCCCGGTGTCATGGGGGCGGGCCGGGTAGTGGCGGGCCAGGGGGTCCAGGTCCGCCCGGTAGATCTCCCAGTAGCTCATCGGTGTGCCGTCCAGTACGCCGAGACACGGCACGCTGCGTCCGTCGCCGCCGAGCTGGCTGCGCAGATGGTCCTCCGTCCGGTGCTCGGGCCCGCCCAGGTGCCAGAACTCCGAGACGGCGGGGTCGTTCATCCAGCGGTGGACGAGCGGCAGGTCTTCGTCGACGCGCACGGGCACGAGGTGGAAGGCGCCGACCCGCGTGAGCACCGGGCCCCACGTGGGAAGTTCGTCCGGGAGATGGGCCGTTCCCCTGCCGAGGAGGGCGCGGAAGTCCGCGGGCAGATGCAGCTCCAGCGTCTCCTCGCAGTCCGCGTCGTCGTCCTCGATGGTGAACCCGGTGTAGGGGGCGCCCGGGACGACGGGAGCGGTCGGCCGGGCAGGGCCGGGGCCGGAGTGGGCGTTCGCGTCGGTGGGAGGCATGGCGCGCTCCTCTCAGCTCAGGAGTGCAGGGGGTTGGCGACGGTGACGTAGACGGACTGGGTGTCGACCGGGCCGACGAGTTCGTCGAGACCGTGCAGCCGGGTCAGCAGGTTGGCCTTGCAGCGCAGGACCGGGGAGTCGAGCAGTCGGCGGGGCAGGCTGGTGCGCAGTGCGGTGGGCCCTGCGGCGACGTCGGCGAGGAAGCGGCGGAAGGCCGCGAGGAGCAGCCGCTCGTCGGCGAGGCGCTGGGAGCCGAACGCGCCGATCAGGCCCAGCACGTTGTTGACGGCGAGGTAGTAGACGAAGCGTTCGTCGGTCACCTCGTCGGAGACGAAGGTGTCGCTGTGCTCGCCGATGCCGGGCAGCCGGGCTGCCAGTTCCGCTCGCCGGGACTCGCGGAAGTAGTAGCCCTGGTTGTCGCGGTAGCGGCCGCCGGCGGGCCAGCCGTCGGCGTCGAGGAGGAGCAGGGTGTTCTGCTGGTGGGCTTCCAGGGCGATGCCGGCTTCACTGTCCAGCCACAGCACGGGACGGACGACCTGTTCCAGGTACCGGAGGAACCACTCCGCGGCCACGGCCGCGACGGGCCGTCCGGTGCGTACCGCGAGCCGTTCGACGAGCTGGGCCAGCCGGGAGCGCATGGGCCAGGTGGTCCGGTGCGGCGAGGAGTCGCCGTCCGGTTCGGGCACGGGCCGCGGCGAGAGGAGTCCGGCGACGCAGCCGACGTCGTCGCCCGGGGCGAACGGGTTGTGCCTGATCACCACGTCGAGCCCGGCTACGGGAAGTCCGTCCGGGGTGTCCACGGCGAGCCAGGCCGGGTCGCGGACGATGTCGAAGGACGGGTGTGCGGCCTGCCAGCGCTGGGCCAGGCCGGTGCGCAGCAGCCGGTGCACCTCGACTCCCCGGTGGAGCTCCTTGCGCAGGTTCTCGCGGCGCGAGTTGGTGATGCGCAGGCCGAGGGACAGCTTCAGCATCGCGGGGGCGCCCGATCGGTGGACGGTGCGGACGGAGGAGGTGGGATGCCAGCCGGGGCCGAGCGGGCCGAGGTCCCGCAGGAGTCCGGAGTCGAGCAGGGCGGCGACGGGTGCACGCCGGCACAGCTCACGGGCCTGCCACGGGTGCAGGGGAAGGGCGGCGTAGCCCGGGGGCACCGGGAGGCCGGTCTCCGCCAGGCGCCGGACGAGGTGGACGGCCGGGACGGGACGGCCTCGCTCGGTCCAGGCCGAGTCGGTGGCGAGCAGGGCCGGGGCGACGGCCATCCAGTGCAGGGGGAAGGAGCCGCGCAGCTCTGGTGAGTACCGGCGGGATTCGGCCTCGGTCAGGCCTTCCCGGCTCTTGGGGGCCGGATGCAGCGGGTGTCCGAGGAGGAGGGCCTGCTCGGCGGAGAGAAAGAGGTCGGGGACATCGCAGGGATGCTCGCGCCGGTCGCGGATGAAGGTCGCGGTGCGGCGCTGGGAGTCCGCCACTTTGGCCACGAGATCAGCGCCGTCCACGTGGCCCGCGGCTTTGAGGTCCGGGCCGGAATCGGCGCTGCCGGGGTCACCGGCCGTCTCCCGGGCGAGCAGAGCCGCCAGGGTGACGGCGTCGACCGCCGGGGCGGTCGCGGGGGCGCCGGTCAGGCGCGGCGGGCCGAAGCGGTGCAAGCCCGTCGGTGACCAGTAGCGGACCGGCACGAGCAGGGAGGTGCCACTGGCCGGAAGCGGCAGGCAGAGCGCGCCGCTGTGGGAGGCTGCGAGGTTGCTCTCCCGTACCCAGCAGCGCAGCAGGTTGTCCACGGCGGCGGCCTGCGCCGCGGTGCGCGGGTCGGGGTCCTCCAGCAGGTCGGCGCCGGGCTCGGTCACCCGGGTGAGGTCCACGGTGCGCCGCTTCTGCTGGGGAACCGCCTCGGCGAGCGGCACATGAGAGGCCGGGATGCCGGGGTCTCCCTGTTCGTCGGGAGCACCGGAGCTGCCGTCGGGGGTGGGGGTGGCGTTCATGACGGCTCCTCGTGGGCTGACTGGATGGTGCGGGGCCGTGGGCTGCCTGCCAGGGGGTTGGGCGCGGAAGGGACCGTTTCCCAAGGCTGGTGCGGGCCTCGGCGGGTGGGCGGTGTCGGTGCGGCTCTCAGCCTGCGCGCTGCGCGGAGTCGTGGTGCCGGCTGCGGTGCGGGGCGTGTTCCTCGTGCGTGCGGGCCACCGCTGCCACCGCGTCCGCGAGGCGGTCCAGTACGGCTGCCGCCTGTTCGTCGCTGATCGTGAGCGGCGGAAGCAGCCGGACCACGGCGGAGTGACGGCCGCCGAGTTCGACGATCAGTCCTCGCTGGAGACACTCCCGTTGGACGGCCGCGGCGAGTTCGGGCGCGGCCCTGTGCGGGGTGCGGGCGGGCTCCGGACCGGTGGGCGTGCGGCGGTGGCCGTCGGGCTCGGCGCCGGTGTCTTCCGGGTCGACCATTTCGACCCCGATCATCAGCCCGCGCCCCCGCACGTCCCCTACGCACGCGAACGTCTCGGCGAGTTCCCGGAGTTGGCCCAGCATGCGGGAGCCGAGGGTGGCGGCTCGTTCGGCGAGCCCGTTCTCCCGGACATGGCTGAGGGTGGCGGTGCCCGCGGCCATGGCGAGTTGGTTGCCCCGGAAGGTCCCCGCGTGCGCGCCGGGTGGCCAGACGTCCAGATCGTCCCGGTAGACGATCACGGCCAGCGGGAGGCTGCCGCCGATGGCCTTGGACAGGACCAGGACGTCGGGGCTGATGCCGCTGTGGTCGACGGCCCAGAAGGCGCCGGTCCGGCCGACGCCGGTCTGGATCTCGTCGGCGATCAGCGGGATGGACCGGTCGGCCGTGAGCTGCCGCATGCGGCGCAGCCAGTCGTCCGGCCCGGGAATCACCCCGCCCTCGCCCTGGACCGGTTCGAGGATCATCCCCGCCGGCAGGGGCACCCCGGACTTGGGGTCGTCGAGGAGGGACTCGGTCCAGCGGGCCGCGAGTTCGGCGCCGCGCGGTCCGCCCACACCGAAGGGACAGCGGTAGTCCTGCGGATAGGGCAGGCGGGCGACCTGGACGTCACGGGCACCGCCGGAGGCGGCCAGGGCGCCTGCGGTCATGCCGTGGTAGGCGCCGGTGAAGGCGAGGATGCCGGTGCGGCCGGTCGCCGCCCGGACCAGTTTCAGGGCGGCCTCCACGGCATCGGTACCGGCCGGTCCGCAGAACTGGACACGGGCACGGTCGACGAGGCCGGGCGGGAGGGTGCGGAACAGCTCGGTGATGAAGGCGTCCTTGACGGGGGTCGCCAGATCGAGGACGGAGAGCGGAGCGCCGGAGTCGAGGACCCGGCGGATGGCTTCCAGCACGACCGGATGGTTGTGGCCGAGGGCGAGTGTGCCGGCGCCGGAGAGGCAGTCCAGATAGCGGCGGCCGTCGGCGCCCTCGATGGTGAGCCCGCGCGCCCGTACCGGCACGATGGGCAGGGCCCGGGCGTAGGTGCGGGCCGAGGACTCGCGCGCCGACTGGCGTCTGAGGATGCCCTCGTGAACAGCACGCGCTTCCCCGTGCGGTCCTCCGGCCATCGACTCCGTTACGGCCACGGCGCACTGTCCTCCCCGCTGTTCAGAGGCTGTTGATCCGCGGGGACCGGATGCAGGCAGCTGGCCCCCCACCGCTACAACCCCGGACCGTTCGACGGGTTACGGGTTCCCTCAAGATCGTCCGTCGGGCGCTAGGGGTGAGTGGACGTCAAACCGGTAGATCTCCGGATGATTGGCCAGGTCAGACGGCTTGTAGCCGAACCGTTGCCGTTCCGTCGGAACTCCCCCACAGCGAGCGCATAGTGTGTGATGCCGTTCCCGGACGGTCGTGGGACCGCCGTGAACTGCCCGACAGTTCACGGCCGGTGTCGCGTCCGAAGCGCCAGATACCTTCATCACAGGGGGAGTCACAAGCATGCGATCCATACGACCGTCGTTCAGCGTCCGGCGAGGGAGGGGCCCCCGCCGCACCTCCCCCGCACTGGCGGCGGTCGCCCTCGCCTCGGCGCTGGCGCTGACCGCCACCGCCTGCAACGGCGACGACAACGCCGGCGGCAGTCCGACCGCTTCCGCGACCGCGGCCGGCACCGGCGACGGAAAGATCAGGATCCCGGACGACCTCAGGAAGAGGCTCAAGGAGCACGGGATCGACATCGACAAGTGGAAGAACGGCGCCTGGAAGGACTGGAACAAGCAGGACTGGCTGCGCGAGGCCAACGACTTCATCAACCCGATCATCAAGGGCCTGTGGGACCCGGACCGGATGCGGCACGCCAACGACCCCAACAAGGGCGTCCACGACAACGACATCTCCGGTGACCAGGGCGTGACGGACCCGACCCCGCAGCCCGTGAAGGCCCGGGCGGTGGCGCCGCCGTACCACGCCAACGCGGCCACCTCCGGCAAGGTGTTCTTCGACTCCCCCGAGGGCCACATGGTGTGCTCCGGAACGGTCGTGGAGGACCCCGCGCACCCGGGCAAGTCGAATCTCGTCTGGACGGCGGGTCACTGTGTGCACGCCGGAAAGAAGGGCGGCTGGTACCGCAACATGGCCTTCGTGCCGTCGTACAACAACTCCGGCAAGCCGGTCGCTCAGCTGCAGCACGCCAGCAGGTCGGTGGTCGCCCCGTACGGCGTCTGGTGGGCCGACGCGGCGAGGACCTCGCAGCAGTGGATCGACCAGGGCGGTGAGACCGGCGGCAACGGCGCCCCCTACGACTACGCGGTCATCCACGTGACGCCGGAGCAGGGCACCGGCGGCAAGTCGCTGGAGGAGACGGTCGGCGGGGCGCTGCCGGTGAACTTCGACGCTCCGGCGGTGCCGAAGGTGAAGAGCATCACGGCGTCCGGCTACCCGGAGGCGGCTCCGTTCGACGGTCAGCTGCTCTACCAGTGCACGGACAAGCCGGGCCGGCTCTCCCTCGCCCAGGCGGACCCGACGATGTACCGGATCGGCTGCACGATGACCGCGGGCTCCTCCGGCGGGGGCTGGGTGGAGACCGGTTCCGACGGCAAGCCGGCACTGGTGTCCAACACGTCGATCGGTCCGGTGACGTCCGGGTGGCTGGCCGGGCCGCGGTTCGGTTCCGTGGCCAAGGGCGTGTACGAGTCGGTCAGCAAGAAGTTCGCCGGGCGGTGAGAGCGGGAAGGCCCGCTCCCTCACGAGGGAGCGGGCCTTCCGTTCAGCTCTGGTCAGGCCGCCGAGACCGGAACGTACGGCGCCAGGTCCGCCGCCAGTTCCTCGTGGACCCGGACCTTGAGCAGGGTGCCCTCCGCGGTGTGCTCCTCGGAGAGCACCTCGCCCTCGGTGTGGGCGCGGGCGACGAGCTTGCCGTGCGTGTAGGGCACGAGCACCTCGATCTCGACCGACGGGCGCGGCAGATCGTTGTCGATCAGGGCGAGCAACTCGTCGATGCCCTGGCCGGTGCGGGCCGAGACGGCGATCGAGCGCTTCTCGACCCTGAGCAGCCGCTGCAGGACCAGCGGGTCGGCCGCGTCCGCCTTGTTGATCACGACGATCTCGGGCACGTCGGTGGCGCCGACGTCCCGGATCACCTCGCGCACGGCGGCGAGCTGCTCCTCCGGGTCCGGGTGCGAGCCGTCCACCACGTGCAGGATCAGGTCGGAGTCGCCGACCTCCTCCATGGTGGAGCGGAACGCCTCGACCAGGTGGTGCGGCAGGTGCCGGACGAAGCCGACGGTGTCCGCCAGCGTGTACAGCCGGCCGCTCGGGGTCTCCGCCCGGCGGACGGTCGGGTCCAGGGTCGCGAACAGGGCGTTCTCGACCAGGACGCCGGCCCCCGTGAGGCGGTTGAGCAGGGAGGACTTGCCGGCGTTGGTGTAGCCCGCGATGGCGACGGACGGCACCTTGTTGCGCCTGCGCTCCTGGCGCTTGATCTCGCGGCCGGTCTTCATCTCCGCGATCTCCCGGCGCATCTTCGCCATCTTCTCGCGGATCCGTCGCCGGTCCGTCTCGATCTTGGTCTCACCGGGGCCACGCGTGGCGAGGCCGCCGCGACCGCCACCCATCTGCCGGGACAGCGACTGGCCCCAGCCGCGCAGCCTCGGCAGCATGTACTGCATCTGCGCGAGCGCGACCTGCGCCTTGCCCTCCCGGGACTTGGCGTGCTGGGCGAAGATGTCCAGGATCAGGGCCGTACGGTCGATGACCTTGACCTTGACGACGTCCTCCAGCTGGATCAGCTGGCCCGGGCTCAGCTCACCGTCGCAGATGACCGTGTCCGCGCCCGTTTCGAGGACGATGTCCCGCAGCTCCTGGGCCTTGCCGGAGCCGATGTAGGTGGCCGCGTCGGGCTTGTCCCGGCGCTGGATGACGCCGTCGAGCACGACCGCGCCCGCGGTCTCCGCGAGGGCGGCCAGCTCCGCGAGGGAGTTGTCGGCGTCCTGGGCGGTGCCGGTGGTCCACACCCCGACGAGCACGACCCGCTCCAGGCGGAGCTGTCGGTACTCGACCTCGGTGACGTCCTCCAGCTCGGTGGACAGACCCACCACGCGGCGCAGGGCCGCGCGCTCGGAGCGGTCGAACTGGTCTCCGTCCCGCTCGCCGTCGATCTCGTAGCTCCAGGCGACGTCCTCTTCCATCAGGGCATCGGCCCGAAGACCCTCGGGATAGGCGTGCGCGAGGCGCTTGGTGTCCTGGGAAGGGGAAGAAGAGGAGGTCATTTGATCCTTACGTCGATGGGATGCCGTTGCGGCGTCGGTACGCGGTCCTGCGGGACCACTGCTTGGGTGAACGCACGGGTACCCCGGGAGATTCCCGTGTCCCGCCCCGCGCCGACCTGAAGATGGTCGCACGGGGCGGCACGTCTCGTCACCGTGTTATCGCCCGGTCCGCGCCTTGGCCCGCTTCGACGCCTTGACCGGCCCCGATGCCTTCCGGCCCGGCTTGGCCGACCTGGCGGGGTCCGAGACCTTCCAGTCGGGGTGGCCGGGCATCGGCGGGGTCTTCTCGCCGTACAGCCAGGCCTTGAAGAAGCCGCTCAGGTCACGGCCGGAGACCGTCGAGGCCAACCGGACGAAGTCGTCGCTGGAGGCCGTGGAGTCCCGGTGCGCGCGGGCCCACTCCCGTTCCAGCCGCTCGAAGGCCGAGCGGCCGATCTCCTGCCGCAGGGCGTAGAGGACGAGCGCCGCGCCGTCGTAGATGTTGGGCCGGAAGATGCCGATCTTCTGGCCCGGGGAGGGCGGCTTGGGCAGGCCGGGCGGGCCGCCGGCCGCGCGCCAGCTGTCGGAGGCGGCGTAGGCGGACTTCATCCGGTCGGCCAGGGACCGGTGCGCGGTCTCCTCGGCGTACAGCGCCTCGTACCAGGTGGCGTGCCCCTCGTTCAGCCAGACGTCGGACCAGGTGCGGGGGCTGACGCTGTCGCCGAACCACTGGTGGGACAGCTCGTGCACCATGATCGACTCCTTGTACCACCGGGGCAGGGAGGACTCGGTGAACATGTCCTTCTCGAAGAGCGACAGGGTCTGTGTCTCCAGTTCGAAGCCGGTGGACGCCTGTGCCATGAGCAGGCCGTAGGTCTCGAACGGGTACGGGCCGACCTTGTTCTCCAGCCAGGCGATCTGGCCGGGCGTCTTGGCGAGCCACGGTTCGAGGGCCCTGGCGTCGGCGCTGGGTACGACGTCACGGATCGGCAGCCCGTGCGGTCCCTCGCGGTGCACCACGGTGGACCGGCCGATGGACACCTGGGCGAGTTCGGTGGCCATGGGGTGGCGGGTGCGGTAGGTCCAGGTGGTGGTGCGGCCGGCCCGCTGCACACCGGCGGGCAGGCCGTTGGCCACGGCGGTGTAACCGTTCGGGGCGGTGATGCGGAAGGTGAACATCGCCTTGTCGGACGGGTGGTCGTTGCACGGGAACACCAGGTGGGCGGCGTCGGCCTGGTTGGCCATGGCGAGGCCGTCGGAGGTGCGCACCCAGCCTCCGTCCTGTTCCTTGGCCGCGCCGGGATCGCTGGTGTGCCTCACCGTGATCCTGGTCCAGCTGCCCGCGGAGAGGGGGTGGTCCGGGGTGACGACCAGGTCCTCGCCCGCGCCGGCGAAGCTGGCGGGACGACCGTCGACCTCGACGGACCGCACGTCGCCGTGCGCGAAGTCCAGGTTGATCCGCTCCAGGTCGGCGGTGGTCCGGGCGTCGATGGTGGTGACGGCCTGGAGCGGCTTGTCGTTGGTGCCGGGATAGGTGAGCGACACGTCGTACGACGTCACGTCGTAGCCCGGATTGCCCAGGTACGGGTAGAGCCGGTCGCCGACACCGAGCGGTTTGGCGGGGGCCCCGGCGGCGAGGAGGCAGACGGAGACGGCGGAGGCGAGCAGGGCCGCCTTGCGGTGCCGGGCGACACGGAGGGGCCGGGCCTGCGAGCGGGCGCGACGGCTGAAGCGGAGGGTGAGCGGCATGCACCACCGCTACCAGTGCACCCCGGCGCTACGACGGCGACGCGCGCCCGACCCACCCGAACGGGTCCCGTCCTGGGGGCCTTCCGCGTACCTCCTCTCGCCGTGCGTGGTCGTCGCCGCACCGGGCACGCCCGTCACGGACCGGCGGCCTTCCGGCACGCTCCGGCGTCCCTCAGGGGGCCGAGGCCTGGTGCTGGGCGCGGGTCACGTCGTAGACGCCCGCGACGTCCCGCATGGCGCGCATCAGGGCCGGCAGGCGGGCCGCGTCGGGGAGCTGGAGGGTGTAGGTGTGCCGTACCCGCTGCTGGCTGGGCGGTTCGACGATGGCGGAGACGATGTCGACGCCCGCCGAAGCGATCGCCTCGGTGAGGTCGGCGAGCAGATGGGGGCGGCCGAACGATTCAGCGACCAGAGTGACCCGGCACTCGGTGGTGTCCCCCCAGCGCACACCGATCTCGGTGCGCCCCCGGCCCTTCATGTGCGTCACCGCCGGGCACTCCACCCGGTGCACGGTCACCACTCCCCCGCGCACCGCGAAGCCGGTGATCCCGTCCGGCGGCACGGGCGTACAGCACCCGGCGAGCCGTACGGCGGCCCCCGGGCGGTCCGCGAGCACATCGGCGCGCCGGGGGCGGGACGCCGCGGCCGCCCCGGCCGGGGCGGCCGCGGGTCGGAACGGGACGGCACCGTCGGCGGCGGCAGGGCGGTGCGGTGCGGTGCCGTCGGCGGGGGCGGCCCCCTGTGCGGGGTGCGGTACGGCTGCGCCCCCGGCCGGTTCGGCACGTGCGCCGGGCATCTCGTCCGTACCGGTGCCGCCGCCGGGATGCGTCGCCAGCCAGCGCTGGATGGCGATGCGGGCGGCCGGCGTGTGGGCGTGCTCCAGCCATTCGCGGGAGGGCTCGGAGGCCGGGTCCTGGCCCATGAGGAGCTGGACGGTGTCGCCGTCCCGCAGGACGGTGCTGAGGGTGGCCAGGCGGCCGTTGACGCGGGCGCCGATGCAGGCGTGCGCGTCCTCGCCGTACTGGGCGTAGGCGGCGTCCACGCAGGTGGCGCCCTCGGGCAGGCCGAGCGTGCCGCCGTCGGGGCGGAAGACGGTGATCTCGCGGTCCTGGGCGAGGTCCTCGCGCAGGGTGGACCAGAAGGTGTCGGGATCGGGCGCGGCCCGCTGCCAGTCGAGGAGGCGGGAGAGCCAGCCGGGGCGGGTGGGGTCGGCGCGCTCGCCGTCGGTGGTGCCCTCGGAGGAGGGGGCGTCGGATGCGGGTGCGTACGGGTTGCCGAGGGCGACGACTCCGGCCTCGGCGACCTTGTGCATCTGGTGGGTGCGGATGAGGACTTCGACGACCTGGCCGTCCTGGCGGGCGACGGCGGTGTGCAGCGACTGGTACAGGTTGAACTTCGGTACGGCGATGAAGTCCTTGAACTCCGAGACGACCGGCGTCATACAGGTGTGCAGTTCGCCGAGGACGCCATAGCAGTCCGCGTCCTCCGCGACCAGCACCAGCAGACGGCCGAAGTCGGTGCCGCGCAGCTGTCCGCGCTTGCGGGCCACGCGGTGCACGGAGACGAAGTGCCGGGGGCGGATGAGGACTTCGGCCTGGAGGCCGGCCTCGCGGAGCACCCCGCGCACCTCGTCGGCGACCTCGGCGAGCGGGTCGTCCGGGCGTGCGGCGTTCGCGGCGATCAGTTCCCGTGTGTGCTCGTACTCCTCGGGGTGCAGGATGGCGAAGACCAGGTCCTCCATCTCCGTCTTCAGGGCCTGCACGCCGAGGCGTTCGGCGAGCGGGATGAGGACGTCGCGGGTGACCTTGGCGATCCGCGCCTGCTTCTCGGGGCGCATCACGCCGAGGGTACGCATGTTGTGCAGGCGGTCGGCGAGTTTGATCGACATCACGCGCACGTCGCTGCCGGTGGCGACGAGCATCTTGCGGAAGGTCTCGGGCTCGGCGGCGGCCCCGTAGTCGACCTTCTCCAGTTTCGTCACGCCGTCGACGAGATAGCGAACCTCCTCGCCGAACTGTTCCCCGACCTGATCCAGCGTCACATCGGTGTCCTCGACGGTGTCGTGGAGCAGAGATGCCGTCAACGTCGTGGTCTCCGCGCCGAGTTCCGCGAGGATCAGGGTCACGGCGAGCGGGTGGGTGATGTACGGTTCGCCGCTCTTGCGCATCTGGCCGCGGTGCGAGGACTCCGCGAGGACGTAGGCGCGGCGCAGCGGGTCGAGGTCCGCGTCGGGGTGGTGGGCGCGGTGCGCCTCCACGACATGGCCGATGGCGTCGGGCAGTTTGCCGCGCGCTGCGGGGCCGAGCAGGGCGGCCCGGCCCAGTCTGCGCAGATCGAGCCGTGGCCGGGACTTCCTGCGGTCCGCCCGGGGCACCGCGGGGGCGGAGGCCGCCGCGGACGCTGTGGGCGTTACCGGGCCAGGGGTCGCAGGGTTCGTGGCCTCCGCACTCATGGGCACCTCCGGCTCGTGGACCGGCGGACGGGGGCCCCAGGGCGTACGCGGCTCAGGGATGGCGACGTTCCCCCGTCCGTGCCGGTGCTTGATGCTATCGAGCCCACCACGTGCGACCGACCGCCTCTCGGCGACCGTGAAACGGATCACCCATTCGAGCGACGGAAAGGAGGTTTAGGGTTTGCGCCAACCGTCCTCGGTCCGCCCGCGGTTGGGAACGCCCACGGTCATGGGAAACCGCTGATCCGGGAGCCGGAAGGCGTCCTCACCGTCGTGCCGCCGGGTCAGCGAAGCGCGTTTTCCAGCCATTCGCCGTCGATCTCGCCCTCGGCGACGATCACGGCGGGTCCGGTCATCTCGATCTGGCCGTCGGGCCGCTCGGTGATGACCAGGCGGCCGCCGGGCAGGTCGACGGTGTACGTGGCCGGGGTGCCGGTGACGGCCGGGTCGGCGCCGTCGCGCCGGGCGGCGGCCACGGCGACGGCGCACGCCCCCGTGCCGCACGAGCGGGTCTCGCCGGAGCCGCGCTCGTGCACCCGCATGGCGACGTGGCGGGGGCCGCGGTCGACGACGAACTCGACGTTGACCCCGTCCGGGTAGGCGGCGGCCGGGCTGAACGGCGGCGCGTCGTACAGGTTGCCGGCCTGCGCGAGGTCGTCGACGAAGGCCACCGCGTGCGGGTTGCCCATGTTCACGTTGCGCGCGGGCCAGCTGTGCTCGCCGACGCTCACCGTGACGTCGCCCTCCGGCAGGCGGGCGCTGCCCATGCCGACGGTGACGTCACCGTCCTTGGCGATGTGGACGGTCTTGACGCCCGCGCGCGTGGCGATCGCGAGGTCACCCTCGCCCACATGTCCTGCGTGCTGGAGGTAGCGCGCGAACACACGGACTCCATTGCCGCACATCTCGGCGACCGAACCGTCGCCGTTGCGGTAGTCCATGAACCACTCGGCCTCGGCCGCCATCGACGCGGCCTCCGGGTGCGCGGCCGAGCGCACCACGTGCAGCACCCCGTCGCCTCCGATTCCGGCCCGGCGGTCGCACAGGGCGGCGACGGCGGCCGGGCTCAGGTCGAGGGCGTTCTCCGGGTCCGGGATGATCACGAAGTCGTTCTCGGTCCCGTGACCCTTGAGGAAGGCGATCCGTGTGCTCATTCCTCGATCGTACGGGAGCGCTCCGCCGGGTCCGGCCGGCGAGAGGCGGGGGTGGTGCCGCTCAGCGGGCCGGTGCGGGCAGTCCGCGGCTCTGCGGGGTGCCTCAGCGGAGCCTGGCCACCCGCCACATGGCCAGGATCACCACCACGGCCACCAGCAGGACGTATCCGAGTACGACCCGCCAGTCCGGGCGGCGGCCCGAGCCGCGTGCCGGCAGGCCGGGCCAGGTGTAGCCCACCTTGCGGGCGGCCATCATGGCCCAGCCGGCGGCACAGGAGCAGATCAGCAGGCCGAGCATGGCGATGACGGCGCCGCTGTCGCCGAAGTCGAAGGCGAGCGGGAAGGCGAACATCAGCGAGCCGACGGCGGACAGGCCCACGATGGGGGCGAGCTGCCACAGCCGCAGCCGGCGCTGCGGGCGCAGCTCGACCTCGACCTCCGGACCGCCCGGGTACATCTCCTCGGGCTCCGGCCCGTCGTCGCTCACCCCGACCGGCGTCTCGTCGGGGCCGTCGTCGGTCAGCCGGACCTCGGCGAGGGCGTCCTCGGCGAGCGGGTCTCCGGCCAGAGCGGATTCGGCCAGGCTGGATCCCCCCGGACCGGATTCGGCTGGACGGGGTCCGGTCAGGCTCTCCTCGCCCGGGCGGTCTCCGTCCGGACGGGCCTCGGCCCGCCCGTTCCCGCCCGGGCAGTTCCCGGTCGTACGGCCCTCCGCCCGGCCCGGTCCGTCACCCTCGGTGGTGACGCGCTCGGCACTTTGTGCGGTGTCGCGAGGGCCGGCCTCCATCGCCACGCGCCCTCCCAACTAGGCTCCACTTGGTCGATCGAAGCTCGATGATGGCACGGCCCCGAAGGCCGCGATGACCGGCGGCGCATCCCGATGCCATGACGTGATCAGGCTGTAACCGGTCGTTCGACCAACGCCAGGGCCTGCTGCGGAAGTTCCCCGCGGTCCGCCACGGCCCCACTCAACCAGTTGACCCGCGGATCGCGCCTGAACCATGAATCCTGGCGGCGCGCGAAGCGCTTGGTCGCACGGACGGTCTCGGCCCGCGCTTCCGCTTCGGTGCACTCCCCGGCGAGCGCCGCGAGCACCTGCTGGTAACCGAGCGCGCGCGACGCCGTGCGCCCCTCGCGCAGACCCTGCGCCTCCAGTGCGCGCACCTCGTCCACGAGGCCCGCCTCCCACATCCGGTCGACGCGGCGCGCGATGCGCTCGTCCAGTTCCGGACGAGCCACGTCGACGCCGATCTGGACGGTGTCGTAGACGGAGTCATGACCCGGCAGGTTCGCGGTGAAGGGCCGGCCGGTGATCTCGATCACCTCCAGCGCCCGGACGATCCGACGGCCGTTGCTCGGCAGGATCGCGCGGGCGGCCTCCGGGTCGGCGGCGGCCAGCCGGGCGTGCAGCGCGCCCGAGCCGCGCAGGACCAGTTCCTCCTCCAGACGGGCCCGGACGCCGGGGTCGGTGCCGGGGAACTCCAGGTTGTCCACGGCCCCGCGGACGTACAGGCCGGAGCCGCCGACCAGGATCGGCCAGCGGCCCTCGGCGAGCAGGCCGTCGATCCGGGCGCGGGCCAGCTTCTGGTACTCGGCGACGGAGGCCGTGACCGTGACGTCCCAGATGTCCAGCAGGTGGTGCGGGATGCCACCGCGCTCCTGGGGCGTCAGCTTGGCGGTGCCGATGTCCATCCCTCGGTACAGCTGCATGGAGTCGGCGTTGACGACCTCCCCACCGAGCTGTTGTGCCAGGAAGACTCCGAGATCGGACTTTCCGGCCGCGGTGGGTCCGACGACGGCGATGACGCGGGGGGCGGGGGGTGCACTGCTCACCGCACCAGTCTCGCAAACGTCCTGGCGGCGCCTCGAACGAGTTACGTGACGGGTGGGGTCGCCGGTCGTTGCCCGTGGCGAGATACCGCCTCCGGTCCGCCGGAGGCGGTGACCCCGGCGGCGCAACCGTACGCACCGGGTAACGCGGGAATTCGCCCGCACGAGTACCGTATGGAGTGGATATGGGCGTTTTTGCACGACTCCTCGGCAGGTCGAAGGCGACTCCGGAGGCGTCGGTCGCCGAGGCGGAGGCCGGCGCGGAGTCGGCAGGGGCCGAGGCGGCGGAAGCGGAGCCGGCGGAGGCGGAGGCAGCCGGTTCGGCGGAGGCGAAGGGTTCGTCCGAGGACGTGAGCGAGGACGTGGCGACCGCGTCGGACGCCGGTGCGGACGACGCGTCCGACGGCTCCGGAATCCCCAAGCAGCAGTCCGCCGAGGAAGCCGCCGACAACGAGGCCGGCGAGGGCGCCCGCAGGTAACCGCCCTCGAAGGAAGGTGGACCATGGGTCTGATGGACAACATGAAGGCCAAGCTCGGCCCGGCCAGGGACAAGGTGTCGGACCTCGCCCGGCAGCACGGGGACAAGGTCCAGCACGGCATCGACAAGGCCGCGAAGGCCGTGGACGAGCGGACCAAGCACAAGTACAGCGACAGGATCCAGGCGGGCACCGGCAAGGCCAAGGAGGCGATGGACCGCCTCGCCCACAAGGAGGGTCCTGGCCCGCAGACGGTCACCGGCGATCCGACGACCCCCACCCCGCCGGAGGGCCCGCCACCGGCTTCCTGAGTCTCCTGAAGGGCATGCGGATCGGCGGACGGTCGCGGAGCACAACGGCGCTCCCGACCGTCCGCCGTTTCGCGCGCGTACGGCGGGGGTGCCCGCCGTGCCCTGCCGGGCGGACGGGGTGACGGCCGTGCCCCTGCGGGAGCCGAGGGGCCACAAGGCCTAGTCAACGCCACCACCCGCCAACACCAGGCCACCACCACGCACCCCGGCAACGCCAAGCCGGCGCCACCGCCCGCTAGGTCCAGGTCGCCACCACGTACCCCACGCCGTAGGGCGCGTCCTCGTACAGCAGCGTGCCGGTGAGGGACGCGCCCTCGGCGGCGCCGGCCAGGAGCTGCCAGGGGGCCCGGCCGGAGGCCTTCAGTTCGTACGCCAGCTCGGCGTCCAGCGCCTGGACGGCCGCCACGTCCGCCGCGCCCAGCGCCCGCGCGACCTCCGCGTCGAAGGGTGCCGCCCGCTCGTCCAGGTAACCCGGCGCCTTGACCGTGCGGCACGCGCTGGCGTCTCCCATCACCAGCAGCGCAACCCGTCCGGCCCGGGCGCCGATCTCCCTTCCGGCTTCGGCACACCGCTCGGGCGCGAGCGTTTCCCCGACACCGAGTCCCTCGATCGGGGCGTCCGCCCACCCGGTCCGCTGCAGCAGCCACGCGCCGACGGCCAGCGACGGCGGCAGCTCGCGCTCACCGACGGTGTCCGTCCCCGGCCCGAGGCGTACCTCCAGATCGACCCCGAACCCGCGGAAGGATCCCCGGGTGCCCTGCGGAAACGATCCGCACCCGCTCTGCTCGGCGGGCCCGACCACCACCAGGAGATCCGGGCGGGCGGCCGCGAGCACACCGAGCGTGTCGGCGCAGGCCGAGCGCGCGGTGTCCATCTCGGGTGCGGCACCCGCGGCGACCTGGGGCACGAGCAGCGGAGGGCAGGGACAGACTGCTGCGGCGACAAGCATGATCGGCAGCGTACGCGCTCAGGCGGTCAGCAGGTGATCGGACCCGAGTCCGGAGGAACACGCTGTCCGACGAGCCGTCCCCGACCGGCATCCAGGCGTCGCCGTCGATCGTGGCCCAGCCGGCCAGGGTCAGTCGCAGCCGCAGCCGGAGCCCGTGGCGACCGGCAGCGGCTCCGGCACGCCGATCCTCGGCAGACCCAGCATGACGCCCGCCGGCTTGGCGGCCTCGGCGGCGTTGCGCTTCTCCCAGGCGTCTCCCGCGCGCGTGCGGCGCACGTCGAGGACGGCGCCCTCGGCGAGGAGGTGGTGCGGGGCGGCGTACGTCACCTCGACGGTGACCACGTCACCGGGGCGGACCTCCTGCTCCGGCTTGGTGAAGTGGACCAGCCGGTTGTCGGCGGCGCGGCCGGAGAGGCGGTGCGTGGCGCCGTCCTTGCGGCCCTCGCCCTCGGCGACCATCAGCTCCAGCGTGCGGCCGACCTGCTTCTTGTTCTCCTCCCAGGAGATCTCCTCCTGGAGGGCGACGAGCCGCTCGTAGCGCGCCTGGACGACCTCCTTGGGGATCTGGTTCTCCATGGTCGCGGCCGGGGTGCCGGGCCGCTTGGAGTACTGGAAGGTGAAGGCCTGCGCGAACCGCGCCTCGCGGACGACGTGCAGGGTCTGCTCGAAGTCCTCCTCGGTCTCGCCGGGGAAGCCCACGATGATGTCGGTGGTGATCGCGGCGTGCGGGATCGCGGCGCGCACCTTCTCGATGATCCCGAGGTACCGTTCCTGCCGGTACGAGCGGCGCATCGCCTTCAGGACCGTGTCCGACCCGGACTGCAGCGGCATGTGCAGCTGCGGCATCACGTTCGGCGTCTCGGCCATGGCGGCGATGACGTCGTCGGTGAAGTCGCGGGGGTGCGGGGAGGTGAACCGCACCCGCTCCAGGCCCTCGATGTTCCCGCAGGCCCGCAGCAGCTTGCTGAAGGCCTCGCGGTCGCCGATGTCGGAGCCGTAGGCGTTGACGTTCTGGCCGAGCAGTGTGATCTCGGAGACACCCTCGGCGACCAGGGCCTCGACCTCGGCGAGGATGTCGCCGGGGCGGCGGTCCTTCTCCTTGCCGCGCAGGGCCGGGACGATACAGAACGTACAGGTGTTGTTGCAGCCGACGGAGATCGACACCCAGGCCGCGTAGGCGCTCTCGCGCCGGGTCGGCAGGGTGGAGGGGAAGGCCTCCAGCGACTCGGCGATCTCGACCTGCGCCTGCTCCTGCACGCGGGCGCGCTCCAGCAGGACCGGCAGCTTGCCGATGTTGTGCGTGCCGAAGACGACGTCCACCCAGGGCGCCTTCTTCACGATGGTGTCGCGGTCCTTCTGCGCGAGGCAGCCGCCGACCGCGATCTGCATACCGGGCCGCGAGGCCTTCTTCGGCGCGAGCCGGCCGAGGTTGCCGTACAGCCGGTTGTCGGCGTTCTCACGGACGGCGCACGTGTTGAACACGACCACGTCGGCGTCCCCGTCCGAGCCCTCGGCGGCCCGCACGTACCCGGCCTCTTCGAGCAGCCCGGCCAGCCGCTCGGAATCGTGGACGTTCATCTGGCACCCGTAGGTTCGGATTTCGTACGTCATAGATGAACGAGGGTCCACTGCCTGGCTCCGGTCGCTGCTGCTGGTCATGACTCAAGGGTAGGTGCTTCCGGGGGAACCTCCTGCAGTGCTTCGGCGCCCCGGCATCCCGCAGGACGCGTGCGGTCTCCAGCCCCAGTCCGGGCTGCCTTCCCGAGACGCCCTCGGGGGTCAGCCGTTGAGGTTCTGCATCAGCTCGGGGGCGTAGCGGTCGCCGGAGACGATGCCGCGCGGGGCGACGGCTTCGATGGCGGCCACGTCCTCGTCCGTGATCGACACGGTGGTGGCGGCGACGTTCTCCTCCAGGTAGCGGCGGCGCTTGGTACCGGGGATGGCGACCGCGCCCTGGTGCAGCACCCAGGCGAGGGCCAGCTGGGACGGCGAGACCCGCTTGGCGGCGGCGATGCGGCGGACCTCGTCGACCACGGCCAGGTTGCGGGCGAAGTTGTCCCCCTGGAAGCGCGGGTCGGTGCGGCGGAAGTCGTCGGCGGCGAAGTCGTCCGGGCTGGTGATCGCACCGGACAGGAACCCGCGTCCGAGCGGCGAGTAGGCGACCAGGCCGATCCCGAGCTCGTTCAGGGTGGCCATGACCCCGTCGTCCTCGATGCCGCGCTCGAAGAGCGAGTACTCGGTCTGGACCGCCGTGATCGGGTGGACGGCGTGCGCGCGGCGGATGGTCTGCGGGGCGACCTCGGACAGGCCGATGCAGCGGACCTTGCCGGCGGCCACCATGTCGGCCATGGCGCCGACGGTCTCCTCGACCGGCACCTGCGGGTCGACCCGGTGCAGGTAGTAGAGGTCGACGTGGTCGGTGCCCAGGTGGCGCAGGGAGCGGTCCAGGGAACGACGGATGTACTCGGGGCGCCCGTTGTGGCCGACGAGCGTGCCGTCGTCGGTGAACTCGATGCCCGTCTTGGTGGCGACGACGGCCTGCTCGCGGCGCCCGGCGAGGGCCTTGCCGAGGAGCTGTTCGTTGATGAACGGCCCGTAGCCCTCGGCGGTGTCCAGCAGGGTCACGCCCAGTTCCAGGGCGCGGTCGATGGTGGCGAGGGCCTCGGTCTCGTCTGTGCCGCCGTAGAAGGCGCTCATGCCCATGCAGCCGAGTCCTTCGGCGGAGACGGTCAGGCCCTGACTGCCGAGGGTGCGGAGTTCCATGGTGATCTTCCTTGCTGTTGCGGGTCGTCCCGCGGTGTGTGACTGGTCGGTGGTGCGTTCGGCGCGCTGCGGTCTCCGAGCCGGGCCGGGTGCGGCCGGGCATCCCCGACCCGGACGCGGGGCAGGCCGGTCAGCGCACCCAGGTGCCGGTGAGGTTCTGGACGGCGGAGCCGTCGAGGTCGGCGAGGGTGGTGGCGACGAAGTCGCGGGCCCACTGCGAGGTCTGGATGCGGAAGGGCGGGTGGGCGGCGGTCAGGGCCTCGACGATCGGGGCGGCCGCCTCGGCCGGGGTCTGGGCGTTGCCGAACGACTGCCGGGTGCGGCTGAGGTAGGCCTCAAGCGCAGGGCTGTAGGGACCGGCGGCGGCGAGCAGCGCCGGGACGTCCAGGCCGAGATTGGCGACGAACTCGCTCGCCACCGCGCCCGGCTCGACCACGGTGACATCGACTCCGACGGTGCCGGCGACCGGCGCGAGGGACTGCATGAAGCCCTCGACGGCGAACTTGGCGGCGCAGTACGCCTCGTTGAAGGGCTGGCCCACGACGCCGCCGACGCTGGTGACGGTGATCACCCGGCCCTTCGACGCACGCAGGTGCGGCAGGGCCGCCCGGGTCACCGCCACCACGCCGAAGAAGTTGACCTCCATGGCCGCGCGGACGTCGTCGAGGCTGCTCTGCTCGATGGTGCCGACCTGGGCGGCGCCGGCGTTGTTGACCAGCGCGTCCAGGCGGCCGTGCTCGGCAACGATCTCATCCAGGCAGGCGGTGATACCGGCGGAGTCGGTCACGTCCAGGCGCTTGATCTGGATCCGGTCCGCGACACCCGCCTCGGCGGCGGCCTTGAGCAGGGCCTCGGCCTTGCCGGTGTCGCGCATGGTGGCGACAGCCGTCCAGCCCGCCCGGGCGGCTCCGACGGCGGCGGCCAGGCCGATGCCGGAGGACGTGCCGGTGATCAGAACCGTCTTCGGGGAGGTCATGAGGTCTTCCTTGTCGGGGGAGCACAACGGGACGACACCCGTAACCGGGGAGTTCCCCAGTTATCCGGGACAGTAACCGGGGAACTCCCCGGTTGTCCAGCTAGACTGGCCCCCTGACGAAGGGAGCAGCCTTGACCACCAAGCCGAGCGGGTTGCGCGCCGATGCCCGCCGCAACCGGGAACGCATCCTCGAAGCGGCCGTGCGCGCCTTCTCCGAGAAGGGCCCGGACGTCGCGATCGACACGATCGCCAAGACCGCGGGCGTCGGCTCGGCCACGCTCTACCGCCACTTCCCCACCCGCGAGGCGCTCGTCGAGGCGGCCTACCGCAACGAGCTGGCCCGCGTCTGCGACAGCGCCGCGAAGCTGCTCGCCGACCACGCGCCGGACCGGGCGATCCGCCTGTGGATGGACAACTTCATCGACTACCTGGCTGCCAAGCAGGGCATGGCGGACGCGCTGCGGGCAGCGGTCGCATCCGGTGCGGACCCCTTCGCCGAGACCCTCGACAAGCTCGGCACCGCGATCGGCACCCTGCTGCGCGCCGGCGCCGACACCGGCGTCCTGCGCACGGACATCGACCCCTTGGACGTCGGCTTCAGCCTGGCCGGCGTCGCGCTGATCACCAGCGCGCCCGACCAACGCGAACGGGCCGGCCGCCTCCTCGACCTGCTCCTCGACGGCCTCCGGTACGGAGCGGGCGGGCCGGCACCCTGCCCGTGACCCGAGGCCGTCCCGCCCTGCACTGAGGCCGGGACGCCGATTTCAGCCTTCGCGAACAGCAGCACGGCGGCGTCGGCGGAACGCCCGCGTGCCGCACACATACCCGGCGGCGCGCCGCGGGGCCCTCGGCGCCATGCGCCTCGCGCCGGCGGCCCGGGCCATCGCCCCGAGTCGTAAGGCTTCTTCGTGACGTGGCGTCAGTCGCCGGTCCGTGGCCGGTCGACGCGGTAGAGGTAGTGGGTCCGGTCATCGACCGGGTTGTCCGGCTCCAGGTCTCCGACCCCGACCCGGCTCAGCCCCGCTCGCTCAAGCGCCCGCCACGAGGGGCGATTTGCCGCCACCACGGGGACGAGGACGCACGGGGCGGCAGGGTGTTCGGCCCAGGTTCGCACGATGACGGAGTGGATCATCGCCGTCCCGATGCCCTGCCCGGTCCGGCGGGGATCGCCGATCAGGTAGTCGATGGTCACCGCGCCGTCGGGTACAGGGACGACGGCCGCCAGTTCGGCCAGGTACTCGGGGTAGTCGTGCAGACGTGAACGCTGTACGAGACCGACCGGCCGGCCTTCGAGGAAGGCGAGGAGGTCCTCCGAGGGCTCCTCCCCGCGGGCCGCGGGACCGAAGTCGCGTGCCACCGCTTCCGCGGTGGTCTCGTGATTCCACCAACGCCTCACATGGGGTTGCTGGAGCCACATGCGCAGCAGCGGGAAGTCCTGCTCGTCGATCCGACGCCAGGTGAACTCCATGAGGGCGCTCCGGGATTGCGGGGTCGGGTAACCGGAGACTACTGCCCGGTCGGACCACGTCCGCCGTGGAGAGTGAGCGCCCAGCGCGGCCCCTCGCCCTCGCTGTCGTCGGGTGCCTCCCCCCGGCCGCGGGAACGCGTCGTACGCCTGCCGCAGGCGCGGCACGGCGCGCCGGACGCCCAGTGGGCCGCCGAGGCCCTGGCTCTCTCGCTGATCAGCATGCCGATCAGGAGGTCGGCGGTCGGCGGGGCACGGGTCGGCCGGCGCGTGCTGCACGTCCCCGGCCACCCCGGTCGACTCCGCGTCCGGTTCGGCCGCCCCGCGGGTGATCCCGTCCTCCGTGCGCGCCGGTCCGACCCGCGCGGCACACCGGCCGCCGCCCGATTTCCGCCCCGGACCGCGGAGACGGAAGAATCTGCCGAGTACATGGCGCGCATGCGGGAAGGACGTCAATTGACATCGGACATAGGCACGTTCACCACCCCCTCCGCGGAGCGCCCGCCCTCCCCCGTCCCGGTCGACTGGACGGCCGTCGAGGACTGGCTCGGACTGCGGCTGCCCGCCGACTACAAGCGGCTCGCCGACCGGTACGGGCCGCTGGACTTCGGTGAGTACGTGTGGATCCACGTGCCGTGCGTCCAGCGGGACCGCTTCGACTACGGCGAGTGGCTGCGCGAGACGCACCGGGAGGCGCGGATCGAGGCGCGGGAGCTGCCCGAGGACGAGCGGCCCGTGCTCCACCCCGAGCCCGGCGGCCTGTTGGCCTGGGGCTGCACGCGGGGCAGCGACGTACTGTTCTGGGACACCTCGGCCTCCGACGACCCCGACGAGTGGACCGTGGTGGTGCAGCACTCGGGGGCGGTGCCGGGCAGCGGCCTGCTCCCCTGGCACCGGTACGACCTGACGCTCACCGGCTATCTGCGGCACACCGTCCGCGACACCTGGGAGCTCCCTTCTCCTCCCGGCCCGCTGCTGGGCCCGCTGCCGGGCACCGTCGCACGGACCGCCTTCCTTCCCGGCGCCGAACCGTGGACCCCGCCCGCGCCGGTCCCGCCCCGGCTCACCGAGGCCGAGCGCCGCATCGCGCTGGAGACCGGCACCGGGCTGGACGCGCTGCGGCTGCTGTCGCCGCCACCGGAGCGGCCGTACCTCGGCGACGGCTCCTGGGAGGGGCTGTTCGCCGAGCTGGGCACACGGCTGCCCGGGGAATACGTGCGGCTGATGGACGAGTACGGCGCCGGCATCTGGAGCGGGTGGCTGCGTTTCCACACCCCGCTGCGGACCGGCGAGCGGCGATTCCTCACGCACGTCGAGGACACCGTGGACGCCTACCGGCAACTCAAGCACAGCCACGCCGAGTGGTTCCCGCTGGCCGTGTGGCCCGAGCCCGGCGGCTTCCTCCCCTTCGCCAACTCCATCGACGGCGACTACCTCGGCTGGCTCACCGAGGGCGGGGACCCCGACACCTGGCCGCTGATCGTCTGGCCCCGCCACGCGGACCAGGGACCGCCGCTGAAGGGCGGCCTGATCGACACCCTCCTCGACTGGCAGCGCGGCACGCTGGTCACACAGGGGTTCGCCACCCTGGACGAGGACGACGACCCCGTCGAGTTCGCGGGCTTCCGGTCCTGGGACGACGACGCCTACTGGTGATCCCCCAGCCGGCGATCACCCGGCTGCCCGGCCGGCCGGCCCGTTAGGCTGGGCGCTCCGACGGCGGTCGGCCGCCACCCCGCGGGAGTACGGCACCCGTGCGGCCGCCCGGACCACCGCACCCAAGGACGGCAACCGAGTGTCTTTCTTCACCATCGGCCACCGCGGCGTCATGGCCGCCGAGCCGGAGAACACCCTGCGCTCCTTCCTGCGGGCCGAACGCGAGGGCCTGGACGGCATCGAACTGGACCTGCACCTGAGCAAGGACGGCGAGCTGGTCGTCATGCACGACGAGACCCTGGACCGCACGACGGACGGCTCCGGCCCGATCGCCGACCAGGAGTTGCGGCAGCTCAAGAAGCTCGACGCCGGCCTCGGCGAGAGCATCCCGACGTTCGAGGAGGTGCTGGACGCCGTCGGGCCGGCGCTGCCGATCCAGGCGGAGATCAAGGACGTGGCCGCCGCCCGGTCGCTGGCCAGGGTGCTCGCCGACCGCGACCTGCTGGACCGTGTCTCGGTGCTGTCGTTCCACGACGCGGCGCTGATCGAGATCCACAGCCTGCTGCCGCAGGCCCGCACCGTGCTGGTGGCAGGCCCCAGCGCGCACCGCGACACCTTCGTCGGCCGTGCTCAGCAGGTCGGTTCGACCCTGGTCAGCGTGGAGCTGCGCCAGCTGAACCAGGCCATCGTGGAGAAGTGCGGCGCCGCCGGCATCGACGTGATGGCCTGGACCGTCAACGACGAGCGCGACCTGACGCTGGCCCGGACGCTCGGCCTGGTGGGCTGCGTGACCGACCAGCCCCATATGAAGCGGCTGGTCGAGGCCACGGCCTGACTCCAGGAGTCCGGGCGACCGAGCGCGTCCAGGGTGACCGCGGCGATCTTCAACTTGTCGACTGTCGATATGCTCGCCCACCCTCGGGCATATCGAAAGTCGATAGGATCGGATGCGATGAACACGCGGCTCACGAGGACCCTGGCCTCGGTGACCTTTCTGCTGGCGGTGCTCTGCGGGGTCGCCTTCATCGGCACGGGGGTCACGCACATGCTCGACGACGGGGCGGTCTGCGTGCAGACGGACTTCTGGGCCAATGCCTCACTCGCGGGCCACCTGCCGGTCGGCGAGGGCGTGAAGGCGTCCGGCAGTGCCACGCGCCTCTGCCAGGACAGTCCCTCCGTGGGTCAGCGCGCCGCCGACCTGGGGGGCGAACTGCCCTGGCTGCTGTTCAGCTTCCTCGCGCTGCTGCTCTTCGCCCGGCTGCTCAAGACCGTCCAGCTGGATGGGCCGTTCACCGACGCGGTGTCGCGACGGCTCTCCGTTCTCGGCTGGTTCGTCGCCGTGGGCACGCCGCTGGCCGGCCTCGTCGTCGGCTGGTCGCGGTCCTGGCTCGTCGGGAGCATGGCGCCGGTCGCGGGTTCCGGGCCGGCGGTCTCCGGGCCGCTGGTGCTCGTGCTGGCCGGCCTCGCCGCAGTGATCATGGGGAAGATCATGCGCGAGGGCGTGCGTATGCGAGAGGACCTCGAAGGGACCATCTGATGCCCGAAGAGGAGTTCCACGCGATCCGGATCCACCTCGACCGGCTCCTCGCCGAGCGCGGCATGACGCTCACCGAACTGTCCGAGCGGGTGGGCATCACCGTCGTCAACCTGTCCGTGCTCAAGAACGGGCGGGCCAAGGCCATCCGCTTCTCGACCCTGTCGCGGATCTGCGATGCCCTCCGGTGCCAGCCGGGGGACCTGATCACCCACGACCCCGCCGAGCCGGCCGATCGGCGGTGACGAGGGCTTCGATCGTGCCGACGGTGTGCGCGGAGGTCTCCTGACGGCCTCTCACCCGGCGCCAGAAGTTCCGGATTCGAGCAGTCGGCCGCCGTCCCACACCACGCCGACCTGCCGGTAGTACGCGGCGATCGGCTCGCGGATCTCCAGCCGGGCCAGCTCCTCGGTGGGTGACTCGAACAGTTCCAGTTCGGCGTCGCCGGCCCAGGGCCGACCGCCCTCGACGGAGGCGGCGCCGGACTCGATCAGCTCGTCCAGGGCGGGGCCCTTCCCCTTCTCGATCGACGGCAGCCGGCGGTGGTGGGCCATGGGATGGGCGTTGACGAACCCGTTCGTCTCCGCCGGCTCGCGCAGGGTCACCACGGCCTGGGCCAGGCGCCGGTCGGCGGCGGCGAGGGTCGCGCCGAACCGCGCCCCGGCCTCGATCCGGGGCGCCGGCCCGTAGGGGTGCGGGCGGCTCTGGTGGATCGAGCCGAGCTTCTTCGGGTAGCCCTGATGCAGTCCGCGGGCGAGGGCGAAGTCCTTGTCGACCCAGATGTACACGCAGCGGGTGTAGGTCCGGCCCCGGTACATACAGCGGACGACGGCGAACGCCTCCTTGTACTGGGAGCGCACCGGGTCCAGCAGCTCCTCCCCCGACGCCGCGCAGGACTGCCAGTCGGCCCAGATCAGCGCGACCGCGCCGGGGTCCTCGTCGGCGAGTGCCAGCGGCTCGGGCAGCAGTTCGCGTACCCGGTCGGGGTTCGTGCGGTACTCGACGGTGAGCAGGTCGCCGGAGTAGTGCCACGGCGGGGAGGGGATCAGCGACGAGGCGCCCGTCGCCGTCCTGGGGTGGAAGTAGCCACGGACACGGGCCATGCCATCACGCTCCAGGGGGATTCGGCAGGGGCGGTCAGGAGCGGGCGAGCTGCTCCACCCGCTGGTGCAGGTGCTCGACGTAGGTCTCGGACTCGGGCTTCATCAGCACGCTGCGCAGAATGCGCGCGCCGTCGGCGTCGGCGGTGATCTTCGGGTGGCGGGCGGTGAAGCGCTCGGCGCCCACGCGGAGGGTGCTGAGGAAGACCGGGTCCCGGGTGTCGGTCATCCCTTCCCGCAGGATCCGGTTGCTGGCCGCGTCGATCTCCGAGAGGGTACGGCCCGACGTCAGCGGGAAGTAGCCGACGATGTCGAGCTGCGGGGGCTGGTAGAGCCTCAGGTGCTCGGACCCCTCGATCAGTTCCGCCCAGCGCAGCGCCGCCCGCCGGCCGGCCGCCAGCACCTGGCCCAGACCCTGACGGGTGGGCGGGAGCAACTGGAAGGTGAGCCACAGCGCGGCGGCCGCCGCGCCCGCCCGGGAGCACTCCAGGCTTATCTCGCCCAGGTGCAGTTCCTCGGAGGTGAAGTACGTGTACGGCGAGTCGTGCAGGTAGAACCGGCCGACCGAGGGGTCGCGGAAGAGGACCGCGCCACAGCCGTAGGGCTGCAGGCCGTGCTTGTGCGGGTCCACCACGATGGAATCGGCCCGGGCGACGGCCCGCCAGGGCTCGACCGGCAGTCCCTCGGGGCCGTCCGCGCCGGCCAGCAGGGTGAAGAATCCGCCGTAGGCGGCGTCTACATGGATCCGCACACCGTGACGCTCACGCAGCGCCAGCGCCTCGTGGACCGGCTCGACGGCGCCGAGCCCGGTCGTACCGGCGGTGAGCACGACCGTGCCGACCCGGCCGCCGCGCAGCAGTTCCTCGAGTGCGTCGAGGTCCATGCGGCCGAGGTCGTCGGTGGGGACGGGGAAGCCTTCCACCCCGAGAACCCCGCACATGCGGCCGTGCGTGTAGTGGGCCTCGGTGCTGTACGCGACGCCCTTGCCGGGGTGCAGTTCGCGCGCCACGAACAGCGCCTCAAGGTTGGCCATGGTGCCGCTGGTGGTCAGGTGACCGAGGTGGGTGTCGTAGCCGAACATCGTGGCCAGCTGCTGGATCACCTCCCGCTCCATCGCGGCGGTGGCCGGACCGCCGTCCAGGGCGTGGTTGTTCGGGTTGACCAGCATCGCGGTCAGGTAGCCCACGACCGCCGCCGGGTGGGGCGGCTTGAGCATCTGGCCCGCGTAGCGGGGGTGGAAGAAGGGGTAGTTGTCCTTCAGCCGCTCGGTGAAGACCTCGAACGCGGCGGCGAACCGGTTGTCGTCGACGGCCAGTGCCGGGTGCGGGTCGAAGGGGCCGAAGGTCTCCGCCCACTCGGCGTTCGAGGCGAGCGCCGAGGCCAGCCACTTGTTCAGATCCATTCCGTCCCTCTTCCTCGATCTGCTGTATGGACTGCGGACGCGCCCGGGGCTCAGCGCCTGGGCGGGCGGATGCCGCGGAACTCCCAGTCGCCGCCCAGGGCGGTCGAGAGCACTTCCTCGGACTCGGTGGGCTGGGCGCCGACGTCGGTACGGACGGCGGTGGGGCCGGTGACGACGTGGTTGGTGAGTCTGCCCAGTCCCTCGACCGCGACCTCGACGACGTCGCCGGGCTGCACGGGACGGGAGTGGGCGGGGGTGCCGGTCAGCAGGACGTCGCCGGGGCACAGGGTGATGGTGCGGGCGATGTCGGCGACGAGGTAGTGCATGTCCCACGTCATCTCATCGGTCGAGCCGTCCTGGACGACCTCGCCGTTGACGTAGGTGCGAAGCCGCTTGCCATGGAAGTCCCAGTCGGTGACCAGGCCGGGACCGAGCGGGCACAGGGTGTCGGACCCCTTGACCCGGAGCATGGACCCGGCGTCCGTGTCGCGGAAGTCGTGCAGGCCGAAGTCGTTGGCGATCGTGTAGCCGGCGATGTACTCCCCCGCCTCGGCCGGGGAGATGTTGCGGGCCGTCCTCCCGATCACCAGGGCGACCTCGCCCTCGTAGTTGAGCCACTTGCAGCCCCCGGGGCGGACGATCGCGCCCTTGTGGCTGTTCAGTGCGGAGACCGGCTTGTGGAAGTAGGTCGGGGTGTCCGGCAGGCCGATCCGGAACTCGTCGACGCGGCTGCGGTGGTTGAGGTGGACCGCGATCACCTTCGAGGGGAGCACGGGGGGCAGGTGGTGGGCCTCCTCGGTCCTGACGCGACGGCCGTCCCCGGCGACGAGCTCGTCCCCGTCGACCGTGACCTGGACGGCGGCGCCGTCGAGGAGTACGCGGCGGTACTCGGGCATAAGGGCTCCTAGACACGACTGTGAGGGGTGCGCGCGGCGGGCAGGCCGGTACCGGTCCAGCCGTCGGCGGGACGGTCGAACCAGAGGTGCACCTGACCGGTGCCGACCGAGTTCTCGTACTCGCCGTACTGGCGGGCCCTGGCCCTGCACGCCCGCCCGCCGAGTGCGCCGGCCGTCATCAGGTAGTGGAAGAACCTGGCCTCGGGCCTGTACTTCCAGAACGTGTCCATGGAGTCGAGGACCCGGTCGTGGCGGCCCTCCTTGAACCAGGCGATCCGCTCCTCGTCGGCCGCGCGCGCCTCGGGCGTGAAGATGTGCGCCGGGTCGCTGGCCTCGTGGTCACGGATCTCACGCAGCGGCCAGAAGGTGTGCGACAGCGCTCCGGAGGCGATGAGCAGGACCCGGCGTCCCGGGGTGGCGGCGATGCCGTCGGCCAGCGCCCGGCCGAGGCGCAGGTGGTCCTCCATGTCGCCGGTCTGGCACACGCCGATCGTCACCCACCGCTTGTCCGGCAGGCCCTCACCGAGGAACTTCCACAGGTTGACGGTCGCGTAGGAGATCGGCAGGTACGGGTCGTCGATCGCCGTGATGAACGTGCCGTGCCTGTCCGCGAACGACGCGATGCGGTGGGCGAGTTCGGGGTCACCGGGGAAGTCGTACGGCATGCGGCACATGCCGCGCGGCAGTTCCTCGGAGGTGAACAGGCCGGCCCGGCGGGGCTGTGCGGTGACGACGAACTCGACGGTGGTGGCCCAGTGGGAGTCGAGGACGACGACGGTGTCGTACGCGTGGGCGCTGCCGCGCTCGAAGACGTCCTCGCGAAGCTGCCGCAGGCCGGTGACGAGGGTGATCTCCTTGCCCTCGTTCAGCTGCCGCCGGGTCTCCTCCGGGAGCACGATGGTGGGCACGTGGGCGAGCAGGCCCGCCCCGACGATCTCACCCATGGGCCTTCCATCCGTTCGGGGCGGTGACGGTGTTCTTCACGTCGCAGTAGAAGTCGAAGCTCCAGGTGCCGCCCTCGCGGCCCATGCCCGAGCGGCGGGAGCCGCCGAAGGGCGCCCTCAGGTCGCGGACGAAGAAGCAGTTGACCCAGACGGTGCCGGCGACCAGCTGGGCGGTGACGCGTCCGGCGCGCTCGGGGTCGCCCGTGGCGACGGTGGCGGCCAGGCCGAAGCGGGTGTCGTTGGCGAGCCGGACCGCCTCTTCCTCGCCGGTGAAGGTCTGGAGCGTCACGACCGGGCCGAAGACCTCCTCCTGGACGATCTCGGAGGTCTGGGCGACGCCGGTGAGGAGGGTCGGCGCGTAGTACTGCCCCTGCTCGGGGTGTCCGCCGATGACCGCGCGGGCGCCGGCCGCCAGTGCCCGCTGGACGAAGCCGTCGATCTTCTCCAGCTGGCAGGGGTGGATGACGGGGCCGATGTCGGTGGCCTCGTCGCGCGGGTCGCCCTGCTTCAGCCGGGACACCCTGCCGACGAAGCGGCGGGTGAACTCCTCCGCGACCGTCTCCTCGACCAGAACGCGGGTGGCGGCGAGGCACACCTGCCCGGCGTTGTCGTACTGCTCCACCGCCAGGTCGACGGCCAGGTCCAGGTCCGCGTCGGCGAACACCAGCAGCGGGGACTTGCCGCCCAGCTCCAGACTCATCGGCGTCAGGTTGGCGGCGGCCGACGCGGCGATCCGGCGTGCGGTCGCGACGGAGCCGGTGAAACCGATCCTGCGCACGTCCGGGTGCGAGGTGAGCGCGTCGCCGATCTCCGGGCCGTAGCCCTGCACCACGTTCAGCACACCGGCTGGAAGCCCGGCCTCGGCCGCGATGTCGGCCAGCAGCGAGGCGGTCAGCGGGGACCACTCGGCCGGCTTGAGGACGACCGTGTTGCCCGCCGCCAGCGCCGGGGCCACCTTCCATGTGGCGAGCATCAGCGGTGCGTTCCAGGGCGTGATCAGTACGCAGGGGCCGGCCGGGTCCCAGCTGACGTGGTTGGTGTGACCGCGGGTCTCGAAGTCCTCGTGCTCCAGCTTCAGCAGCCAGTCGGCGAAGAAGCGGAAGTTGTGCGCGACGCGGGGCATGACACCGCGGCGGTGGGAGCGCAGGAGGGCGCCGTTGTCGGTGGTCTCGACGACGGCCAGCTCTTCGAGCCGCTTCTCGACTCCCCCGGCGATGGCGTGCAGGATGCGGGCGCGCTCGGGGCGCGGGGTGGCGGCCCAGCCGGGGAAGGCGGCCTTGGCGGCGGCGACGGCCGCGGCGGCCTCCTCCGCGGTACCCCGGGCGATCTCCCCGATGACGCTGCCGTCGATCGGTGAGATGTCGGTGAACGTCTCACCGGAGGCGACGCGCTCGCCGCCGATCCAGTGCCGGCCGTCAACCGGTACCCCGGCGATGACGGCTGCTGGGACCTCGCGGGTCATGTCCCACCACCCTCCGTTTCGTTTGACCCCAAATAGACAGCCGGGCCGCGGGAGCGTCAAGCCCTGCCGGAAGTTTTATTTGGGATCAAACGTTTTGGCTGGAGGTCGACACCCTTCCCCGGCGGCGGAGCCGGGCACCTCCGGCGGGCGCACGCCACCCCTGCCGAAGAACGACACTGCGAGCGGCACGCCGACCGGCCGGGACCGCGGCCTCCGGCGGCCGGGCTACGGGCGCGGGCGGCGGCCCGAGCGCCGCGGGGCGAGGCTCGCGCCGTCGAGGAGCTCCCGCCTGCGCTGCTCACCGTGCTCCTCAAGCCGGCCGACGATGACCCGCAGACTGTCGGCGAGCTGGAGGCACTGGTCGGGGCTGAGCGGGGCGGCGACGAACGCTTCCTCGGCGTTGAAGGCCGGGAACAGCCTCTCCATGAGCCTCTCCCCTGCGGGGGTCAGCGAGAGCAGGACCCGGCGGCGGTCCTCGGGGTGGGGGGAACGGGCCACGAGACCGCGCGATTCGAGGGTGCGCGAAATGCCGGTCAGGGTGCCTTTGGAGATACCCGCCTCCTCGGCCACGGACCAGGTTTCCGCCTCGCCCCAGATCCACAGCACCCACAGCACGACGAAGCCGGTCCACGTCAGCTCGTGCGGACGCAGCACCGAGTTCTCCAGGTGCTGCCGGACGGCGGCGGCCGCCCGGTGGATGTTGGCCACGGCGGCCATGGCCTCGCGCTGCAGAGTCAGGCCACCCAGCCGCTGCTGTACGGCCCGCTCGGTTTCTGTGATGGATCGGCGGGGCCCGGGCACGGGGCTCCTCCTCGTCGTCGGGGCGGTGCGGGCCGCCGAGGCTTCGTTTGCGGTCAAATGTATCTCCGCAGCCGCCGGATCCGGCGTCCTCGACCCCGGGTGGAGGCAGGCGAGCTTTCGGCGCCCTCTTGTGGGCGGTACGGCCGGCTTCTATCGTTTGACACCAAACGGATGCGGTCTCGGCGCAACCGCCCGGCCTTGGGGCCGCACAGCTACCGAGCGGGCGAATCAGGACAGCCGGCAAGCCCTCACCGCATCCCTGGAGTATCACTTGAGCGCTCGCGCAGACGGCCGGGTCCGACAGACGATCGAGGCGCTCGACGCCCAGGGGATCGACGTCCTCCGCGTCGCCTACCCGGACCTGATGGGCTCCGACCGCAGCCGGGACATCCTGCTGCACCATCTGCCGCACGCGGCCGGACACGGCCTCGCCTTCAGCCGCGCCGTGTATCACACCGGCGCTCTCGGTGATCACTCCGACATCGCGGGCGGCCTTCAGGCGGGCATGCCCGACGTCCTGGTGCGCCCGGACCTGGATACCGTCGCCCCGCTGCCGTGGGAGCCGAACGTCGCCTGGTGCATCGGTGACGTCCTCGACCCGGCCACCGGCCGGAGCGTGCCCGAGTCGCCCAGGGACCTGCTGCGCCAGGTCCTCACCCGGCTGAACAAGGCGGGCCTGACCGCGCTCGTCGGCCCCGAACTGGAATACGTCCTGCTCGAACCGGACGCCGACACGCCCACCGGATGGCGGCGCTACGCCCCTGCCCCGGGCGACGTCTACACCACCGGCCGCCGCGCCGACCCGGACGGACACCTGCTGCGCACGATGCGCGCCCTGCACGCGCTCGGCCTGGACGTCAGCGGCGGCAACCGCGAGTTCGACGGCGGACAGTTCGAGATCAACCTCAGCCACTCAGAAGCGCTCGACGCCGCTGACCGCGCCTTCCGGTTCAAGGCCGCGGTCAAGGAACTCGCCCGCGCCGAGGGCCGGCTGGCGACGTTCATGGCCAAGCCGTTCAACGACGGCGGCGGATCGGGATTCCACCTGCACGTCTCCCTGGCCGACGCGGACGGGAACAACGTCTTCGACGCCCCCCGGGAGGCCCACGGCCTCTCGGCCACGGCCCGTCACGCCCTGGCCGGCGTCCTCGTACACGCGCCCGCCCTGTCCGCACTGCTCAACCCCACCGTCAACTCGTACAAGCGGTTCGGCCCGGGCACCACCGCCCCCTGGCTGATCAACTGGGGCCTGGACAACCGGAACGCCCTGGTGCGGATCCCGCCGGAGCGGGGTGCCGCATCCCGGCTGGAAGTCCGCCTCGGCGACGCCACGGCCAATCCGTACCTCGCCGTCGCCGGCCTCCTGGCCGCCATCCACCTCGGCATCACTGCCGCGGCCGAGCCTCCGGCGCCGGCGACCGGCCTCGCCGCCGACACCGGGACCGCCGACCGGCTGCCCACCGGCCTCGGCCAGGCCCTCGACGCCCTGCAGGCGGACGACCAACTCATCGACGTCCTCGGCAAGTCGTTCGCCGACGCCTTCCTCACCTTCAAGCGGGACGAGCTCGCCCGGTTCCACGGGTACGTCACCGACTGGGAGTTCCGGGAGTACGCCCGGACCAACTGACACCGCCCGCTTCCCTTTCAGGGCGTGGGTGCGGTGAGATACCGCTGGACCGTGGGTCCGACCCAGTCCACGATCTCCTCGCGGCTGAGCGCCACGCTCGCCGGGAACCGCAGCACGTAGCGCGTCAGCGCGAGCCCCAGCACAGTCGAGGAGCACAGTGCCGCCCGCGCCGGCGCCTGCTCCGGCTCGGGGCCCACCCGGCGGGCCAGCGGGATCAACTGCTCGCGCAGCACGCTCTGCATGCGATCGGCGGCGGCCGGGTCGGTGGCGCCGACCCGCATCAGCGCGGTGAGCTCCTCGTTCTCCTCCCACAGGGTGAGGAAGTGGCGCACCAGCGTCCGGCCGATCTCCTCGCGCGGTTCGACGGACAGGCCGGGCAGCCCGGGGTCGATCGCGACGGCCGCCGCGAACAGGCCCGCCTTGTTGCCGTAGTAGCGCATCACCATCGACGGGTCGATCTTCGCGTCGCGCGCGATGGCCCGGATGGTCGCCTTCTCGTAGCCGTCCGCCGCGAACCGCTCGCGGGCCGCGGCGAGGATCGTGGCGCGGGTGGCGTCGGAACGCCGTGCGGCCTGCTGGTTCTCCGTGGTGCCGGTCATACCAACAAGCGTAGGCCAACACGTGTTGACAGTCCAGCACTACGGCTCTACGTTTGCCCACAAGCGTTGACCAACAAGCGTTGGCAAGGTGGCACCCGTCCGAGGCCGGCACCGGTGATGCCCTTGAGCGGCGGCCGGCCGCGATGCCCGTGGGACAACCGACAGCGAGAGGAAGTGCCGAAGATGGCCAAGCTGCAGAGCCTGGACCCGAATACGCCGATGTTCGCGCAGTTCAAGGAGAAGACCGGACCCATCGTCCTGGCCAACACCTTCTTCGTCCCGAAGGAGAGGACCGAGGCGTTCCTGACCCTCTTTCGAAGGCAGGCGGAGTTCATGGAGGCCCAGCCGGGATTCGTATCCCTGCGGATGCACAAGGGAACGGCGGACAGTCGGCTTCTGATGAACGTCGCGGTCTGGGAGTCGACCGAGGCGCTCGCCACGGCGTTCGGCAGCCCGGAGTTCCAGCGCATGGCGGCCGAGTTCCCCGACGACATCGTGTCGTACCCGCACATCTTCGAGCAGATCGACGTATGACACGGCAGCTGTAGCCGGGGAGGGCAGGCCTCGGCGCGGTTCCTGGCCGACATCCTCGGCCTGACGGTCGATCCGCCGGTGGCGCACTTCACGCCGGTCACGCTGGCCAACCGGGTCAGCCTGGACTACGACCAGCTGGACGACTTCGAGCCACGCCACTACGCGTTCATCATTACGGCTTCGCTGGTGGCGGGATCGCGTACACAGTCGCGACCGACGCGATGCCGTGCGCGGACGGTCGGGTGACGTCACCGGCTCTTCTGTCACGCCCACGGGCGTAACGCGCGCTCCAGCTCCACGAGCTCACCCATCCGACGAAGACTCGCAAGGAGAAGAACAGTGTCGCTGAAGAAGATCAACACCGTCCTGGCCGCCGCCTTCATCCTCTTCATCCTGTGGTTCGGGACGGAGTTCATCCTGAGCCCGGAGACGACCGCGCCGAGCTTCGGCCTGCCGAGCTGGCCGTCCGGCGACGGCGGCGGCTTCCTGATCATCAAGGGAATCCGCGACGTCGTCCTGGCCCTGGTCCTGGGCATCCTGCTGGTGACGGGCCACCGCCGGGCGCTGGGCTGGGTCCTGCTGGTGGAGGCCCTCGCCGCGTACGGCGACATGGCCACCGTGCTGGCCCATCACGGCTCCGTGGCCACCGCGCTCGGCGTCCACGGCCTGACCGCGGCACTGATGATGGTCAACGGCCTGCTGATCATGCGCGAGACCCGCAAGGTCGCGGCCGTTGCGGCAACGCACGTCCCGCAGCCCGCCTGACGCCACCTTGGCGCGTGTCGGGATGCGGGGACTGCGGGCGAGTTGGCGGATCGCACCGGCTGTCCGGGCCGGTGGCGGGGACGGGCCACTGTGCGCGCGAGCTTCGACGCGACCACGCCCGCCCTGGTGCCCGTCACCGTCGACGGAGTGTCACACCTGGTACCCCCGCGGCTGGTCAAGGCGTACGAGCGCGGGCTGCTGCGCCCCGGGGGCTGAGCGTTGATGCCGTACGGCCCCTCCGGCCGCGCCTTGGCGGTGATCGCTCCTCGGGCCGCAGGGAGCGAGGAGTCGTCGTCACTCTCTCCGGGTGGCGACGAACTGGGCGACGGCCGTGAACGCGGCCAGGATCACGGCCGCGATCGCCAGCATGCCGCCCGCGGGAGCCAGCAGCTTCGCCGCCTGGGGGGTCGTCGCCATCAGGGTGAAGAGCCGGTTCACCGGGGGCACCCCCTTGGCGAAGAGGGCTCCCGTCACCAGTGCGACGGCGGAGACCACCGCGTAGCCCTGTCGCCCGAAGACCAGCCGCGAGCACAGCACGCCGATGGCGATGCCCACGAAGGCACAGGTCAGCTGGGCCTCGACTCCCAGCAGAAGATCCCCCACGGTGACGTCGTAGCGCCCCGTCCACAGCGGGAAGAGCAGGCCGAAGACCATCAGCACCAGACAGCTCAGCAGCGCCGTGCCGATCGCCGCGAGCAGGACCTTGAGCGACCGGCCGCCGGACGCGACGACGACGATCGCCCGCTGTGCCGGTTCGTCCAGGCTCATCAGCGCAACGGTCAACCAGGTCGAGCAGACGAACAGCGCACCGGCGGACGACGCGTACGCGGGAGGCAAGGGGCCGCTGCCGTTCACCGTCAGCACGCCCAGCAGACCCATGAACAGGAGCAACGGGGCGACGTAGCGCTGGGTGTGCAGCACGGTGGCGAACGTGTAGCGGATGAGGGCGATCACTGTATGCCTCCGTTCGCGGCAGCGTCCCGCGCCAGGAGGTCCGCCGCCGTCCCTTCCACCCGTTCCACGGACCAGCCGTGGTGAAGCGCGGCGAGCAGCAGGGCGTCGGTGGCCTCGCGCGCCACTCGCACCCGGACACCCGAGGCCGTGCGGCTCACCGTCAGCACGCCGTCCAGCTCCTCCCAGACCAGGTGCTGAGGCGCACGGCCGCCCGGGTATCCGGTCAGGACGACGTCACAGGGGGGCCGGTGCCCGTCCGGCCGGGACTCCGGCCCGCGCAACGCGACCCGGCCACCGCCGACGCTGTAGGTCCGGGTGGCACGGGCCCGCGTCACCGACTCGCGGTGGTCGGTGAAGACCACCGTCCCTCCGGCGCCGGCGACCTCGGTCATGATCTCGGCCAGGACACCGTGGGCATCGGCGTCCAGCCCCGACCACGGCTCGTCGAGAACGAGCAGTCCGGGATCCACCAGGAGGGCCTGGGCCACCGCGACCTTCTGGGCGTTGCCCTTGGAAAGGCTCCGCAGCGGGGCCCGCTCGCCGCCCACCAGTGCCAGCCGGTCCAGCAGCCTGTGCGCCCGCGACGAGGCGACCGCGGTGGTCAGCCCGCGCACGCGCCCCACATGGGTCAAGTAGGCCACCGCCGATATGCGTTCGTTGGGGGAGAAGCGGTCGGGCACGTAGCCCACGACCGGTGGCCGCGCCGTCACCCGGCCGCGGGTCGGACGGGACAGGCCCACCGCGATCCGCAACAGCGTCGACTTCCCGGAACCGTTCCCACCCGTGACTGCCACGACCTCTCCAGCCGGGGCCTCCACATCGACGTCCCGCAGGATCCAGTCGCCACGGCCATAGCGCTTGCTCACTGCTTGAAGTCGTAACAAGCGAAGTCCTCCGTCCCGGACACCTGCCTCGTCTGCCTCGGCTGCCTCCACTGCCCGCAGATTACGGCGCCTGCGCCTGCTCCCGTCGGGCGCACACTGTAAGCAGAAGGTCATGCGCCATGAGCCGCACACGGAGGTGAGCCATGAGCACCCTCGAACTGCACGTCGACGTCGAGGTTCCGGTCGACAAGGCCTGGGAGACCCTTCACCGGGTGGAGAACTATCCGCGCTTCGTGGACGGCGTGCGGGGCGCGCGTACGGCGGGGGGCCGCGCGCATCTGGACGTCGAGGCAGGCGGCCGGGCCCGGGAGATCGAGGCCGAGGTCACCGACCGAGGTGAGCGCGTGATGGAGTGGCTCACCACGGGCACCCCCGAGCTGACGGGCTCCTTCTCGGTTCAGCCGATCGACCAGAACCACACCCGGATCCAGGCCCGGCTGGAGTACGACCCCGGCACGGTCCGGGACGCCTTCGGCGGGCCCAAGGGGTTCGCGCAGACGAACGCGATCCAACGCCTCGTCCGCAGCGATCTGGAGCACTTCAAGGAGTACGTGGAACGAGACTGAGCGGTCAGACCTCGATCACGGCAGCGCACTCCTGGCAGACGACGGATGCGTATTCCGCGGGGTACCAGGGCGCTCCGGGCTCTTCGGAGGGCGTCCAGCGGGCCGTCTCCATGGCGAAGGTGTCCTTGCCGCAGAGGGTCCGCGGTCCGGCGGTAGTGCGCGAACCCGGGGCCGCGGGGGCCATGTGCACCTTGCGGACGCGCCGTTCCCCGCTCTTCGTCGGTCCGGTGGAGGAGCGTGGTGTCACCGGTTTGTCGACTTCGTAGACGACGATCTCGGTCATGTGTCCACCGTAGGCGGTCCTGAGCCCGAACCGGCGGACCGAACCGGCGGACGGAACCGGAGGACTATGCGTCCGCGACGCGGACGACCGCCAGCGTGATGTTGTCGGGGCCGCCCGCCCCGATGGCGGCCTTCCACAGCTCGAAGGCCGCCCGGCCGTCGTCCTGCTCCCGCATCACCTCGTCGAGCGCCTCCTGCGGCAGCGGATCGGTCAGGCCGTCGGTGCAGACGAGGTACCGGTCGCCGGGAGCCAGGGGCGCGGCTGTCACATGGGGGCGGATGGCGCGGTACGAGCGGCTGCCGCCCAGGCACTGGGTGACGATGGACGTGGTACGCCGTCCGGGTTCGAGTGGGGGGCTGTCGTCGACGCTCACCTGGCGCAAACCGTCACGGGAGGCCGTGAAGACCCGGCTGTCGCCGACGTTGAACACCAGCAGGGAGCCGGGCCGCACGACGGTGCCGGCGATGGTCGTCCCCATGGCCGCCAGCTCACCTCCCGCGTCGCCGCCGGCGGCCTGGTACACGTCGCGATTGCAGCCGTGCAAGGCGTCGCGGACGGCGTCCTCGCTGCCCAGGGCCGATCCGATGGACGCGATCCGGCGGACCACCAGGGCGCTGGCCACGTCGCCGCCGGGATGCCCGCCCAGCCCGTCGGCGACCGCGACGACCAGGGGCGTGCCGAGCGGGAAGACCAGGGTCTGCGGACTCTCCGTCACCGTGGCGCACAGGGTCCACGGCCCGATCACGAGACTGTCCTCGTTCCGTTCGCGAAGCAGCCCGGGATGGCTCAGCGCACTCACCGCCACGTACCGCATGGAGCAGCCACCGCCTTACGGCTCCAGCGTAGGCGCTCCCCGGAAAACCGGTGGAGGCGGCGGGCCTGCCGTGCCTAGGGTCGCGGGATGAGCACCCGCACTTTCCGGATCACCGTCCGCGGCGTCTTCGACGGCCTCACCGCCGCCCAGCGGGCCGCGCTGCTGGCCGACGCCGCCGAGCACGACGTGCTGCGCGCCGCGTTCACACCCGAGGGCAGCCTCACCTACGACATCGCCGCCCGCCCGGCCTTCGTCTTCCGTTTCTCCGACACCGGGGAGGAAGAGGAGGACATCCTGGAGGCGACCGAGCGGGCCGAGGAGGCGGCGAAGGCCTGGCTGACCGAGCGCGGATACGGCTTCAAGAACCTCCGTTCCACCGCCGAGGACCTCTCCCAGGCGCCGATGGGCAAGCGACAGCGCCGCGCGGCCCGTTCGAACGGCTCATGAACTTGAGCACTCAAGGAGATGGCAATGAACACGGCGGGCTCACCCGGGCAGCGGCGGAGGGGCGTGAGCTGCGGCGATGAGTGACACCCTGGACGCGGCACTGCGGCTGGTACGGGCCCAGGCGGCGGTCGTACGGCGCTTCGACGCCCGGCTGAGCGCATTGCACGGCGTCAGCCTCGCCGACTTCACGCTGCTGCTACGGCTGGGAGAGGCACCCGGGGGACGCATGCGCCGGGTCGACCTGGCCGAGGCGCTGGGCCTGACGGCCTCCGGGGTCACGCGCGGGCTGGCCCCGCTGGAGCGGATCGGGCTGGTGACCCGCGAAGCGGACGCCCGGGACGCGCGCGTGGCCTATGCGTCATTGACCACGACGGGCCGACGGCGACTGCGGGAGATGCGCGCCACGGCCGAGGAGACCGCCACCGAGATCTTCACCGCACCGGCCCTGAGCGCCGAGGACATCGCCCGGTTGTCCGCCCTGCTGACCCGTCTCGGCGGCACGGGCCTGACCGGCCGCTGATCCTCGAACCCCGGCCCGCCCCAACCCGCTTGCCCTCTCCGGGGTTTCAGCCACGGCCGACTCGAACTCGCCGTGGTGCAGCTCACGTTGCGTTGTGGCTGGTTTGTGAGGGATCTCTGTACGAGGGCATGGCATGCTCAGGGCTCGTCACGAGTTACCGGCCGGTTCTACCTCTGAGTACACCGTGTGCCCGGTAACTCTCTGCCACCCCCCATTTCACACCAGGACACTCCATGCGCAGACGCATGCGGCACAGACGCGCCCTGCTGCCCGCCTTCGCCGTGACCGCCCTCCTGCTCGCCGCGGGCTGCTCCTCGCCCACACCGCACGCAGCGGCGGGAACCGCCGGGAACGGCCCCACGCAGGTCAAGGTCGCCGACCAACCCGCCGACGGCCCTGCCCACTCGCTCGCCGTCGCCGCCGCTCCCGCCACCGGCGCCACCGCCACCGCCACGGCGGGACCGGCCGGTTCCGGACGGCGCGCGCACAAGACGGCGCTCGCCATCAGCTCGTACGACAGCCACACCCGGCGGGCCGTGCTCTCCGACCAGCCCGCGCGCAGGGGCGGTTCGCACGGCTCCCCGTCCCCCGCCTCTTCCCCCGTCCCCTCCGGTGCCCCGCACAAGGCCGCCGTCGGCGACGTGATCGCCAGCGCGCCCGCGCCCGGGGCACCGCACGGGCTGCTCGCCAAGGTCACCAAGGTGGTCGGCGAGAGGCACGGCGGCACCGAGGTGCAGACGGAACCGGCCACGCTCAACGCACTGCTCGGCGACGAGACGGCGAAGGGCGAGGTGCCGGTCGACCCGTCGTCCTTCACCGTCGACAAGCTGCTCCCCGATGTGAAGGTGTCCTGGGCGAAGGCCGGTGACGTGCACGTCGGCCCCAAGGGTGCGACGGTGCCGCTCGGCAGCCTCCGCCTCGACGTCAGCGCCGGCATACCGGCGGCCCAGGGCGCGCCGGTTTCGGCCGCCGCATCGGTGGACGGGTACGTCCAGGTCGCCCCGCAGGTCGACTTCACCTACGGCGGCGCCGGCACCGACGCGCCGCCCGGCTCCGCCTACCTCGGCGTGTCCGGCGACTGGACCTCCGGCTGGGCGGTCAAGGGGCGGGCCGCCCTGACCACCGGCACCCCGCTGCGCATCCCGTTCGCCAAGCTGCACGCCGACCCGGTCCTCCAGGTCGGTCCCGTCCCCGTCGTCGTCAACCTCGATCTGACCTGCTACGTCCAGATCAGCGGCGACGGCAAGGTCACCGTCGACGTCGAACAGAAGCTCAAGGGCGACTTCAAGGCGGGCGGCACCTTCGGCCTGGCCAAGGGCTGGACGCCGGTCAGCTCGTCGGACATGACGAGCACGCCCGTGCGCGCCTCGGTCACCACCGCCGGGACCGTGAAGACGGCGCTCGGCGCCGAGGCCTCGGTCGGCCTCTACGGCGCCGTCGGTGTCACCGCCGACCTGGCACCGTATCTGCGCGGCGAGGCCTCCGGCACGGTCACCGCCTCCTCCGACGGCAAGGCGAAGGCCGAGGGTGCCTGGACCGTGTACGGCGGGGTCGACCTGTCCGGGACCCTGCGGCTCCAGCTGTCGGTCTTCGGCACCCCGGTCATCCAGCGGAGCATCCCGCTGGGCGCCCTGAACCGCGAGTGGAGGCTGGCGGGCGGCACCTTCTAGGCGCTCCCCCGCGGACCTTCTAGGCACCCCCCTGCGCGGCACTGTCCTGCGCGGCACTGTCCTGCGCCGCCGGTATCCAGCCCTGGCGGCGCAGGACGGACGACACGTCCGGCGCCCGGTAGTGCTCCCCCTTGAGGACCTTGCCGTCGGCCCGGCGGGCCACCTGCCCGTCCGGGCCGAGCTTGCTCATATTGGCCCGGTGGATCTCGGCGATCACCTGGTCGAGGTCGATGCCGTGGACCAGAGCCGTGCCGTACGCCACGTAGACCACGTCCGCCAGTTCGTGCGCGAGCTTGTCCAGCGGGCCGTCGACCGCCACCTCGGCGACCTCCGCGGCTTCCTCGGCGAGCAGTTCCCCGCGGTGCGCGGCCAGTTCGGGGTCCACCGCCGTCGGCGTACTGCGGGCGTCGAGGCCGAAGGCGCGGTGGAACTCACGGACGAGTCCGGCGGGAGAAGTGCTCATGCGACGACTGTATCGGCCGCCACTGACAGAGCCCCCGGTCCGCCTCCGGGTGCGGAGTGACCGCGGCCCTGGTCAGCGGCGCTCCCGGCCTGGCAGGATCGCCGCATGTCCAAGGTGTTCCCCCGAATCGGCCGGCGCCGGGCGGTGCCGGCCGCGGTCGCCGGTGCCGTGGTGCTCGGGCTGCTGCTGTGGTGGCTGCTGCCCCTGGGCGAGAAGCCGCCGAGCGGGACGATCGTCTTCAGCACGGGCACGCCCCGGGGGGTCTACCAGGAGTACGGCGAGCGGCTGCGCGCCGAGTTCGCCAAGGACATGCCCGGCCTGAAGGTGAAGCTGCTCAACAGCGCCGGTTCGCAGGAGAACGTGCAGCGGGTGGCCACCGGCAAGGCCGACTTCACCATCGCGGCGGCCGACGCGGTGGAGGCGTACCAGCTGGGGCGCGGACGCGGTGCCGGACGACTGCGCGGGGTGGCCCGGCTCTACGACGACTACGTGCATCTCGTGGTGCGCAGCGACTCGGACATCAGGAGCATCGCGGATCTGCGGCACAAGCGGGTGGCGACGGGCCTGCCCGACTCCGGGGTGCGGCTGATCGCCGAACGGGTGCTGAGGGCCGCCGGCATCGATCCGCGCAAGGACATCACCCCGGCCGCGGACGGCATCGACACCGGGCCCGACCACCTGGCGCAACACAGGATCGACGCGTTCTTCTGGTCGGGCGGGCTGCCCACCAAGGGACTGGTCACGCTGGCGAAGAAGTCCGGCTTCAAGTTCGTGCCGATCGGGGGCGGCCTCGTCACCAAGCTGCACGACGAGGGCCAGGCGGCGCGCTACTACCGGGCGACCACCATCCCCGAGTCCGCCTACCCGACTGTGCAGCAGGGCAGTGTGGTCCCGACGATCGCCGTCTCCAACCTCCTGATGACCCGCAGGGACGTCGACCCCCGGTTGACCGAGTGGGTGACGCGCACCGTCATCAAGAGCCGCGACGGCATCGGCGCGCACGTCCACTCCGCCCAACTGGTCGACCTGCGCACCGCCATCTACACCGACCCCCTGCCCTTGCAGGAGGGCGCCCGACGCTACTACCGCTCGGTGAAGCCCTGATGGCGTCGCGCGGCAGGCAGGAACGGTCAGACAGGCCCTAGCAGCAGGTGGGGGTCAGGACGCCCGCTGCCGAGGCACCGACACCGTCACCCGCAATCCCCGCGGCTCGTGGTGGGCGTACTCGATCGAGCCGCCGCCCGCCGCCAGCAGGGCTCGGGTGATGGACAGGCCCAGGCCCGAGCCCTTGATGTTCTGGTGGCGGCCGCTGCGCCAGAACCGGTCGCCCACGCGCGCGAGTTCCTCGTCGGTGAGGCCGGGCCCCGTGTCGGTGACGACGACCCTGGAGGTGCCGCCCTCGGCGGCGACGGTGACCTCCACCGTGCCCCCCTCGGGTGTGAACTTCACGGCGTTGTCGATCACCGCGTCCAGAGCGCTGGACAGTGTGATCGGGTCCGCCCAGGCGGTGGTGGGCGGGCAGTCGCCGGTCAGCCGGACACCCTTGGCGTCGGCGACCGGGGACCAGGCGGCAACCCGCTCCCCGGCGAGCGCGCCGATGTCGGTCAGCGTCAGGTCCGCGTCGGCGTGCTCGGCCAGCGCCAGGTCGAGCAGGTCGTCCAGGACCTGCGCGAGACGCTTGCCCTCGGTGCGGACCGAGGCGATCTCCTCGTTGTCCTCGGGGAGTTCGAGAGCGAGCAGTTCGATGCGCAGCAGCAGCGCCGCGAGCGGGTTGCGCAGCTGGTGCGAGGCGTCCGCGACGAAGGCGCGCTGCTGCTCCAGCACGTCCTCGACGTTGTCCGCCATCTCGTTGAACGAACGGGCCAGCCGTCTGAGTTCCGGCGGACCGCCGGCGACCGCGACCCGGGACTTCAGCCGCCCGGTGGCGATGTCGTGGGTGGTGGCGTCCAGGACCCGGACCGGTCTGAGCACCCAGCCGGTCAGCCGCAGCGCCGCCCCGACGGCGAGCAGCATCGCCGCGCTCTCGCCGGCCCCGATGAGCAGCCAGCCGCGCAGGGTCCGCGAACGCATCTGCCCGGTGGGCGAGTCGGTGACCACGACCGCCACGACGTCCCCGTCCCGGATCACCGGCGAGGCGACCAGCAGCCGACTGCGCTGCCAGGGCCACACCTGCTGGGGGTCGTGGCTGCGCCGGCTGAGCAGGGCCTCGTCGAAGGCCTCCCGTACCTCCCCCTGGCGCGGTACGAACCAGTCGCCGGGAGCGTTGGCCATCGCCGAGCCGTTGCGGTAGAAGACGCCGGCACGGATGCCGTAGACGCCGTAGTAGCTGTCCAGTTCGCTGCGCAGGGCCTCCAGGCGCTCGTCGGTGCCGGTGCGGCGCGATCCGCCGGGACCGGCGGTGACGAACTGGGCGAGCGCCGCGAAGCGTGCCGTGTCGTCGATGCGGTCGACGACGACCTTCTGCTGCTGGGCGGCGGCCAGGCTGAGGGCCAGGGGAAGCCCGAGGGCGAGGAGGACGGCCGCCATCAGGACGATGAGCAGCGGCAGGAGCCGGGTGCGCACCCGTCCCCGCTAGGCGGCCGGGACGACGAGCCGGTAGCCGACGCCGCGTACCGTCTCGATCAGTGCGGGCATGCGCAGTTTGGCGCGCAGGGAGGCGACGTGCACCTCCAGGGTGCGGCCGGTGCCCTCCCAACTGGTGCGCCAGACCTCGCTGATGATCTGCTCCCGCCGGAACACCACGCCGGGGCACTGCGCGAGCAGGGCGAGCAGGTCGAACTCCTTGCGGGTCAGCTGGATCGCGGAGCCGTCCAGGGTGACCTGCCGGGTGGGCAGTTCGATGCGTACGGGACCGAGGTGCAGGGCGCTCTCGCCGCCGGTCACCGGGTCCTCGTGGACGGTGCGCCTGCTGACGGCGTGGATACGGGCGAGCAGTTCCCCGGTGTCGTACGGCTTCACCACGTAGTCGTCGGCGCCCAGGTTGAGCCCGTGGATGCGGGAGCGGACGTCGGAACGCGCGGTGACCATGATCACCGGGGTACTGGTGCGTTTGCGGATCTTGCCGCAGACCTCGTAGCCGTCCTGGTCGGGCAGGCCCAGGTCGAGCAGGACCACGCCGAAGCCGGCGCCGTCGGGGACGAGCGCCTGGAGGGCCTCCTCGCCGCTGCGCGCGTGGGTGACGTCGAAGCCGTGCCGCGCCAGCACGGCGGACAGGGCAGCGGCGACATGGTTGTCGTCCTCGACGAGCAGCAGTCTCATTCCGGCCCCCTCCGGTTCAGCGGTCGTACGGTCTGGGTCCGCGCGCAGTGGGTGACTCACGCGCGCGTGCACCATGGCAGTGACGCCGATGGACTAGGACGGCGTCAAGAGCGTTCCGGTTGCCCGCCGGTTCCGTTATCCGGCCGATACGCGCACGAGGGGCAAGTGCTACGACACGTGTCCGTTTGCTATCGGATCGTGATGCTCAGATCTCCCTCAGATGTGATGACGCAGGTCACAGCGCCTCACTACTGTCCTCGGAAACCCGAGGAGGACGGAGCCCGAGAGCGATGACCAAAGTATCGGTGGCCAAGGAGGACGTGGCCACGTCCGGCGAACTGGTCGTCCTGAAGAGCGTCAACAAGCACTTCGGCGCGTTGCACGTGCTCCAGGACATCGACCTGACGATCGCCCGCGGCGAGGTCGTCGTCGTCATCGGGCCCTCCGGGTCCGGGAAGTCGACTCTGTGCCGCACCATCAACCGCCTGGAGACGATCGACTCGGGCACCATCACGATCGACGGCAAACCCCTGCCCCAGGAGGGCAAGGAGCTGGCCCGGCTGCGGGCGGACGTCGGGATGGTCTTCCAGTCCTTCAACCTCTTCGCGCACAAGACCGTGCTCGAAAACGTGATGCTGGGGCAGCTCAAGGTCCGCAAGACGGACAAGAAGCAGGCCGAGGAGAAGGCCCGGGCCCTGCTCGACCGGGTCGGCGTGGGCACCCAGGCCGACAAGTACCCCGCCCAGCTGTCCGGCGGCCAGCAGCAGCGCGTGGCGATCGCGCGGGCGCTGGCGATGGGCCCGAAGGTCATGCTCTTCGACGAGCCGACCTCCGCCCTCGACCCCGAGATGATCAACGAGGTCCTTGAGGTCATGCAGCAGCTCGCCCGTGAGGGCATGACGATGGTCGTCGTCACCCACGAGATGGGCTTCGCGCGCTCGGCCGCGAACCGCGTGGTCTTCATGGCGGACGGCCGGATCGTCGAACAGGCCGCGCCCGACCAGTTCTTCAGCAACCCGCGCAGCGACCGGGCCAGGGACTTCCTGTCGAAGATCCTGCACCACTGACAGCGCCGGGACGTCACCCCGCCGCCCCACCCGATGACCCGAAGGATGTTCCAGATGAAGTTCCGCAAGTCCGCCCCCGCGGCCGTTCTCGCCGCTCTCGCGCTGAGTCTGACGGCCTGTGGCGGTGAGTCCGGCAACGCCGGTGACCAGCCCGGCGGCGGGAGCACCGGGGCGAACGCGCCGAAGCTGCCGTCGTATGCCGTCGCGAGCAACGTGAAGATCGACTCCGCCACGCTGAAGAAGGCGCAGAAGGCGGGCAAGCTCGTCATCGGCGCCAAGAGCGACCAGCCGTACCTGGGCTTCGAGGACACGACCGGCAAGCGGTCCGGCTTCGACATCGAGATCGCCAAGATGGTCGCCGCCGACCTCGGTTTCAAGCCGGAGCAGATCGAGTTCAAGACCGTGGACTCCAACGTCCGCGAGACCACCATCTCCAAGGGAGAGGTGGACCTGTACGTCGGCACGTACACGATCAACGACGAGCGCAAGAAGCAGGTGGGCTTCGCGGGCCCGTACTTCCTCGCCGGCGCGGACCTGCTCGTGCGCAAGGACGAGAAGGGCATCACCGGGCCCGACTCGCTCAAGGGCAAGACGGTCTGCTCCATCAAGGGCTCGACCCCGCTGCAGGAGATCAAGAAGCCCAAGTACGGCGCGAAGACCGTCGAGCTGTCGAAGTACTCCGAGTGCGTGCAGCAGCTGCTGAACAACGAGGTCGACGCCGTCACCACCGACGACGCCATCCTCAAGGGCTACGCGGCGCAGCGCCCGGGCCAGCTCAAGGTGGTCGGCAAGCCGTTCACCAAGGAGCCGTACGGCGTCGGCGTGAACAAGGACGACAAGGCCCTGCGGAACGCCGTGAACGACGCCCTGGAGAAGCACGAGAAGAACGGCGACTACAAGAAGGCGTACGACGCGACGCTCGGCCTGTCCGGCTCCGCGTACACCGAGCCGCCGGCCGTCGACCGCTACTGACGCGCCGAGCACTGTTGACGCGCCGCTGAGACGTCGCCGCCGCGGCGTCGACGCATCCGGCCGCCGCCGACCAGGCCGCCGCCGACCCGGTTTCCCGCGGGTCCGCGGCGGCGTGCCGGACCGTGCCGGCGACGCCGTCCGGCGCTTCGCCCCGGACGGGTCCTGCCCTGCCCGTACACCGCCACGAGGACCTCCCCGTGAACGTATTGCTCGACCATCTCGCGGACTTCCGCGAGGGGTTCATCGGCACCGTGCTGCTGACTCTGGCCAGCGGACTCCTCGCGATGGTGCTGGGTGTCATCATCGCGGGCCTCCGCGTCTCCCCCGTGCCTCCGCTGCGGATGTTCGGCACCGCGTGGGTCACCCTCTTCCGGAACACGCCGCTGACGCTGCTGTTCCTCGTAGCGTGGTTCGTCGTCCCGGTCGTCTTCGCGCCGGGTCTGAGTCCCTGGATGAAGGCGCTGCTGGCCCTGGGCTTCTACACCTCGGCCTTCGTCTGCGAGGCGGTGCGGTCGGGCATCAACACGGTGCCGATGGGCCAGGCGGAGGCCGCCCGCTCGCTCGGCATGACCTTCTCCCAGACGCTGCGCCTGATCGTGCTGCCGCAGGCGACGCGGACCGTCGTGGCGCCGCTCAGCTCCATCTTCATCGCCCTGACCAAGAACTCGGCCATCGCGGGCGCGTTCAGCGTCACCGAACTGTTCGGCTGGCAGAAGACGATGAGCGACCAGGGCTACGCCATCGCCTGGATCTTCCTGTGGGTGGCCCTCGGCTACCTCGTCGTCACCTTCTCGATCAGCGGCCTGTTCCGGCTGCTGGAGCGCCGTCTGGGGGTCGCGCGATGACTTCGAGCGTTCTGTACGACGCGCCGGGCCCCAAGGCCCGGGTGCGCAACCGCCTCTACACGGCGCTCGGTTCGCTGGCGCTGGTCGGCCTGCTCGCCTTCGTCGTGTACCGGCTGGACGTCAAGGGCCAGCTGGACCCGAAGGTCTGGAACATCTTCAACAACGCCGGTGTGCGCACCATGATCCGCGACGGTCTGCTGACCACGCTGAAGGTGTTCGCCGTGGCCGGCGCGCTGTCCCTGCTGCTCGGCCTGCTGCTCGCCGTGGCCCGGGTGTCCGAGCACCGGCCGGTCCGCTGGTTCGCGACCGGATTCATCGAGCTGTTCCGCGCGGTCCCGCTGCTCATCACCATCTACGCCCTGTGGGTGCTGTTCCTCAGCTACAAGGGCGACCTCGGGGCCATCGGGGACAATTCCGCCTTCTGGGGCCTGGTCATCGGCCTGACCGTCTACAACGGCTGTGTGCAGGCCGAGGTGTTCCGGGCGGGCATCAACGCCGTGCCCCGGGGGCAGGTCGAGGCCGCTTACGCGCTGGGGCTGCGCAAGTACCAGGTGATGACGACCCTGTTGCTGCCGCAGGCGGTCCGCTCCATGCTGCCGACCATGATCAGCCAGCTGGTGGTCACCCTGAAGGACACCTCGCTCGGCTACGTCATCACCTACACCGAGTTGCTGTACGCCACCCGGCAGATGGCCGGCAACATCATCGTCAACGGGGAGAACCCGTACACGGCGGTCACCATCGTCGCCGGTGCGATCTACGTGGCGATGTGCCTCGCGCTCTCGTCGCTCGCCACCTGGATCGAACGGCGGGGCCGCCGTACCAAGACGGGTGTCGCCGTCGCGGCGGCGGCCGAGCCGGCCGAGCAGCCGGCGGTGCTCGACGCCGTGGGCGAGGGCGACCAGGTGGTGCAGTAGCAGGGAAGCGAGGGTGCGGGCGGCAGCCGGTCGCGCCGCCCGCACCCGCTTCACACGGCGATCACCTTCCCCCGACGGGCTTGATGACGACGGTGGCCGACATGTCCGCGGGATCCTGGTGGACGGCCAGGGTGACATTGGCGTTCATGTCACCCATGGGCGTGAGCAGGATCGACTTGTTGCAGCCCTTGGTCGACGACTGTTCGGTGTCGTAGGTGGAGCCCCACTTGACGGACGCGCGGGCCCGCCAGGCGGCACAGCCGGGGAAGGTGATGCGGATCGAGTGCTCGCGCAGGTTGGGCAGCGAGGTGCTGCGGTACTGCTTGTCGACCCAGGTGTACTTGGTGGGGAAGCCGCCGACCTTGATGGTGCCGGACACCTTGCCGAGATAGATCTCGGAGGGGCCGTCCGCGAACGCGGTAGGTGCGGCCAGGGCGGAAGCCAGGACCGCCGTGCCGAGAAGTACGGCCGCGCGACGCTTCACCTTCGTACCTCCATTGGTGCGCATGAACAAACTCCTTCAGGAACCTCGCGCAGGGAGTACCCGGACGTGAGGAGGGCGTGAGTTTTGCGAGGGGAACAGGACTACGCCGGGTATTCGCCCCAGTTCCAGTGCCAGGTGTCCTTGTACACCGGCGTCAAGTGGCTGTCGCTGATCCTGTAGACGACTTTCGCCTCGGCGTAGAAGGACTTGCACTGGCTCTTCGGCGGCAACGCCTTCGTCAGGGTTTCCACGGGGGCCTTCACGCGCGTGACATTGTCGCGGTAGACCAGCTTGGCGTGCCCGGACGGGGACGTGCAGTAGATCTGCCCACCCAGGTTGTCGACATTCCGTCCCCTGGGGCAGCCCTTGGCCGTCTGAAACCACACCTTGAGGTATTTGCCGAACTGGTCCGAGTCGTACCAGACCTTGATTTCCGGGTTGCCGCAACTGACCTTGAGACCCGGCGCGGGCGCGGCAGCCGCTTCCGCCGGAACGCTCGCCGCTCCCATGGTCAACATACCGACGGCTGCGGCCGCTGCCCACACCGCACCGCGTCGACGCACATTGGTCATCTGAATTCCGTTCCTTTCGCTCAGGCTTGCGAAGCGCCTCCATCCTGCGTTCCGGGAGACGAAGCGATGACCCCCATTCGGGGGATCGCGAATTAGTGCCCCCCTAAGGCGGGGATTGACATCACCACGGTGCGTGCACCAGAAGGAACTTGACGCATGGCAGCGACGATCGGGAGGATCGCCCGAGCGTCACTCGCCTGACCATGCGAGTGCGATGTCACACGTTCCGTTGCGTACGCACAGAGCCACACGGGGGTCGGCATGCTACGGGTGGGAATCATCGATGACAGATCACTCTCACGCGCGGGACTGCGCGGAATGCTCCATTCCCTGGCACCGGACACACTCCGGAATATGAGACCCAGCGTCGTGGCCGAGGGAAAGCGTGCCCACGCGGCCGCGCTGGTGCGGGCCACCCGCCCGGATCTCCTCGTCTGCGGTGACACATGCGGCAAGGACTCCCTGGCGCTGGTGGAGACCGTCGCCCGCCTTCCGGCGTCCCCCGCCGTCCTGGTCATCGCGGAACGCGTCACGGAACGGGACGCCCGCACCCTTCTCGCCCGTGGCGCGGCCGGTGTCCTGCTGCACTGCTCCGCGCCCAAGCACCTCCCCTGGGCCCTCACCGCCGTCACCGAGGGCAGCCGCGCGCTCTCCCCCGAGATCGCCGACGCGATCCTCCACGGCTGCCCCGCCCCGCCCCGCGCCCGGCACGGCGCTCATGAACGCGTGGCCGGCCTCAGTTCGCGCGAGCGGGAGGTCCTGGCCCTCCTCAGCGACGGCCTCCCCAACCGCGCCATCGCCCAGGCCCTCTACATCAGCCCGGAGACGGTCAAGGACCATATCCGTACGCTGTGCGGGAAACTGCGCGTCGACAACCGGATGCACGCCGCCCGTATCGCCTGGCAGGCCGGTGTCGCCGACTGACCAACACTCAGCCGCATGACGGCCGACGTCACTTGACGCAAGCACGCGCACTGGGTTGCATACGTTCTGTGACCGTGCACCCTGCTTCACCTTCCTGTTCACCCACCGCCGTCAGGGCACCGCTGCGGACAGGGGGCGCCGCGTCATGGACCCGGTGATCATCGTCGGAGCGGGGCCCGTCGGGCTCACGCTCGCCCTGGCGCTGGCCCGCCAGGAGGTGCCGTCCGTCGTCCTGGACGAGGGCCCCGGCAAGGACGAACCCCGCCCCGCGCGCACCGTCGTGCTGCGCGAGGACACGGCCGCCCTGCTGGAACGGTTGTCCGGGGTGGCGCTCGGTGCGCACGGCGTGCGCTGGGCCGGATGGCGGTCCCTGCGGCGCAAGCAGGTGATGAGCGAGATCGCCTTCGGCGAGGCGGGCCCCGCCGCTCCGCTGCACATCGCCCAGCACGTGATCACGGGCGCCCTGCGCGCGGCCATCGCCGACCAGCCACTGGTGAAGTGGGCCGTGGACAGCCGCCTGGACGCGATCGAGCAGGACCGTTCCGGCGTCACCGCGCACACCCGCGGGCCCAAGGGCACCTGGTGGCGCGGCAGTTATCTGGTCGGCTGCGACGGGCCGCGCTCCACCGTGCGCAAACTCCAGGACATCCGCTTCCCGGGCCGGACGGCGGTGGAGCGGCACGCGGTCGCCGCGCTGCGGGTGGAACTTCCGTGGCAGGGCCGGGCGTTGCTCCATCGGATGCCGCCGTGGCGGCAGTCCGGGCCCTCGGCCGGGGAGGTGACCGCCCGCCCCCTCCCGGACGGCGTGTGGCGCCTGGACTGGCTGCTGCCACCGGGCAAGGAGCTGGTCACACCCGAGATCCTGGTGGCCCGGATCCGCGAGACCCTCGCGGCCTGGACGGACGGCTCCACACCGGCGTACGAACTGCTCGACACCGGTGTCCACACGGTGCACCACCGGCTGGCCCGCCGATGGCGCGCCGGCCGGGTCCTGCTCGCCGGGGACGCGGCGCATCTGCTCGGCGCACTCGGCACCCAGGGGCTCGACGAGGGCCTCCGGGACGTCGACAACCTCGCGTGGAAGCTGGGCGTGGCCTGGCACCGCGGCCCGCACGAGGCGCTGCTGGACAGCTACCAGGCCGAGCGGCGTGCGCTGGTCGCCGCCCGGCTGCGCGCCGCCGACCAGGTGCTGCCGGTGCTGCGCGGCGCCGGCGGGCTGCGTCAGATCGTTCCCGGCACCGCCCGGAACCACGATGTACTGCTCACGGACGGTCACCTGGGGCGCGGGCTGCTCGGTGCGCCGGGGGCGTACGCCGACTCACCGCTGGCGCCCCGGCATCTGGAGGCCGAGATCCCGGTCGACACCCCGCCCGGCGCGCAGGTCACCGACGTACGCGTGACCGCGGAGGACGGTTCCTTCGTACAGCTGCGCGACCGGCTCGGCCGCGGCGCCCTGCTGGTCGTGCTGATCGCGCCGGGCACGGGTGTGTGGGACCGCAAGCACTGGGTCTCCGCCGGGGTGATGCCCCGGCTCGCCGCCGCCGTGACCGCGCTGCCGCACCCCGCCGAGCTGCTGGTCGCCGAGAGCTACCCGGGCGCGCCGGCGCACAGCGTGCTGCTCGTACGCCCCGACGGCCACCTGGTCACCGCACTGAGCGGGGTCCGCCCGGCCGACCTGTACGCGGCGGCGGAGGCGACGCTGGGCGGCACGGTGAAGGAGAAGGGGGCGGTGAACGAAGACGGGGCGGTGAAGGAGGCGGAGGCGGAGGCCGGTTCCGGCGTGCGCTGACCGTGCGCCCCGTCACCCTCCGTCCACATGGTGACAGTGAGTTGACCGAAGTGCACCGACATGCTGTACTCCGGACCATGACCGACACCTGCGTGCGCCTGTGGCGGAGGGTCCATATGGACCTGGTCCGCTATGCGGGCTGCGTGTGTCGCCCGTCCTGCTGAATTCGCCTCCCCCTTTTTCCGGGCGCCGTCGTGTGCCCGTTCCGCGAACGCTCTTCAGGACGGTGTGTGTACGTGTCTGTGCCCTCTCCTTCCGTCTCGCCTGCCGTCGGCCCGGCGCCCACGCAGGCGGACCTCCTCGACTTCGTGCGGCGTACGGCCGCCGACACCGAGCTGATCGCCTCCCTTCCACTCGACCCGGAGGGCCGCACCTGGGTGCGGCTGGAGGGGCCGGGCGGCAGCGAGGCCTGGCTGATCGGCTGGCCGCCCGGCACCGGTACCGGCTGGCACGACCACGCCGACTCGGTCGGCGCGTTCCTCACGGCCTCCGGTGAGCTCAGGGAGAACTCGCTCGCCGCCCGGCTGCCGACCGACGGCTGGAAGACCCTGGAACTCGCCGAGGACGTGGACCGCGGGCGCCGGTTGCCGGCCGGTCAGGGCCGCGCCTTCGGCCGTCACCATGTCCACGAGGTCCTCAACGAGTCCCGCGACCGGCACGCGATCTCCGTCCACGCCTACTACCCGCCGCTGCCGCGCATCCGCCGCTACAGTCGCACCGGCCAGGTGCTGCGCCTGGAGCAGGTCGAACGCCCGGAGGACTGGCAGTGAGCGGCACCCCCGGCCAACCGCCGTCCGGCATCGACGAGTTGCTGGAGCGGGTGCGCTCGGGCTACCGGCGCATCGGGGCACATGAGGCGCACGAGGCGGCGCGGACGGGACAGGCGCTGCTGGTCGACATCCGGTACGCGGCCCTGCGCGAGCGGGACGGGCTGATTCCCGGAGCACTCGTCATCGAGCGCAACGAGCTGGAGTGGCGCCTCGACCCGCAGGGCAGCCACCGCGTCCCCGAGGCCACCGGCCACGACCTGCGTGTCGTGGTGATCTGCAACGAGGGCTACGCCTCCAGCCTCGCCGCCGCCTCCCTCCACCAACTGGGCCTGCACCGGGCAACGGACCTGGTGGGCGGCTTCCAGGCGTGGCGGGCTGAGGGACTCCCGGTGGAGCCGGCGAGCCGCTGAGGCGGGGGCGGCTCCGGCAGCCCGGCTCCTATTCCTTCGCCATGGCCACCGTCACCGCGCGCACCCGGAGCGCCGCCCGCCCCGGAAACGCGCTGCCCATGAGCGCGAGGAGCCCGGCGATACCGACGACGGCGACGTAGAGCAGGGGCGTGACCGTCGGCGCCGCCCGGCCTGTCATCCCGATGCTGAACGCGGTGAGCACGGCGAGGGCGATCCCGCTGCCGAGCGCGGTGGCGAGGAACAGGACGGACAGCACCTCGGTGCGCAGCATGCCGAGCACCTGACGGCGGGTCGCTCCGGCGAGGCGGAGCAGGGCGAACTCCCGGACACGCTCCGCCACGGACATGGCGAGGGTGTTGACGACGGCGATGGCGGTGAAGGCCAGCACGAGCCCCATGGCGAGATAGTTGACCTCGGCGTTCGTCCGCTGCCGAGCCGCCTGCAGGGCGTCGTCGGCAGCGGCCGGCGAAAGAACCCGCAGCCCCGGGAACTTACGCAGAGTAGTCGCAAGTTGTGTCTGTGTACGGGTCGTGCTGACAAGGACGGAGGAGGCGAGCGGGTTGTCGACGTGGCGGGCGACGAGGTCGTGGGAGAGGGTGAAGTCACCGAAGCCGAGACCGCGGGTATAGACGGCGGCGACGGTGAGCGTGGCGGGCGTGCCGTCGCCGAGGGTGAGTTTCAGGGTGCTGCCGGGCTTCACATGCTGCTGGTCTGCGGCCAGTTGACTGACGGCGACCGTGCCGGGGCCGAGCCGGCCGAGGGTGCCGGCGGTGACCCGCGGGTCCCAGGTGCGGTCCAGGCCTGCCGGGGTGACGCCCTGCGCGGGGTACTTGTCGAGGCCGACGCGGACAGTCGTACGGACGACCTCGGTGACGGTGGCGGTGGCGTGCGCTGCGCGCAGCCGTTGGGCGGCCTCGGCGGGGACGCCCGGTCCCTGCGCGGCGACGACCCAGTCGGCTCGGACGCCGTCCCGGGCCTGACTGCGGGCGGCGTCGCCGAGCGTCGACTGGACGAACAGCACCGTGCAGGTCATGCCGATGAGCAGGGTGAGGGGGGTGACGACGGAGGCCATTCGGGCAGCGTTGCCGCGCAGGTTGGCGGTGGCGAGGCGGCCGCCGTGGCCGGTGAGCCGCAGCGGGCCGGCGAGCAGCAGCGCGGCCGTCCTGACCAGCAGCGGACCGAGCAGGGCGACGGAGGTGGACAGGACGACGACGGCGAGGAAGGTCACGGGCGTCGAGGCGGGCTCGGTGCGCAGGGAGGTGAGGACGACGACGAGGGCCACTCCACCAACGAGAAGCAGCAGTCCGGCGGCGATCCGCCCCCAGGCGGGACGGGTCCGCTCGGTCCTGGCCTCGGCCAGAGCCTCGGTCGGGCGGATCCGGGCGATCCTGCGGGAGGCGATCCGGGCCGCCGCCCAGGCGCCGAGCAGGGTGGCGGCGAGGGCGGCGAGCGGCGGGAAGACACTGACAGTGCGTTCGAGCGTGTCGGGTACGGCGCCCAGGGCGACGAACCTGGAGTGCAGCCAGCCCCCCAGCGGCAGCCCGAGCAGCGCGCCCAAGGTGCCCGCCGCCGCGCCGACGATCAGCGCCTCCCGGCCGAGCAGCTTGCGGATCTGTCCGGAGGTGGCGGCGATGGCGCGGAGCAGGGCGAGTTCGCGGTGGCGCTGCTGCACGGTGAGCGCGAAGGTGCCGACGACCACGAGCACCGCCACCAGCAGCGAGGTCCCGCCCATGGCACCGCCCATGCTGACCAGCCGGGTGCGGGCGGCAGCCGCGTCCAGGAACTCGACGGGCCCGCGGGCGGTGCCGGTGCTGACCTGGACGGTGGTGCCGTGCAGAGCCTGCCCGACGGCGTGCCGCACCCGCTCGGGGTCCGTCCCCTTGTCCGGCAGCACGCCGAACGCGCTGACCTGCCCGGGGTGCGCGGCGAGCCGGCGGGCCTCGGCTGCGGAGAAGAACAGGGATGTCTGGTGGCGTACGACGGTGGCCGGGGTGGCGATACCGGTGATGCGGTAACCACGCGGGGCCCGCGTGGACTGCACGGTGAGCCGGTCCCCCGGCCGCAACCCGGCGCGTGCGGCAAGGTCGCTGTCGATGACCAGGTCGTCGCCGGAGCGGGGAGCGCTGCCGGCGGTCAGCCGGTACGACGTCAACGCGGCGGACTCCCAGGCGTGCCCGTAGGCGGTACGGCCGCCGGTGCCTGCCGGGGTCAAGGGCTGGGCGAGAAAGGTGAGTTCCGGCACCACACGGGCCACGCCGGGAACCTGGGAGATTCTGGTGCGCAGTCCCTCCGGGAGCCAGGCGCGCTCGGCGATGGGCTTCGCCTTGTGCTTGACCTTGGTCCTGCCCTTTTTGTGCTTGACGGTGGTCTGGTGGACGTACTGGTCGCCGGAGACCACGACGGGAGCGGCGGCGTAGCGCTCGGTGCGGATGGTGCCGCGCAGGCCGGTGTCGAGGAGGGTGCCGCAGGCGGTGATCAGAGCGGCCGCGCACATCAGCGCGAGGAAGGCGCCGAGAAATCCCGCCTTTCGGGCGCGGAGTGTCCGGAGGGCGTATCGCAGCATCATCGGGCGGGCTCTCTTCTGTTGTACGCGTCGGCCGGGGTCGTACGCGGCCGGCCACGACAAGGGTGCGTGCCGTGGTCCGGAGCGTGCGTACAGGTTCGTCCGTGCGTGCCCGGGAGAGCACTGCGGCGGCCCGGCGTCTTCGGCGGGGGCTATCCCCACCGCGGGCCTTGAGAGCCCGGAGAGACGCGCGATCCGGAGCCCGCCCGTCCCGAGGACTCAGCAGTCCCCTTCTCCGAGGAACTCCGTGTCCTCGCCCTCTTCCTCCAGGGCCTGGCGGACGACGCGGAGGGACATGCCCTCGGGATAGCCCTTGCGCGCGAGCATGCCGGCGAGGCGGCGGATCCGCTTGTCGCGGTCGAGGCCCCGGGTGGCGCGCAGTTTGCGGGCGACCAGCTCGCGGGCCGTCGCCTCCTCCTGCTCGGAGTCGAGCTGGGAGACGGCCTCGTCGATCAGCGCCGAGTCGACTCCCTTCGTGCGCAGTTCCCGGGCGAGTGCCCGGCGGGCGAGTCCCCGGCCATGGTGCCGGGACTCCACCCAGGCGTCCGCGAACGCGCTGTCGTCGATCAGCCCGACCTCCTCGAACCGCGACAGCACCTCCCCGGCCACGTCCTCGGGGATCTCCCGCTTGCGCAGGGCGTCCGCGAGCTGCTTGCGGGTGCGCGGGGTCCCGGTGAGCAGGCGCAGGCAGATCGCCCGTGCCCGCTCAGCCGGGTCCCCTGAAGACTCCCCCCGCTCGGCCCTCGACGAGGAAGGGGCGCCTTCGTCCTCACCGGGTGCGTCCCCGAAGCCGCGCCGCCGGCCACGCCCCCGGCCGCCGCGCGGGCCGCCGCCACTGCCGGAGCCGCGGCCGGGCGAGCCACCCCCGGACGGCTCGCCGCCCGGGTCACCCAGGCGGGCGTGGCCGTCATCGCCCCGTCCCCCGCCTCTGCGGTACTCGTCGTCACCGTCGTCACGACCGGCCCGGTATCCGTCGTCACCGCCCGGGGCGGAGTCTGCGTAGCCCCCGGTGCCCCTCCCCCGTGGGGCGCCGGGGGTGGCGTACTCGTACCCGGCCCAGTCGGTTCGTCGTGTCACGGGTCAGCTCTTGGCTGCGGCGGCCTTGGGCTTGGTGGCCTTGGCGGCTGCCGGGGCGGGCACGGTCTTGGCGTCGTCGCCGGCCGGGGTGGTGACCGCCGCGTCCGCGCCCGGCTCGGCCGCGGGCTCCTCCGGCCGGACACCGACGCCCAGCTTCTCCTTGATCTTCTTCTCGATCTCGTTGGCCAGGTCGGGGTTGTCCTTGAGGAAGTTGCGGGCGTTCTCCTTGCCCTGGCCGAGCTGGTCGCCCTCGTAGGTGTACCAGGCGCCGGCCTTGCGGACGAAGCCGTGCTCCACGCCCATGTCGATCAGACCGCCCTCGCGGCTGATGCCCTGGCCGTAGAGGATGTCGAACTCGGCCTGCTTGAAGGGCGGGGCGACCTTGTTCTTGACGACCTTGCAGCGGGTGCGGTTACCGACCGCCTCCGTGCCGTCCTTCAGCGTCTCGATGCGGCGGATGTCGATGCGCACCGAGGCGTAGAACTTCAGCGCGCGGCCACCCGTCGTGGTCTCCGGGGAGCCGAACATCACGCCGATCTTCTCGCGGAGCTGGTTGATGAAGATCGCGGTGGTCTTGGACTGGTTGAGCGCGCTGGTGATCTTCCGCAGGGCCTGGCTCATCAGGCGGGCCTGCAGACCGACGTGGCTGTCGCCCATCTCGCCCTCGATCTCCGCGCGCGGGACGAGCGCGGCGACGGAGTCGATGACGATGAGGTCGAGCGCGCCGGAGCGGACGAGCATGTCCACGATCTCCAGCGCCTGCTCGCCGTTGTCCGGCTGGGAGAGGATCAGGTTGTCGATGTCGACGCCGAGCTTGCGCGCGTACTCGGGGTCGAGGGCGTGTTCGGCGTCCACGAAGGCGACCTGGCCACCGGCCTTCTGCGCGTTCGCCACCGCGTGCAGGGTCAGGGTCGTCTTACCGGAGGACTCCGGTCCGTAGATCTCCACGACACGGCCGCGCGGCAGGCCACCGACGCCGAGGGCCACGTCGAGTGCGGTCGACCCGGTCGGGATGACCTCGATGGGCTCCTTCGACCGCTCGCCCATGCGCATGACCGCGCCCTTGCCGAATTGTCGTTCAATCTGTGCGAGCGCGGCGTCGAGCGCCTTCTCGCGGTCGGTTCCTGCCATGGGTTCCACCCGGTTTGCTTGAGTCGATCGCTTCACGTCAAAGACGCTAACGCCTGCCACTGACAATGCGCCCCGACGCAGGCCCAGCCTGTGGATAACCGAGGGACTTCTACCCTCAAACCGGGACGAAATCCACCACCGCAAGCCTTGCCTGAGCCTCCATAGGAATGGATGTTCGATTTTTGTGTCAAGCGCACCAGGCCTGGCGCCGCGCGACGCCAGGCCCGCCGAGGCTCGTCGGCCCTCGGACTCCTACGCCTCCTCAGCCTCCGGCTGTCCGGCCCGCAGCCGGCGTATGCGCGCCAGCACCCCGGGACCGCCGGGCCCACGGCCGCGGTGCCCGTGCACCCTCGGGTCGTCCGTGACGGCGTACCGCTTCACATACGCTCCGAGGAAGGCCTGGAGGGTGGCGACCGCCGGGATGGCGATCAGCGCACCGACGGCGCCCAGCAGCGCGGTGCCCGCGATGACGGAGCCGAAGGCGACCGCCGGGTGGATGTCGACCGTCCTGGCCGTCAGTTTCGGCTGGAGCATGTAGTTCTCGAACTGCTGGTAGATCACGACGAACACCAGCACCCACACCGCGTACCAGGGCGCCACGGTGAACGCGATCAGCATCGGCAGCGCCCCGGCGAGGTACGTGCCGATGGTCGGGATGAACTGTGAGACCAGGCCCACCCAGACACCGAGCACGGGCGCGTAGGGCACGCCCAGGGCCTGGAGCAGGATGTAGTGGGCGATGCCGGAGATGAGCGCCATGAGGCCGCGCGAGTAGAGATAGCCACCCGTCTTGTCGACGGCGATCTCCCAGGCGCGGAGCACTTCGGCCTGGCGGGCGGGCGGCAGGACGGAGCACAGCGCGCGGCGCAGCCGGGGACCGTCGGCGGCGAAGTAGAACGAGAACAGCCCCACTGTCAGCATCTGGAACAGTCCGCCGAGCACCTGCGCGGAGACGTCCAGGACACCGGCGGCGCTGTTCTGCGCGTACTTGCGCAGCCAGTCGGAGTGGAGCAGGCCCTCCTGGATGTCCACACGCCGCAGCTCCATGTGGAAGGTCTCATTGATCCAGTTGATGAGCGAGTCAAGGTAGTCGGGGAAACCCTCGACCATCTTGATGATCTGGCCGGCCAGCATGGAGCCGAGCAAGGTGACGAACCCGGCGGTGACGATCGCCAACCCGAGGAAGACAAGGAAGGTGGCGAGCCCCCGGCGCATGCCGCGGGCGGCCATCCGGCTCACCGCCGGCTCTATCGCGAGCGCCAGGAAGAACGCGATCAATATGTTGATCAACAGACCGGTCAGCTGGTGGAAGGCCCAGCTGCCGAGCTGGAACGCGGCGATCAACGCGAGCGCGAGCACCATGGCGCGCGGCAGCCAGCGCGGCATGCGGCCGCCCGGAGCGACGGCGCCGGGGGCCGGGGGCCGGTCGGGCGGTGTCGTACCGGTCGGCGCCGCTTGCCGGGGAAGCGGCTCGTGGGTCTCGTCAGTGGGTGCCACCCGCCAAGTGTCGCCCACACCGCCGACAACCGGCGCCCACCTGCGATCTTCGTGACCGACCGGTGCCGCAGGGCCGGCCGCGTTCAGGGACGATCAGGGTGTTTCGGGCAGCTGTCAGCGCCGCTCGCCGGGCACGTCCATGACCGTGCAGACCACCCGCCACACGTCCTTCGCGTCCCAGCCGGCGTCCAGCGCCTCGTTCACCGTGCGTTGGCCGAGCTCCGACATGACGTGATCGCGCGCGAAGGTGTCGGCGTACCCCGGACCGAAATGTTCCGCCATCCGCTGCCAGAAGACCGTCAACCGCATGACTCCAGTATCCCGCCCGTGGGTGGGGGCCCCGGCCCGGAGCGCTTGCCGAGACCGCTTTCCGCCCTACGGTCTGACGCATGGCCGAAACCGGAGCTTCCCCACTCCCTTCCCCGCCCCCGGCGCGCTCCCCGCTCTTCCGCGCCGAGCAGTTCGTGTGGCTCACCGCGCGCGTGCTGGAACAGCGCCTCTTCGCGTACCACTTCCTGCACGGCACCCCGGACGCGGTGGAAGCGGCGCTGGACGCCTACCGCAACGAGGACGGCGGGTACGGGCACGCGCTGGAGCCCGATCTGCGCGGTCCCGTGAGCCAGCCCCTGCACACCGCGCACGCACTGCGTGTCCTGGACGCCGTCGGGCGTTGCGGCGGGCAGCGGATCGAGCGCGTGTGCCGCTATCTGACCTCGGTCTCCACAGCGGACGGTGCCCTGCCGGCGATCCGTCCCAGCCAGCGCGGGTATCCGACGGCGCCGTTCGTCCCGGTCGTCGACGATCCTCCCAGCGAGCTGCTCGCCACCGGGCCGGTGGTCGGGCTGCTGCACCGCAACGAGGTGTGGCACGCCTGGTTGTTCCGGGCCACGGACTTCTGCTGGCAGGCAGTGGAGTCCCTGGACAAGTCCCACCCGTACGAGGTGGAGGCCGCCGTGGCGTTCCTGGACTCCGCTCCCGACCGCTCGCGCGCGGAGGCCGCCGCGGACCGGCTCGGCCGCATGGTGCGGGAGCAACGGCTCGCGGCACTCGACCCGGACCGGCGCGACGCGTATCCGGTCGCGTCCGGCTACGCCCCCGGCGAGCACCACTTCCCCCACGACTTCGCGAAAAGTCCGGAGTCGCTAGCGCGCGCGTGGTTCACGGACGAGGAGATGGCACGGTCCCTCGATCATCTGGCCGCGGAGCAGCAGGACGACGGCGGCTGGCCGATCCGATGGCGCCAGTGGGCACCGGCCCCCGCACTGGAGGCCCGGGCCATGGTCACCATCGGGGCGCTGTGCACGCTGCGGGCGTACGGCCGTTTCGTGGGCTGAGCCGGCGCCCTGGGGCGCGACTCATACGGGCGGCGGCATGCCGCAGGCGTCAGGGAACGCCCGCAGTGGCGCGAACGGCTGGAGCCGAGGGCCGGTGGCCGGCCGTTCCAGGGGCGGCGGCCGGCACGTTGCCCTCGTGGCGGCAGGGGCGCCTGGTGGACCGGGCGGCGCAGGGGCGGAGGAAGGGGCGTAGGGCGGAGGCAGGTTTGCGGACATGCCGGGCGCGCAGCGGGTCCACGCCCGGCGGGTCGTCGTACCGCCAGTGCCGAGCACGCTCCACCGGCCGGTCCCCGCTCCTCTGCCCCGCCGCTCCGTTCGTCGCCCTGCCACGTTCCACCCGCCGTACGCCCGTTCTCGGCCCCACCGCCCGCGACCGGCGCCCGCGCTCTCCCGCCGCACGCCGTTTGCCCAGGTCAGCGCGATTGTCAGTGGTCGGGTGCAGGATGGACGCATGGTCAGCTCCGCACACCGAGCCCTCGACGGCTTCTCCCCCGCGACCCGCGGCTGGTTCACGGGGGCGTTCTCCGCGCCCACCGCGGCCCAGGCCGGCGCGTGGCAGGCCATCGGTGCGGGTTCGGACGTGCTGGTGGTGGCCCCGACCGGATCGGGCAAGACGCTGGCCGCGTTCCTCGCCGCCCTGGACCAGCTGGCCTCGGCCCCGCCCCCGGCCGACCCGAAGAAGCGCTGCCGGGTTCTCTATGTCTCCCCGCTGAAGGCCCTCGCGGTCGACGTCGAGCGGAATCTGCGCAGCCCGCTCACCGGCATCCGGCAGGAGTCCGTGCGCCTGGGCCTGCCCGAGCCCGAGGTCAGGGTGGGCATCCGCTCCGGCGACACCCCGGCGGCCGAGCGGCGGGCCCTGTCCACCCGCCCGCCGGACATCCTGATCACCACCCCCGAGTCGCTGTTCCTGATGCTGACCTCGGCCACGCGCGACGCGCTGACGGGCGTGGAGACGGTGATCCTCGACGAGGTGCACGCGGTCGCCGGCACCAAGCGCGGTGCCCATCTCGCGCTCTCCCTGGAGCGGCTCGACGAGCTGCTGCCGCGGCCGGCCCGCCGGATCGGCCTGTCGGCGACCGTCCGCCCGGTCGACGAGATCGCCCGGTATCTGTCCCCGCGCCGCAAGGTGGAGATCGTCCAGCCGGAGTCCGGCAAGGAGTTCGACCTGTCCGTGGTCGTCCCGGTCGAGGACATGGGCGAGCTGGGCGGCTCCCCGGCGGCCGACGCGAGCGAGGGCGCCGAGCGGCCGTCGATCTGGCCGCATGTGGAGGAGCGGATCGCCGACCTGGTCCAGGCCCACCGCTCCACGATCGTGTTCGCCAACTCCCGGCGCCTCGCCGAGCGCCTGTGCAACCGGCTGAACGAGATCGCCTACGAGCGGGCGACCGGCGAGACCCTGGACGAGCACCACTCCCCGGCGCAGCTGATGGGCGGCTCGGGCGCCGCCCAGGGCGCGCCCCCGGTGATCGCCCGGGCGCACCACGGCTCGGTCTCCAAGGAGCAGCGCGCCCTGGTCGAGGAGGACCTGAAGGCGGGCCGGCTGCCCGCCGTGGTCGCCACGTCCAGCCTGGAGCTGGGCATCGACATGGGCGCCGTCGACCTGGTCGTGCAGGTCGAGTCCCCGCCCTCGGTAGCCTCCGGCCTCCAGCGCGTCGGCCGTGCGGGACACCAGGTCGGCGCCGTCTCCACCGGCGTCGTCTTCCCCAAGTACCGCGGTGATCTGGTCCAGGCGGCCGTGGTCACCGAGCGGATGCGCTCGGGCTCGATCGAGTCCCTGAAGGTGCCCGCGAACCCGCTGGACGTGCTCGCGCAGCAGCTCGTCGCCATGACGGCGCTGGACACCTGGCAGTTCGACGACCTGCTCGCCATGGTCCGCCGTGCGGCCCCCTTCGCATCGCTGCCCGAGTCGGCGTTCACGGCGGTCCTCGACATGCTCGCCGGCCGCTACCCGTCCGACGCCTTCGCCGAACTGCGCCCGCGCGTGGTGTGGGACCGCGTGACCGGCGAGATCACCGGCCGCCCCGGCGCCCAGCGCCTCGCCGTCACCTCCGGGGGCACGATCCCCGACCGCGGCCTCTTCGGCGTCTTCCTCGCCGGTTCCGACCCGAAGAAGGGCGGCGGCCGGGTCGGCGAGCTGGACGAGGAGATGGTCTACGAGTCCCGCGTCGGTGACGTCTTCACGCTCGGCACGAGTTCCTGGCGCATCGAGGACATCACCCGCGACCGGGTCCTGGTCTCCCCGGCCCCCGGTGTGCCGGGTCGGCTCCCCTTCTGGAAGGGGGACCAGCTGGGCCGCCCACTCGAACTGGGCCGCGCGGTGGGCGCCTTCCTGCGCGAGGTCGGCTCGCTCCCCAAGGACGACGCCCGGCTGCGCCTGCTGGCGGCGGGCCTCGACGCCTGGGCGGCGGACAACGTGCTGGCGTACCTGGACGAGCAGCGCGAGGCCTGCGGTCATGTCCCGGACGACCGCACGATCGTCGTGGAGCGCTTCCGCGACGAGCTGGGCGACTGGCGGGTCGTCGTCCACTCCCCCTTCGGCGCCCAGGTGCACGCCCCCTGGGCCCTCGCGCTCGGCGCCCGCCTGTCCGAGCGGTACGGCATGGACGCGCAGGTCATGCACGCCGACGACGGCATCGTGCTGCGCCTGCCGGATGCCGACCTGATGGGCCTGGACCTGCTCGACCAGGCACCGATGAAGGCCGGCACGGAGTACGACGGCGAGCAGGCGCCCGTCGGCGCGGCGGACGTCGCCTTCGACAAGGGCGAGGTCGACCAGATCGTCACCGACCAGGTCGGCGGCTCCGCCCTGTTCGCCTCCCGGTTCCGCGAGTGCGCCGCACGCGCGCTGCTGCTGCCGCGCCGCAACCCGGGCAAGCGCACTCCGCTGTGGCAGCAGCGCCAGCGTGCGGCCCAACTGCTGCAGGTGGCGAGCGAGTTCGGTTCCTTCCCGATCGTCCTGGAAGCAGTCCGCGAGTGTCTCCAGGACGTCTTCGACGTCCCCGGGCTCGTCGAGCTGATGGGCGACATCGAGTCCCGCAAGGTGCGCCTGGTCGAGATCACCACCCCGGAGCCGTCCCCGTTCGCCCGCTCGCTCCTGTTCGGGTACGTCGCCCAGTTCCTGTACGAGGGCGACTCCCCGCTGGCCGAGCGCCGCGCCGCCGCACTGTCCCTGGACTCGCGGCTGCTGTCCGAGCTGCTGGGCCAGGCAGAACTGCGCGAACTGCTGGACGCCGAGGTGCTGACCGAGCTGGAGCGCGAGCTGCAGTGGCTCACCGAGGACCGCCGGGTCAAGGACGTGGAGGGCGTGGCCGATGTGCTGCGGCTGCTCGGTCCGCTCACCGACGCCGAGCTGGTCGCGCGGGGCGCGGACCCGCAGTGGGCGCGCGAGCTGGCCGGCGCGCGCCGGGCCATCAAGGTCCGGATCGCCGGCGCCGACCACTGGGCGGCGGTCGAGGACGCGGGCCGGTTGCGCGACGCGCTCGGTACGGCACTGCCGGTCGGCGTGCCCGAGGCCTTCACCGAGCCGGTCAAGGATCCGCTCGGTGATCTCCTGGCCCGCTATGCCCGCACGCACGGCCCGTTCACGTCCGCCACCGCGGCGGCCCGGTTCGGCCTCGGCGTGGCGGTCACCGAGGGCGCACTGCAGCGGCTCGCCGGGAACGGCCGGGTGGTGCAGGGCGAGTTCCACCCTGCGGGCATCGGTCAGGAATGGTGCGACGCGGCTGTACTGCGCCGCCTGCGCCGCCGCTCCCTGGCAGCCCTTCGACATGAACTGGAGCCGGTGCCACCGGCCGCGTTCGCCCAGTTCCTGCCCCAGTGGCAGCACATCGGCAAGGGACATGGCCTGCGCGGCATCGACGGACTGGTGCGCGCCATCGAGCAGGTGCAGGGCGCCTCCGTGCCCGCCTCGGCGCTGGAGAAACTGGTCCTGCCCTCCCGCGTGGCGAACTACACGCCCTCGATGCTCGACGAGCTGACCGCCGCGGGCGAGGTGGTGTGGGCCGGGGCGAGTGCGCTGCCCGGCAAGGACGGGTGGGTCTCCCTCTATCTGGCGGACGCGGCGCCCCTGCTGCTCCCGCCGCCCCACCCCCTGGAGCTGACCGCGCTCCACCAGTCCGTACTGGACGCGCTCTCCGGCGGCTACGGCCTGTTCTTCCGCCAGATCGCCGACCAGGTCCGTGCCACCACCCACCCCGACGCCACCGACCCCCAACTGGCCGACGCCCTGTGGGACCTGGCCTGGTCGGGTCGGCTCACCAACGACACCCTGGCGCCGATGCGCTCCCTGCTGGGCTCGGGCCGTACGGCGGGGTCGACCGCCCACCGCGCCAAGCGCGCCGTGCCACGCGGACGCTACGGCTCCCTGACGGCCGCCGCGCGCACCGCGTCCCGTACGGGCCCGCCGACGGTCGCCGGCCGCTGGTCCCTGCTGCCCGCGGCCGAGCCGGATGCCACCGTGCGCGCCCACGCGCTGGCCCGCACCCTGCTGGACCGGCATGGTGTGGTCACCCGAGGGGCGGTCGCCGCGGAGGGGATCGAGGGCGGGTTCTCGGCGGTGTACCGCGTGCTGTCCGCCTTCGAGGAGAGCGGCCAGGCGCGGCGCGGTTATGTCGTCGAGGGCCTGGGCGCGGCCCAGTTCGCCATGGACGGGGCGGTGGACCGGCTCCGCGCGGTGTCCAACGCCCGGGAGCGCGGTGAGAGCCTGACCGCCGCGGCCCCCGGGGACGGCTCCGCGCATCCCTCGGGCGGCTTTGCCGGACCGGCGTTCCCGGACGGCTTCGGCGGAAGCGACGGCACACCTCACGAACACCCCTTCCCCGGCGCCTTGGACGGGTCGGACGGCGGTTTCGCGCACCCCGGCCTCGACGGTGACTTCACCTGGCCACCGGCGGACCCCTCGCCCGCCCCCGGTGACTACGTCTCCCCACGCGACCTGGCCGACCCCTTCGGTTCCCCCGGCTACGGCGGCCCCCGCGGAGGCGGAGCCGGCGCGTACGGCTCGTCGGCGCCCCGGGCGTACGGCAGCGGTCGTACGGGCACGTCCTCGGCCGACCCCCGTGCCGTGGTCCTCGCCGCGGCCGACCCCGCCAACGCCTACGGCGCGGCCCTGTCCTGGCCCGAGCCACCGTCCGGTGCCGGGCACAAGCCGGGCCGCAAGGCCGGTTCGCTCGTCGTCCTGGTCGAGGGCGAGCTGACCGTGTACATGGAGCGCGGCGGCAAGACGCTGCTGGCCTGGCCCGCCGGCCCCGGCATCGCGCCTCCGGACGACCCCCGCCTGCGCACGGCCGCGGATGCCCTGGCCGCGGCAGCACGCGCGGGCTCCCTCGGCACGGTCACCGTCGAGCGGATCAACGGCGCCCAGGCCCTGACCTCGCCGATAGGCGCCCTGCTGGAGGCAGCGGGCTTCGTGGCCACACCCCGCGGCCTGCGCCTCAGAGCATGACCGGCCGAGAACGTGGCGGAGCGGCCGGCCGCACCGCGCCCGCGGCCGGAGACACACCGTGGCACCCTTGACGCATGCCCGAAGGTGACACGGTCTGGCAGGCCGCGAAGCGGCTGCACGAGGCCCTCGCGGGCAAGGCGCTGACCCGCAGCGACTTCCGGGTGCCGAAGTACGCGACGGTGGATCTCACCGGCCGTACGGTGCTCAGTACGATCCCGCGCGGCAAACACCTGCTCACCCGGTTCGAGGGCGGCCTGACCCTGCACACCCATCTGCGGATGGAGGGGACCTGGAAGGTGTACGGCGCGGACGAGCGCTGGCAGGGCGGCCCGGCACACCAGATCCGCGCGATCCTCGGCACCGCGGACCGTACGGCCGTGGGTTACCGCCTCCAGGTTCTGGAGCTGCTGCGCACCGGTGAGGAGGAGCGGGTGGTGGGTCACCTGGGACCCGACCTGCTCGGACCGGACTGGGACCCCGAGCGCGCGCTCGCCAACCTCCTCGCCGATCCCGCCCGCCCGCTCGGCGAGGCCCTGCTCGACCAGCGCAATCTCGCCGGCATCGGCAACGTCTACAAGAGCGAGCTGTGCTTCCTGCTCGGCGTCACCCCGTGGCTCGCGGCCGGCGCGCTGCCCCGGGACCGCGCCGAGAAGCTGCCCGGGCTCGCCAAGCAGCTCCTGGAGGCGAACCGCGACCGCCCGGTCCGGCAGACCACGGGCCTGCACCGGTACGACCTGTTCGTCTACGGCCGCGCACCCCGCCCCTGCCTGCGCTGCCGCACGCCGGTCCGCGTGGCCGACCAGGGCGACGGCACCCAGGAACGCCCCACCTACTGGTGCCCCACCTGCCAGAGCGGCCCCGCCCCCGCCCCCGGCGCGCCGCAGCGCTGGCGAGACCGGTATCCCCGCCGCACCGCCTGACGACGGGTCCGCCCGTCGGGCACCCGGTGTGCCACCAAGCCCGGGGGGAGTCGAACCGGTCGCCAAGCCCGACTAATTGACGATCCGTCAGAAACGCTCGTACGGTTCTTTCATGCCCCTCACCCCGTACGACCTCACCGGTCGCACCGCCTTCGTCACCGGAGCCGGCGGCGGGATCGGCCGGGCCTCCGCCGTCCTGCTCGCCGAGGCGGGCGCGGCGGTGCACTGCGCCGACCGGGACGCGGACGGGCTGCACGGCACGGCGGAGCTGATCGAGAAACGCGGCGGCACGGCCCGTACACATGTCCTGGACGTCACCGACCGGGCGGCGCTGGCCGAGGCGGTCCGCTCGTGCGAGCGCCTGGACGTGATGGCGGCGATCGCCGGGATCATGCACAGCAGCCCCGTGCTGGACACCCGCGACGAGGACCTCGACCGCGTCCTGAACGTCAACTTCAAAGGCGTGCTGTACGCCTGCCAGGAGGCGGCCCGTCTGATGCTGGTCCGGGCCATGCGGGGCAGCATCGTCACCATGGCGTCCGGCGCGGTCGACACCGGCGGCCCCGGACTGCTCTGCTACGGCGTGGCGAAGGCGGCCGTGGTCCAGCTGACCAAGACGCTGGCCACGGAGGTCGGACGGCACGGCATCCGGGTCAACGCGATCGCGCCGGGCTGGATCCGCACCCCGATGACCGACCGGCACGACCGCGACGCGCAGGCGCACACCGAGGGCGTGATGGCCCGGATGTCACCGCTGGGCCGGGTCGGCGAGCCGGAGGACGTCGCTCACGCGGTGCTGTATCTGGCGTCGGACGCGTCGGCGTTCACGACCGGTCAGATACTTCGCCCGAACGGGGGTGTGGCGATGCCCTGGTAGCGCCGCGCGCCCGCCAGGCCGTCAGCCAGCGCCCCGCCGGTAACACGTCGGTCGCCTGCCCCTCGGGCACACAGTGCACCGGCAGCAGACTCACCCCCCAGCCGCCGGCCACGACGGCGCCCTCCAGAACGCCCGCGCCATGCCCCAGGGCGATCCGCAGCACCGCCCACCACCACACGGCCCCCAGCGCCAGGACGGCCACCCGGCGCACTGTCCGTCCCACCATGCCCGCCACCACCTCCCGCCGGACGCTAGACCGCCGCACCGGCCACGCGGGAGGCGCACCGAGGGCTCACGGATGCAGCAGCGTAAGCGGCCCGTCCGGGGCGCCCCGTCCCGGACGGGGCTCCTACGCGTGCTCCGCCTGGAACATCCAGTGGTGCTTCTCCAGATCAGCGGTGATCCCGATCAGGATGTCCTGGGACACCGGATCCGGCTCCCCCGTCGCGCTCACACGCTCCCGCATCCGGGTGATCACGGCGCCCAGCGCGTCCACCATGGCCCCGACGGCGTCCGTGTCCTTGATCCAGCCCGCCGGGGTGGTCTTGATGCCGCTGCCGGAGGACACCGTGGCGGCGCGCCCGTCGGGCGGCACGCCCAGGGCCGAGGCCCGCTCGGCAACGGTGTCGGAGTGGGTGCGCGCCGAGGCGACGACCTCGTCGAGCTGAAGGTGGATGGAGCGGAAGCGGGGCCCGACGACATTCCAGTGGATCTGCTTGGCGACCAGCGAGAGGTCCACCAGGTCGACGAGGGCGCCCTGCAGCGCCTCGGCCACGGTCTTCAGATCAGCCTCGGCCAACTGGCTCTTCACGACGTACATCCGCTTCCTCCGGTGCCTCTGCGCCGCCACGTCCCTCCACCATGACCGCACCGACCGAGCCCGGCAAACGGGAGCAGAAGTGACACACGTCGCACGTAGGCCGGTAAACGTAGGCCGGCAAAACGAAAGGCCCGACCACGCTCCCCGGGTTCGCCCCGAGAAGCCCGGCCGGGGCCTCACACGTTCGCGGAACCGCGCGCGTACATCACGCGGCGACGACGTCCACCGCTTCCGCGGGCGCCTTGATGGTCACCCGTTCCGGTGGCACACCGGTCACCGACACCGAACCCAGCATCGGACGGACCGGCGTGGGCACGGGCTCGGTGGCCCGGGCGGACTGGGCCAGTTCGGCGAGCGCCAGCTCGTCGCTCACTTCCCGCATGAGTTCCGACATCCGTACGTCCAGCGCGTCGCAGATGGCGGCGAGCAGCTCGGAGGAAGCCTCCTTCTGCCCCCGCTCCACCTCGGAGAGATAGCCGAGTGAGACTCGGGCGGACGAGGAGACTTCGCGCAGAGTACGGCCCTGGCGTTGGCGCTGCCGACGCAGCACGTCACCCAGCAGGCGACGGAGCAGAATCATCGGTGGCTCCCTCCTCGGACCGCGTAGCCGCAACCTTCTCGCCCCACCGTACCGCCTTGCGCCGCGGCCGTGCGGGGAGCGATGTCGTGTTCACTCAGGGCTGCAAACATCAAAACCCCCCGTTCCGTTCCGTATCCTGTGCCCGCTCATTCCCGGTCTGTTCGCCCGCAAGCTCTCTCAAAAGCAGTGCGAGTACGCTCCGTACACTCTCCATACGAATTTCCGCACGGCTGCCGTTCAACCGCAGGGCCTCCACTTTTCCGCCACCGGCGGAACCGAGGCGGTCCGTGAGCGGCCCGTCCACGGCCACGAAGACCGTCCCGACGGGGTTGCCGTCCTGCGGCTCGGGGCCGGCGACCCCGGTGGTGGCGACGCCCCAGTCGGCGTCCAGAGCCTTCCGTACGCCGGCTGCCATCTGGCCTGCGACCTGCGGATCCACCGCTCCTCGCTGCGCCAGCAGGGTGGCGTCGACACCCAGCAGCTCATGCTTCAGCTCGGTGGCGTAGGCGGTGACCGAACCCCGGAACACCTTGGACGCTCCGGGAACCGCAGTGATCTCCGCCGCCACCAGACCACCGGTGAGCGACTCGGCGACGGCGAGGGTCTCGCCCCTCACGGTCAGTAGTCGCACCAGTTCGGTGGCCGTTGAGCTCACGCTTCCTTCTCCTCCAACGCTGCCGCGCGCTCGGCGATTCCCCTTCGGCGCAGCACAATGGCTTGTCTCACGTAGTCGAGGCCGGTGACGACGGTGAGGACGACGGCCGCGGCCATCACCCAGAACCTCAGAGTGGCCAGCCATCCCGTCAGTGCCAGGACGTACATCCCGACCGCCACGCCCTGGGTGAGGGTCTTGAGCTTGCCGCCGCGGCTGGCCGGGATCACTCCGTAGCGAATGACCAGAAAACGCAGCAGCGTGATGCCGAGTTCCCGGCCGAGGATGACGCCCGTCACCCACCACGGCAGATCGCCCAGGCCCGACAGACAGATGAGCGCCGCCCCCATGATCGCCTTGTCGGCGATGGGGTCGGCGATCTTCCCGAAGTCGGTGACCAGGTTGTAGGTGCGTGCCAGATGCCCGTCGAACAGGTCGGTGATCATGGCGATGGCGAAGGCCGCCCAGGCCAGCGAGCGCCAGGCCGGGTCGTAGCCGCCGTTCGCCAGCATCAGTGCCACAAAGCCGGGCACGAGGACCAGCCGGAGCATGGTCAGCAGATTGGCGACGTTCCAGACGCTGGCCTGGTTGACGGCCGCGGCCGCGATCTTCCCGCCGCGCGGTGTCCTGCCGCCGCCCTCGGGACCTGAAGCAGAACCGGAGACCTCGGACGCGGCGCCGTCGGCAGCGGCGGCGGGCCCCCGGGCGCCGTGCGCGCCGGAGGAGCCGCCCGCGGCGGATGCCGGGACTCCGGTCATCTGCCCGCCTCCTCACGACACGTGGGCGAGCCGGCCATCGGCTCGGCCACCAGGTCGACACCTTCCGTACCGACCACCTTTGCCTCGACCATACGTCCGACGCCCAGGCCCTCGCCGCTCGTGAGGAGCACCTGGCCGTCGGTCTCGGGCGCCTGGTGTGCGGCGCGGCCGTACACGCCCTCCTCCTCGTCGACGGACTCGACCAGGACGTGCACCGTGTCGCCGACGCGCTCCTCGGCGCGCTGCGAGACCAGCTCCTCGGCCAGCCGGGACACCCGCGCGAGGCGCTCGGCGACGACGTCCTCGTCGAGCTTGTTGTCGTACGTCGCCGCTTCCGTGCCCTCCTCGTCGGAGTAGCCGAAGACACCGATGGCGTCCAGGCGGGCGCCGTTCAGGAAGCGCTCCAGCTCGGCCAGGTCCGCCTCGCTCTCGCCGGGGAAGCCGACGATGAAGTTGGAGCGCACACCGGCCTCGGGGGCCTTGGAGCGGATCGTGTCGAGCAGCTCCAGGAAGCGGTCGGTGTCGCCGAAGCGGCGCATGGCGCGCAGCACGCCGGGCGCGGAGTGCTGGAAGGACAGGTCGAAGTACGGGGCGACCTTCGGGGTGGAGGTCAGCACGTCGATCAGGCCCGGGCGCATCTCGGCGGGCTGCAGGTAGCTGACCCGCACCCGCTCGATGCCGTCGACCTCGGCCAGCTCCGGCAGCAGGGACTCCAGCAGGCGGATGTCGCCCAGGTCCTTGCCGTAGGAGGTGTTGTTCTCGGAGACCAGCATGATCTCCTTCACGCCCTGCTCGGCCAGCCACCGCGTCTCGTTCAGCACATCGCTGGGGCGGCGGGAGATGAAGGAGCCGCGGAAGGACGGGATGGCGCAGAAGGAGCAGCGGCGGTCGCAGCCGGAAGCGAGCTTCACCGAGGCGACCGGGGCGCCGTCCAGGCGGCGGCGCAGGGGCGCGCGGGGGCCGGAGGCGGGCGCCAGGCCCTCCGGGAGGTCGGCCGGGGCGTGCCCGGGCAGGGCGACGGCGCCGGCCGATTCCTGCCGCTCGGCCGGGCTGATCGGGAGCAGCTTGCGGCGGTCACGCGGGGTGTGGGAGGCGTGGATGCCGCCGGACAGGATGGTCTGCAGGCGGTCGGAGATGTCCGCGTAGTCGTCGAAGCCGAGCACGCCGTCGGCCTCGGGCAGCGCCTCGGCCAGCTCCTTGCCGTACCGCTCGGCCATGCAGCCCACCGCCACGACGGCCTGGGTTCTGCCGTGATCCTTGAGGTCGTTGGCCTCAAGGAGGGCGTCGACGGAGTCCTTCTTGGCGGCCTCGACGAAGCCACAGGTGTTGACCACGGCGACGTCGGCGTCCGCGGCGTCCTCCACGAGCTGCCAGCCGTCCGCCTCCAAACGGCCTGCGAGCTCCTCGGAGTCCACCTCGTTACGGGCGCAGCCAAGAGTGACGAGGGCGACGGTACGGCGTTCAGGCATGGGCTCAAGACTACTTCGTCCCACCGACAGCCCACGTCGACGGGGTTGCCGATCTTGGACGACCCCGTCACATCGCCCTGTCGAGGACCCGCTAGCCCGCGACGGGGTCGCCCTTCGTGTAGGTGAGGCGTTCCACCGCACCCGGCTGGAAGTTGTCGTCGATCTTCTTGCCGTTGACGTACAGCTCGATCGCGCCGGCGTCGCCGAGGATCAGGTTGATCTTCGAGCTGTCCTGGAAGGTCTTGGACTGGCCCTTCTTCAGCAGCCCGTCGAAGAGCATCCGGCCGTTGTGGTCCTTGGCCGAGATCCAGCTGCGTCCGCCCGGCGCGCTGACCTGGACCGTCACCTTGTCCTGGGGTGCGGCGGCGATGGCGCTGTCGGAGGGCTCGGTGCTCGGCGCGGCGGGCTTGCCCTTCTTCGGCGTGGGCGAGGCGGACCTGCTCGCGGCGGGTGTACCGCCGCCCTCGGCGACCTGCGACTTCGCATCGTTTCCGGAGCCACCGCCCCTGACCGCGGTGAAGCCGACGAAGCCGATCACGACGACGATCGCGGCGACCATGGCCGCCGTCCAGTTCGGGCCGCGCCGCTCGGGCCGGATGCGCTCCGCCTCGAACAGGGGTGCGGCCGGGGTGGGCGCGGGACGGCCGCCGTGCTCGGCGTCGTACTGGGCGATCAAGGGGGCGGGATCGAGGCGGACGGCCCTGGCCAGCGTGCGGATGTGCCCGCGGGCGTACACATCGCCGCCGCACGGGCCGAAGTCGTCCGCCTCGATGGCGTGCACGATGGCGATACGGACTCGAGTGGCGCTGCTGACGTCGTCCACGGTGAGCCCGGCCGCGATCCGCGCCTGCTGCAGGGCACGGCCCACGGAGACACGGGCCTCCCGGGACTCGTCGGGGAACGGACGCTCGTCTTCAGGGGAGTTGCCGATGGACACGGGGGCGCCTTTCGAGCGTGTAGCCACCTGTGCTGGAAGCTCAGTCTAGGGGTGGGACGAAAGGGTGGGGCAACCGGGCGGTGGGACTTTGTACGCCATCGGAACGGCCGGACGCACCGAGGGCTTGACAGGCAGATACCCCATGATGGGACTACTACCTGTCCTCTCGCTCAACTGGACGTACGACAAAGGGAAACGGTTGCTCGCCGTTCTCTAACAGCTGGATCACGGCGATCCGGCCACCCGGCGTAAGCGGCTTCCGCCGGACGGCCCTTCGCCCTGCTCCCTGTGTTCCCCTACTCCTCTGACTCCCCGCTACTCCTCTGACTCCCCGCGGATCACGGCGAGCACGCCGTCCAGCTCGTCGGGCTTCACGAGAACGTCACGTGCCTTGGAGCCCTCGCTCGGTCCCACGATGTTGCGGGACTCCATGAGGTCCATGAGCCGCCCGGCCTTGGCGAAGCCGACGCGCAGCTTGCGCTGGAGCATGGAGGTCGACCCGAACTGGGTGGAGACGACCAGCTCGGCCGCCTGGCACAGCAGGTCGAGGTCGTCGCCGATGTCCTCGTCGATCTCTTTCTTCTGCTTGGTGCCGACCGTGACGTCGTCGCGGAAGACCGGCGCCATCTGGTCCTTGCAGTGCTGGACGACGGCCGCGACCTCGGCCTCGGTCACGAACGCGCCCTGCATACGGGTCGGCTTGTTCGCGCCCATCGGCAGGAACAGGCCGTCGCCCTTGCCGATCAGCTTCTCGGCACCCGGCTGGTCGAGGATGACCCGGGAGTCGGCGAGCGAGGAGGTGGCGAAGGCCAGCCGGGAGGGCACGTTGGCCTTGATGAGACCCGTCACGACGTCCACCGAGGGCCGCTGGGTGGCGAGCACCAGGTGGATGCCGGCCGCGCGCGCGAGCTGCGTGATGCGCACGATCGCGTCCTCGACGTCGCGCGGGGCGACCATCATCAGGTCGGCCAGCTCGTCCACGATCACCAGCAGGTACGGGTACGGCTGCAGCTCCCGCTCGCTGCCCTCCGGCGGCTTGACCCTGCCCTCGCGGACGGCCTGGTTGAAGTCGTCGATGTGCCGGTAGCCGTAGGCCGCGAGGTCGTCGTAGCGCAGGTCCATCTCGCGTACGACCCACTGCAGCGCCTCGGCGGCCCGTTTGGGATTGGTGATGATCGGTGTGATCAGGTGCGGGATGCCCTCGTAGGCGGTCAGCTCGACGCGTTTGGGGTCGACCAGGATCATCCGGACGTCCTCCGGGGTCGCCCGCATCATGACCGAGGTGATCAGGCAGTTGATGCAGGACGACTTGCCGGAACCGGTGGCGCCGGCGACCAGCATGTGCGGCATCTTCGCCAGCGAGTGCATCACGTACCCGCCCTCGACGTCCTTGCCGAAGGCGACCAGCATCGGGTCGTCGTCCTCGGCGGACTCCGCGAGGCGCAGCACGTCGCCCAGGTTGACCATCTCGCGGTCGGTGTTCGGGATCTCGATGCCGACCGCGGACTTGCCGGGGATGGGGCTGATGATCCGCACGTCGGGGCTGGCGACGGCGTACGCGATGTTCTTGGTCAGCGCGGTGATCCGCTCGACCTTCACGGCGGGGCCGAGCTCGACCTCGTAGCGGGTGACCGTCGGGCCGCGGGTGAAGCCGGTGACGGCGGCGTCGACCTTGAACTCGGTGAAGACCTGGGTGAGCGAGGCGACGACCGCGTCGTTGGCCTCGCTGCGCGCCTTGCCCGGACCGCCGCGGGTGAGGAGGTCCAGCGACGGCAGTGCGTAGGTGATGTCCCCGGACAGCTGGAGCTGCTCCGCCCGGGGCGGCAGGTCGCGCGGCTCGTCGGGGGCCTTCTTGGTCAGGTCGGGGACGATCCCGGGCCTGGGCTTGTCCTGCTTGGGGCGTGCGGCCGGGACCGGCGAGGGCGCGGGTTCCGGCGCCGGTGCGGGCACCGGCGTGGTCTCCTCGCGGTCACCGACGCTGACGCCCTGGGTGAGGTCGGCGACCAGCGGGGAGGGCGGCATGCCGTGCAGCACCGCGCCGTCGAGCGCCGCGGCGGCGGCCGCCGCGACGTCCACGGCGTCCATCTGGCGCTGCGGATCCGGCTGGGGCACCGCGGAGCGCCTGGGGCGGCTGCGGCGCTGCGAGAGGGCGTCCTCCTCGGCGCTGTCCGCGTCGTACGCCCGTGGGGCGGACGAGCGCTTGCGGGGGCGCGCGGGCAGCGCCTCGCGCCACTGCTCGTCGTAGCGCGCGTCGTCCTCGGTGTACTCCAGCGCCTCGTGGTCGTGCAGCACGCCCAGGCGTACGCCGAGCGCCCGCAGCCGCTGCGGGATGGCGTTGACCGGGGTGGCGGTCACCACGAGCAGACCGAAGATCGTCAGCAGCACCAGCAGCGGTACGGCCAGCATCTCGGTCATGGTGTACGTCAGCGGGGTGGCCGCCGCCCAGCCGATGAGGCCGCCGGCGTCCCTTATGGCCTGCATGCCGTCGCTGCGCGCGGGCGAGCCGCAGGCGATGTGGACCTGGCCGAGCACGCCGATGACCAGCGCGGACAGGCCGATCACGATCCGGCCGTTGGCCTCCGGCTTCTCCGGGTGCCGGATGAACCGTACGGCGATCACCGCGAGCAGGATCGGCACCAGCAGGTCGAGCCTGCCGAAGGCGCCGGTGACGAGGATCTCCACCAGGTCGCCGACGGGCCCCTTCAGATCCGCCCAGGTGCCGGCCGCGACGATCAGGGCGACGCCGAGCAGCAGCAGCGCGACGCCGTCCTTGCGGTGCGCCGGGTCGAGGTTCCTCGCGCCCTGCCCTATGCCGCGGAAGACGGCGCCGACGGCGTGCGCGAGGCCCAGCCAGAGGGCGCGCACAAGCCGGTACACGCCCCCGGTGGGGTTCGGTGCCGGCTTCGGCGCCGCCTTCTTGGCCGGAGCCTTCTTCGCGGGCGCCTTCTTGGCCGGGGCCTTCTTCGCTGCGGCCTTCTTCGCCGGAGCCTTCGCGGGAGCAGCCGCCTTCCTGGCGGGCTGCTTCTTGGCTGCGGAGGGACGTGAGGCCATGGGTGTGAGGTTACCGGGGGAGACGACAGCGGAAACGTGTGCCCACGGCTTCACCCGTTCGTGTCGCCCTTGCCGGGGCGCGGAACTGACGCGCGCTCATGGACAACCGCCGCCCGGGCGTATGTCAGTTCTGCGCCGGGACCGACGAACCGCCGGTGCCGGCGCCCGGCTCCAGGGCGTCGAGCGCGCGCCGCAACCCGGTGAGTTTGCGCTCCAGATGGGCCGCCGTGGCCACCGCGGCCGCGTCCGCCGAGTCGTCGTCCAGCTGCTTGGACAGCGCCTCGGCCTGCTCCTCGACGGCCGCGAGCCGCGCGGACAGCTCGGCAAGCAGCCCGGCGGACTCCTTGCCGCCGACCGCGCCCTTGCCGCCGCCCTCCAACTGGAGCCGCAGCAGCGCCGCCTGCTCGCGCAGCTGGCAGTTCTTCATGTACAGCTCGACGAACACCGAGACCTTCGCGCGCAGCACCCACGGGTCGAACGGCTTGGAGATGTAGTCGACCGCTCCCGCCGCGTAGCCGCGGAAGGTGTGGTGCGGTCCGTGGTTGATCGCCGTGAGGAAGATGATCGGGATGTCCCGGGTCCGCTCGCGCCGCTTGATGTGCGCGGCGGTCTCGAACCCGTCCATGCCCGGCATCTGGACGTCCAGCAGAATGACCGCGAAGTCGTCCGTGAGCAGTGCTTTGAGCGCTTCCTCCCCGCTCGATGCCCGCACCAGCGTCTGATCGAGCGCAGAGAGGATGGCCTCCAGCGCCAGCAGATTCTCCGGCCGGTCATCGACCAGGAGGATCTTGGCCTTCTGCACCATGGCCCGCCCTCCTCGCCCCGGCGGTACACCGGGCGCCGCCCCAGGGGACGACTCCCTTTCGCCGCCCGTCCTTGTGCCGGTCATCGTAGCCGCACCCCGCCTGTCGACACACCCTGTCACCGCGATGTCACTGTGCACGTACCGGAAACGCGGCGGGAGCCGGGATGGTTCCCGGAATCCCGCATTCCCATACGTCCCCGGCCACCCTAAGCCGTCCGTTCACCGGCACCTCATGTGGGCAACTCCCGACACGCGCCGAGTGTTCCCGGCCGTGCGCATCCGGGTGGGCCGGCCAGGTCACTCGCCGCCCATCCACTGCTGCATCACGGCCAGCAGATGATCCGGGTCGACCGGCTTGGTCACGTAGTCGGAGGCACCCGACTCGATCGCCTTCTCCCGGTCGCCCTTCATCGCCTTCGCCGTCAGCGCGATGATCGGCAGCCCGGCGAACTGCGGCATCCTGCGGATCGCCGTGGTCGTCGCGTACCCGTCCATCTCCGGCATCATGATGTCCATCAGCACGACCGCCACGTCGTCGTGCTGCTCCAGCACCTCGATGCCCTCGCGGCCGTTCTCGGCGTACAGCACCGAGAGACCGTGCTGCTCCAGGACGCTGGTCAGCGCGAACACATTGCGGATGTCGTCGTCGACGATCAGCACCTTCTCGCCGCCGAACCGCACCCCGCGCGCGGTGTGCGCCGCGCTCTCCTGCTCCGGGACCGCCAGCCGCTGCTCGGACCGCTGCTCACCCTGCGGAAGACTCCGCCTCCGGCGCCGGAAGAGCGCCGCGGCGCCGTTCTGCGTCTCGCGGTACGACTTCACCTCGGCCGGGGTCTCGATCTCCACGGCCGACAGCTCCGAGGACTGCTCCGCCTCGGAGGCGAGCAGCTCACCGGCCTCCAGCGGGGGCACGGACTGCTGGTAGCCCTGCGGCGGCAGTTCGCTCGGGTGCAGCGGCAGGTACAGCGTGAACGTCGAGCCGCGGCCCGGTTCGCTCTGCGCGTGGATCTCACCGCCGAGCAGCTGTGCGATCTCCCGGGAGATGGACAGGCCGAGGCCGGTGCCGCCGTACTTGCGGCTGGTCGTGCCGTCCGCCTGCTTGAACGCCTCGAAGATCACCCGCATCTTGCTGGCGGCGATGCCGATGCCGGTGTCCGTCACCGAGAACGCGATCAGCGGTGCGTCCGGATCCGTCAGCGAGCCGGCCTCCAGCAGCTGCTCCCGGATGCCCACCGGTACGGCCGCGCCGGCCGGCCTGATCACCAGCTCCACCGACCCCGAGTCGGTGAACTTCACCGCGTTCGACAGCAGGTTGCGCAACACCTGCAGCAGCCGCTGCTCGTCGGTGTGCAGTGTCGCCGGCAGCTCCGGCGAGACCCGTACGGACAGGTCCAGGCCCTTCTCCGCGGTCAGCGGCCGGAAGGTGGCCTCCACGTAGTCCACGAGCTGCACGAGCGCGATCCGCGTCGGCGAGACGTCCATCTTGCCCGCCTCGACCTTCGACAGGTCCAGGATGTCGTTGATCAGCTGCAGCAGGTCGGAGCCCGCGCCATGGATGGTCTCGGCGAACTCCACCTGCTTGGGCGAGAGATTGCCCTCGGCGTTGTCCGCGAGCAGCTTCGCCAGGATCAGCAGCGAGTTGAGCGGCGTACGCAGCTCGTGCGACATGTTGGCGAGGAACTCGCTCTTGTAGCGCATCGACACCGCGAGCTGCTCCGCACGCTCCTCCAGGACCTGCCGGGCCTCCTCGATCTCGGTGTTCTTCACCTCGATGTCGCGGTTCTGCCGGGCCAGCAGCTCGGCCTTCTCCTCCAGTTCGGCGTTGGAGGCCTGCAGCGCCTTCTGCCGGTTCTCCAACTCGGCCGACCGCTCGCGCAGTTGCTCCGTCAGCTCCTGCGACTGCTTCAGCAGCTGCTCGGTCTTGGTGTTGACCGAGATGGTGTTGACGCTGGTCGCGATCATCTCGGCGATCTGGTTGAGGAAGTCCTTCTGGATCTGCGTGAACGGCGTGAAGGAGGCCAGCTCGATCACACCGAGCACCGTGCCCTCGAACAGCACCGGCAGCACGATCACCTGCGCCGGCGGGGCCTCGCCGAGCCCGGAGGAGATCTTCAGATACCCGCTGGGCGCGTTCTCCACCAGGATCGTGCGCTTCTCCTGCGCGGCCGTACCGACCAACGCCTCACCCGGCCGGAACGACGTCGGCATGGAGCCCATCGAGTAGCCGTACGAGCCGAGCATGCGCAGCTCGTACCGGTCCTCGGCGTCGCCGCTCAGCTCCTGGTCCATGAGGGACATCGCCACGAAGAACGCGCCGTGCTGGGCGGACACCACCGGCGTCAGCTCGCTCATGATCAGCGAGGCGACGTCCTCCAGGTCCCGGCGCCCCTGCATCAGCGCCGAGATACGGGCCAGGTTGCCCTTGAGCCAGTCCTGCTCCTCGTTGGCGATCGTGGTGTCGCGCAGGTTGGCGATCATCTTGTTGATGTAGTCCTGCAGTTCCTGGATCTCGCCGGAGGCGTCCACGTCGATCTTCAGGTTCAGGTCGCCGCGGGTCACCGCGGTCGCCACGCGCGCGATGGCACGCACCTGCCGGGTCAGGTTCCCGGCCATCTCGTTCACCGACTCGGTCAGGTCCCGCCAGGTGCCGTCGACGTCACGCACGCGTGCCTGGCCGCCGAGCTGGCCTTCCGTGCCCACCTCGCGGGCCACGCGCGTGACCTCCTCGGCGAAGCTGGACAGCTGATCAACCATGGTGTTGATCGTCGTCTTCAGCTCAAGGATCTCGCCCCGGGCGTCAATGTCGATCTTCTTCGTCAAGTCACCCTTGGCGATGGCCGTGGTGACCATGGCGATGTTGCGCACCTGCCCGGTCAGGTTGGACGCCATCTGGTTCACGGACTCGGTCAGGTCCTTCCAGGTGCCGGCCACACCCGGCACGTGCGCCTGGCCGCCCAGGATGCCGTCCGTGCCCACCTCGCGGGCCACCTTGGTGACCTGGTCGGCGAACGAACTCAGCGTCTTGACCATCGTGTTGATGGTGTCGGCGAGCTGCGCGACCTCACCGCGCGCCTCGATGGTCACCTGACGCGTCAGATCACCGTTGGCGACCGCCGCGGCCACCTGCGAGATGTTCCGCACCTGCATGGTCAGGTTGTTCGCCATCAGGTTGACGTTGTTGCTGAGGTCCTTCCAGATACCGGTGACGCCCGGAACGTGCGCCTGGCCGCCCAGAATGCCCTCGGTGCCCACCTCACGGGCCACCCGGGTCACCTGCTCGGCGAAGCTCGACAGCTGGTCAACCATCGTGTTGACCGTCGTGACGAGCTCAAGGATCTCGCCCTTCGCGTCAACAGTGATCTTCTTGGACAGGTCGCCCTTGGCCACCCCCGTCGTGACCTCTGCGATGTTGCGCACCTGGATGGTCAGGTTGTTCGCCATGAAGTTCACGGACTGCGTGAGGTCCTTCCAGGTGCCGGAGACACCCTGCACCTCGGCCTGGCCGCCGAGGATGCCCTCCGTACCCACCTCACGGGCCACCCGGGTGACCTCCTCCGCGAACGACGACAGCTGGTCGACCATCGTGTTCAGCGTGTTCTTCAGCTCCAGGATCTCCCCGCGGGCGTCCACGGTGATCTTCTGGGAGAGGTCACCGCGGGCCACCGCGGTGGCGACCTGCGCGATGTTGCGCACCTGGGCCGTCAGGTTGCCGGCCATGCCGTTCACGGAGTCCGTCAGGTCCCGCCACACACCGGCGACACCGGGCACCTGCGCCTGACCGCCGAGGCGGCCCTCCGTACCCACGTCCCGCGCGACCCGGGTCACCTGGTCGGCGAAGGCGGACAGCTGATCAACCATCGTGTTGATCGTGTTCTTCAGCTCAAGGATCTCGCCGCGCGCGTCAACATCGATCTTCTGCGACAGGTCACCGCGCGCCACGGCCGTCGTCACCTGGGCGATCTGCCGCACCTGGGAGGTGAGGTTGCCGGCCATGAAGTTGACGGAGTCCGTCAGCTCCTTCCACGTGCCGGACACACCGTCCACCCGGGCCTGACCGCCCAGCCGGCCCTCCGTACCCACGTCCCTGGCCATTCGCGTGACCTGGTCGGCGAAGCTGGAGAGCTGGTCCACCATCGTGTTGACGGTGTTCTTCAGCTGCAGCATCTCGCCGGAGACGTCCACGGTGACCTTCTGGGACAGGTCGCCGTTGGCCACCGCCGTCGTGACCTGGGCGATGTTGCGCACCTGACCGGTGAGGTTGCGGAACGCCGTGTTGACGGAGTCGGTCAGATCCTTCCAGGCACCGGCCGCGCCCGGCACCTGCGCCTGGCCGCCCAGCTCGCCCTCGACACCGATCTCCCGGGCGACCCGCGTCACCTCGGCACCGAACGCCGACAGCTGGTCCACCATCCCGTTGACGGTGTTCTTCAGCTCCAGCATCTCGCCGGCCACGTCGACCGTGACCTTCTGCGACAGATCACCACTGGCCACAGCCGTCGTCACGGTGGCGATGTCCCGCACCTGCGTGGTCAGGTTCCGGAACACCGTGTTGACGGAGTCCGTCAGGTCCTTCCACGTACCGGCCGCACCCGGCACGTTCGCCTGACCGCCCAGCCGCCCCTCCGCACCGACCTCGTTCGCCACGCGCGTGACCTCGTCCGCGAAGATCCGCAGCGTCTCGGTCATCTGGTTGATCGTCTCGGCGAGCTGCGCCACCTCGCCGCGCGCCGGAACCGTCACCTTCCGCGACAGATCACCGTTCGCCACAGCGGTCGTGACCTGCGAGATCCCCCGGACCTGCGCGGTCAGGTTGCCCGCCATCGTGTTGACGGAGTCGGTCAGCTCCTTCCACACCCCGGCCACGCCCGGCACCTGCGCCTGACCGCCCAGGATGCCCTCGGTGCCCACCTCGCGGGCCACCCGCGTGACCTCCGAGGAGAAGGACGACAACTGCTCCACCATCGTGTTGACGGTGTTCTTCAGCTCCAGCATCTCGCCCGCGACATGCACGGTGACCTTGCGTGACAGGTCACCGCGCGCGACCGCGGTCGTCACCAGCGCGATGTCGCGCACCTGTGCGGTCAGCCGGTTGGCCATGGTGTTGACGGACTCGGTCAGGTCCTTCCACGAACCCGACATACCGCGCAGCTGGGCCTGACCGCCGAGCTTGCCCTCGGTGCCGACCTCGCTGGCCACGCGCGTGACCTCGTCCGTGAACGTCGACAGCTGGTCGACCAGGTTGTTGACCGTACGGCCGACCTTCAGGAACTCACCCCGCAGCGGATGCCCCGCACCGTCGTCCGGCGCCTGCGTCCGCAGCTCCATCCGCGGCGACAGATCACCCTCGGCCACGGCCGTGAGCACCCGGCCGACCTCCGAGACCGGCCAGACGAGATCGTCCACCAGCGCGTTGGAGGCGTCGATCGCGGACGCCCAGGAGCCCTCACAGGCCCCCGTCTCCAGCCGTTCCGTGAGTTTTCCCTCACGCCCCACCATGCGCCGCACCCGCGACAGCTCACCGGTGAGATGCAGATTCCGGTCGGCCACCTCGTTGAAGACGGCCGCGATCTCCGACATCACACCGTCCCCGGAGACGGTGAGCCGCTTGCGGAAGTTCCCGTCACGCATCGAGACGAGGGCCGCCAGCAGCCGGTTCAGGGCAGCCGTGTCCACCTCGGTGGTGCCGCCGCGCCTGCCCAGGGACGGTCCGCCTTTCGCGCGCGTCTTCGTGCCACGCGTCGCCGCGCCAGACTCCACTGTGTCCCTCCCGGAGGGGTAGACCCGTTACTGCTGTGCTCGGCCGCTTCGGCCCGGCGTGCCGGTCATCGGCACACCGGTCGCTTCTGCGTACCTGTTACTGCTGCGTATGTGTTACTGCTGCGGATTTCTGCCAGATGAGATCCGGCCACACCAGGGGCTGCTGCCCGCCGTACACGGAACACACGCAGCCCGACCGACCTTCATCAGAAGCCTGCCCAGTGTTTCACCCTGCCCGAACCAGGCCATAACAGTTCGGCAGCTTCGCACATCGTCCGCACACCCTGGGGGGTAAACACCGGCGACCGGCACCCGCTCGGACGGCGAAGGTAAGTAACCTTGCATGCGGCTGTCCAGCCGCACCGGTCCGACCGGCCTGGGCGGTGGCACGAGAACGAGCGGGCATCGGAGGGGCGGCCGCAGACCAATGACCACCGGAGTCATCCCCGGGGGACAGCCCCCGGAGCCACAGCCGACGGGCGCGCTGATGCCGCAGCAGCGGAACGAGCCCGCCGGCCACGCAGCCCTGCACGTAGACAACCGGCCGAGGAGTTCTGTGATCACCGCGCGCGCGGCCGCCACCTTCGAGCCCGTCGGGCGATCGGTCGCGACCGCCCGGTCCTTCGTCCGCGACACCCTGCAGGGCTGGGGCTTCGCCGACATCGTCGACGACGCCGTCGTCCTCACCAGCGAGCTCGTCACGAACGCCGTCGTCCACGCGGGCACGCACGCGGACGTCCTGTGCCTGCGCACCGAGGACGGCGTGCGCATCGAGGTCTCCGACCGCTATCCCGAGCGCGAGGTCCCCCTCCAGAGCTCCCCCGCCACCATGGGCAGCCCCGACCGCGAGGGCGGCCGCGGACTCCAGCTGTGCGCCGCCCTGGCCACCCGCTGGGGCGTCGACTACACACCCACCCACAAGAACGTCTGGTTCCAGCTCAACCTCCCCGAACGCATCGTCGGCACCCGCACCGCAGGGCCGTCCCTCCCCGCCGACCTGCTCCCGCTGGCCGACGGCCGGGTCCGGGTCGCCGTCGTCCAGGTCGACCGCAAGGGCTCCATCACCTCCTGGAACGAGGACGCCGAGGAACTCTTCGGCCACCCGGCCGCCGACGTCGTCGGCAGGCCCCTCAACGAACTCGCGGCCTGGCCGCACACCCCGGGCACCAGCACCGGCGTGGCCGAGGCCCTCCAGCTCTCCCGCTGGGAGGGCACCTACGGCATCCGCGGCGCCGACGGCCGGGTGACCCCGGTCTACGCCTCCCACCTCCGGGTCCGCGACACGGGCGGCGAACCCTCCACCGTCTGCCTGCTGGTCCGCGACCACGAACGCGCCGTCCTGCAGACCCCGCCGCGCGTCCCGGCCGGCGACCAGAACCAGACCGCCGACGGCCAGGGCACCGACCCCTTCGAGGTGTTCATCGGCTCCCCCGCCCCGGACGACCTCGACAGCCTGCTGCAGCGCACGGTGGAGCGCGCCCGCGACATGCTCGACGCGGACTCCGCGTTCCTGCTGCTGGCCACCGACGACGAGACCGAGCTGGAGGTCCGCGCCTCCACCGGCCTGCCCTCCGCCCGCCAGCGCTTCGCGCGCGTGCCCGTCGAGGCCGGCCCCGGCCGCTACGGCTCCGCGCGCATGCCGGCCGTCCACGACGACCTCACATCCGTCCCCGGGGCCGTACCGCTGCTGAACGGCACCGGCATGCGCTCGGTCGTCACGGTCCCGCTGAAGGTCGAGGGCCGCCTGACCGGCTCGCTCGGCGTCGCCGCCGAGGCACCCGGCCGCTACTCCAACGAGGAGGCCCTGCGCCTGCAGTTCGCCGCCGACCGCATCGCGCTGGCCGTCGAGTCGGCGCGCCTGGGCGAGCTGGAGCGGCTGCGCCGCGGCTCCCTGAGCTTCCTGGTCGAGGCCTCCGACCTGCTCGCCGGCACCCTGGACCGCGACCAGACGCTGGCCCTGATGGCCCAGATGACGGTCCCCACCCTGGCCACCTGGTGCGCCGTCTACACGATCGCCGACCAGGCCTCGGAGCCGTACCTGTCGTACGTCCTGCACGAGGACGAGGAACTGATCGACGGCATCAAGTCGTTGCTCTCCAAGATCCAGCCGCCGGATCCGGTACCGACGCCCGGCGCCCGCGTCTGGACGACCCCCTCCGAGGTCGCCCACCAGGCCGCCCTGCGCAGTTCCATGCGCAGCCTCGGCCTCGCCGGCGGACCCACCCACCAGATCTCCTCGGGCATCGGCCCGACGCTCGCCACGGCCTCCGCGGTCGGCGGCGAGACGGTCGTGCTCCCGCTCGTCGCCCGCAACCGCGTCATCGGCATGCTGGTCCTCGGCAAACCCACCGACGAACACTTCCGCCAGGAGATCCTGGAACTGGCCGAGGACCTCTCCCGCCGGGCCGCCCTCGCCCTGGACAACGCCCGTCTCTACTCGGAGCGCACGGCCATCAGCCAGGCACTCCAGCGCAGCCTGCTCCCGCCGGGTACGCCGCACATCGACGGCGTCGAGGTCGAGGTCATCTACCGCGCGGCCGGCGAGGGCAACGAGGTCGGCGGTGACTTCTACGACCTCTTCCCGATCGGCAACGGCGCCTACGGCTTCGCCATCGGCGACGTGTGCGGTACGGGCCCGAACGCGGCGGCGGTCACCGGCCTCGCCCGGCACGCCCTGCGCCTGCTGGCCCGCGAGGGCCTGAGCGGCCCCGCCGTCCTGCAGCGCCTCAACTCCGCGATCCTCGACGAGGGCGACCGCAGCCGCTTCCTGACCCTGCTGTACGGCGAGATGCGCCCGCAGGCGGACGGCAGTGCCGAGCTGAAGGTGGTCTGCGCCGGGCACCCGCTCCCGCTGCGCCTGCGCCAGGACGGCACGGTCACGCCGGCCGCCGAACCGCAGCCGCTGCTGGGCGTGATCGAGGACCTGGAGCTGCACGAGGAGACGGTCACCCTCGACCCCGGTGACGTGCTGCTCTGCGTCACCGACGGGGTCACCGAACGCCGTGAGGGCACGCGCATGCTGGGCGACGACGGCCTCGCCGACGTCCTCACGACGTGCACGGGTCTGACGGCGGGCGCGGTCGCGGCACGCATCATGCGCGCGGTGGAACGCTTCGCGTCGGACGCCCCGTCGGACGACATGGCGATCCTTGCGATGCGCGTCCCGGGAATCCACAAGGACGTGTGAGGAGGCACGAAAAAGGCCCACCCGGAAGGGTGGGCCTTTTTGCTGGAGCCCCCAAACGGAATCGAACCGTTGACCTTCTCCTTACCATGGAGACGCTCTGCCGACTGAGCTATAGGGGCCTGTCATTTTCGAGGTTTCCCTCGCGGCGACGAAGAAACTGTACCCCGAGCAGGCCCGAGTTCCCAAATTCGTTCGGGCACCCGCTCAGAAGGCAGGCTGGAGCAGGCCCCCCAGGGCATTGCAGGCGGAGACGATCCGCTGCATCTCCCGCTTGGTGAGCGAGGCGTCCACGGGCAGCGTCAGTGTCTCGTCGGCGGCCAGCTCGGTCTCCGGCAGGGACACGCACCGGCGGAACTCCGGCAGCCGGTGCACGGGCGTCTTGACCGGCACCCGGCACTCAACTCCCTTGCCCCGCAGGGCCATCGCGAAGGCGTCCCGGTCCGGCCGGCCGTTCCCCGGCACCCGCACGACGTACTGCTGATAGGTGTGCCCGTCACCGCCGTCCGGTGTCCGTACGCCCTTCAACTTGGCGTCGAGATACGCGGCCCGCTCCCTGCGCTGCGCTATCTCGTCGTACGGCGCCTCGGACTCGCCCTGCTCCAGCACCAGCAACCCGTGACGCTGCCCGATCGCGTGCAACCGCCCCAGATCGGCTCCCCGTCCGAAGCGGTGTACGACAACGACGGCGGCGGTACGGGGAGTTACGGCCGCCTCGACGGCGCCGGGATCGAGGCAGTACGTCACCGGGTCTATGTCGGCGAACACCGGGAGTGCACCGGCCAGGGTCACGGCCTCGGCGACCTCGACGTTCCCGAAGGCCGGTACGACGACCTCGTCACCGACTCCGACACCGGCGGCCCTGAGCATTGCAGCAGTTCCCATGTGCTGGATGCTGGGTGCGCGACGTGAACGACACGTTAAGGAAAACGTAAAAAGGCCGGACCCCGAACCGAAGTTCAGGATCCGACCTTTCTGAAAAATTGTTCGGCGGCGTCCTACTCTCCCACAGGGTCCCCCCTGCAGTACCATCGGCGCTGTGAGGCTTAGCTTCCGGGTTCGGAATGTAACCGGGC
>NZ_JBEOYR010000011.1:0-293505 GCF_040297165.1 Streptomyces sp. NPDC001851 | reverse complement strand
ATCCGCATCACCGAAGCCGTACACGGCACCGTCGAACTGCGCACCCAGTCCGGCGACATCACCATCGGCGCCGCCACCGGCGTCTCCGCCGCCCTGGACGCCGGCACCGCCTACGGCCGCATCACCAACACCCTCAAGAACGACGGCACCACCGCACTGGACATCCGCGCCACCACCTCCCACGGCGACATCACCGCCCACAGCCTCTGAAGCACCGCCGATGCCGCGCAGGCGTCAGGCCCCCGCCGCGTTGGGCCAGCTCTGCGCATTGGGCCACCCCGTCGCCGGGGCCGGAGTCAGACCGGTCGCCGGCGCCGTCATCCCCCTCACCTGAGCGGCCGTGAGCCCACCCCGGGCCGGTACCCCGGGCGGCGTGGGCGCGGGCGCCGGTGCCGGCTGCGCCGCCGCGGGCATGGGCATGGGCATCGGCTGCGGCACCGGCGCCACGGGCTGCTGGGCCGCCGCGGGCAACGGCTGCGGTGCTGCCGGCAGTGGCGTGGGCATGGGCGTCGGCTGAGGCGCCGCGGGTATTCCGCGTCCGTTGGTCTCGCTCATCAGCCGGTCCACCGCCGCCGTACCCGAGCTGTAGCTGGTCCCGGTGCCCAGCTCGGGTACGGCGGCTCCCCTCCTGGACCCGTAGAGCACCTGCTCCAGGCCGGACACCAGGCGACGCACGTCGACCTGGGGGCGCACCGCGAGTCTCAGGAAGCGGCTGGACGAACCGATCTTGTTGCCGCACTCCCGGACCAGGATCCGGTGCTCGGTGAGCATCCGGTCCCGGACCATCGTGCCCTCGGCGCCGACGGGCAGGCGCACGAAGAGGAAGTTGCCCTGGGACGGGTACACCGTCAACCCGGGCAGCGCCGACAGGTGGCTGGCCATCTCCAGCCGGTCGCGGCGGACCTGCTGCAGGCTCTGCGCGTACTCGGCGCCGTGCTCCTTCAGCATGAACACCACGTGCTCGGCGAAGGAGTTGAGGTTCCACTTCGGGAGCATGCCCCGCACCTTCCCGGCGAGCGCCGGGTTGGCGACCAGGTAGCCGAAGCGTACGCCGTGCAGGCCGAAGTTCTTGCCGAGGCTGCGCAGCACGATCACGTTGGGGCGGAGCATGGCCTCCTGGACGACACTGGGCTCGGTCTCCGCGTCGGCGAACTCCAGGAAGGACTCGTCGACCACGATCAGGTCCAGGTCCGCCATCGCGTCCATGAACTGCACCACCGACTGCTTGCGGACATAGCCGCCGTCGGGGTTGCTGGGATTGCAGATCACCGCCGCCCGGGTCCTGCGGGTGCGGATGAACTCGGCGTACTGCGCGAGGTCCAGTGCGAACCCGCTCGCCTCCTGGAGCGGGAACATGTCGACCCGCTTGCCGGTCTCCATCGGCTGGTCGGTCCAGCGGCCGAAGGTGGGCACCGGGACGGCGAGGGACTCGCGCACCAGCAGGTGGTCGATCCAGGTGATCAGCTCCGTGGAGCCGTTGCCCATCGCCACGCACTGCGGTGGCAGTCCCAGCAGGGAGCACAGTTCGCCGGTGATGGTGTCGGCGCCGCTCGGGTAGTACGTGATGATCTCGCGCAACCGGCCCGCCAGTTCGTCGTACATGGCCGGCGTCGGGAAGTACGGGTTGCACGGGATGCAGAAGTCCACCGGGCCGGTCCCGTCGCCCTCGCGCGTCAGCGCCGCCATGGAGGGGCTGTGCGCGGCTCCGCCGCTGAACAACGAGGTGACGTTGCCGGCCAAGGGAGACCTCCGTTCAGGGTGGCCCGTGCGGGGGAGCACGGGCCGCCCATGGATACGGAAGGGACGCCAGTGGCGTTCAACTCACCGGCTGTGTGGCGTGGTTCACGCCGAGAACCGGTGGATCGTCGTCGTCCGGTACGTCTGCCCCGGCCGCAGCACGGTCGACGGGAACGACGGCTCGTTCGGCGAGTCCGGGAAGTGCTGGGTCTCCAGGGCCAGTCCGTCGCCCTGCCGGTAGGTGTGACCGGACTGGCCGACGAGCGTGCCGTCGAGGAAGTTGCCGGAGTAGAACTGCACACCGGGCTGGTCGGTGAGGATCTTCAGGGTGCGGCCGGATTTCGGGTCGCGCAGCGTGACGACGTGCTCCGGGCGCGCGGTCACCCCCTTGTCCAGCACGAAGTTGTGGTCGTAGCCCTTGGCCGTGACCAGCTGCGGATGGCCTGTGCGGATGTCCCGGCCGATCGGCTTGGGGCGGGTGAAGTCGAAGGGGGTGCCCTTGACGTCCGCCCGCTCCCCGGTGGGGATCAGACCGGAGTCGGTGGGCGTGAAGCGGCCGGCCGCGAGCCAGAGTTCGTGGTCGTAGATGCTGCCGCTGCCCTCGCCGGCGAGGTTGTAGTAGGTGTGGTTGGTGAGGTTGACGATCGTCGGCTTGTCGGTGGTCGCCTTGTAGTCGATCCGCCAGTCGCCGTGCCGGTTCAGCGTGAAGGTGACCTTCGTCCTCAGCGTGCCGGGGTAGCCCATCTCGCCGTCGACGCTCGTGTAGTACAGGTGCAGGCCCACGTCGGAGCCGGCGGTGAAGGGCTCGATGTCCCACACCTTGGTGTTGAAGCCCTGCTTGCCGCCGTGCAGGCTGTTCACGCCGTCGTTGACGGACAGCTGGTACTTCTTGCCGTCCAGGGTGAACCGGCCCTTGGCGATGCGGTTGCCGTAGCGGCCGATGGTGGCGCCGAAGTAGGTGGTTCCCTTGACGTACGCGTCGAGGTTGTCGTAGCCGAGGGAGACGTTGGCGTACCGGCCGTGGCGGTCGGGTATCTCCAGGGACTGCACGATGCCGCCGTAGGAGAGGACCTTCAGGCGGGTGCCGCCGTTCTCCAGCGACCAGCGGTGGACCTTCGTTCCGTCGGCGAGCGTGCCGAAGTACTCCTTCACCGGTTTCCTTCCGGATGCGGTCTGGGCGCCCGCCGCGGCAGCGGCTGATGCCGTCGTGCCGAGGGCGGTGGCGGCGAGACCCGCCGCTGTTCCCGCGATGACCGTGCGTCTGTTCAGTTCCATGGGTACGGCTCCCTTTTCTGGACCCTCACGAACCGGACTTGCGCTTGTTCCACACGTCGAACCCGACCGCGGCCAGCAGGGCCAGGCCCTTGATGACCTGCTGCCAGTCGGTGCCGACGCTGAGGAGGTTCATGCCGTTGTTCAGCACGCCGAGGACGAGACCGCCGATGATGGCGCCGAGGACGGTGCCGACACCGCCGCTCATGGAGGCGCCGCCGATGAACGAGGAGGCGATGGCCTCCAGTTCGAAGCCGTCGCCCGCCTTCGGCGAGGCCGCGTTCAGCCGGGCGGCGACCACCAGACCGGCCAGGGCCGCGAGCACGCCCATGTTCAGGAACACCTGGAAGGTGATGCGCTTGTCCTTCACGCCGGACAGCTTGGCCGCCGGCAGGTTGCCGCCGATGGCGTAGATGTGGCGGCCGAAGACCGAGTTGCGCATGACGTAGCCGTAGCCGCCCACCAGGACGCCGAGGACGATCAGGATGATCGGCGCGCCGTCGTAGCTGGCGAGCAGCATCGTGAGGGCGGTGATCGCGGCGACCAGGGCGACGAGCTTGAGCAGGAAGAGGTTCCTCGGCACCACGTCGAGGGAGAACTCCTGCTGGCGGCGGCGGTCGCGCACCTCCTGCCACACCACGGAGGCGATCAGGACGAGGCCGAGGAGCAGGGTGAGGTTGTGGTAGTTGGTGTTCGGGCCGACCTCGGGCAGGAATCCGTTGCCGATCTTCTGCAGGCCGTCCGGGAACGGGCCCAGGGTCTGCCCCTTGAGGAGGATCTCCGTCAGACCGCGGAAGAGCAGCATCCCGGCGAGGGTGACGATGAACGACGGTATGCCGAAATACGCGATGAGGACGCCCTGCACGGAGCCCGCGACCGCGCCCACCAGCAGGCACAGCACCAGGGCGACGGGCCACGCCACATGGTGCTGCACCGTCAGCACCGCCGCGAACGCGCCCACGAACGCCGTGATCGAGCCGACCGACAGGTCGATGTGCCCGGCGATGATCACCAGCATCATGCCGATCGCGAGGATCAGGATGTAGCTGTTCTGCAGCACCAGGTTGGAGACGTTGCGCGGCAGCAGCAGGTCGCCGTCGGTCCAGAACTGGAAGAGGACGACGATCAGACCGAGCGCGATCAGCATGCCGTACTGGCGCATGTTGCGGCGCAGGCCGCCGAGCACCAGCTGCAGCAGACCCTCGCCGGCGGTCGGTCCGCCCTTGCCCGGCGGCGCCGCGGCCGGGCTCTTGTCGGTGACGTCCGTGCTCATCGCGTTACCTCTTTGTCCTTCGTCATCTGGCGCATCAGCACTTCCTGCGTGGCCTCGGCCCGCGGCACCTCACCGGTCAGCCGCCCGGCGGCCATCGTGTAGATGCGGTCGCACATGCCGAGCAGTTCGGGCAGCTCGGAGGAGATGAAGACGACCGCCTTGCCCTGGGCGGCCAGCTGGTCGATGACCGTGTAGATCTCGTACTTGGCGCCCACGTCGATGCCGCGGGTCGGCTCGTCCAGGATCAGCACGTCCGGACCGGCGAAGATCCACTTGCTGAGGACGACCTTCTGCTGGTTGCCGCCGGACAGCTTGCCGACCGGCTCGAACACCGTCGGCGCCTTGATGTTCATGGACGTGCGGAAGCCCTCGGCGACCTGCCGCTCCGCCTGCTCGTCCACCACGCCCCGCCTGGCGACCTTCCTCAGCGCGGTCAGCGAGATGTTCCGGTTGATGGTGTCGATCAGGTTGAGGCCGTAGTGCTTGCGGTCCTCGGTGACGTACGCGATGCCGTGCCCCACCGCCTCCGCGACGGACTTGGTACGGATCTCGACGCCGTCCTTGAGGACCGTGCCGCCCGCGTACCGGCCGTAGGTGCGCCCGAAGACGCTCATCGCGAGCTCGGTGCGGCCGGCGCCCATCAGGCCCGCGATACCGACGATCTCGCCCCGGCGGACGCTGATCGACACATCGTCCACGACCTTGCGCTGCTGGTCGATCGGGTGGAGCACGGTCCAGTTGCGGATCTCCAGCGCGGGCGCCGCGCCCTCCTCCGGCTGGTGCGGGGTGCGCTCGGGGAAGCGGTGGTCGAGGTCGCGGCCCACCATGCCGCTGATGATCCGGTCCTCGGTCGTCCCCTCCGCCTTCACGTCCAGCGTCTCGATGGACCGTCCGTCGCGGATGATCGTCACCGAGTCGGCGACCCCGCGGATCTCGTTGAGCTTGTGGGAGATGATGATCGAGGTGATGCCCTGGTTCTTCAGCTCCAGGATCAGGTCGAGGAGCTTGCCGCTGTCCTCGTCGTTCAGGGCCGCCGTCGGTTCGTCGAGGATGAGCAGCTTCACCTCCTTCGACAGCGCCTTGGCGATCTCCACGAGCTGCTGCTTGCCCACGCCGATGTCGGCGACGCGGGTCTCCGGGTGCTCGTCGAGACCGACGCGCCGCAGCAACTCGGTGGCGTGACGCAGGGTTTCGCGCCAGTTGATCAGCCCGCGCGTGGCGTGTTCGTTGCCGAGGAAGATGTTCTCCGCGATGGAGAGGTACGGCACCAGCGCCAGCTCCTGGTGGATGATGACGATGCCGCGCTGCTCGCTCGCCCGGATGTCCTTGAAGCGGCAGACCTCTCCCTCGAAGAGGATCTCGCCCTCGTACGTGCCGTGCGGATGGACGCCGGAGAGCACCTTCATCAAGGTCGACTTGCCGGCGCCGTTCTCCCCGCAGATGGCGTGGACCTCGCCCTGCCGGACGGTCAGCGTGACGTCCGACAGCGCTTTGACACCGGGAAAGGTCTTGACGATCGAGCGCATTTCCAGGACGGGTCCCGCCATGGTCGTGCCTTCCAATCAGTGTGGGGTCGGGCGGACGGTCGGGATCACTTGAGCTGGGACTCGGTGTAGTAGCCGCCCTTGACCAGGACGTCCTCGTAGTTGGTCTTCTCCACGCTCACCGGCTGGAGCAGGTAGGCGGGGACGACCTTGGCGCCGTTGGTGTAGGTCTTGGTGTCGTTGACCTGCGGCTTCCTGCCGTGCAGGACGTCGTCGACCATCGACACCGCGACCGCGGTCTCCTTGCGGCTGTCCTTGAAGACGGTCTGGGACTGCTCGCCCGCGATGATCGACTTCACCGAGGCCAGCTCGGCGTCCTGTCCGGTGATGACGGGCAGCGGCTTGCTGCCCGAGCCGTAGCCGTCCGACTTCAGCGCGGAGATGATGCCGATGGAGATGCCGTCGTAGGGCGAGAGCACCGCGTCGACCCGGCCGCTCTTGTAGGAGGAGGTGAGGATGTCCTCCATGCGCTTCTGCGCGGTGGTGCCGTCCCAGCGCAGGGTGGTGACCTGGTTGAGCTTGGTCTGCCCGGACTTGACCACCAGCTGCTTCTTGTCGATGTACGGCTGGAGCACCTTCATGGCGCCGTCGAAGAAGTACTGGGTGTTGTTGTCGTCGTTCGACCCGGCGAACAGCTCGATGTTGAACGGGCCCTTCTTGCCGCTGTCCAGGCCGAGCTTGTGCACGATGTAGGTGCCCTGGAGGGTGCCGACCTTCTCGTTGTCGAACGAGGCGTAGTAGTCGACGTTCTTGGTGCCGAGGATGAGCCGGTCGTAGGCGATGACCGGGATGTGGGCCTGGGCGGCCTCCTGGAGCACGTTGTTCAGGGACTTGTTGTTGATGGCCGCGATGATCAGGCCCTTGACGCCCTGCGTGATCATGTTCTCGATCTGCGAGACCTGGGTGCTCGGGTCGTCCTCGCCGTAGACCAGCTTGGTCTTGTAGCCCTTGGCCTTGAGGTTCTTGACCATGTCGTTGCCGTCGTTGATCCACCGCTCGGAGGATTTCGTCGGCATCGCGATGCCGATCGTGGCGCCCTTGACGTCGCCCGTCTTCTCCTTGCTGCCGCCCGAGCCGCTCTGGCCGCAGGCGGTCAGGGTGAGGGCGAGCGAGGCGGTTCCGGCTATCGCGGCGAGTGCGGCTCTGCGGTTGCGCATGGTGATCATTCCTTGGTCGTCTCGTCGTTGAGAGGGGTCACTTACGGCGGTTCACGCGTCGGCGGGGAAGCGGTGGAGAGCCCCCGGCAGCCGGGAGCCGAGCGGCGCCATGTCGCCGTCCGCGCCGTGCCGGGCGAGCAGGTCCAGGGCGAGCCGGCCGCGCCGCACCCGCTCCCGGGCGGTGTCCAGGGTCACGTCCCGCAGATGGGTGCCCCACGGGTAGATGCCGGGCGCCTTGGACAGGCCGAACTTCAGGTAGAGCGGGGCGCCGCGCCGGATCAGCTCGGCGACCTCGTACATGCGCACATAGCCGCCCAGGTCGTCGGGGGCCTCGATGTACATGTCCATCGGTGCGCCGGAGACGCGCCGGATCTCGGTGAGGTGGTCCAGCGTCAGATCGCTGGGCACGTTGACGGAGTCGGCGCCGAGCCGCTCGTAGACGGCGTAGGAGGCCGGGTTGACGGGGCCGATCAGCGCCGAGACCTTCAGCGTGGTGTCGGCCGGGATGATGCCGTTCTCCCGCGCCCGGTGCAGGGTCCACAGCACGCCCTCGTCGGCGACCAGCAGGCACTTGACGCCCAGCTCGGTCGCCCGTACGGCGTCCTCGACGCATCCGGCGACGGCGTCGTGGCCCCGTGCGCGCAGTCCGGCCCCCCGCGAGTCGGACCGTACCGAGCCGCCGATGTCCCAGGTGCCGCGCGGGCCGGTGAACAGGCACAGTTCGATGTCGCGCTCGTCGGTGGCGTCGACCATCTCGGTGATCTCGGCGTCGGTGAGCATCCACACGCCGCTGCCCTGGCTGATCCGGTGGATCGGCACATCGAGACGGGAGGCCTCCTTCAGGACGACCGCCAGCGCTTCGGGACCCTCGCACGAGGGGATCTCGGTGCGCCAGCGGCCGCCGCCCGGGAAGCTGTGGGCGGAGGAGTCGGCGGGGTCGAGGGCGGGCGCGGCCAGGCCGAGGGCGGCGAGCACCTGTTCGCCGGGCCTGCGGGCTGCCGGGGCGGAAGCGTCGGTCACAAGCTGTCCTTTGTGTTCGATATTTCGGACGAGGTTCGCGGCTCGGAGCAGAAAAAAGGGCTGGTGGTACGCCGGTCAGGGCGCCGTCAGGTCACACCCTGACCGGCGTACGTTTCAGGGGCGGAGCAGCACCTTGCCCACCTTCGGATCACCGGCCCCGACCAGTTCGATGGCCTGCGGGAACCCGGTCAGCGGCAGCTCGTGTGTGACCAGCGGCAGCGGGTCGAGCAGCCAGGCGCCGAACATCCGCACGGCGTGCGCCCAGGCGTCCGGCGGTGCCCCGAAGACGGTGTGCACCTCCAGCTGCCGTACGACGAGATCGGTCGGGTCGAGCCCGTCCGCGCCCGGCGCCGGGATCCCGGTCAGCACCAGCCGTCCGCCGCGCCGGAGCAGGGAGGCGGCGGTCCGCGCGGCGGACGCGGACCCGGCGGTCTCGATGACGACGTCGAAGTGGTCGGGCAGCTCCTGGTCCTTCAGCCGGAAGTCGGTGGCGCCGAACCGCCCGGACAGCGCCTCCCGGTCGTCGCGGGTGCCCACCACCAGCAGCTCGGCCGGTGAGACCGCCCTCAGGAACTGCACCGCGAACATCCCGAGCGTGCCCGTGCCGACCACCGCGACCCGCTCGCCCGGCCGGGCGCCCGCCTTGAGCGCGGCGGCCGCGATGCAGGCGGCCGGCTCCAGCAGGGCGGCGGCGGTGAGGTCGGCGTGGTCCGGCAGGGCGTGCAGCAGCCGGGCCGGCAGGGTGAGCGTGCCGGCCATGGCGCCCGGCCGGGTGAACCCGGTCTCCTCGTACCCGGCCGTGCACAGCGTGGTCTCGCCGGCGTGGCAGCGGTCGCACACCTGGCAGTTGCGGAAGCCCTCCCCGACGACCTTGCGGCCGACCAGGGACGCGGGGACCCCCGGCCCCACCTTCGCGACCGTCCCCGACCACTCGTGCCCGGGCGTGAGCGGATACCGCACATACCCCTTTGGCCGGTTGCCCTGGTACACCTCGCGGTCACTGCCGCAGATGCCCACCGCGTGCACGGCCACCAGCGCCTCCCCGGGGCCGGGATCGCGAGGAGTGTGCTCCTCGACCCGGTGGGCGCCCGGCGCCTCCACGACGACCTGGGAGCTCACTTCGTACCCTTCGGCTTGCGCTGCTCCCAGCCCTCGGCCCACAGGTCGAACCGGGCCTGCTGCTGCGGGAACTCGGCGGCGGCGTCGACGTCCAGCTCGACGCCGAGACCGGGCGCGCCGGACAGGTGGAAGTAGCCGTCCACGACCTGCGGCGCCCCCTTGACCACCTTCTTGATCTCCGCGTCCGCGAAGTCGTTGAAGTGCTCAAGGATCTTGAAGTTCGGTGCGGTGAAGCCGACTTGGAGACTCGCGGCGGTGAGCACGGACCCGCCCACGTTGTGCGGCGCGACCAGCATGTAGTGCGTCTCGGCGGTCGCCGCGAGCTTGCGGGTCTCCCAGATGCCCCCGATGTGGCCGACGTCGGGCTGGATGATGTCCACGGCCTGGCTGTCGAACAGCTCGCGGAACTCGATCCGGTCGTGGATCCGTTCACCGGTGGCGACCGGGACGTCCACCTTGGCCGCGACCTTCTCCAGCGCCTTCAGGTTCTCCGGCGGGACCGGCTCCTCCAGCCAGGCCGGCTTGAAGGGGGCCATCTCCCTGGCCAGCCGGACGGCGGTCGCGGGGGAGAAGCGGCCGTGCATCTCCAGCATCAGCTCGGCGTCCGGCCCGATGGCGTCGCGCACGGCCTCGATGAGCGAGACCGCGTACAGGGTCTGCTCGTGGTCCAGCTCGAAGTGCCCGGTGCCGAACGGGTCGATCTTGAGCGCGCGGTACCCGCGCTCCATCACCCCCTGGGCGGCCTTGTGGTACGCCTCCGGAGTTCGCTCGGTCGTGTACCACCCGTTGGCGTACGCCTTGACCTTGTCGGTCACCTTGCCGCCGAGCAGCTGCCAGACCGGTACGCCCAGCGCCTTGCCCTTGATGTCCCAGCAGGCCATCTCGACGACCGCGATGCCGGACATCACGATCTCACCCGCGCGACCGTAGTCGCCGTACTTCATCCGGCGTACGAGATCCTCGACGGCGAACGGATCCGAGCCGAGAATGTGATTGGCCTCGGCCTCCCGCAAGTAGCCGATCAGCGCGTCGGTGTGACCGAGCATCCGGGTCTCCCCGACTCCCGTGACCCCCTCGTCGGTGTGCACCTGGACGTAGGTCAGGTTGCGCCACGGCGTGCCGACCACGTGCGTGCTGATTCCGGTGATGCGCACGGCAGTTGCCCCTCAGCTGTTCGAGATTTCGTCACACGTTCGAAATGCTGGCGTGACAGTAAGGACGGGGTGGTCGGGGTGTCAATGGGTCGAACAGGTAATGGTTTCGACAAGCCTTTCGAGAATTATTTCGCTTTCTACGAAACCTTCACAGCGGTGCCTAGGAACATGCCCCATGGGGAATCTAGTCTTCCGGCGTCATGGACTACTGCCACCCGTGCCAACGGCACCTCAACGGCGCCCTGGCCTGCCCCGGGTGCGGAGCACCGGCACGCCCGACCGCGGAAGCGACGGTCGCGTACGCCCACGCGGGCACGGGTGGGATGCCGGGGTACGGCGTCCCTCAGCAGTACGCGCAGCCCGAGTCCCACGAGTACCGCATTCCCCAGCAGTACGAGCCGGCCGGGCCGGAACAGGTGGTGTGGCCGACGAGGCCCGAGCGGCAGGACGCCTGGGCGCCCGAAGCGGAGACCGGGCCGGCACCCGACAGCGACCTGGCCCCCGAGCCCGGGCCCGACCGCGGATACGACCCCGAGCCCGAGCCGGACCCCGGATACGACGCCGAGTCCGAGGCGGACCCCGGATACGACCCCGACGCCGACCCCGAGCCCGGTGGCCGGGCCGCCCGGCGCAGGGGGCGCGGCACCGCCACCGTGAGCCCCGCCGACGCCGACGCCAGCCGCCGTGACCGCAAGGCCGCGGCACACCGGCGCCGGCGCCGCCGCGCGCTGCTGGTCACCGCGGGCTTCGTACTGGCCGCGGGCGGCCTCAGCCTCGCCGAACTCGGCACGGACGCGCCCTTCTCGCCCTTCACCAGCGGCCGGCCCGACCCGGCCTCGGACACCGCGGCCGACGGGGGCACCTCCTCCGCGTCGCCCGGTACCACGGCCGGCCCGGTCGACGGCGCCTCCGGCACGCGGCCGGGCGCGGCCGGCTCCGCCTCCCCGGACGCCTCGCCCCGCGCGTCGGCCTCCAAGTCCCCGAAGGGCAAGGACTCCGCGTCGCCCGACGCCAAGAGCACCGGCACGGCGCGGCCGACTGCCGCGACGGGCTCAGGCGCGACCTCCAAGGCCCCGGCGCCCCCCGCCGCGTCCAGGCCCGCCCCCGCTCCGTCCAGCGCCCCGACGACGTCCGCCCCCTCCCCGACGCCCGCGCCCACCAGGACCTGCACCCGCTTCCTGTGGTGGTGCACCTGAGCCGGTGGGGCATGCACCTGAGCCGGTGGTGCACCTGAGCCCTGGCGCGCGAGCGTGCACCACCCCGCGCCATCCGCCATCCGGGGCATCGATGACACCCCCGGCCGCCCACGACGGTTGAGTCGAACAGGCACAGCGCGCCGTACCGGTCTCGGGAACGTCCCGAGCGGGAACGGGCGTTGTCCTGCGAGGGAGCAGCGAGCAGCGGCTCAGTTGAGGAGAGCGATGACGCAGCAGATCACCGTCCAGGGCACGGTAGCCGAGGGTTTCGAGACGGTGCGTGAGGAGTTCGCCGCCTTCGTCGCGGGTGAACGCGACGACTACGAGGGCCAGTTGTGCGCGTATGTGCACGGACGGCGGGTCGTCGACCTGTGGGCGGGCGCGGAGGCGGACTCCCTGTACGGCGTGTTCTCGTCCGCCAAGGGCGCGGCGCACCTGGTGGTCGCACTGCTGGTGCAGGACGGCACCCTGGAGCTGGACCGCAAAGTGACCTACTACTGGCCCGAGTTCGCCGCCGAGGGCAAGGGCGCGGTGACCCTGAGAGAGCTGCTGGCGCACCGGGCGGGCCTGGTCGGCATCGACGCCGGGTTCTCCGTCGAGGAACTGGCCGACGACCGTGCGATGGCGGAACGGCTCGCCGACCAGAAGCCGTTCTGGCGCCCGGGGACGGCCTTCGGCTACCACGCGCTGGTGCTCGGCGCGCTCACCGGAGAGGTGGTCCGCCGGGCCACGGGCCACACGCTCCAGGAGGTGTACGAGGAGCGGGTGCGCGCCCCGTACGGCACGGACTTCTTCCTGGGCCTGCCCGAGTCCGAGGAGCCGCGCTTCCGCTCGGTCCAGCCGATGCTGCCGACCCCCGCGCAGCAGGCGTTGCTGGACGCCCGGCCGACCGGCCCGCACACCCTGGCCTCCATCGCCTTCAACACCCACGTCCCGGAGCCGGGCACCCTGGCGGACCACGCCAACTCCCGCCTCGTACGGGCCAAGGGACCGGCGTCGGCGGGCGGCGTCGCCTCCGCGCGAGGCCTCGCGCAGATGTACGCGGCGGCCATCAGCGAACTGGACGACCGGCCACCGCTGCTCAAGCCCGACACGGTCGCCGAGGTGGGCCAGATCCACTCCGTGGGCTACGACCTGGTGGCCCGCGCGCACAGGTCGTACGGCCTCGGCTTCCAGGCGACCGCCGACGCGTGGCACCCCGTCCTGGGCGCCGGCGCCTTCGGCCACAGCGGCGCGGGCGGCAGCCAGGCCTTCGCCGACCCGCGCAGTGGCCTGGCCTACGGCTACACGCGCCGCCGGATGGCGTTCCCGGGCGGTACGGCACCGGAGAACGACACGTTCGTGCGCGTGCTGCACCGGGCGGCGCTGGCGGCGAACTGAGGGCCGCTCCTGAAACCGGGGCGAGAGGGCCGGCCCGAAAGGGCGCGGGGAACCGCGCGAGCGACCCGCCACGACCCGCACCCGCGGTCCCACCGGACCCGGCGGACGCCCCCCGCCGAAAAGAGACCGCACCCCACGTCCAAGGGTGCGGCCTCCTCCGTACGCAACGACGACCGTCAGGCCAGCGTCACGGTGATGTTCCCCCGCGTCGCCTTCGAGTACGGGCACACCTGGTGGGCCTTCTCCACCAGCTCCCGCGCCACCTCGGGGGACACGCCGGGAATGCTCGCCGAGATCTCCACGATGATCCCGAACCCGTCGTCGTTCCTGCCGATCCCGACCTTGGCGGTGACGGTCGACCCGGAGACGTCGGCCCCCTCGGCGCGGGCGACCACGCCCAGCGCCCCCTGGAAGCAGGCGGAGTATCCCGCGGCGAACAGCTGCTCCGGGTTGGTCCCGGACCCGCTGCCGCCCATCTCCTTCGGCGGGTTCACGACGACGTCCAGTCGGCCGTCGTCCGTGGCGACCCGGCCGTCACGGCCGTTCTCGGCGGTGGCGACGGCGGTGTACAGGACATCGGACTGCGTGATGGGCATGCGGTTGTCTTCCTCCTCGGTCCGCCGCGACTCGCGCCCACGATCGACGACGGATTTCGGAATGAAGTTACCGCATGCCGGAAATTCAGTGAAGCCTAGAGCTTGACGACCATCTTTCCGATGTTGTCGCCGCGCAGGAGCCCGAGGAACGCCTCCAGGGTGTTCTCGATGCCCTCGACGACCGTCTCGCGGTACTTGAGCTCGCCCGAGGCGACCCAGGGCCCGACCTTCTGGACGAACTCCGGCTGCAGGTCGTAGTGGTCGCCGACCAGGAAGCCCTCGATGCGGCCCCGGGTCTGGATGAGGCGGGCGAGGTTCTTCGGCCCCGGCGCGGGCTCGGTGTTGTTGTAGACGGAGATCATGCCGCAGACGGCGATCCGGCCGCCCTGGTTCAGCGAACCGATCGCTGCCTCCAGGTGGTCCCCGCCGACGTTGTCGAAGTACACGTCGATGCCGTCGGGCGCGGCCTCGCGCAGCTGCTCGGCGACCGGGCCGTTCCTGTAGTTGAACGCGGCGTCGAAGCCGTACTCCTCGACCAGCAGCTTGACCTTCTCGTCGGACCCGGCCGAGCCGATGACCCGCGAGGCGCCCAGCAGCCTGGCGAGCTGGCCGACCTGGCTGCCGACGGCGCCGGCCGCGCCGGAGACGAAGACGATGTCGCCCTCCTTGAAGGAGGCGGTGCGCAGCAGGCCGGCGTAGGCGGTGAGGCCGGTCATGCCGAGCACGCCGAGGTACGCCGACAGCGGCACCTCGGGGGCCTTGTCGTCGACCTTGACGGCCGGGATGGCCGCCGGGCCCACCTTGACCGCGTTCTTCGCGTCCACGACCGCGTACTCGCGCCAGCCGAAGAAGTGCAGGACGTGGTCACCGGCCTCGATGCCCTCGGCGTTGGAGGTGATCACCTCGCCGACCGCGCCGCCCTGCATGACCTTGCCCAGCTCGAAGGGGGCGACGTACGACTTGGCCGCCGACATCCGGCCGCGCATGTACGGGTCCACGGACAGGAACTTGTTCCGTACCAGCACCTGGCCCTCGCCCGGGGCCGGGACGGGGGTCTCGACGAGCGCGAAGTCCTCGGGCTTCGGCCAGCCCTCGGGGCGGCTGAGCAGGTGCCACTCGCGGTTGATCATGACAGCGCCTTTCCTGATTACTTCAGTACCTGAAACAACCATGCGCTTCGATATTTCATGATGTCAAGTAAGCGGGTATTCTGGCGGTTATGGCCACACCACCGAAGACCCACCGCCCCGACGCCCTGACGATGGAGGTCGTCGAACTCATCGGGGACGTCGTGGCCCGCTTCTACGCGGACTACGAGGCAGCGGCGGGCGAGCACGCACTGACCGGACCGCAGGCCCGGCTCCTCAGCCTGCTGTCGGTGGAGCCGCTGCCCATGCGGAAGCTGGCGCACAAGCTGAAGTGCGAGCCGTCGAACGTCACGGGCATAGTGGACCGCCTGGAGTCCCGCGGCCTGGTGGAGCGCCGCCCCGACCCGGCCGACCGCCGGGTGAAGGTGGCCGCCGCCACCGACGACGGCCTGCGCGTCGCCCGCGACCTCCGCGAGGGCCTCCACTTCGCCCGCGAACCCCTCGCCGGTCTCTCCGAGGACGAACGCCGCTCCCTGCGCGATCTGCTGCGCCGCATGCTGGCCGGCTGACCATCGGTAGAGTTCCGCCATGCGCGATCTTGGGGCGGGATTCGGTCATCTGCTGAAGGGGCAGCGCTGGATGGCCCGGCACGGCCGCCAGTACGGCTTCGGGCTGCTGCCCGGGCTGATCACCCTGGTCCTCTACACGGCCGCGCTGGTCGCGCTCGCCGTGTGGGGCGAGGACGCGGTCACCTGGGCGACCCCGTTCGCGGACGACTGGTCCAGCCCCTGGCAGGGACTGTTCCGGGGTCTCCTCACGGCCGTCCTGTTCGCCCTCGGCCTGCTGCTGGCCGTGCTGACGTTCACCGCCGTCACCCTGCTGATCGGCCAGCCCTTCTACGAGAACCTGTCGGAGCGGGTCGACGCCGACGTCTCGCCCGACGGCACCGCCCCGCGGTCGGACCTGCCGCTCTGGCGCGAGCTGTGGATCTCGGCCCGGGACAGCCTGCGCGTCCTGGTACGGGCCGCGCTGTGGGGCGTACTGCTCTTCGCCCTCGGCTTCCTGCCGTTCGTCGGCCAGACCGTCGTCCCCGTGCTCGGCTTCTTCGTCACCGGCTTCTTCCTCACCGAGGAACTGGCCGCCGTGGCCCTGCAGCGCCGGGGCGTCGACCTGCGAGCCCGGCTCGCCCTGCTCCGCTCCCGCAAGACCCTGGTCTGGGGGTTCGGTACGCCCCTCGGCCTGGCCTTCCTGATCCCGTTCGTCGCGGTGTTCCTGATGCCGGGCGCGGTCGCGGGCGCCACGCTCCTCGCCCGCGACCTGCTGGGCGAGGACAGCGCCGACGACGACCCGGCTCCCGACGGGGAGCCCCGACCGGAGGATGTCACCCCATGACCCAGATACTCGCCGTCGCCGTCATCACGGTCCTCGCCGTGATCGCCCCCGGCGCCGACTTCGCGATGATCGTCCGCAACAGCTACCTGTACGGCCGCCGCACCGGCCTGCTCGCCGCCGCGGGCGTCGCCGCCGGCGTCCTGGTCCACGTCACCTACACCCTGCTCGGCGTCGGCCTGCTGATCGCCTCCTCCACCGCCCTGTTCACGGTGATCAAGCTGATCGGCGCGGCCTACCTGGTCTACGTCGGCATCCGCACCTACCGCACCCGCGGCGAGCTCAGGATCGACCTGGACGACCGGCGCGAGCTGACCCCGTTCGCCGCGCTGCGCACCGGCTTCCTCACCAACGTGCTCAACCCGAAGACGACCCTCTTCGTCGTCTCCACCTTCGCCCAGGTCGTCAGCCCGGACACCCCGCTGTACCGGCAGGTGGGCTACGGCCTGTTCATGTCGCTCGCCCACCTGCTGTGGTTCGGCGTGGTCGCCGCGTTCTTCTCGCAGGCCCGGATGCGGGCCCTGATGCTGCGCGGCCAGAAGATCCTCAACAAGGTCATCGGCTCGGTCCTGGCCGGCCTCGGCATCAGCCTCGCGCTCGCGCCGTCGCACTGAGCGGCACCGCTCCGGCTCAGCGCGGGATCCGCCGCGCCGCCTCCCGGAGCGCCGCCACGAAGGCCCGGGCCGCCGCCGTCGGCGACCGTCCCCGCACCGTCGCCGCGTACACGGTCCGCGGCGGGGCGTCCTCGGCGTGCACCGGCAGCAGGGCGACATCCGGACGCACGGACGCGGCGGCCAGTGCCGGGACCAGGGTCACGCCCAGGCCGGCCGCGACGTAGCCCTGCTTCGCGGTCCACTCGGCGACGACATGGGCGACGCGCGGCCGGAAACCCTGCCGTACGGCCGCGTCGAGGAGGGTGCCCCCGGGCCGGGCGCTGCCGGCGATCCAGTCGGCGTCGGCGAGCCGGGCCAGCCGCACCGGCTCGCCGGCCGCGGCGAGCGGATGGCCGGCGGGGACGGCGACGTACAGGGTCTCGTCGAGGAGGTGGTGCAGCGCATACGCCTCCAGCGGGGCGCGGCCCGTCGTCGAGACCACCGCGAGGTCGAGCCGGCCGGCCGTCAGCCGGTCCAGCAGGGCAGGGGAGAGGCCCTCCTCGCGCGTGACGCGCACCCGGGGGTGACGGGCCCGGAAGGCGGCCAGCGCGTGCGGGACGAGCGCGGCGTCGGCGGTGGCGAACGCGCCGAACCGCAGCCGCCCGCCCGTTGCCGTGCGCAACTCGGCCAGCTCCCGCGTGGCGCCGCGCAGCGACTCCGCCACGGCCTCGGCGTACGGCACCAGCGCCCGGCCGGCCTCCGTGAGCCGCACCCCCCGCGGCAGCCGGTCGAAGAGCGGACCGCCGCCGAGGGCGGCCTCCAGTGACGAGATCTGCCGGGACACCGCGGACTGGGTCCAGCCCAGCGTGCGCGCGGCCACGGTGAACGAACCGTGCCGGGCGACCTCCAGGAACACGCGCAGCCAGACGGTGGACAGATCGGGAAGCTCGGGCTCGGCATGCGGAGACGGCATGGCACTGATGCTAGACATTCGCTTGTCGCATCGCACGGCCGGTCCTAGCGTCGACGGCATGGAGCACACGGAGAAGATCGCCTTCCTGGGGCTGGGCCACATGGGCGCCCCGATGGCCCGCAGGCTGCTCACGGCCGGTCACCCGCTCACCGTCTGGAACCGCACCCGGGCGCGCGCCGAGCCGCTCGTCGCCGAGGGAGCCGCGCTCGCCGGGTCGCCGGCCGGCGCCGTGCGGGACGCCGACGTCGTGATCACCATGCTCGCCGGACCGGACGCGCTCACCGCCGTCGCCGACGCCGTCGCGCCGGAACTGCGGCCGGGCACGACCTGGATCGAGATGTCCACCGTGGGACCGGACGCCGTACGGGAGCTGGCCGCACGCCTGAAGGACGGCGTGAACCTGGTCGACGCACCGGTCACGGGCAGCACGGACCGGGCCGCCGAGGGCACGCTCGGCATCCTCGCGGGCGGCGACACCGCCGCCGTCGACCATGTCCTCGCCCGCCTCGGCACGGTCACCCGCACCGGTCCGCCCGGCTCGGGCGCGGCGCTCAAACTCGTCGTCAACACGGCGGTGATCGGCGGCGTCGGCATTGTCGCCGAGGCGCTGCGGCTCGCCGCCGCGCTGGGCCTCGACGGCGACACCGCCCGCGATGCCCTGAGGGCGGGCCCGCTCGGCGGCGCCGTGGAGCGTGCCTTCGCCGACGGGGTGCTGTTCACCACCGACCTGGCCGTCAAGGACCTCCGGATCGCCACGAGTGCCACCGAACTCCCGGTCACCACAACGGTGTTGGAACGCCTCAGGCGGACCACCCGGCACGAACCGGCCCTGTCCCACGCCGACATCGCGCAGGCGGCCACCCACATCATCCGTACCAGCTGAAGGAGCCCCCGTGCAGATCACCCTGGACAGCCCCGCCTGCGCACCGCAGCCCCTCAGCCCCTACTACTCCCAGGTGGCCCGCGTCGAACACGCCGACGGCAGCGCCCTGTTGTTCCTCTCGGGCCAGATCGCCGAGGGCACCACCCTGGCGGACCAGACCCGCGGAGCCTTCGAGACGATCGACGCGCTGCTCAAGGCCCACGGCGCGACGCTCGCGGACGTCATCAACATCCGCACGTACCTGACCGACATCACCAGACTCGGCGAATACGGCGCGGTACGCCGGGAGTTCCTCCCGGGCACCCCGCCGACGAGCATGACCTTCGAAGTACCGCGGCTGTTCCGCCCGGAGGCACAGGTGGAGATCGAGGTCGTCGCGGCGGTTCGGGGTGGGTGACTGACGGCTGTCCGGCTGCGGCCCGGTGGCGGACTGATCCGGCTCAGGGTTCAAGAGCCACGGGGCGGTCTTGATTCCCTGGCAGGCAGCGGAGGCAGGATTGAGGCGTCCGCGCGCGTCAACGAGGAGGCACCGCGATGGCGGGATCACAGCCCAGCCCGGCCGACACGGCCCGTGAGGCGGTCGTCGAGGCCGCTCTCCGCAAGCTCGGTCTCGACGCCAAGGCGCGGCTGCTGGCCGGCCAGGACGTGTGGAGTCTGCCCGCGCTGCCGGAGATCGGACTGCGGTCCCTGGTGATGTCCGACGGCCCGATCGGCGTGCGCGGCGTGCGCTGGAGCGCCGACGACCCCTCCGTCGCCCTGCCCTCGCCCACCGCGCTCGCCGCCACCTGGGATCCCGGACTCGCCCGCCGGGCGGGTGTGCTGCTCGCCCAGGAGGCCCGTCGCAAGGGCGTCCATGTGCTGCTCGCGCCCACGGTCAACCTGCACCGGTCCCCGCTCGGCGGCCGGCACTTCGAGTGCTACAGCGAGGACCCGTATCTCACCGGCGTGATCGGCAGCGGGTATGTCGCCGGCGTCCAGTCCGGCGGAGTCGGCACCACCGTCAAGCACTTCGTGGCCAACGACGCCGAGACCGACCGGTTCACCGTGGACAACGTCGTCCCCGAACGCGCCCTGCGCGAGCTGTACCTGGCCCCGTTCGAGGCCATCGTCGAGAACGCCCGCCCCTGGGGTGTCATGACCGCCTACAACTCCGTCAACGGCATGACGATGACCGAGCACCGGCATCTGGTGGGCGAAGTCCTGCGGGGTGAATGGGGATTCGACGGGTTCAACGTGTCCGACTGGATGGCCGCCCGGGACACCGTCGGCGCGATCGAGGGCGGCCTGGACGTGGCCATGCCCGGGCCGCGGACCGTCTACGGCGAGGCCCTCGCCCAGGCCGTACGCGACGGCCGCGTCGCCGAGGCCACCGTCGACGCGGCCGTGCGGCGCGTCCTGCGGCTCGCCGCCCGCGTCGGGATCCTCGACGGTGCCGAACCCGTCGTGGCCGAACCGCCCGCGCCCGTCGACGGCGAGGCCCTCGCCCGCGAGATCGCCCGCCGCTCCTTCGTCCTCGTCCGCAACGAGAACGCCGCCCTGCCCCTGAAACCGAACGGCACGGTGGCCCTCATCGGCGCCGCCGCCCGCGATGCCCGCGTCCTCGGCGGCGGCTCGGCCACCGTCTTCCCGGCCCGGATCGTCTCCCCGCTCGACGGCCTCACCGCCGCACTCCCCGAGGGCACCCTCAGCTACGCCGTCGGCGCCGACCCGGCCACCGAACTCGCCGTCGCCGACCGGGGGTTCCGGCTCGGCGCCGTCTGCCGCGACAGCGACGGCCGGGTCATCGGCACCCGCTCCGCCCCGAACGGCCTGATCCAGTGGATGGGCTCCGACCTCCCCGAGGGCGTCACCCACGGCACCCTGCACACCGTCGAGCTCACCGGAACCTTCACCCCGCGCACGACCGGCCCGCACACCTTCGGCATCAAGGGCATGGGCCCCTTCACCCTCACCATCGACGGGACGACGTACTACGACGACGTCCAGCGCCCCGACAAGCAGGACCCCTTCGAGGTCTTCTTCGGCGCTCCCGTGCCCCGGGCCCGGGCCGAACTCACCGCCGGCGAGCCGGTCGACGTCTCCCTCACCCATGTCGTCCGGCTCCCCGAGGACATCCCGATGAAGGTCGTCGCCTTCGCGCTCGCCCACGCCGAGCCGCAGCGCGACCCCGACGAGCTGATCGCCGAGGCCGTCGAGACGGCGCGCAACGCCGACACCGCCGTCGTCATGGTCGCCACCACCGACCGGGTCGAGTCCGAGGGCTTCGACCGTACGGACCTGAGGCTCCCCGGCCGCCAGGACGACCTGGTCCGCGCCGTCGCCGCCGCCAACCCGAACACGGTCGTGGTCGTCAACTCCGGCTCACCGGTCGAACTGCCCTGGCGGAACGAGGCCGCCGCCGTCCTGCTCAGCTGGTTCCCCGGCCAGGAGGGCGGCGCCGCCCTCGCCGACGTCCTCACCGGCACCCACGAACCCGGCGGCCGGCTCCCCACCACCTGGGGCTCCCTCACCGACGCCCCGGTCACCCAGGTCGTCCCCACCGACGGTGAACTTCGCTACTCCGAGGGCGTCTTCATCGGCTACCGCGCCTGGGAGAAGTCCGGCCGCACCCCCGCATACCCCTTCGGCCACGGCCTCGGCTACACCGACTGGTCCTACGAGGCCCTGGACGTCGACGGCACCACCGTGCGCATCCGCCTGCGCAACACCGGCGAGCGCCCCGGCCGGGAGGTCGTCCAGGTCTACGTCGCCCCGGCCGGGCCCGGCCCCGAGCGCCCGGCCCGGCAGCTGGCCGGCTTCGCCTCCGCCGAGGCCGGTCCCGGCGAGAGCGCCGAGGTGACGGTCGCCCTGCCGCGCCGCGCCTTCGAGGTCTGGGACGAAGAGGCGAAGACGTGGGCGGTTGTGAAGGGTTCGTACGAGATCGCCGTCGGACGCTCGATCGCGGACCGCAGGCTCGCCGCACCTATTAACGTCTGATCCGGGACAAGTCCCCCCACGAGCAGCCCCGGTCCGGGACCTGACCCCTGGACCGGGGCTCGTCACCTCCGGATACGGATAGACTCCCGGCCCGCGAACACCGGAACACACCGGGCACGGGGGAGAGACATCGTGTATCCAGGCCAGCAGCCGGGGCCGTACGGCCAGCAGCAGCCGACGGGGCCGTACGGGCAGCCGCCGCAGTACCAACAGCCGTACCAGCAGCCGTATCCGCCGCAGTACCAGCAGCCGTATCCGCAGCAGCCCTACCCGCCGCAGCAGCCGTATCCGCCCCAGGGGCACCCGCAGCAGCCCCCCCAACCACCCGCCCAGCACGTCGGCGAGGGACGGATGCGGCTGGACCCGAACCTCAGCCCGGCCCAGCGTGATCTGGCGCTGAGGATCCAGGCCAAGTCCAAGCCGATGGCCTACGGCATGGTCCTCGGCATCCCGCTCACCTTCGGCGGTGTCCACTACGGCATCACGCGGCAGCCCGCCGGCTTCGTCGCGGCGCTCGCCGGACTCGGCCTGCTGGCCTTCGGTGTCTTCTCGCTGCTGCAGATGCAGGCCCTCAAGCGGCAGCTGCGGCTCGTCACGGCCGACGCCTGGCGCTCCCCGGCCGCGCATCTGCCCGGCGCCCGCAAGGCCGCGACCCAGGCCGCCTACCTCAACGGCCTGCTGGTCCTGCTGTCCCTCGCCGCGACCGGCTATCTGCTCTACAAGGGCGCCGGCTGGGGCGCGTACGGCAACTCGCTCGGCTTCGGCGCGCTGATGCTGGGCGCGGCCCTGCCCTTCGGGATGGCGCTGGCCGCCGCGACCACCATTCCGCAGTTGCTCCAGGTGATTCCGGCCGGGGCGAAGGTGGGGCGGAGCCTGTACTCCATCATCTTCGTGCTGGCCACGACGGTGACGGGGGAGGGCATCAAGGGCCTGGACCTCCCCGGGATCGCCGTCGGCGGCGGCACGCTGCTGATCTGCGGCGCCGCGATGTCCCTGCTGACCAAGGCGGCCAAACGGATGCGCGGCGAGACCAGCTAGCGGACCTGGGCGACCGGACGGGGCGCGATGATCGTCCGGTACGCGATCGCCGCCAGCCGGGCCTGGCCGTCCCTGCTGGGGTGGAACCAGTCCCAGTGGCTGAGCTGGTCGGTGTCGAAGCGGTAGTCGTACACCGCGTTGTTGTCGAAACGGCAGCGGCGGTCCTTGGCGCAGACCTCCTTCAGCACCTTGTTGTACTCCACCACCCGCCGCTGCACCTGGTCCCGGCGCAGCGTGGCCGCGCCGGTCAGGTCGTCCGCGTCGGACAGCATCGACGGACAGATGCCGAGCTTCCACACCTGCTTGCCCAGCGGATCGGCCCGGCCCTCGGACCACAGCCGCTTCAGGTTCGGCACGCTCGCCACGTACACTTGCGTCTTCGGCCGCGCCGCACGCAGGGTGTGCAGCGCCTCCTCGAACTGCGCACGGAAGTCGGCCACCGGGGTCATCGCCGACGCCGACGCACGGCAGGCGTCATTCGCGCCCACCATCACCGTCACCAGCTCCGGGCCGCGGGCCGCCGCCTGGGCCATCTGCCCCGGCAGGTCAGCCATGCGGGCGCCGGTCTGCGCGTAGTTCCAGCTGCGCTCCGCCGCGCCCGTGACCCCGAGCAGGCGCACCGCCAGGCTGTCGACCTTCGCGTCGCTGCCGGTCGCCCACGACACCTCGGGGCAGTCCGACAGCACCGTGCACGCGTCGAAGCCGCGCGTGATGGAGTCGCCGACCGCGGCGATCGAGGCCGGGCTGCGGTTCCACACCGGCGCGGGCCTGGCGGCGCGCGCCTTGGTGCCCTCGGGCGCGGGCGAACTGCCGCCCCCGGCGTCGCACCCGGCGACGCCCAGCACGGCGGCCGCCACGACGGCGGCAGCGGCCCGCCCACGGCTGCTTCGCTTCCGCATCCCCTGGTGATCCCCTCGTCGTCGAATCCGGTGTTCGGGTGCTTCTTTCCATAACAACGTGCGAGGGTTCCCGACCTGGCACCTTGGAACGGAGTACCCCCGTACAAGCGTCCCCCTGGGTGAATGGCAGAGGTTTCCCGGCGCCGGGAGCGACGGTACGTCACACTCCTTGCACCGCCGCAGGGTAGCCTCGCCATCAACGCGGCCGTCGTGCCACTGCCGCCAGCCAGTCCGCAAGATGTCCCGCTCTGCCCGGAGGTTCCGGTGACGACACGTGGAGTTCTGTACGTGCACTCCGCGCCGCGCGCGCTGTGCCCGCACGTCGAGTGGGCCATCGCCGGGGTGCTCGGCACGCGCGTCAACCTCGACTGGATCCGGCAGCCCGCGGCCCCCGGCACCTGGCGCTCGGAGTTCTCCTGGCAGGGCGAGGCGGGCACGGCCTCCAAGCTGGCCTCCGCGCTGCGCGGCTGGCACCTGCTCCGCTTCGAGGTCACCGCGGAGCCCTGCGCGACCGCCGAGGGCGAGCGCTACAGCTGCACCCCCGACCTCGGCATCTTCCACGCCGTCACCGGCATCCACGGCGACATCCTCATCCCCGAGGACCGCCTGCGCGCGGCGCTGACACGGTCCCAGCGGGACGAGACCGACCTGGAGGCCGAGATCGCCAAGCTCCTCGGCAAGCCCTGGGACGACGAGCTGGAGCCCTTCAGGTACGCCGGCGAAGGCGCCCCGGTCCGCTGGCTGCACCAGGTGGTGTGAGTTCCCGCAACCGACTGCATGAGAAAAGGGCCCCTGCCGAGCGGCAGGGGCCCTCACTCACGTTCTCAGACGGTCCTGAACGCCAGGACCACGTTGTGGCCGCCGAAGCCGAACGAGTCGTTCAGCGCGGCGATGCGGCCCTCGACCGGGAGCTTGCGGGCCTCCCCGCGGACGACGTCCGCGTTGGCCTCCGCCTCGGGGTCGATGTTCTCGACGTTGATCGTCGGCGGCGCCACCCGGTGGTACAGCGCGAGCACGGTCGCGACCGACTCCACACCGCCCGCGCCACCGAGCAGGTGACCGGTCATCGACTTGGTCGCGGAGACCGCCATGTGGTCCGCGTCGTCGCCGAACACCTTCCGCAGCGCCTTCAGCTCGGCGATGTCACCGGCCGGCGTCGACGTGGCGTGCGCGTTGACGTGCACGATCTCGGCCGGGTCCAGGTCGGTGTTGTCCAGCAGGTTCTGCAGCGCGTGCGAGATGCCGCGGCCCTCGGGCTCCGGCTGCACGATGTCGTGGCTGTCGGCGGAGATGCCCTGTCCGACGGCCTCCGCGTAGACGCGTGCCCCGCGCTTCGCGGCGTGCTCGGCGGACTCCAGGACGATCACGCCGGCGCCCTCGCCGAGGACGAAGCCGTCGCGGTCGACGTCGTAGGGGCGCGAGGCACCCTGCGGGTCCTCGTTGTTCTTGGACATCGCCATCATGTTGCCGAACGCGGCGATCGGCAGCGGGTGGATGGCCGCCTCCGTACCGCCGGCGACGACGACGTCGGCGCGGCCGGTGCGGATCATCTCGATGGCGTAGCCGATGGCCTCGGCGCCCGAGGCGCACGCGGAGACCGGCGTGTGCACACCCGCACGGGCGCCCACCAGCAGGCCCACGTTGGCCGAGGGGCCGTTCGGCATCAGCATCGGGACGGTGTGCGGGGAGACGCGGCGGACGCCCTTCTCCTTCAGCACGTCGTACTGGTCCAGCAGGGTCGTCACGCCGCCGATGCCGGAGGCGATGACCGCGCCCAGCCGGTCGGGGTCGACGGACCCGTCCTCGCCGGCCTTGCCGGTGAAGCCGGCGTCCTTCCAGGCCTCCTGGGCCGCGATCAGCGCGAACTGCGCCGAGCGGTCCAGCTTGCGGGCCTGCGGCCGCGGGAGGACCTCGGTGGGCTCCACGGCGACCGGGGCCGCGATCTTGACGGCCTGCTCGGCCGCCCAGTCCTGCTCCAGGGGCTTGACGCCGGACTTGCCGGCGACCAGACCCTCCCAGGTCGAGGCTGCGTCGCCACCCAGCGGTGTGGTTGCGCCGATACCGGTGACGACCACGGTGCGATTGGTCGGGCTCACGGGAATTCTTTCTCCAACAGATGCGGGATCTACGGCGCCACCGCCGGGTGGCGGGGCCTTGCAGCCTTGAGGCCTAAGGGGTGACTCAGGCCTGGTGCTTGAGGATGTAGTCGGTCGCGTCGCCGACGGTCTTGAGGTTCTTGACGTCCTCGTCCGGGATCTTCACGTCGAAGCGCTCCTCGGCGGCGACGACGACCTCGACCATGGACAGCGAGTCGACGTCCAGGTCGTCGGTGAAGGACTTGTCCAACTGGACGTCCTCAACCGGGATGCCAGCGATCTCGTTCACGATCTCGGCGAGACCCTTGACGATCTCTTCCTGAGTGGCGGCCATGTCAGGCGCTCCTTCTTCGATGTTCCAGACGGTTTGTGGCATTTGCTGCCGTGCCGGATCGCAGGATCCGGCACGGAGTGCCTAGGGGAGGGTAACGACCGTGGCGGCGTACACGAGACCCGCCCCGAAGCCGATGACGAGCGCGGTGTCGCCGCTCTTCGCCTCCCCGGTCGCCAGAAGCCGCTCCATCGCGAGCGGAATCGAGGCGGCCGAGGTGTTGCCGGTGGTACGGATGTCCCGGGCGACCGTGACATGCTCCGGCAGTTTGAGGGTCTTCACCATCGAGTCGATGATCCGCACATTGGCCTGGTGCGGGATGAAGACGTCCAGCTCATCCGGGCTGATCCCGGCCGCGTCCAGCGCCTGCTGGGCGACCTTCGCCATCTCGAACACGGCCCAGCGGAACACCGCCTGGCCCTCCTGCGTGATGGCGGGGAACTTGACGTTGCCCTCGCTGTCCACGGGCAGCGCGCCGAGGTCACCGATACGGAACCGGTCCCAGGGGACGGTCTGCTTGATCGTTTCGGACTTGTCGCCCTCGGAGCCCCACACGGTGGGGCCGATCGCCGGCTCCTCGGAGGGGCCGACGACGACCGCGCCGGCGCCGTCGCCGAACAGGAAGGCCGTGGCCCGGTCCTCCAGGTCGGTCAGGTCGCTGAGCCGCTCCACGCCGATCACGAGCACGTACTCGGCGGAACCTTCCACCACCATGCCCTTGGCGAGGGTCAGGCCGTAACCGAAGCCCGCGCAGCCCGCCGAGATGTCGAACGCGGCGGCCTTGTTCGTGCCCAGCTTGTCGGCGATCTCGGTGGCGACGGCCGGGGTCTGGCTGAAGTGCGAGACGGTCGAGACGACCACGGCACCGATCTGCCCGGCGCCGATACCGGCGTCCGCGATGGCCTTGCCGGCCGCCTCGACCGACATCGCGGCCACGGTCTCCTCGGGGCCGGCCCAGTGCCGGGTCTCGATGCCGGAGCGCGAACGGATCCACTCGTCGGACGAGTCGATCTTCTCCAGGATCACCTCGTTGGGCACCACCCGCGTCGGCCGGTAGCCGCCGACACCGAGGATGCGCGCATACGGGGCGCCCTTGCTGGGCTTGATCTTCGCCATGTGCGGGCTCCTTAGGCGCCGGCGTGCTCAGCGATGAGCGCGCGGGCCGCGTCGAGATCGTCGGGGGTCTTCAGGGCCAGCGTCGTGACGCCGGGCAGCGCCCGCTTGGCCAGGCCGGTCAGGGTGCCGCCCGGGCACACCTCGATGAGCGCGGTGACGCCGAGCTCCTTGAAGGTCTCCATGCACAGGTCCCAGCGCACGGGGTTGGCGACCTGGCCGACCAGCCGGTCCAGCACCTCCGCGCCGGAGGCGACGGTCCGTCCGTCCTTGTTGGAGACGTAGGGCACCTTGGGGTCGGCGGGCGTGAGCTCCGCGGCGGCCTTGGCCAGCGTCTCGACGGCGGGCGCCATGTGGCGGGTGTGGAAGGCGCCGGCGACCTTCAGCGCGACGACCTTGCGGACCCCCTCGGGCTTGTCCTCGTTCAGCGCGGCCAGCTGCTCCAGGGTGCCCGCGGCGACGATCTGGCCCGCGCCGTTGATGTTCGCCGGGGTCAGGCCCAGCCTCTCCAGGTGCGCGACCGAGGTCTCGGGGTCGCCGCCGAGCAGCGCCGACATGCCGGTCTCGGTGATCGCGGCGGCGTCGGCCATCGCCAGACCCCGCTTGCGTACGAGGCCCAGCGCGGCGGTGTCGTCCAGGACGCCGGCGAAGGCGGCGGCGGTGATCTCACCGACACTGTGACCCGCGACCGCGCCCGGCGCGACCTCCGCGATGTCACCGAGTGCCGCGGCGGACAGCAGTCCGGCGGCGACCAGCAGCGGCTGGGCCACCGCGGTGTCACGGATGGCGTCGGCGTCGGCCTGGGTGCCGTAGTGGACCAGGTCCAGTCCGATGGCGTCCGACCAGGCCGCCACACGGTCGGCGGCGCCGGGCAGTTCGAGCCAGGGGGTCAGGAAGCCGGGCGTCTGGGCGCCCTGGCCGGGAGCGACGAGTACGAGCACTCTCACACTCTCTCTTGGGGACGGGCACGGCCGCCCGTGAGGACAGGGACGAAGAACACGAAGGGCTTTTGTGGGGCCCCGACAAAACCCTATGCCTGGGTCTCGCCGTCGGCCAGACGCCCGAGGATCAGCGCGATCCGCAGTGTGAAGGCGGATCGTACATCCGACGGAGACCAACCGGTGACGTCTGTCACACGTCGGAGCCGGTAGCGCACGGTGTTCGGGTGAACGAAGAGCATTCGGGCCGCGCCTTCCAGGCTGCTCGCCTGCTCCAGATAGACACTCAGTGTTTCCAGCAGAGCCGAGCCCGCTTCCTCCAGCGGTCTGTAGATCTCCTCCACCAGCTGCTCGCGGGCGCCCGGATCACCCGCGATCGCCCGCTCCGGCAGCAGATCGTCCGCCAGCACCGGCCGCGGTGCGTCCTGCCAGGCGGAACACGCCTTCAGGCCCGCGGCGGCGGCCTGCGCGGACCGCGTGGCGGCCAGCAGATCGGGGACGACCGGCCCCGCGACCACCGGTCCGGCGGCGAAGGGCCCGATCAGCGACTTGGCCACCGCGAGCGGATTGCTGCTGCCCCCGGCGATCACGACCAGCCGGTCCCCGAGCACCCCGGTGAGCACCTGGAGCTTGGCGTGCCGGGAGGCCCGCCGAATGGCCTCGACGGTCAGCTCACTGTCACCGTCCGGCGCCGTCCCCAGCACGACGCACACATGCTCGGGCGAGTTCCACCCGAGGGCGGCGGCCCGGCTGACGGCACCTTCGTCCGCCTCCCCGCTCAGCACCGCGTTGACGACCAGCGACTCCAGCCGCGCGTCCCAGGCACCGCGTGCCTCGGCGGCCTGGGCGTACACCTGCGCGGTGGCGAAGGCGATCTCCCGCGCGTACACGAGCAGGGCCTCGCGCAGCACACTCTCGTCCCCCGGCGCGGCCACCTCGTCGATGGCGCTCTCCATCACCTCGATGGTGGTCCGCACCATCTCCACGGTCTGGCGCAGCGTGATGGCCCGGGTCAGCTCGCGCGGGGCGGTGCCGAAGACATCGGTGGAGATCGCCTGCGGGGCGTCCGGGTGCCGGAACCACTCGGTGAAGGCCGCGATGCCCGCCTGGGCGACCAGCCCGATCCAGGAACGGTTCTCCGGGGGCATGGCCCGGTACCACGGCAGGGTCTCGTCCATCCGCGCGATGGCCTGCGCGGCGAGAGACCCGGAGGACTTCTCCAGCCGCTTCAGGGTCGCGGCGTGCGGATGGACGGCGTGTGCGTGGGGATCGCTGCGGTGGGATTCGGGTTCGGGCACGGGGACAAGACTGCCTTATCCGGACGCGGAGGTGTTCCGCCGGGTCAGGGGTGAGGGGCGGGCGCGGTTCCCCGCGGGTCTACCGTGGTGCGCGTGATGGACGTACGGCGCGCCGGTGAGCGCTACCCCGGGGGCGAGGCGGAGGCCGGGATCGAGTCGTGGCACGCCTTCTCCTTCGGGCCGCACTACGACCCCGGCAACCTCCGCTTCGGCACGCTGATCGCCTGCAACGAAGAGCGCCTCGCACCCGGCGCCGGCTTCGACGAGCACCCGCACAGCCACACCGAGATCATCACGTGGGTCGTCGAGGGGGAGCTGACCCACCGCGACTCCACGGGGCATGAGACGCGGGTCCGCCCCGGGGACGTCCAGCGGCTCAGCTCGGCGGCGGGCGTCCGGCACGTGGAGCGCAACGACGGCGACACCGCGCTGACCTTCCTCCAGATGTGGCTGGCGCCCCTGGAGCCGGGCGGCGAGCCGTCGTACGAGGTCGTCCGCGGGATAGCCGACTCCACCCCGTACGCCGTCCCCGAAGCGGGCGCGATGCTGCACGTACGGCGGCTGGCGGCGGGGGAGCGGACTGCGGTGCCGGACGCGGCGCACGCGTACGTCCATGTCGTACGCGGCGAGGTCCGGCTGGCCGGCTGGGAACTGGCGGCGGGAGACGCGGCACGCATCACGGACGCCGGGGATCTGGAGGCGGTCGCGGTGACGCGTGCCGAGGTGCTGATGTGGGAGATGGCGCGCTGAGCGGGCTCAGCCCCGGGTGGGCTCCTCCGCGTTGCGCCACAGGGTGATGTCCACCGAGACGTAGTCGCTGGGGTCGCCCTTCGGGGCGGTTCCCTTGAACGTGACCAGCGCGATGTGCCCGGACGAGGTGTGCACACAGAGCTGGGTGCCCGGGGCGAGCTGGTCGAGCGCGACGTCCTCCGCGTACCGGGTCTCCGCGCGGCAGGTCTTCAGCGAACCCTTCTCGGCGTTGTTCAGCAGCACGACCTTCTTGCCCGTGCTGCCCACGCCCTTGCCGTTGGAGGTGTAGTTGTCGTAGTAGAAATCGCCGCTGTCCTCGTACCGGGGACCGACGTCGGAGCTGATCGGCTTCGGGGGCGAGTCCGCGAACCGGACGTAGTAGTTCAGCGGGATGTTGATGCCGCGGTAGCTCACCGGCTTGGGGTCGGGCGCCGGCTTGCCGTGCGCGGAGGAAGTGCCGCCGGACGGGCTGTCCTTGGTGGCGTCCGAGGAGCGGCCGAGGTGGTTCAGCACCGTGGCGCAGCCCGCCGCCCACAGCAACGCGGCCACCGCGGCGGCGCCGATGCCGATCCACCGTCCGACCTTCCGCCGGGCCGGCGTCGGGGCCGGTGGCCGCCAGCCCGGCTGCGGGACGTACGGCGACCGGGGCACGGCCGGCCCTGGATACGGGGGCTGGGGTGCGGCCGGCCCCGGATACGGCGGATGCGGTGCCGCGTGCGGGTGGGCGGGCGTCTGCGGAGCGTGCGGGGCGGTGGCGGTGGGTACCGCGTGGGCCGGCGGGTGATGCGGCGCGACGGCGGTCGGGTTCGGCCGCGTGAGCGGCGCGGTGGGTGGTGCGGTGGGCGGCGCGGCCGTCGGCGCCGCCGCGAGCGCGGCCGACGCCGACACCCGCCGGGTGATCTGTGCGGTGAGCGCCTCCGGAAGCCACGAACCGGACTGCCGCAGCGGTGTGGGCGACGCCTCCTGGCACAGCGCGATGACCTCGCCGGGGGACGGCCGGTCCGCCGGATCCTTCGCCAGGCAGCGGGCGGCGAACGCCAGCGGCTCGGGCAGCCCGGCGAGGTCGGGCTCCTCGTGCACGATCCGGTACAGCACGGCGTGCGAGGGGCCGTCGCCGTACGCACCCTGGCCGCGCGCGGCGAACACGGCGACCTGGCCGAGCGCGAACACGTCCGAGGCGGGCGTGATCTCCCGGCCGGCGGCCTGCTCCGGCGACATGAACGCCGGGGTGCCGATGGAGACGCCGGAGCCGGTCAGCGCGGTCGCGTCGGCGGCGCGGGCGATACCGAAGTCGATCACGCGGGGGCCGTCGGCGGCCAGCAGCACGTTGGACGGCTTCAGATCGCGGTGCACGATGCCGGCGCCATGGATGACCGTCAGCGCCTCCGCCACGCCCGCGACCAGCAGCAGGAGCGTGGGCACCGGGAGCGGACCGTGCTCGGCGACGGCCGCCGCCAGCGAGGGACCGGGCACATAGGCGGTGGCCAGCCAGGGCCGGTCGCCCTCGGTGTCGTAGTCGATGACCGGTGCCGTGTACAGGCCCTGCACGCGCTGTGCGGCCTGGACCTCCTGCCGGAACCGGCGGCGGAACTCCGGGTCCTCGCTCAGCTCCGGCCGGATGGTCTTGAGCGCGATCGGATGGCCGCCGGGCGTGTACGACAGGTATACCGTGCCCATGCCGCCCGAACCGAGCCGTGCCGCCAGCCGGTAGCCCGCCACCGCCTGAGGGTCGCCGCTCTCCAGCGGCCGGAACTGACCGTCGGTCTGAAGCCCGCTCATCAGCGTCCCCCGATGCCTGCGCCTGTGATCGCCTCGTGCACACGGGAGGTTATCCGAAGTTGATCAGTACATGCCGCGGGCCTCCCGCAGCACCGCGTCCGTCAGCGCCGGCCAGGCCTCGACCGCCCAGGGCCCGAACGCCCGGTCCGTCAGCGCGGCACACGCCAGCCCCGCGTCCGGGTCGATCCACAGGAACGTACCGGACTGCCCGAAGTGCCCGAAGGTGCGCGGCGACGAGGAACTCCCCGTCCAGTGGGGCGACTTGGAGTCGCGGATCTCGAAGCCCAGCCCCCAGTCGTTCGGGTTCTGGTGTCCGTACCCCGGCAGCACCCCCTTCGTCCCCGGGTACTGCACGCTCATCGCCTCCGCGACCGTGCGCACATCCAGCAGGCGCGGCGCCTGCACCTCGGCCGCGAAGCGCAGCAGGTCCTCGACCGTCGACACCCCGTCCTTCGCCGGGGAGCCCTCCAGCGAGGTCGACGTCATCCCCAGCGGCTCCAGCACCGCCTGCCGCAGATACTCCGCGAACGGAATGTCCGTCGCCTTGGCGATGTGGTCGCCGAGCTGCTCGAACCCGGCGTTGGAGTAGAGGCGGCGGTCACCGGGGGGCGCCATCACCCGGTGCTCGTCGAAGGCCAGCCCGGAGGTGTGCGCGAGAAGGTGCCGGACGGTCGCCCCGGCCGGCCCGGCGGGCTCGTCCAGCTCGATCGCGCCCTCCTCGTACGCGACGAGCGCCGCGTAGGCCGCCAGCGGCTTGGTGACCGAGGCGAGCGGAAAGCGGTGTCCGGCGGGGCCGTGCGTCCCGAGGACGGTCCCGTCGGCTCGTACGACGCCCGCCGCGGCGGTGGGGACGGGCCAGTTCTCGATCGACGCCAAGCTGTTCAACGACATGGTGCCGAGCCTATGCGGCTCACAGCAGCAGCCGCATCGACGGGTCCGGGTCACGGGTGAAGCCCAGGGAGGCGTACAGCGGCTCGGCCTCCGGGGAGGCGGTCAGCAGCACCTGCCCGGCGCCCCGCTCCCGGAACCAGGCCAGCAGCTCCTCCATGCAGGCGCGCGCGTACCCCCGGCGCCGTGCCTCCGGATCCGTGGCCACGCTGAAGACGTACCCGACCCGCCCCCGCGGGTTGCCGGGCTTGCCGATGCGGTAGTCCACCGTCCCGGCCACCAGCGCGGCCAGTGCCCCCGGCCGGTCCCGACGGTCCACGACGAAGGCCGCGAAGTCCCCGTCCTCCTCGCCGAGCCGCTCCCGCAGCACCGGCAGGGAGTCGGCGTGCCACCCGCCCGCCCGGGAACCACCCGGCCGCCCCAGGGAGTCGATCATCACCTGACGCAACCGCAGCACTTCTTCGGCATCCTCGGGCACGGCCCGGCGTGCAAGACTCATGTGCCGCACGCTAGCCAGGCCCCCCGGCCCGCGTCCTGCGGATTTCTTGCCGGACCCGCTTGCTTCGAGTGCACTCCAAGGTCATAGCGTGGGGGCCATGACGGTGATGCAGACCACGCCAGCGGACACCGCGCCCACGGCCCCCGCCGACATCTGCTCCGCCCCGCCCAGACGCCATCCGCGCGCCGACGGCCAGGACCACTACACGATCAGTGAGGTCGTCGCGTTCACCGGCCTGACCGCGCACACCCTGCGCTGGTACGAGCGGATCGGCCTGATGCCGCACGTCGACCGCTCGCACACCGGCCAGCGGCGCTACCGCAACCGCGACCTGGACTGGCTGGACTTCGTGAGCAAGCTGCGGCTGACCGGCATGCCGGTGGCGGACATGGTCCGGTACGCGGAGCTGGTCCGGGCGGGCGAGAGCACCTACGGGGAACGGCGGGAACTGCTGGAGTCCACCCGCCGCGACGTCCTGGACAGGATCGCCGAACTGCGGGACACGCTCGCCGTACTCGACCGCAAGATCAGTTTTTACGCCACGGAGGGGACCACACGATGACCGACGCCAGGATTCCGACGGTACGGCTCGGCGAGAGCGGACCGGAGGTCGGCGTACAGGGCCTCGGCTGCATGGGCATGAGCTTCGCCTACGGCCCCACCGACGCCGGCCAGGCGCGCGCCGCGCTGGACCGGGCGCTGGAGCTGGGCGTGACGCTGTACGACACGGCGGACGCCTATGGCGCGGGCGAGAACGAGCGGTTCCTGTCCCCCTTCTTCAAGGCGCACCGGGACGAGGTGGTCATCGCCACCAAGTTCGCCCTGTCGATACCGGACGGCGACCCGACCAAGCGGATCATCCGCAACGACGCGCCGTACATCCGCGAGGCCGTCGAGGCCAGCCTGAAGCGCCTCGACGTCGACGTGATCGACCTCTACTACATGCACCGCCGCGATGTGAACGTCCCCATCGAGGAGACCGTCGGCACGATGGCGGAGCTGGTCCGCGAGGGCAAGGTCAAGCACCTCGGGCTGAGCGAGGTCACCGCCGAGGAGCTGCGCGCCGCGCACGCCGTGCACCCGATCGCGGCCGTCCAGTCGGAGTGGTCCCTGTTCAGCCGGGACATCGAGGCGAAGGTCGTACCGGCCGCACGGGACCTGGGCGTCGCCCTGGTGCCGTACTCGCCGCTCGGCCGCGGCTTCCTCACCGGCTCCTTCTCCAACGCCGAACAGGACCTGACGGCCGACGACTTCCGCCGCCAGCAGCCCCGCTTCACCGGCGCCAACGCGGCCGCCAACGCCGCACTCCTGGAGCCCCTGCGCACGATCGCCGAGGCCCATGACGCCACCCCCGGCCAGATCGCCCTGGCCTGGGTCCAGCAGCGCGCCACGCTCGACACCCTGCCGGTCGTCCCGATCCCGGGCACCCGCAAGCCGGGCAGGGTGGAGGAGAACGTGGCGGCGACGCGCATCACCCTCAGCGCCGGGGAACTGGCCCGACTGGAGCCGATCGCGGCGAAGGTGGCGGGTGACCGGTACGCGGACATGACGTTCACGTCCGCGGGCCGGGAGTAGCTCAGAGCTCCGCCAGCAGCTCGGCCTTCTTCGAGGAGAACTCCTCATCGGTGACCAGCCCCGCCTGGTGCAACTCCCCGAGATGCCGGATGCGTTCGGCGATGTCCGCGGGGTCGCGCCGGGACGGGGCCGGTACCACCGGTACCGGCCCCCGGGTGCGTACGGCGGCGAGCACGGCCGCGGCGAACGGCAACGACTCGTGCACCGGCCCGTACCCTAGGCCGAACACCACGGCCGCCGGGTCCTGGTCGGGCTGCGCGGACGGGCCCGAGCCGTCCCGCCGCACCAGCCGCAGGTGCCCCTCGAACACCTCCGGTGACCGCCACTCCACCCCGCTCAGGTCGGCGACCGAGAAGCTCTGGTCGCCGGCCTTCCACTTCGCCGACGACGCCCCCGTCCACGACCAGCGGAACTGCACGGACGTCCCGTCGAAGGACGCCTTGCCGTCGTACGCCTTGAACTGCAGCGGCGCCTCGGGCACCGGCACCAGGAACCGGTCGGCCGGCCCGGACCCGGCCTCGGTCAGCAGCGGCTTCAGCTCGTCCGCGTAGTACTCGGCGAGTGCCTCCCGCTCGGCCGACAGCACCAGCCGGTACGGATCGGAGCCCTCCTTCAGCTGCCCGTCCGCCGCCTCCATCAGCGGATCGGCGCCGGGACGGGGCACCAGCCGCAGGACGACCGTGCCGCGCTTGCCCGGGGTGAGGGTCACGCCCTCGACCGCGGACAGCGGGACGCGCCGTTCCCCGAGCGCCTGCAACAGCTTCGGTGTTCGAATCCCCCGTTCGTAACGGATGAGCACGGAGTCGGACTCGAACTCCCAGACGGCATGAAAACCCGCCAGTACGTCACCCATGCGGCTCATCGTATGCGGCACGTGCTCCTCCGTCGCCACCCGCGCAGACCGCACTTCCTGCTGTTTCTACGCGCGTCCGGCCGTGGTAGTGCCGGGCACACCGGCCCGGCACGCGTCGTTCTTGCGTGCGCACGTCACCGCGCCGTACTTGCCGACCCCGACGCGGGCGAGGTTGCGCAGGCTGTCCGTGCCCGGCTGGAAGTAACCGGCGTGCCCCTGCGCGTCCCGCGCGGACAGCACGCGCGCGCCGAACGCCGCGGACACCGGATCGGCGCCGTGCCCGAGCCCGCCGAGCTCCAGATACGGCACGTCCTGGATCCAGTCCGTGGCGTCCCGCATGGCCCACACCCGGGCCCGGGTGTCCAGGTGGGAGGCGCTGGGGACCCGCATGCCGGGGCTCGCGGCCACCGCTATGTCGGTCACCCGGCGGGGCAGGGCGTGCGCGGCGACCCCGCAGACCACCGAGCCGTAGCTGTGGCAGATCATCGCCACGGGGGCACGGCCGGGCAGGCCGCCCACCAGGGCGTTCAGCCGTACGGCGCCCTCCGCGGCGCGCAGCCCGGTGGCCGCGTCCATGCCGAGTCCGTCGGGGGCGGTGTAGTCGGCCCAGGCGATCACGGCCGTACGCGTGGCGGGGCTCTGCGCGCGCTCCTGCGCGTACAGGGCCCTGGCCATGCCGACCGGGGCGGTGTACGGGCCGGAGGTCTTCTCGAAGGTGAGCAGATCGGTGTCGACACCGGGGACGACGACCGAGATCCGCTGCGCCTCGTCCAGGTTCCCGAACACCTCGGCGACGCGGCCCGAGCCCTCGGGGTCGAAGGCCAGGATCTGCCGGCCGGGGGCCAGCAGGGACTCGTAGCGACGCATGCGACTGCCCGCGTCCTGGTGTCCCGCCGTGCTCAGCCGGCTGTCGTGCATGCGCTTCCGCTCGACCTCGCGCTGCTGCTCCAGCGCGATGCGGTTGGCGCGGTAGCGCAGGGCGGCGGGGGCGCCGTTCATGTTGCCGACCGCGAGCGGGTAGCGGTGGGCGAGACGGTCCTGGTCCTCGGGCGGGAGGGAGGTGAAGAAACGGCTGAGCCGGACCGGCGCGGCCTGGGGGTCCGGCAGGTGGAGACCGTGGATGCTGCCGTGCTCCCACTTGGCGAGCGAGGCCTGCAGCGCGGTCGACTCCCGGTGACTGCGCAGGGCGGTCCAGCCGGTGGTCGCCAGCATCACGAACACCACGGCCAGCGCCAGCAGGGCGCGCCAGACGTTCAGGGGTGGGGAGGTGTCGAAGGAAGTCACTGGGAGGACACACTAGGAGAACGAGAGGGTCTCGGGGTAACCAAGTGGCAGGGATCACGTTTCGCGGAACGTCGAACACCGCGTCAGCGATCTTTTGCGGCGCGCCAGTTTCCGGTCAGTGCGGAACCCACCTGATCGAGGCAGGACGCGGTGAGTTGGCGTATGGCCTCCAGGCTGAAGTCGTCGCCCGTGCACCACTGCCGTTCCGTGACCCTTATCACCCCGCCGAACACGGCCACGGCCAGCCGCGGTCGCGGGTCGGCGTCCACGTCCACGCCCTCGCGCTCGGCGAGCAGGCGCGCGATGGTCTCCTCGGTCGCCGCCGAGCGGCGCAGATGGGCGGCGAGCAGTGCGGGCGTCGACTCGATCGTCCGGTACATGCGCAGATACAGCTCGACCGGCACGGCCGACTCGACGGTCTCGCGGATCGCGTCCCAGCCCTCCAGGACCGCCTGCCGCAGGGCCTCCATCGGCGCCTCGTGCGCGGGCCGCGCCCGTACGGCCGCCACGAAGTACTCCTCGGTCATCGCCTGCACCGCGAACGCCGCGTCCTCCTTGCCGGCGAAGTAGCGGAAGAAGGTGCGCTGGGAGACGCCGACGGCCTCGGCGATCTCGTCGACGGTCGTGTGCTCGTACCCCTGGGTGGTGAACAGTTCCAGAGCGGCTCTCAGCAGCGCCTCCCGGGTGCGTTGTTTCTTGCGTTCGCGGAGTGTTTCCATGGGTGTCAGTTACTGACTCCTGAAATGGTTTGTCAATTGTCAGAGGCTGTCACTAGCCTCGAACGTATGACTAGTCAGACCGCCATCGACGCGACCGGGCCGGGGGACGCTCGCTCGGCAGCCCCGCCCGGGCCGCCGGCCGCCGGGCTGCGCGGCCATCCCTGGCTCACTCTCATCACCGTCGCCGTGGGCGTCATGATGGTCGCCCTCGACGGGACCATCGTGGCCATCGCCAACCCGGCGATCCAGAAGGACCTGGGGGCCACCTTCGCCCAGGTGCAGTGGATCACCAACGGCTACTTCCTCGCCCTCGCGGTCGCCCTGATCACCGCGGGCAAGCTCGGTGACCGCTTCGGCCACCGGCAGACCTTCCTCATCGGCGTGACCGGCTTCGCCGCCGCCTCCGGCGCGATCGGCCTGTCCCACAGCATCGCCGCGGTCGTCACCTTCCGCGTCTTCCAGGGCCTGTTCGGCGCGCTGCTGATGCCGGCCGCGCTCGGCCTGCTGCGGGCCACCTTCCCGGCCGAGCAGCTCAACATGGCCATCGGCATCTGGGGCATGGTGATCGGCGCGTCCACCGCGGGCGGCCCGATCCTCGGCGGTGTCCTCGTCGAGCACGTCAACTGGCAGTCGGTGTTCTTCATCAACGTCCCGGTCGGCGCGCTCGCCCTGCTCCTCGGCCTGCTGATCCTGCTCGACCACCGCGCCCCCCGCGAGCGGAGCCCGCTGAAGGAACACAGCGCACCGCGCTCCTTCGACATCCTCGGCATCGCCCTGCTCTCCGGCGCGATGTTCTGCCTGGTCTGGGCGCTCATCAAGGCTCCGGCGTGGGGCTGGGGCGACGGCAGGACGTGGATCTTCATCGCCGCGTCCGCGGTGCTCTTCGCGGTGTTCTCCTTCTGGGAGACGAGGGTCGCGGAACCCCTCGTCCCACTGGGCCTGTTCCGCTCGATACCGCTGTCGGCCGGTGTCGTCCTGATGGTCCTCATGGCCATCGCGTTCATGGGCGGGCTCTTCTTCGTCACCTTCTACCTGCAGAACGTGCACGGGATGAGCCCGATCGACGCCGGCCTGCACCTGCTGCCGCTCACCGGCATGTTGATCGTCGGCTCGCCGCTGGCCGGCGCCGCGATCACCAAGCTCGGCCCGCGCATCCCGCTGGCCGGCGGCATGGCCGCGACCGCCATCGCCATGTACGGCATGTCGACGCTCAAGGCCGACACCGGCAGCGGTGTGATGTCCGTCTGGTTCGCGCTGCTCGGTTTCGGCCTCGCGCCGGTCATGGTGGGCGCCACCGAGGTCATCGTCGGCAACGCCCCCATGGAGCTGTCCGGCGTCGCGGGCGGCCTCCAGCAGGCGGCCATGCAGATCGGCGGCAGCCTGGGTACGGCCGTGCTGGGCGCCGTGATGGCCTCCAGGGTCGACAGCGACCTGCCGGGCAACTGGACCGGGGCCGGACTGCCGCGGCTGACTCCGGGTCAGCTGGACAAGGCCTCGGAGGCGGTGCAGGTCGGCGTCGCCCCGGTGCCGAAGGGGGTTCCGGCGCCGGTCGCCGCGAAGATCACCGAGGTCGCGCACCACACCTTCATCTCCGGCATGAGCCTCGCCTCCCTGGTCGCGGCGGGCGTGGCGGCGGTCGCCGTCCTCGTCGCGCTGCTCACCAAGCGGGGCGCGAACGCCGAGGCGGGCGCGGGCGTGGGCCACATCTGACGTCGGGGCGGAGTTTCGCCTATCAGGGTGACTCCGCTAAAGATTCCTCGCGCCGGCGCGCGCCGCAGGTCACAGTGGGTCAAGTCCTCCGCAGCGCATGGGAGGACCACCGGGCCGGGGCGCGCTGCCGGAGGGGGGCAGCGCGCACAGGTCTGCCCGCGCGAAACCGGGGTACCCGCACACCGAAGCCGAACTGTCCAGGAACCTCAGGGAGTTGATGATGGCGGGCTTCGGGCACGGAACGCACGGGTACCCCCGGTCACGTGGCCGGACGTGGCAACGGACCGGGCCGGACCGTGCGACGCTCGGGATCATCGGCACGATCTGTGCCGTGGCCGGCTTCTTCGCACTGGGCATCGTCCTGGGACCGGTGGCGATGTTCTGCGGCTGGCAGGCGATGGGCCGCAAGTGGTCCGACGACCGCGACATCCCGGCCCTGGTGGCCCTGGTCCTCGGCGCGATCGACACACTGCTGGCCATCATCGCCCTGGCGGGCGCGGCCACGTGGGGCCACGGGCTCCTTTAGCCGAGGGGTCCTCGCCGACGGGTCCTCGCCGACGGGTCCTCGCCGGGGGGCGTGGCCGGGCGCGTGCAGGGTGCGGGCACGACTGCCCGCACCCTGCACGCGCCCGTGAGCGACCCGCCCCCGGCCGGCCTCAGCACCGGGTGCCGGTCAACTCCGCTGCCGCTCCCGCTCCTCGGCCAACCGGGCCACCTCCGCCCGCAGCAGCCGTACCTCCTCGGCCAGACCCGCGATGGCCTCCGTCTGCCGCCGTTCCTCCACATCGTCCTTCTCGAACCGCGCGATGAACCACGCCGCGATGTTCGCGGTGACGACACCCAGCAGCGCGATCCCGGACAGCATCAGCCCGACGGCGATCATCCGCCCGAGCCCGGTCGTCGGCGCGTGGTCCCCGTACCCCACGGTCGTCATGGTCGTGAACGACCACCACACCGCGTCACCCAGCGTCCGGATGTTCCCGTTCGGCGAGTCCCGCTCGACGGACAGCACCGCCAGCGACCCGAACATCAGCAGCCCGACCACCGCCCCGGCGACATACGTGGTGAGCCGGATCTGTGAGGCCATCCGGGCCCGCCGCCCCACCAGCAGCAGGGTCGAGACCATCCGCAGCAGGCGCAGCGGCTGCAGCAGCGGCAGCACCACGGCGCACAGGTCTATCCAGTGCGTGCGCACGAACTCCCGGCGCCTCGGAGTGATCGCCAGCCGTATCAGGTAGTCCACCGCGAACGCGGCCCACACCACCCACTCGGTGCCGGTGCAGACGACCGTCACGGACCGGCTCGCGGGGTTGTCCACGATCGGTACGGCATAGGCGACGGCGAACGCCACCGCCAGCGCGAGCAACGGACGCTGGGTGAGCCGCTCCCAACGCGTCTGTGCCGACTGATCGTTCATGACCGCAATGGTAAAGAAAAAGCAACGAGGGCGGTGCCACCGGCACCGCCCTCTGTCAGAAACGCGGCGCGTTACGCGTCGCCACCCGCGACCCCCGGATCCGCCGCCGACACATCCAGCAGCTGGTACCGGTCGATGGCCTGCTTGAGCGCGGAGCGGTCGATCCTGCCCTCGCGCGCCAGCTCGGTCAGCACCGCGACGACGATCGACTGCGCGTCGATGCGGAAGAAGCGGCGGGCCGCGCCCCGGGTGTCGGCGAAGCCGAAGCCGTCCGCGCCGAGCGACTGGTACGTGCCCGGCACCCACCGCGCGATCTGGTCCGGAACCGACCGCATCCAGTCGGACACGGCCACGAACGGCCCCTCGGCGCCGCTGAGCTTCCGCGTCACGTACGGCACCCGCTGCTCCTCCTCCGGATGCAGCAGGTTGTGCTCCTCGCACTCCACCGCCTCACGGCGCAGCTCGTTCCAGGAGGTGGCCGACCAGACGTCGGCGCGTACGTTCCAGTCCTCGGCGAGGATCCGCTGCGCCTCCAGCGCCCAGGGGACCGCCACGCCGGACGCCATGATCTGCGCCGGGATCGAGCCCGCCGTACCCTCGCCGATCTTGTGGACGCCCTTGAGGATGCCCTCGACGTCCACGTTCGCCGGCTCGGCCGGGTGCTGGATGGGCTCGTTGTAGACGGTCAGGTAGTAGAAGACGTCCTCGCCGTGGGGGTGCTCCGCGTCCGAGCCGTACATCCGGCGCAGGCCGTCCTGGACGATGTGCGCGATCTCGTAGGCGTACGCCGGGTCGTAGGCCACGCACGCCGGGTTGGTCGAGGCGAGCAGCTGCGAGTGGCCGTCCGCGTGCTGCAGCCCCTCACCGGTCAGGGTCGTACGACCGGCGGTTGCGCCCAGTACGAATCCGCGCGCCAGCTGGTCGGCCATCTGCCAGAACTGGTCACCCGTGCGCTGGAAACCGAACATCGAGTAGAAGACGTACACCGGGATCAGCGGCTCGCCGTGCGTGGCGTACGCGGAGCCCGCCGCGATCAGGGAGGCCGTGCAGCCCGCCTCGGAGATGCCGTCGTGCAGCATCTGGCCGGTCGGCGACTCCTTGTAGGCGAGCAGCAGGTCCCGGTCGACCGCCTCGTACTGCTGGCCGAGCGGGTTGTAGATCTTCGCACTCGGGAAGAAGGAGTCCATGCCGAACGTGCGGTACTCGTCCGGCGCGATCAGCACGAACCGCTTGCCGATCTCCTTGTCCCGCATGAGGTCCTTCAGCAGCCGGACGAACGCCATGGTCGTGGCGATGGACTGCTGGCCGGTGCCCTTCTTCACCGTCGCGTACGCCTTGTCGTCCGGCAGGGCGAGCGGCTTGGAGCGCACGACGCGGGTCGGGACGTACCCGCCGCACGCCTTGCGCATGTCGTGCATGTACTGGATCTCTTCGGTGTTCCGGCCCGGGTGGTAGTACGGCGGCAGGCCGGAGTCCAGCTCCTTGTCGGAGATCGGCAGGTGCAGCCGGTCCCGGAAGCGCTTGAGGTCGTCGACCGTCAGCTTCTTCATCTGGTGCGTGGCGTTGCGGCCCTCGAAGTTCGGGCCCAGCGTCCAGCCCTTGACCGTCTTGGCCAGGATGACCGTCGGCTGGCCCTTGTGCTCCAGGGCCGCCTTGTACGCCGCGTAGATCTTCCGGTGGTCGTGGCCGCCGCGGCCCAGCATCAGGATCTGGTGGTCGGTCAGGTTCTCGACCATCGCGCGCAGCCGGACGTCGTCACCGAAGAAGTGCTCGCGGATGTAGGCGCCGGACTCGGTGGCGTAGGTCTGGAACTGGCCGTCCGGCGTCGTGTTCATCTTGTTGACCAGGACGCCGTCCCGGTCCTGCGCGAGCAGCGGGTCCCAGGAGCGGTCCCAGATCAGCTTGATCACGTTCCAGCCGGCGCCCCGGAAGACCGACTCCAGCTCCTGGATGATCTTGCCGTTGCCGCGCACCGGGCCGTCCAGCCGCTGCAGGTTGCAGTTGACGACGAAGGTCAGGTTGTCCAGGCCCTCCCGGGCGGCGATGGACAGCTGGCCGAGCGACTCCGGCTCGTCCATCTCGCCGTCGCCGAGGAACGCCCACACATGCGACCTGGAGGTGTCGGCGATGCCGCGCGCCTGCATGTAGCGGTTCATCCGCGCCTGGTAGATCGCGCCGAGCGGGCCCAGGCCCATGGAGACCGTCGGGAACTCCCAGAAGTCCGGCATCGAGCGCGGGTGCGGATAGCTGGACAGGCCGTTCGGGTACTTCGACTTTTCCTGGCGGAAGCCGTCGAGCTGGTCCTCGGTGAGCCGGTCGAGCAGGTACGCGCGCGCGTAGATGCCCGGGGAGGCGTGGCCCTGGAAGAAGACCTGGTCGCCGCCGTCGCCCTCGTCCTTGCCGCGGAAGAAGTGGTTGAAGCCGACGTCGTACAGCGAGGCCGAGGAGGCGAAGGTGGCGATGTGGCCGCCGACGCCGATGCCGGGGCGCTGGGCGCGCGAGACCATCACGGCCGCGTTCCAGCGGGTCGCGTTGAGGATCCTGCGCTCGATCTCCTCGTTGCCCGGGAAGAACGGCTCCGCCTTGGTGGGGATCGTGTTGACGTAGTCCGTGCTGCGCATCTCGGGCACGGCCACGCGCCGCTCGCGGGCCCGCTCGATCAGCCGGAGCATGAGGTAGCGGGCCCTCTCCCGGCCGCGCTCGTCCACGGCGGCGTCGAGGGAGTCGAGCCACTCCTGGGTTTCCTCGGGATCGAAGTCAGGAACCTGACTCGGAAGGCCGCCAATGATGATCGGATTGCGATCGGATCCGGAAGCCACGCTGTTCCTTACCTGTCAGAGGGCCGGTTTTTTGCATCTGCCTACACCGTTCCCCATCGTGTACCTCGGGACGGCGTACGTCATCTCCTCGGTGTCCATCGGTCTCTTCGCCGGTCAAAACGCAACGATACGCCCGGGGTGTGACACTCTTGGAAGGCTGTTCGAGGGTCGTATCGCAGGATGATTCCGAATGGCGCAAACAGGGCACATCGGTGTGATGTGGGTCACTCTGGATCGGGATACGGTGCCGGGAGTTGCGGCGACACGGCCGGGATCGTCACCGTTTCGGCGGTCCGGACGGCCGGGTACTTGCGCGATCCGTCCCGCCCGTGTGGACTACGGCCAATGCTTCGCGCACGCGCGTGGCTGAGATACTCATCAAGACATGATCAGGAGGCAACCCGTGAGCGCGACCGCGGACCACGCGGAGGAGCGGACGAACCCTGCCGCCAGGCTGGGGTTCCAGCCCGGGCAGGTGGTCCAGGAGATCGGCTACGACGACGACGTCGACCAGGAGCTCCGCGAGGCCATTGAGGAAGCCGTCGAAGGCGACCTGATGGACGAGGAATACGACGACGTGGCCGACGCCGTTGTGCTGTGGTTCCGTGACGACGACGGTGACCTGACGGATGCGCTGGTGGATGCCACCACGTACATCGAAGAGGGCGGCGCGATCCTGCTCCTCACGCCGAAGACCGGCCGTTCGGGGTACGTGGAGCCGAGCGACATCCAGGACGCCGCCACGACGGCCGGCCTGACCGCGTCGAAGAGCGTCAGTGTGGGCAAGGACTGGAGCGGCAGCCGGCTGGCGACGCCGAAGGCGGCCAAGTCCAAGAAGTGACCTGAGGGTCGTCGACCGGACGGGCTGGTTTTCGCCCCAGCCCGTCCGGAAGGCCCCGGTGATCGCTGCGTAGGGTGGAGCCGAGCGTGTGCTCCGCGCTCACCCGGAACAGCCCACCGAAGGGATGCACGACGATGGCGATCCAGGTCGGCGACAAGGCGCCCGACTTCGAGCTCAAGGACAACCACGGCCGCACCGTGAAGCTCTCGGACTTCCGCGGCGAGAAGAACGTGGTCCTGCTCTTCTACCCCTTCGCCTTCACCGGTGTGTGCACCGGTGAGCTGTGCGAGCTGCGCGACAACCTGCCGAAGTTCTCGGACCGCGAGACGCAGGTGCTCGCCGTCTCCAACGACTCCATCCACACCCTGCGCGTCTTCGCCGAGCAGGAGGGCCTGGAGTACCCGCTGCTCAGCGACTTCTGGCCGCACGGCAACGTCTCGCGCACGTACGGCGTCTTCGACGAGGACAAGGGATGCGCCGTCCGCGGCACCTTCATCGTCGACAAGGAGGGCGTCGTGCGGTGGACCGTGGTCAACGGCCTGCCGGACGCGCGTGACCTGAACGCCTACGTGAAGGCGCTCGACACCCTGTAGGCCGACCGTGGCCGACACCGGTGATTCTCCGGGTCCACGGTCTGCGGGGGGCGGGAACCCGTCACTAGGATCGGTTCGTTGATCCCATATCCGAAGCACGACGGGGCTCCCCGCCCCTGGACACCACATGGAGGACCCGTGGGAGTCAGCCTCAGCAAGGGCGGCAACGTATCGCTGACGAAGGAGGCCCCGGGCCTGACCGCGGTCATCGTCGGGCTGGGCTGGGACGTGCGCACCACGACCGGCACCGACTTCGACCTCGACGCGAGCGCGCTGCTGCTGAACAGCTCCGGCAAGGTCGCGAGCGACCAGCACTTCGTCTTCTTCAACAACCTCAAGAGCCCCGACGGCTCGGTCGAGCACACCGGTGACAACATCACCGGTGAGGGCGAGGGCGACGACGAACAGATCAAGATCAACCTGGCCGCCGTCCCGGCCGACATCGAGAAGATCGTCTTCCCGGTGTCGATCTACGACGCCGAGAACCGCCAGCAGTCCTTCGGCCAGGTCCGCAACGCCTTCATCCGCGTCGTGAACCAGGCGGGCGAGCAGGAGATCGCCCGCTACGACCTGAGCGAGGACGCCTCCACCGAGACCGCCATGGTCTTCGGCGAGCTGTACCGGCACGGCGCGGAGTGGAAGTTCCGCGCCATCGGCCAGGGCTACGCCTCCGGTCTGCGCGGCATCGCCCAGGACTTCGGCGTCAACGTCTGACGCACAACGGCCCGGCACCGGCGCCGCACCGTCACGTGCGGCGCCGGACGCGCAGGAAACCAGGGAAGCACCACTAGGGGAGGACCAGCATCATGGGCGTCACGCTCGCCAAGGGAGGCAACGTCTCCCTCTCCAAGGCCGCACCGAACCTCACCAACGTCATGATCGGACTCGGCTGGGACGCGCGTTCCACCACCGGCGCCCCCTTCGACCTGGACGCCAGCGCGCTGCTGTGCGACGCCGGGAACCGCGTGCTGGGCGACGAGTGGTTCGTCTTCTACAACCAGCTCAAGAGCCCGGACGGCTCGGTCGAGCACACCGGTGACAACCTCACCGGTGAGGGCGAGGGCGACGACGAGTCGGTCCTGGTGGACCTCACCAAGGTTCCCGCGCACTGCGAGAAGATCGTCTTCCCGGTCTCCATCCATATGGCGGACGAGCGCGGCCAGACCTTCGGCCAGGTCTCCAACGCCTTCATCCGGGTCGTGAACCAGGCCGACGGCCAGGAGCTGGCGCGCTACGACCTCAGTGAGGACGCCTCCACCGAGACCGCCATGATCTTCGGCGAGCTGTACCGCTACCAGGGGGAGTGGAAGTTCCGCGCCGTGGGGCAGGGCTACGCCTCGGGCCTGCGCGGCATCGCCCTGGACTTCGGGGTGAACGTTTCGTAGCACGGCTTGCCCCGCACGGTACGGCCGGGAGGGCGCACCTCTACACTCGGGAGTCAACGTTTAGCAAAGCCGAGTACGGCGCGGGGGAGCCCCTCCCCCAGACTTCGTCTGGGGGACCCCCAGACACGATTGGGTAGCCAGTGCTTCTGAAAACCTTCGGCTGGTCGTTCGCGGTCACCGCGCTCGGCCTGGTCGCCGCGGTCTTCTACGGGGGGTGGGAGGCCTTCGGCGTCGTCGCGATCCTCGCCGTCCTTGAGATCTCGCTGTCGTTCGACAACGCGGTGGTCAACGCCGGCGTCCTGAAGAAGATGAACGCCTTCTGGCAGAAGATCTTCCTCACGGTCGGCGTCCTCATCGCGGTCTTCGGCATGCGGCTGGTCTTCCCGGTCGTCATCGTCGCGATCACCGCCAAGCTCAACCCGTACGACGCGGTCCACCTGGCCCTCGCCGACAAGGACCGCTACCAGCAGCTGGTCACCGACGCCCACCCGGCGATCGCCGCCTTCGGCGGCATGTTCCTGCTGATGATCTTCCTCGACTTCATCTTCGAGGACCGGGACATCCAGTGGCTGCGCTGGATCGAGCGGCCCCTGGCCAAGCTCGGCAAGGTCGACATGCTGGCGGTCTGCATCGCCCTGATCGCCCTGCTGGTCACCGCCTTCACCTTCGCCACCCAGGCCCACCAGCACGGCGGCGCCCACGTCGACAAGGCCCAGACGGTCCTGATCGCCGGGATCGCCGGCCTGATCACCTACATGATCGTCGGAGGCCTGTCCGGCTACTTCGAGGACCGGCTGGAGGAAGAGGAGGAGCGCGAGCACGAGGCGGAGGAAGAGGCCGCCCGCAGCGGCAAGCCGAAGTCGGCGGTGCTGCTGGCCGGCCAGGCCGCGTTCTTCATGTTCCTCTACCTGGAGGTCCTGGACGCGTCGTTCTCCTTCGACGGTGTGATCGGCGCCTTCGCCATCACCAACGACATCGTGGTGATGGCCCTCGGCCTCGGTATCGGCGCGATGTACGTCCGCTCCCTCACGGTCTACCTGGTCCGCCAGGGCACCCTCGACGACTACGTCTACCTGGAGCACGGCGCCCACTACGCCATCGGCGCCCTGGCCGTGATCCTCCTGGTCACCATCCAGTACGAGATCAACGAGGTCATCACCGGCCTCGTCGGTGTCGTCCTGATCGCCTGGTCCTTCTGGTCCTCCGTCCGCCGCAACCGCGCGCTGGCGGCCGAGGGCGAGGGCACCGGCGAGAAGGCCGAGGTCTCTTCCGGGGTGTGACACCCCGGCCGGTGAGGAACGCTCTGAGCGGGGCGGCCGACGCGGTCGGCCGCCCCGGCGGCGTTCACAAGAATGACCTGGGGGCGGGAATGGGTTTCTTCGACGGGCTACGGGGCGCCAGCGCCGCCGACTTCGACTCGGGCAGCGCCTCGTCCAACGCCATCGAACTCAACAGGCGGCACCAGGCGGTGTCCCTCACCAAGCAGGGCGCGGCCACCGGCCATCTGCGCGTCAACCTCACCTGGCGGATGCGCACCTCCGACTTCGACGGCAACCAGCGCACCAGCCTCTTCCGGCACCCCTTCAAGGCCCTCAGGCCCCCGGAGGTCCTCGGTCACGGCCAGAGCATGGTCAACGTCGACCTGGACCTCGGTTGCCTGTACGAACTGACCGACGGCACGAAGGGCGTCGTCCAGCCGCTGGGCGGCTACCTGGGCGACGTCAACGCGCCGCCGTACATCAAGCTCAGCGGAGACGACCGGTTCGGCTCGGCGTCCGGCGAGACGATGTACGTCAACCTCGACCACCGCGACGCCATCAAACGCCTGCTGGTCTTCGTCTACATCTACGACCAGACCCCGGCCTTCGACCGTACCCACGCCATCGTCACGCTGTACCCCAGCAACGGCCCCCGCATCGAGATAGGCCTCGACGAACGCCACCCCCAGGCCCGCTCCTGCGCGGTCGTCATGATCGAGAACGTGAAGGGCGAGCTGGTCGTCCGCCGCGAGGTGAAGTTCGTGTACGGCTTCCAGGGGGAACTGGACCGGCTCTACGGGTGGGGGCTGCAGTGGGGCAGGGGCTACAAGACGAAGGTCGACCGCTGAAGCACCCCCAGGCCGCCAGGCGCACTCACCGCCCGATGAACTGCGGCCCCTGCGGAGGCAGCCGGAAGTTCGGATCCACCGGCCCGGCCGCCACCGGCACCGGCTGAGGCTGCGGGTAGCCATACGCCGGCGGAGCCGACGTCGGCTGCGGATACCCGTACGCGGGCGGCTGCTGCGGAACCGCCGGCGGTGCCGGCTCGCCCTCGTCCACCGAGATACCGAAGTCCGTGGCCAGCCCCTTCAGCCCGTTCGAGTAGCCCTCGCCCAGCGCGCGGAACTTCCAGCCCTCCCCGCGCCGGTACAGCTCCCCGCAGATCAACGCCGTCTCCGCCCCCGTCTCCGGCTTGATCTCGAAGCGGGCCAGCGGCTCCGCGTCGGCGACCGCGGCGTCGTACAGCAGGATGCACAGCGCCGGCACCCGGTCGAAGGTGACCCCGTCCGCCGAAGCGACCAGCAGGATCCGGCCGACGTCCGGCTCGACGCCGGGCAGATCCGTCTGGATCGTGTCGGTCAGTCCCTCGGTGATGCGCTTCTTCCCCAGCCGCCACACCTTCCCGGAGGGGTGCCGGGGCTGGTTGTAGAAGACGAAGTCCTCGTCGGAACGCACCCGGCCGTCAGGACCCAGCAGCAGTGCCGAGACGTCCACGTCCGGGACACCCTGCCCGGGCGCCCAGCGCAGCACGGCGCGCACCGTGGCGGCTTCCAGCGGGACGTTCGACCCCTTCAGCATCGCGTGCGTCATGCGGTCATCCTGCCTTCTCGGTCCTGGCCACGACAATGCGGGGGGTGATCTCACAGAGCGCCGCCGACATGGGCGGGTTACCGGAAATTCATGCCCGCAGGGAACCCGGGACATGGATCCCTACGTACTATTACCGGCCACCCTTTACCGAACACTGAGACTCGGGCTCGCGCCCTGGGGGAGTCCTATGCGTCATTTCGGGCACATCGCCCCCGAGGTGCGGCAGCGCCTCTTCCACCGGGAGCCGTGCGCATTCAGCGCCGACTCGCCGGCCCGGCTGCTCGCCGCCGCCCTCGGCGCCACCCTGTACAGCCCGGCCACCCGGCCGCGGCTCGCCGACGACATCGTCAAGCAGGCCGGGAACGGCGTGGTCTCGATGGTGCTGTGCCTGGAGGACTCGATCGACGACGCGGACGTCGTGGCCGGCGAGGAGAACCTCGTCCGCCAGTTCGCCGACCTGGCCGCCCGGCCCGGAGTCGAGCCGCCGCTGCTCTTCATCCGGGTGCGCACCCCCGGCCAGATCCCCGATCTGGCCCGGCGCCTCGGCCCGTCCGTGCGGCTGCTGTCCGGATTCGTGCTGCCCAAGTTCACCGAGGAGCGCGGCATCCCCTTCCTGGAGGCCCTGACGGCCGCCGAGGCGGAGACCGGGCGCCGGCTGTTCGCCATGCCCGTCCTGGAGTCCCCGGAGCTGCTCTACCGCGAGTCCCGCGTGGACACCCTGGAGGGCATCTTCCGCGCCGTCGACAAGTTCCGCGACCGGGTGCTGGCGCTGCGCCTCGGCGTGACCGACTTCTGCTCCTCCTACGGCCTGCGCCGCGCCCCGGACATGACCGCCTACGACGTCCAGATCGTCGCCTCGGTGATCGCCGACGTCGTGAACATGCTGGCCCGCGCCGACGGCACCGGGTTCACCGTGACCGGGCCCGTGTGGGAGTACTTCCGGGTCTCCGAGCGCATGTTCAAGCCGCAGCTCAGGCAGAGCCCCTTCCTTGAGGTGCAGGCCGTCGAGCTGCGCGAGAAGCTCATCGAGCACGCCATGGACGGACTGCTGCGGGAGATCTCCCTCGACCACGCCAACGGCCTGCTCGGCAAGACCTGCATCCACCCCTCCCACGTGCTGCCCGTCCACGCGCTGTCCGTGGTCAGCCACGAGGAGTACAGCGACGCCCAGGACATCCTGCGGCCGGAACGCGGCGGCGGGGGTGTACTTCGCTCGGCCTACACGAACAAGATGAACGAGGTGAAGCCGCACCGCGCCTGGGCCGAGCGGACCCTGCTGCGGGCCGAGGCCTTCGGCGTGGCCCACGAGGACGTCGGCTTCGTGGAGCTGCTCGCCGCCGGGATACCCGGCTGAGCCGGGTCGATCTTGTCCATATCGTCCAAGGAATGCATGAACAACGCAGTGAACGACGGCATCTGGTCCGGCAGCTGGGTCGCCGAGCGGCTCGGGGTCGAACTCGTGGGGGACGACGGTCTGCGGGCCCTGCTGGGGCTCGCCCTGCGCCGCAATCCCAAGCGGGCCCACCTGCTGGTGTCCAACGTGCTCGGCAAGCACGTTCCGCAGTCGCCGGCGGTGGTGTACGAGTACGGCCACCGGCTGGGCCGACGGGTCGCCGCGCTGCTCGGCGCGGAGGGGGCCGCCGCTGTCGTCCTCGGCTACGCGGAGACCGCGACCGGGCTGGGCCACGCGGTCGCCGACGGCATCGGTACGGCGCCGTATCTGCACTCCACGCGTCGCCCGGTGCCCGGGGTCGCCCCGGCGGGCGGCTTCGAGGAGTCGCACTCGCACGCCACGTCGCACCTGCTGCTTCCCGAGGATCCGCGGCTGCTGTCCGGGCAGGGGCCGCTGGTCCTGGTCGACGATGAGTTCTCCACCGGCAACACGGTCCTCAACACCATCCGCGACCTGCACGAACGGTATCCGCGGGAGCGGTACGTCGTGGTTGCTCTGGTCGATATGCGTTCGGCTGAGGACGTCGAGCGGATGGAACGGTTCGCCACGGAGATCGACGCGCGGGTGGATCTGATCGCCGCCGCCTCCGGGGTCGTACGGCTGCCGTCGGATGTGCTGGAGAAGGGGCGGCGACTGGTGGGCCGCCATGAGACCGCGGAGTGCGGGGCCGTTGCGGCCGACCGCGCCCCCCACCGGCTGGACCTGCACTGGCCCGCCGGACTTCCCGACGGCGGGCGGCACGGTTTCACCCCCGCTCACCGCGCCCGTCTCGAAGCCGCGCTGCCCGCCATGGCCGGCCGCATACGCGACGCCCTGCCCCCCGAAGCCCGCCGGATCCTGGTCCTCGGCTGCGAGGAGCTGATGTACGCCCCCCTGCGCCTCGCCCGTGAGCTGGAGCAGGGCACGGACGCCGAGGTGCGGTTCTCCACCACCACCCGCTCGCCCGTCCTCGCCCTGGACGACCCCGGGTACGCGATCCGTACCCGGCTGGTCTTCCCCGCCCACGACGACCCGGCCGACGGTCCCGGCGAGCGGTACGCCTACAACGTCGCCGGCGGCGGCTTCGACGCCGTCGTCGCCGTGGTCGACTCCGTCGCCGACACCCCCGCCCTGCACGCCCCCGACGGCCTGCTGGCGCGGCTCGCGGCGCACGTCCCGCACGTCCTGCTCGCGGTCGTCCCCTCGTACGTCCCGCACGCTCCCGAAAGGCCGGCCATGCTGCCCGAGCCCCTCCGTGGCCCCGCATTCTCCTCGTACGCGCCGGAGGAGGTCGGCTGGCTGCTCCAGGACCTCTCCGACGTCACGCTGGAGGCGCCGACCGAGGAGCGCGAGGAGGCCATCCAGCGCGGCGGCGCGCACTACGCCGAGTCACTGCCCGTGGAGTACCAGCCCAGCGCGCAGTACCAGGAGCTGTTCCACACGGCCCTGGACGCCTCCGCCGCCCGGCTCGCCCAAGCGGTCGGCGTGGTGACCGAGGCCGTCATCGCCGAGCGGTCCCCCCGGCCGGTGCTGGTGTCCCTGGCCCGCGCGGGCACCCCGGTCGGCATCCTCATGCGCCGCTGGGCGCAGTTCCGGCACGGCCTCGACCTGCCGCACTACGCCGTGTCGATCGTGCGCGGCCGGGGCATCGACGCCAACGCGCTGCGCTGGCTGGCCGACCGTCACGACCCCCGTGACGTGGTGTTCGTCGACGGCTGGACCGGCAAGGGCGCCATCACCCGCGAACTCGCCCAGGCGATCGAGGAGTTCGAGGAGAAGGAGGGCGTCACCGGCTTCGACCCGGAGATCGCCGTACTCGCCGACCCCGGGTCCTGTGTGCGCACCTACGGCACCCGCGAGGACTTCCTCATCCCCTCCGCCTGCCTCAACTCCACCGTCTCCGGGCTGATATCGCGTACGGTCCTGCGCGCCGACCTGGTCGGCCCGCACGACTTCCACGGCGCGAAGTTCTACCGCGAACTCGCCGGCGCCGACGTCTCCGTCGCCTTCCTCGACGCCGTCTCCGCCCGCTTCCCCGACGTCGCCGACCCCGTCGACGCCGCGGTCAAGGAGCTGATGGCCGAGGACCGCACCCCGACCTGGGCCGGCTGGCGGGCCGTCGAGCGGATCAGCGAGGCGTACGGCATCCACGACGTGAACCTGGTCAAGCCCGGCGTCGGCGAGACCACCCGGGTGCTGCTGCGCCGGGTGCCGTGGAAGATCCTCGCGCGGGCCGGGGCGGGCGCCGACCTCGACCATGTCCGCCTGCTCGCCGAGCAGCGGGGCGTGCCCGTCGAGGAGGTCGGCGACCTGCCGTACACCTGCGTCGGCCTGATCCACCCCCAGTACACGCGCGGTGCCACGGGCGCCGACGGCAAGGCGGTGAACGCCTGATGCCGGTGATGGTGGCGAGCGACCTCGACCGTACGCTGATCTACTCCTCGGCGGCCCTCGCGCTGACCATGCCGGACCCGCGGGCGCCCCGGCTGCTGTGTGTGGAGGTCCACGAGAGCAGGCCGCTGTCGTACATGACCGAGACGGCGGCCCGGCTGCTGACCGACCTCGGCGACACGGCCGTCTTCGTGCCGACCACGACCCGGACCCGCAAGCAGTACCAGCGGATCAACCTGCCCGGCCCGCCCCCCGCCTACGCGATCTGCGCCAACGGCGGCCATCTGCTGGTCGACGGGGTGACGGACACCGACTGGCACGCGGGCGTGCAGGCCCGTCTCGCCGACGAGTGCGCGCCGCTGGACGAGGTGCGCGAGCACCTGCTGCGGACGGCCGACCCCGTCTGGGTGCGCAAGCACCGGGTCGCCGAGGACCTCTTCGCCTATCTCGTCGTCGAGCGCGAGCTGCTGCCCGAGGACTGGGTGAAGGAACTCGCGGTGTGGGCCGAGAACCGCGGCTGGACCGTCTCCCTCCAGGGCCGAAAGATCTACGCCGTCCCCCAGCCGCTCACCAAGAGCGCGGCCGTACGCGAGGTCGCCCGCCGCACCGGCGCGGACCTCACCCTGGCGGCAGGCGACTCCCTCCTGGACGCCGACCTGCTCCTCGCCGCCGACCGGGGCTGGCGCCCCGGCCACGGCGAGCTGGCCGACACGGGCTGGACAGCGCCGGGGATCAGCGCGCTGCCGGAGCGCGGGGTCCTGGCGGGGGAGCGGATCGTCCGGGAGTTCCTGAGAGCGGCACGACGGCCGGAGACGGACCCCAGGGGCTAACCGCAGCAGCCCCCACCGCAGCAGCCGCCCCCGCCCTGCGCGGGGGCCTGCGTGGCGGTGCCGCCCACCGCCACGGCGGACAACAGCTTCACCGTGTCGTCATGCCCGGCCGGGCACGGCGCAGGGGCGGAGGACTCCGCCATCGGACGGCTCAGTTCGAACGTGTCGCCGCAGGTCCGGCAACGGTACTCATAGCGAGGCATGGGCCCAGCGTAGCGGTGGCGCCCCGGGGCGCCGTTTCTCAATGTTGCATGAGTGTTGCGAGAAACCACGCCCCTTGAACGGGGGAATCGAAAACTTCGTTGATAACTTGTGGACGCCGTTGCGAGGGTGCTCAGCTCACCGCGCGAGCAAGAACGAGTGCGGAGGGGAGACGCAGGTGACCGATGCGTCGCAGGGGGACGGCGCTCCCAAGGGGGGAGCCGATGATGACAGGCCGCTCGACGCGGACGTGACCATGCATCTGAGGGTGGAGGCCCTCAGAGCGGACGAGACCGTGCAGCTGCGGGTGCCGGCGCCGCCGGAGCCGTCCGCCGCCGTCGGCCGGGCCGAGCGCCGGCGCAGTGCGCGCCCCTCCGCGCGGCAGCGCGCCGTGGCCGTCACCCGGCGCCTGCTCGGGCCGCTCGCCCCGTACGCCCGCAGGCTGGCCCCGTACGCCCGCAGGCTCGCGCCCTACGCGCGCCGTCTGAAGCCCGTCTACCCCCGCGCCGGCCGGACCGGCTGGCGCCGCTGGATACCGTCCTGGCGCCAGTGGCTCGGCGCCACGGTGTCCTCGTTCTGCCTGCTGAGCCTCTTCCTCGTCACCGCGTACGCGATGACCGACATACCGACCGACCTGAACACCTACGCGACGCAGCAGGACAACGTCTACTTCTGGTCGGACGGCACCCCGATGGCCCGCACGGGCTGGGTGCAGCGGCAGGCCATGCCGCTGAAGGACATACCCCAGGACGTCCGCTGGGCGGTGCTGGCGGCGGAGAACGAGAGCTTCTACACGGACCCGGGCATATCCGTCAAAGGCATCACGCGGGCCCTGTACCGCACGGTGGGCAAGGGGGACACCGAGGGCGGATCCACCATCACCCAGCAGTACGTCAAAAACGTCTACCTCTCCCAGAACCAGACCCTCAGCCGCAAGTTCACCGAGGCGATGATCGCCCTCAAGCTCGACAACAAGATGAGCAAGGACCAGATCCTGGAGGGCTACCTCAACACCAGCTGGTTCGGCCGCGGCAGCTACGGCATCCAGCGCGCCGCCCAGGCCTACTACGGCAAGGACGTCAGCAGGCTCAACGCCTCCGAGGCGGCCATGCTCGCCGGACTCCTCAAGGGCGCCGGCCTGTACGACCCCACGCTCGGCAAGGCCAACCACAAGCGGGCCGTGGAACGCTGGAAGTGGATCCTGGACCGCATGGTCAAGATCCACCGGCTGTCGCCGCAGGAACGCGCCACGTACAAGACCTTCCCCGAGCCGCTGAAGAGCAACCCGCTGTACAACACCGGTGCGCAGAGCGACTACCTGGTGGAGCTGGCGTCGCAGTACGCCAAGAAGGCCGGACATCTGACCGACCAGCAGTTCGACCTCGGCGGCTACCAGATCTACACGACCTTCGACCGCAAGCGGGAGCAGGCGCTCACCGACGCCGTCACCAAGGCCCGCAGGCAGGCGGCGAAGGACCACCCGGACACGGCGAAGACCGCGCACTACGGCGCCGCGTCGGTCGCCACCGACGGCCGGATCCTCGCCGTCTACGGCGGCCCCGACCACCGTACGCAGGGCTACAACGAGTCCAACGCCGCCACCGTCCCGGCCGGCACCTCGTTCCTGCCGTTCGTCTACGCCGCCGGGCTCGAACACGGCGTCCACAAGACGCGCAGCGGACCCGCCACCCCCGTCACCCCGGAGACCGTCTACAACGGCGACGACAACATCCCCGTCACCACCCCCGAGGGCCCCTACTGGGACCGCAGCGGCAAGAAGGTCGCCGCGCGCAACGACGGCGGGAAGTCCTACGGGCAGATCACCCTGCGCCAGGCGCTCGCCCGGTCGGTCAACACGCCCTTCATGCAGCTCGGCATGGACACCGGCCTGGAGACCGTGCGCCAGACCGCCGAGGCCTCCGGACTGCTGTCCGACAGCATGGGCCCCCAGGTGCCCGCCCTGTCGCTCGGCAACTCCACGCCCAGCGCCATCCGCATGGCCAGCGGATACGCCACCTTCGCGGCCGGCGGCACGCACACGGAGCCGTACTCGGTGCGCCGGATCACCCGCAACGGCGCCCCGGTCGCCCTCACCACCCCGCGCCCCCGGCGCGCGGTCGGCGCCCAGGTGGCCCAGGAGGTCGACGAGGCGCTCGCCGACTCCTTCCGCACCGCACACCCCGCCACGGCCGCCACCAGGCCGGGGACGGCCGGAAAGGCCGGTACCGACGACAAGGACACCGCCGCCTGGTACGCCGGCACGGCCGACTCCGTGTCGACAGCGGTCGTCGTCTACCGCATGGACCTGGCGAAGTCCCTGCAGCCGCTGCCCCTCAAGGGCCTGGCGGGCCCACCGGCGGACGGCGTCCCGTACGCCCTCTGGTCGGCCGCCATGGGTCTCGGCTGACTCCGGACCCCACAGACCTCCCACTCGCCCCTTTCGGAGATTGAGCCGCGCATGTCTCGCAAGAAGTCACCGACGGGCCGGCGTCGTGCCCCCGGCCGTCGCCTTGCCCCCGCCGCCACCCGTCCGCAGGTCCTGACGCTCGCCCTCCTCCTCGTCGTGGCCTCCCTGGTGGCCGGCTTCCTCGCGCTGACCCGGCCGGACCACACCGAGCCGACGGCCTCGGCCGGCAAGAAGGCCAGGGCGGCCGCCCCGAAGCCCAGCCCGAAGCCCACCTGGGACGGCAAAACCCACATCCTCGGTGACGGCTCGACCTCCTACACCGGCCCGCAGCAGGGGCAGTTGAAGCCGGTGCCGCTCAAGCCCGGTGAGAAGCCGCCCCAGTTCGTCGTCTTCTCCTGGGACGGCGCCCTGGAGGGCGACGACCATCTCTTCTCGCACTACCGGAAGATGGCCGAGCAGTACCACGCCCACATGACCTTCTTCCTCACCGGCATCTACCTGCTGCCCAAGAGCAAGAAGTCGCTCTACCACGGCCCGATGCACTCACCCGGCGACGCCGCCATCGACTACGCCACCGACGAGCACATCCGCACCACCCTGGAGCAGCTCCGCCTGGCCTACCAGCAGAGCAACGAGATAGGCACCCACTTCAACGGCCACTTCTGCGGCAAGAAGGGCGGCGGCGACTGGTCCGTCGCCCAGTGGAAGAGCGAGATCGACCAGTTCTACCAATTCGTGGAGAACTGGAAGACCAACACCGGTGACAAGGACATTCCCGCGCTGCCCTTCGACTTCAGGAAGGAGGTCGCCGGCGGTCGCGCACCCTGCCTGGAAGGCCAGCCCAACCTGCTGAAGGCCATCAAGGGCTACGGCTGGCGCTACGACGCCAGTTCCCCGGGCGACTTCCAGATATGGCCCACGAAGAAGAACGGCGTCTGGGACTTCCCGCTGCAGATGCTGCCGTACGAGAACGGCAAGTTCCAGGGCCTGTCGATGGACTTCAACTTCCTCTACAACCAGTCCAACGGCGAGACGAACGGCGACCCGGCCAAGTACGCACAGTGGCAGCAGATGACCGTCGATTCCTACCTGGCCGGCTTCAACCGCGTCTACTACGGCAGCCGCGCCCCGCTGTTCATCGGCAACCACTTCGAGAACTGGAACGGCGGCGTCTACATGAAAGCCATCGACCAGATCATCCCGAAGATATGCACCAAAAAGGGCGTCAAGTGCGTGTCCTTCAAGGAACTGGCCGACTGGCTCGACGTGCAGAAGCCGCAGACCCTGACCGCGCTGCGCAGTCTCGACCCGGCCCAGTCGCCGGACTGGTCGCAGGTCGTCAAGTGACCTGCGCCCGGCGCGGATTCCACTTGTGCAACTTCCTTCACATCCACCGCACCCGGCATGCAAAGATGCTCCATCCCGGTAGGTGTACCGGCGAAAAGGGGAAACACCATTGAAATCAAGAAGACTGAGCCGTAAGCGGCGCCGCGCGACCATAGTCACGGCTGCGGCTGCCTCCGTGGTCGCGGGCGTGGCCCTCGTGCCGAACTGGAGCGCGGGCGCGGCGGTCACCAACGACCCGACGGTGGACGCGGCCACCAAGGCGACCTTCCAGCGGCTCGCCGACGCGGTCTTCACCGACCGCACCCAGGCCCTGGTGGACGGGGCGGGCAGCGCCCGGACACGGCACGCGTCCGGCTTCTCCGGGTCCGTCCGCCTGTCCGGCGGGCAGTCCCACGAGCAGAGCTCCGCCCTGGGCGAGCTGCGCGCCCGCAGGACCCGCCTCGCCAAGCTGGGCGAGAAGTACAGCGACGGCAGCACCAAGGTCACGCTCGACGCGACCGAGGTCCACGGCCGGCGCGCCAAGGTCGCCGTCACCGAGACCACGACCCTGACCTACCAGAAGCGCACGGCCAAGGGCCCGAAGACCACGGGGTTCCAGGCCCATCACGAGCTGACCTTCAAGGCCGACGGCCACGGGGACTGGCAGCTGACCGGCATCCGCGACACGGACGACGGCTATCTCGCCGTGAACCAGGTCGCCAAGCCGGCCATCGCCAAGGCGAAGACCACCGCCGCCGACGACGGCCCCCCGGACGCGCCCCGCGCGGCCACCAGCTGGCCGGCTCCGTCCAACCCGAAGAACCTCACCGGCGGCGCCTACGACTACACGGCCATGGTGGCGTACGCGACGAAGTACTGGTCCCACTACAACCCGGCCTACCCGAACTACAACGGGGAGACCGACGGCGGTGACTGCACCAACTTCGTCAGCCAGTCCCTGAAGGCGGGCGGCTGGAAGCACGTCCCGGGCTACACGAACGACTTCCACAAGTGGTTCGGCAACGCCGACATCCAGTCGGACTCGTTCGTCGGCGTCAACGAGTTCTCGTGGTTCGCCCTGTCCTCCAAGCGCGTCACCCCGCTCGCCAACGTCTACCAGGCGAACCTCGGTGACGTGATCCAGATGGACTTCAACCGGGACGGATCCAAGGACCACTCGATGATCGTCACCTACCGCGACCGCTATGGCGTGCCGTACGTGACGTACCACTCCACCAACACCTACAACAGGTCGGTGGCCAGCCTGGTCGCGTCGTACCCGAACGCGTACTTCTACGCCTACCGCACCTGATCCGGTCCGGCCGGCGCGGGGCGGCTCAGTCCGTCCCGCGCTCGTCCTCCGCCCCGGGCAGCGGCATCGTCACCGGCGGGACCCCGGTCTCGTGCTCCCGGCCCGGGGGCTCGGTGCCGGGATCGGGATGCCGTGCCCGCCAGTACGGGTTGTCGTGCGGCAGGGTCGAGCCGACCCGGCCGTACATGCCGAAGGTCATCAGCAGCAGGCCCACGATGAAGCTGAAGAACACGTTCTGGATCCGGAACGCCAGGAAGTTGTAGTTGCTGTCCAGCAGGCCGAGGGTCAGGAAGCCCGCCAGCAGGAACAGCACCCCGAACACCATGTTCAGCGTGGACGCCACATTCCCGCCGATCACCATGCCCGCGAGCAGGATCGCCCCGACGGCGATCGACAGCACGCTCAGCGTGCCGTTGGTGTTCAGCCCGGCGACGGAGTTGCCCCCGGTGTCGAAGAAACCGATGTGGTTGATCAGTCCCAGGATGCCGAACGCGACGAGGAAGGCGCCGATCAGGCCCGCGCCGATCCGGTAGACCGTGTTCAGCTTGTGGTCGACGGGCAGGTGCTCGTCGAACCGGATCCGCCGTCGCGGCCTCGTGTGCACTGCGTGTGTGGCCATGTCCGCCTCCCTCGGGCGCTAGCGGAGGCCATCCGTCCACCCAATATCCGCCCGCCCCGCGGCACCCCGCAACCGACGGAGTCCGTTCCGCTTACGGCGAGCCCCGCTCAATGCCCGCGCTCTTCCCGGATCCGCGCCACCACCCGAGCGGCGGTCTGCCGGACGGCCTCCGTCTCGGTCAGGAAGTGCCAGTAGTCCGGGTGCCGTCCCTCCAGCGAACCGATCGCCCTTTCCAGCCGCTCCACCGCCTCGTCCAGCGGGCCCGCGTGCCGGGGATCCGGCGTCGTACGGCCCGTCATGGCCAGCCGCTGGGCGTCCCGGATCGCGAACCGGGTCCGCTCGATCTCCGCCTGCGGATCCTTCTGCGCCTCGTTCAGGCGCCGCAGCCGCTCACCCGCGGCCGACACGGCCTCGTCGGTGGCGTTCAGCAGGGCCCGTACCGTCGACAGCAGCGAGGTGGCGTCCGGCCAGTGCTGGGCGTCCCGCGCCTGCTGTGCCTCGCGGAGCTTCAGCTCGGCCTGCCGTACGTTCTGCGCGGCCTGTTCGGGCACCTGCTGCAGGTCCTGCCAGCAGGCGGCGGCGAACCGGCGCCGCAGCTCGCTCAGCACCGGGTCGACCTGCCCGGCCCGGGTGGTCAGCGCCTGGGCCCGGGTGCGCAGGCTGACCAGCCGGTGATCGATCTCGGCCGCCCGCTCCGGCAGCCGCTCGGCCTCGGCCCGGATCGCCCCGGCTTCCCGCTGCACCCGCTCGGCCCGCTCCAGGGTCTGCTGCACCCCGTGCTGCCCGGCGCCCTGGTTCAGCCTGGTCAGCTCGGGGGAGAGGGCGGCGAGCCGCCCGGCGAGGTCATCGGCCCGCAGCCCCTGCTCACGTACGGCGTCCAGGGCGTTGCTCGCGCCCAGCAGTGCCTGCCGGGCCCGCTCCACGGCGGGCGCCAGCCGGGCCAACTGGGTCTCGGCCGTGCCGAGCAGCGGCCCGAGCGAGGTGCCGAAACGGTCCAGCTCCTGTTTGACCCGGACCAGCTCGTCCTTGGCGGAGGTCAGCTCGGCACGCGCCCGGGAGGCCGCCGAGGCCTCCAGGTCGTCCCGGTCGAGATCATGGGCGTCGACGGCCTGGATGTACCGCCGGCTGACCTCGTCGATCCGCTGCCCGAGCGCCGCGAAGTCGGTGGCGGCACGCCGGGCGGCGGGGGAGTCGTCCACGGCCGTGATCGTCTCGATGGAGATCCTCAGATCCCGCTGGGCGGTGTCCAATTCGTAGAACGCGGACGCCGCGGCGTCCTTGGCGGCCTGCGCCTCGGCCCGCTGGCTCTCCGCCCGGCCGCCGAACCAGCGCCGGGTGCCGCCGCCGGCGAACGCGGCGGGCAGGGCGAGTACGGCCAGCACCGGCAGGCTCATCAGGGTGAGGGTGTCGCGCAGCGCCGTGGACCCGGGCCGGGCCCGAACGGCCGACGGCGGGTACGACCGCGTCGCTGGCGTGCCCGGTGTCGCCGTCACATCCCTCTCCCGTGCCGTGTCTCGCCGTGGGTGGTGTCATTCTCCCACCCGTTGCAGACGAAGACACCGGCCGGTCAGTTCGGGTTCCGCACCGTGACCTTCCCGTTCGAGGACTCGGCGGTCACCCGGTGCGGGCTCCGGTCGCGCTGCGACACCCCCACCGACACCGCCCCGTTGTCCGAGTCGGCCTTCACGTGGTACTCGGAGCGGGGCAGGGTCACCGTCACCTCTCCGTTGTCGCTGTGGGCGTTCACCACGTCGGGTACGGCAGCGAGTTCGAGGTCCACCGCGCCGTTGCTGTCCTCGGCCCGCACCCGGCGCGAGGTGACCTCCGCCCGGACCGTGCCGTTGTCGGACTCCAGGTCCAGCGGCCCCGACGAATCGGTGACGTGCACATCGCCGTTGCTCGTACGGATGCCGAGCGCGGCCGTGAACCCGCTCGCGCGCACGCTTCCGTTCCCGTCGACGACCTTGACGGCGATCCCGGACGGCACCTCGATGCGGTAGCGGGCCGAGCAGTCGGCGAACAGCCCGGAGCAGTGCTCCCGCAGCACCAGCCGGTCGCCGTCGAGCGACCAGCTGAGCTTCGGCCCGCTGCCGATGGCCACCGACCCGTCGAACCACCGGGTGACCTCGACCGCCTCGGCCTTGTCTCCCTGCTTGTTTCCTCGCGCGGTGACCAGTTCGATCGCCGCGTCGTCGGCGTCGACGGTGAGCGTGTGCCCGTGCAGCGCGAAGGACCGGTGGTCCGGGTGCTTGTCGTCGTCCGCGGAGGCACCACAGGCACTGAGCCCGGCGACGAGCACACCGGTGCCCAGGGCCAGGACGGCGGCACGGACAGAAATGGAACGGGTCATGACAGGTTCTCCCCCTGGACGGTCTGCCACGACAGTAGATGATCTAGGAGAGGGCCGTGATCCGGCCAGCTCCCCGGCCGGGGGTGGGGATAACCCCCGTGTCCCCCTGTGACCCGGCGCTACGGGTTTGCCGTGCACCCGTCCAGGCAAGGTAGGCTGTCGACTCGTCCTGGGTGCACAGCCCGGGTGTCCGGGTGCGTAGCTCAGGGGTAGAGCGCCTGCCTTACAAGCAGGATGTCGGCGGTTCGAAACCGTCCGCGCCCACCGGCGGCAAAGCCCCCGGCCGGCTGGCCGGGGGCTTTGTCATTCCTCCTCGCTCGGCTTCTCGTGGGCGTGCTTCAGCTGGGTGCGGGCCTCCACCCGGTCCGCCGCCGCGACCTCGGTCCAGAAGCGGTGTGTGCTGACGAACACCGCCAGTTCGTGCTCGCGGCGGCGCAGCTTCTCCACCTCGGCCTGCTCGTCCGCCGTCCAGCCGGGGGAGGCGGGCCGCTCCACCTTGCGCCAGCCGTTGTCGTCGCTGAAGCCGTCCATCGGCTCGACCGACCACGGCAGGCGCTTGAGCAGGGCCGACAGCTCGGCCCGGACCTGATGCAGCTCCTCCTGGCCGGCGAGGAGGTCACTGGGGAATTCATAGGTCGTAGCCACACGGCAATGCTACGCCTGTTCGATTTTGAGGGGCGAGTTCCTTCCTGAGGTTCAGGGGAGGTTCAGCCGAACGGGTGGCCGGCCGGCGGGTGTCAGTGGCCGGCCGCGCGCAGCTCGCTCACCAGGCGGGCCGCCACCGGAGCCGGTACGCCGTGCCGCTCGGCCGCGCGCAGCAGGGCCCCGCCGATGGCGTCGAGTTCGAGGGGGCGGCCCGCCTCGGCGTCGCGCTGCATGGACGACTTGGCGCCGGGCGGGAAGGCGTCGTACCGCGCCAGGGCCTGGGCCGGGTCGGCGGGGGCGCCGCAGGCGCGGCTGACCGCGGTGGTCTCCGCGACCAGGGACTCCAGTTCCGCACGGTGCCGGGTGCGGACCTCGCCGAGCGGGAGGCCGTACCGGGTGGTGAGCAGCGCGAAGGGGGCCAGGAACGCCATCTTGGCCCACAGGGCCGCCGTCTCGTCCCCGGCCACGCGCGCGGTCGTGCCGGCCGCGGCGAGGCCGGCGGCGAGCGCGTCGAGACGGGCGCGGGGCACGCCGTCCCCGGCGAGGTCGATCTCCGTGAACGGGCTGCCGTGTTCGATCACACCCGGGGCGACACGGGTGGACTCCACGCGGATCGCCGCCGGGGCGACCCGGTCGGGGCGGTAGCGGGCGCGCAGCCGCGCGGGGTGCTCCACGCCGTTCAGGAGCGGTACGACGAGGGCGTCGCCGAGGGCGGCGGGCGGCACCCGGGTGAGCGCGGCGTCGAGCACGGTGTGCTTGACGGCCACCAGGCAGGCGTCCACCGGTTCGCGCAGCTCGGTGTCCGCCTCGACGCGGGCCGTGAAGTCGCCGAACTGGGGGCTGCGGACGGCGATTCCGGTCCGGCGCAGGGTGTCGGCCGTACGGTCCTGGGCCAGGCAGATGACGCGGTGGCCGGAGCGGGAGAGCAGGGCGGCGAGGAGGCCGCCGGTGCCGCCGGGGCCGAGCACGGCCACGGTGTTCTTGGTCGCCATGAGGCTGTTCCTTTCGAGGGTCGGCCCCGGGTGTCGGTGGCCGCCTTGTGCGCGATCATCGCAGGGGCTCGCGGTCTGCGAAAGACTGGGGGCATGTGCCGGAGCATCAAGACACTGCGCCCGCCCATCCTGCCCGGCGAGGCCACGGACGAGGACATCCACGCAGCCGCGCTGCAGTACGTACGGAAGGTCTCGGGCTTCCGGGCTCCCGCCGCGCACAACCGCGAGGTCTTCGACCGCGCGGTGGCCGCGGTGGCCGAAGCGACGGCCGAGTTGCTCGGCGGCCTTGAGGTGCGCGGGCCGGTCAGGAGCGCGGGGTGACGCGGGCCCGTGTGAGGCCTGTCATAAGGGTGCGCCTTCGGGCCGGCCCGTCCCCCCGCGCCTGACTGTCTGTCAAGGCGCCCTCCAGCCGGGGGAGTCACCCTGTGTGTCGCCCGCGGAGGGTGTGCGGCGGTGACCCGGCGCGGGGTCCGGCCGGCGGTGGATCCGGTCCGAGCCGGCGCCGTTGGCCAAATGTTGAACTTGCAAGCATTGATTAGGTACCCCTAACCTGGGGCTCCATTCGGTACCGCCGCCCCACGACCGGCCACCCCCCACGTCCCCGGCCGGCCCGACCGACACCGAAGAGGAGAACCCCTCATGACCGCACGTCTCAACTCCGCTCAGCCCTACGTCCTCGGGCTCTTCCGCATCGTCATAGGCCTGCTCTTCGCCGTGCACGGCGCCGCCTCGCTCTTCGGCGTCCTCGGCGGCGCCGCGGGCACCCACGGCGGCACCATCCCGTCCGGCACCTGGCCCGGCTGGTACGCGGCCGTGATCCAGCTCGCCGCCGGCGCCCTGGTGTTCCTCGGCCTCGGTACCCGCGGCGCCGCGCTGATCGCCTCGGGCTCGATGGCGTTCGCCTACTTCGACATCCACCAGCGGGTCGCGCTGTGGCCCATCCAGAACGGCGGTGAGCTGGCGGCCCTGTTCTGCTGGGCCTTCCTCGTGCTGGTCTTCACCGGCTCCGGCGCCTTCGGCCTCGACCGGCTCGTCGGCCGCCGCACGGCCGAGGGCGGCAGGCCCACCGCCGAGCGGGCCCCGATGGCCGCCTGACCCGCGCGACGCCCTCGACCGCCACGAGGGCCGGCGCACGGCGCCCTTCCCCGTCACGAGGGGGAAGGGCGCCGCCTCATGTGCGGCGATGATCCCGCCTTGACCCCCCGAGCCCCTCCTGTCACACCTCCCGCGTACGCTGTATGGCTGTCAACGGGGGAGCAACGGGAGTAGTCGTGTTCGAGAGTGTGGGGGCGCTGGCCAGCGGACCATGGATCTATGCCGCGGTGGTCGTGTCCGTGCTGCTCGATGTGTTCCTGCCGGTGCTGCCGAGCGGTGTGCTCGTCATCACGGCGGGTACGGCAGCGGCGGCGGGCTCGGGCGCGGCGGCCGGCCGGGTCCCGCACGACGTGCCGGACCTGCTGGCCCTGATCCTCTCCGCGGCGACCGCCTCGGTCCTCGGCGATCTGGTGGCCTACCGGCTGGCCTGGCGGGGCGGTGAGCGGCTGGACCGGGCGATCGCCCGCTCCCGTCGGCTCACCACCGCGCAGGAACGTCTCGGCGACGCCCTGGCCCGCGGCGGCGGCGCGCTGGTCGTGCTCGCCCGCTTCGCCCCCGCCGGCCGCTCGGTCGTGTCCTTCTGCGCCGGCGCCGCCCACCGCCGCGCCCGCGACTTCGTCCCCTGGTCCGCCCTGGCCGGCCTCTCCTGGGCCGCGTACAGCGTCGCCCTCGGCTACTACGGCGCCCAGTGGCTCGGCGCGACCTGGCTCGCCACGGGTGTCTCGTGCGCGGCCCTGTTCGCCGCGGGCGCGGCGGCGGGGTACCTGATGCGCCGCCGCCCGGCCTGAGCGGGCGGTCAGCAGCTCGCCAGGTCCTTCGTCAGGGCCGTCTTCTCGGCGGAGTCGACCGAGAGGTCGTAGTAGTACTTCACCTGGACCCAGGCGCGCACGTAGGTGCAGACGTAGGCGGACCGGGACGGGACCCAGGTCGCGGGGTCCTGGTCGCCCTTGGCCTGGTTCACGTTGTCGGTGACGGCGAGGAGCTGGGGGCGGGTGACGTCGTTGGCGAAGGCCTGCCGCTGGGCGGTGGTCCACTTGCCCGCCCCGGAGTCCCAGGCCTCGGCGAGCGGGACGAGGTGGTCGATGTCGACGTCGGACGTGGAGCTCCAGGTCGCGCCGTCGTACGGGGAGTACCAGCTGCCGCTGGTGGCCCTGCAGGCGGAGTCGGTGACGACGTTCGTGCCGTCCCGCTTGAGGATCCACTCGCGGGTGTTGCAGGTGCCGGAGACGGTGATCCAGGTCGGGAACTTGTCGCGGCTGTAGCCGGTGCGGTTCTCGGTGGCGACCTTGAGCTGGGCGAGGTAGCCGCGGGCGGTCGCGGCGCTGACCGGCGTGGGCAGGGCGGCGGAGGCGCTGGGGGAGTCGAACAGGGCGGCGGAGGCCAGGAGGCCGGTGAGCGTGGCGAGTATGCTCAGCCGTCGACGCGCGTAGAACCTGGACATGCGTGAACTCCCTTGTGGGGTAGGGGCGTTGGATGCGGGCAGGGGAATGCTCGCGAGCCCGTGTGGCCGTGGGGTGAGCGCTCGGTAAGAAGCTAATGACGTGGACATGACACGGCAAGGCTCGCGCTGGCTTCGGGGTCGAACCTTCACATCCCTTACGATGGGGGGCGCAGAAGGGGAGTAGCTCTTCGCCGGACCGTCGACATACTGCTCAGCCAGCCTGAGCCGGCGCCCGGAGGCGGACTTCGAGTCGTTCGAGGACCGCCAGCGAGACCTTCGGCAAGCAGTGCACGTCCGTGTCCCCGCGACACGGACGCCGAGTGTGCTGCCGTGCCGAGGTGTCATCGCGTGACGTACCGCACTCTCGGTGGGGCAGCCCCGACCGATTGAGGAATCTTGATCAGTATCACCGTGACGGCGCTCGTCTTCGGCGTCATCTTCCTCGCCGAACTGCCGGACAAGACCGCGCTCGCCGGTCTCGTCCTCGGCACCCGCTACCGCGCGAGCCACGTCTTCGCGGGTGTCGCCGCCGCGTTCCTGCTGCATGTGGTGCTGGCCGTCGCGGCCGGCAGCGTGCTGACCCTGCTGCCCCAGCGGCTCGTGCACGCCCTCACCGGCGTCCTCTTCCTCGGTGGTGCCGCGATGCTGCTGCTGAAGAAGGACGAGGGCGAGGAGGAGATCAAGAAGCCCGCCGACCAGTCCTTCTGGAAGGTCGCGGGGACGGGCTTCATGCTCATCCTGGTCGCCGAGTTCGGCGATCTCACCCAGATCATGACCGCCAACCTCGCCGCCCGCTACGACGACCCGGTCTCCGTCGGACTCGGCGCGGTGCTCGGCCTGTGGGCCGTCGCCGGACTCGGCATCGTCGGTGGAAAGGCCCTGATGAAGAAGGTGCCGCTGCGGCTGATCACGCAGATCGCGGCGCTGCTGATGCTCGCGCTCGGCGCGTGGAGCCTGTACGAGGCGGTGGCGGGCTGAGCCCGTCCGGCGAGCCGGACCGAGGTGGTGGACCCTTGGCCCCAGGTTTTGTATCGTTGAGGAACAAAGTGGCTCCCGCCCGTTTACCCTGACCGGCGGGCGGGGCCGCCTTGTTCCTTTTCTCCCTGGAGCTTCCTGGAGCAGCCGATGACGGCCACCGCCACGTCCACCGTCCTCACCGCCCGCGCCCTTCTGCTCGACATGGACGGCACCCTGGTCAACTCGGACGCCGTCGTCGAACGCGTCTGGCGGCGCTGGGCCGGGCGGCACGGGCTGGACGGCGACGAGGTGATGAAGGTCGTCCACGGCCGGCAGGGGCACGCCTCCATGGCCGTGCTGCTGCCCGGCCGGCCGGTGGAGGAGAACCTCGCCGACAACGCCCGCCTCCTCGCCGAGGAGACCGCCGACACCGACGGCGTGGTCGAGATCCCCGGCGCGCGCGCCTTCCTCGCCTCCCTGCGGGGTCTCCCGCACGCCCTGGTGACCTCCGCCGACGTCCCCCTCTCCACCGCCCGCATGAACGCGGCCGGGCTGCCGCTGCCGGAGGTCCGCGTCACCGCCGAGTCGGTCGGGGCGAGCAAGCCCGACCCCGAGGGCTTTCTGAAGGGCGCGGCCGAACTGGGGGTGGCTCCGGCCGACTGCGTGGTCTTCGAGGACTCCGGCGCGGGCATCGCCGCGGGGCGCGCCGCGGGCATGACGGTGGTGGGCGTCGGGCCCCGGGCCGGTGCCCACGCGCCCGACGTGACCGTGCCCGACCTCACGCGGGTGCGGGTCGAGGCTGCGGCGGACGGCGCGCTGCGGCTGCACATCGGGTGACGGGCGCTCCGGGCTCGGGCCCGGGTCGGGTGCTGCCGTAGGGGGGCGGCCCCCTGGACCCCGGATCGGCCTGGGCGGTCTGGCCTCACGTGCCGGACGGGCTGGGTGAGCTGGACGGGCCGGACGTCTCCGACTCCAGGCTCTTCCGGGTCGCCGGGCCGTACGCGCCGAGGGGGTCGCCCTGGATGCCACGGGCCAGTTGGTAGGTGCGGACGGCGTCCTCCACCGAGCGGGTGAAGATCCCGCTGATCCGGTCGCCGTAGAGGTTCACCTGCCGCAGTCGCCGCTGGAGTTCGGTCACCTCCGGGCCGCTGTCGCCGCGGTGCAGCACCGTGGCGGCGGGTGTGGTCCGCGGGGTGGTGGTGGCCGTCATGGGCGGGCTGGGTGAGGCAGGGCGGGAGGTTCCGGCTGACGGGGACGCGGCCGGTGAGGCGGACGGCGTGGCCGACGGGCCCGGACGACGCACCGGCGCGGACGGTGGCGCCGCGGGCGGGCGGGGGACGGTGGGCGATGCGGGGGCCGTCGCTGACGCCGGGCCCGGTGTGCTCACGTCCGGGACGCTCTCCCTGACCTCGTGGGCGGCCTGGTTCCGGGACGGTGGGTGGTACGAGAACAGCCCGCTCGCGAACCCGGCCACCGCCACGACGGCCACGCCCGCCCCCGCGACGGACACCAGGACGCCACGACGGGCCCGCCGACGGTCCACCCCGCCGCCCAGGGACACCGCCGCCCCGGTCCGCCCAGTGGCGCCCCAGCCCCTCGTGTCCCCGTGGCCCCTGACCCTGCCAGTCTCGTCGGCCCCGTCTGCCCCGTCTGCATCACTCGTGGCGGCCATCCGACCGGCCCCGGCGTCCCCGGACATCCGCAAGCCGGCCGGCATGGGGCCGGTCGGCGACGGTAACGGCAGGGTGGCCTCCACGGCCGGTACCGGCTGGGTCTCCGCGGCGGGCGGCACGCCGGGCGGGCCCGGTGCCGTACGGGCCCCCTCGACCTCCACGTACGGCCGTATCCGCAGCGGGTCGAAGTCCTCCGCCGCTGCCGCCTCGGCCGAGCGCGTCTCGCGGAGGGTCTCGGCGGCGCGCTCGGCGCAGTCGCAGGACGGGCTGTGGTCCGGTTGCCTCGGCGCCCCGCACTGCGGGCAGGGGTGAATCCGGCCCCCGGGACTTTCGGAATCAGTCACGTGTTCGTCCCTCCCCTCATGAACTTCCGAGACTATGCGCACCTTCTCCACATCCGGCGCCGGAAACGCGGGACTCAACAGGCCATAAACGGTGACACCGAACACGATGGAAGGTGCACCCGAGCCCCGGGAGGTCTCCATGGCCCTGGACACGCACGGCGCGGAGAAGAACACGCAGGCCGCCGAGCACGTCTCCGGCAATGTGCTCGTCTCGATCGGCGCCCTGCTCCTCGGACTGCTGCTCGCCGCGCTCGACCAGACCATCGTGTCGACCGCGCTGCCCACCATCGTCAGCGACCTCGGCGGCCTGGAGCACCTGTCCTGGGTGGTCACCGCCTATCTGCTGGCCTCGACCGCCGCGACCCCGCTGTGGGGCAAGCTCGGCGATCAGTACGGGCGGAAACGGCTGTTCCAGACCGCGATCGTCATCTTCCTCGTCGGCTCCGCGCTGTGCGGCATGGCGCGGAACATGCCCGAGCTGATCGGCTTCCGCGCGCTGCAGGGGCTGGGTGGCGGCGGGCTGATGGTGCTCTCGATGGCGATCGTCGGGGACATCGTGCCGCCGCGGGAACGCGGCCGGTACCAGGGGCTGTTCGGGGCCGTGTTCGGGGCGGCCAGTGTCCTCGGGCCGCTGCTCGGCGGGCTGCTCACCGAGCATCTGAGCTGGCGCTGGGTGTTCTACGTCAATCTGCCGGTCGGCGTGGTCGCGCTCGCCGTGATCGCCACCGCCCTGCAGATCCCGCGCCGCACCGCCCACCACGTCATCGACTACCTGGGGACGCTCCTCATCGCCTCCGTCGCCACCTGCCTCGTCCTCGTCGCCTCCCTCGGCGGTACGACCTGGGCCTGGGGATCGGGGCAGATCATCGGGCTCGCCGTGCTGGGCGTCCTGCTGGCCGTCGCGTTCGTGGCCGTCGAACGCCGGGCCGCCGAACCGGTGCTGCCGCTGAAGCTGTTCCGCATCCGCACCTTCACCCTCGCCGCCGTCATCAGCTTCATCGTCGGCTTCGCCATGTTCGGCGCGATGACCTATCTGCCGACGTTCCTGCAGGTCGTGCACGGCATCTCGCCGACCCTGTCCGGCGTGCACATGCTGCCCATGGTGGCCGGCCTGCTGCTGTCCTCCACCCTCTCCGGGCAGATCGTCAGCCGCACCGGCCGCTGGAAGGTCTTCCCGCTCGCCGGCACCGCCGTCACCACCATCGGCCTGCTCCTGCTGCACCGGCTCGACGAACACAGCTCCACCGCCCGGATGAGCGTCTCCTTCTTCGTCTTCGGCCTGGGCCTCGGCCTGGTCATGCAGGTGCTCGTCCTCATCGTGCAGAACGCCGTGTCGTACGAGGACCTCGGCGTCGCCACCTCCGGTGCCACCTTCTTCCGCTCCATCGGCGCCTCCTTCGGCGTCGCCATCTTCGGCACGGTCTTCGCCAGTCGCCTCGGCGACAAGCTCGCCGCCGCGTTCCGGGGCCTGCCCCTGCCGCCCGGCACCTCCGCGAACGCCCTCAAGTCCGACCCGCGCGGCATCGCCGCCCTGCCGCCCGCCCTGCGCCCGGCGGCCCTGCACGCGTACGCGTCCGCCATCACCGACGTCTTCCTCTACGCCGCCCCCGTCGCCGTCCTCGGCTTCCTGCTGGCCTGGTTCCTGAAGGAGGACCGGCTGCGCGGCTCGGTCACCGCACCGGACGTCTCCGAGACCATCCCGCCCAACCCGGTCGAGCGGTCCTCCTACGACGAGTGCTGCCGGGCCCTCTCCCTGCTCGGCACCCGCGAGGGCCGCCGCGAGATCTACCAGGAGATCACCGAACGCGCCGGGTACGACCTGCTGCCCGCCGCCGGCTGGATGCTGCTGCGCATCCGCAAGTACGGCTCCGTGGAGCCGGGCGTGCTCGCCGAGCGCAGCCCCGTGCCGCTCGACGCGGTCCTCGCCGCGGCCCGCCAGGTCGAGGAGCGGCACCTCGCCGAACGCCGGGGCCTGGACCTGTACCTGACCGAGTCCGGCCGCGAGGTCGCCGAACGGCTCGCCAAGGCACGCGAGGAGTCCCTGGCCGAACTCCTCGGCGACTGGTGGCAGCCGGGCCGCTCGACCGACCTGACGCAGCTGGTCAGGGAACTCACCGGCGAACTGTGCGGCACCGAGCGCGAGCGCCCGCACCACGCGGCCCGGGCGAAGGCCGGCTGACCGCCCCGCCGGCTCCGCAGCGGTCTGCCGGGGGCTGCCGCCCAACGGATGCGGGACCCCCGCGGCCGGCCACGCCCACGCGGCGGCAGCCGCGCACCGAACACGGCGCCGGTCGCCCCGGGGGTCGCGGCACCGTCGGCCGAGCCTGTTCCGCACACTGTCTCCCGTGAACCGCACCGACCGCCTCTACGCCCTCGTCGAGGAACTGCGCGCCGCCGCGCCCCGCCCGCGCAGCGCCCGCGCGCTCGCCCGGCGCTTCGAGGTCAGCGTCCGTACCATCGAGCGCGACCTGGCCGCGCTGCAGCAGTCCGGCGTGCCCATCCACGCCGAGCCGGGCCGCAGCGGCGGCTACGTGCTGGACCGCGACCGCACCCTGCCGCCGCTGACCCTCACCCCGGCCGAGGCGACCGCCCTCGCCGTCGGACTGCACACGCTGGCCGGGACGCCGTTCGCAGAGGACGCGCGCGGCGCGCTGCACAAGGTGCTGGCCGTGCTGCCGGAGCGGGAGCGGCGGGCGACGGCCGAGCTGACCGGGCGGGTACGGCTGCTCGTCCCGGCCGCCCGGCCGGCGCCGCCCGCCGGACCGGTCGTGCCCGCCGCGCTGCGGGAGGCGCTGACCGCGGGCCGGGTGCTGCGCCTGGAGTACGCCGACGCTGCGGGCCGGGTGACCGCCCGGGACGTGGAACCGCTCGGCTTCCTCGGCGGAGCGGAGCACTGGTACCTGGCCGGCTGGTGCCGGCTGCGGGACGCGCCGCGCGGCTTCCGCCTGGACCGGGTGCGTGCGGCGACGGCCCTGGACGAGCGGGCCCCGCACCGCGCCGTCGACCTCGCCGCCCTCGACACGCTCGGCTCCGACGTCGTACCGCTCGACGCGGCGACCGGGATGTGACGGCAATCACCGACAGGGGGGTGTCGCCGGCCGGACCGAGGCTGGTCCCCATGACAACGACTTCTCCCACCGGTCACCGCATGCTGACCACCACGACCGGTACCGCCCTCTTCGACCGCTGGACCGCCCTGTGGAACGGCGACTTCAGCGACCCGGAGGCCTTCCTCGCCCCCGGCTTCCGCATCCGCTTCGGCAACGACCCCGCGAACGCGGCCACCGACGACGTACGGGGACCGGCCGGGATGGTCGCCTACGTCCGGTCCTTCCGGGAGGACAAGCCCGGACTGCGGTACACCGTCGACGGGACCCCGCTGGTGGACGCCGGTCTGGGCCGGGTCGCCTGCTGCTGGTACGTGACCCTGGCGGACGGCGCGCAGAAGAGCGGGATCGACCTGCTGGAGGTGGTGGACGGGCGGATCGCGACCGTCTGGTCGGTGACCGGACTGCGCCGCTTCGGGGACTGACCGCCGTTTGTGGCTCCCCTTCCGGGTGACCCGGAGGGGGAGCCGGCCAGCCGGGCCGGTCCGAGCGGAAGGCAACCATGTCCACTGGCATGATCGTGTTGACGGTGATCGTGGCGGTCGTGGTCGTCGGCGCGGCCGCCCTCCCGGTCCTGCGCGACCGGGTCCGGCGCGGCGGTCCCGCCCTCAAGCGGCGCTTCGGGCCCGAGTACGAGCGGGCCGTGGCCCTGCACGACGGTGACACCAAGGCCGCCGAACGGGAACTGACCGAGCGCGTCGAACGCCACGGCGACCTGCGGGAACGGCCACTGGACCCGGTCGGCTGCGAACAGTACGCGGCCCGCTGGACAGCCGTACAGGAACACTTCGTCGAGTCGCCCCGGCAGGCGGTCGCCGAGGCCGACCGGCTGCTCGCGGAACTCGCCGTCGCACGCGGCTACCCGGACGGCGGGCGCTACGAGGAGCAGCTCGCCGCCCTGTCCGTGCACCACGCCGACCACGTCGACGGCTACCGGCAGGTGCACCGGGTGGCCCGGTCCGGGGCGCGCAGCGGGGTGACCGAGGCGGGCTCCGGGACCGAGGAGATGCGCAGGGCACTCGTCGGCGCCCGCGCCCTCTTCGACGACCTGACCCACCCCGCCCGGGAAACGGGCCGCCACCGCGCGACCCACGCCGGCACCCGCTCCCCCACCCCGTGGGCCCTCGACAGGGGCCGGCCGAAGGAGAGTTGACCGTCATGTCGGACAGGACGAGAGACCCCGGCGACGAGCGCCCCACCGGCCGCTTCACCCAGCCACCGGACGAGGACTGGACCCCGGAGGACGACACGGCACCGCGCCGCAGCACAGCGCGGGAACCCCTGCCGGAGGAACGGCTGCCCGGCGAGCCGCCCGCCTCGACCGCCCCCGGCCCGGAGGACCTGACAGCCGACGACCGCACCCCCGGGGACACACCCGCACACCCTCCGGGCCCGGCGGGCACCGGCACCGCGGGCGGGGCCGGGGCCGACACGGGGTCCGAGGGCCTGCGGCCCGGAACGGAGGACCTGGCCTCCGGCACACCGGACGGGAGCGGTGGGCGCTCGACCGAGTCCCCGGCGCCGGACACCTGGCCGACGGCACCGGACGCACCCGAACCCGCCGGAGCCGCGCCCCGAGCCCCGTCGGGCTCCGGCGGCGTCGGCGCCCCTCTTCTGCCGCACGACGAGACCGAGCGCTGGGAGCAGCGGATGCGGCAGCTGGCCGCCGGGTTCGTGGAGGAGCCGCGCGGTGCGGTGGAGCAGGCCGATCGGGCGCTGGAGGAGATCGTGGCGCGCTTCGGCGAGGCCGTGAACCGCCGGCGGCGTACGCTGCGCCGCTCCTGGGAGGCCTCCGAGGACCGTGGCCCCGGCACCGATACCGACACCGAGCAGCTCAGGCTGGCCCTGCGCGACTACCGGGAGCTGGCCGGGCGCCTGCTACACCTGTGACGGCCTACACCTGTGACGGGCCCGGCACCCCGCCCTCGGCGGCGGCCCTGAGCCGCCGCCACTCGCGTACGACCTCCTCGACGTCGTACGGCTTCTTCCCCAGCGGAGGACCGGGCGGCGGCTTGAACATCATGTCCTTGATCTTGACGTTGACGTCCTCGATCAGCTTCCGGGCGATCCGCTCCGAGGGCGCCGCGTAGGCCGCCGCGAGCGCGTCCTCGGCCTCCTTGCGCAGGGCGAGCGCGGGCGGCAGCACGGACAGGCCCTCGCGCGCCATCTTCCGCTTGACCCACCACAGTTCGTCGTAGACGGAGTCGAGTTCGGCGGGCAGCGGCTCCCCCGCGCCCGGCAGCCGCTCGAACGCACCGCGCTCCTGCGCGTCGCGGATCTCCTTCTCCACCCAGGACTCGAACGGCACACCCGGGGGCTTTCGCTCGGTCATGACCCCATTGTGCCGGACGCGACCCGGCGGGGCGTTCTATCATGCGGCGGCGGTACGCCAATCCGGCCGCCGCGCAAGGACGTCACAGGGGGAACGCGCGTGCTCGAACTCACCATGGCCACCGTCTCCGGGGCCGACGCGGGCGCCACGGCCGGCATGACGATGGCCGACGCGCCCAGCGAGCCGGGCGCCGTGCTCCGGGTCGGCCGGGACGCGTCCGTGTGCCGGCTGGTCACCCCCGAGGACTGGCTGTTCGTCTCCCGGGTGCACCTGGAGTTCCTGTGCGGCCCGGACGGCGGCTGGCAGGTGAGCTGGCTGCGCGGTTCCCAGGCCGACCCCTCCGCCGAAGTGCGGCTGGTGGTCGGCGAGTACGCGCAGACCGTCGGCTACGGCTCGACCGTACGGCTGCCGCGCGGCGGGTCCGGCGAACTCGTCGTCCAGGACCGCACCGCGCCGCGCAGCGTCAACGTCGGCTTCTACCACGAGGTGTGAGCCGGGAGCCGGAGACCGCTCAGGCCAGTACCCGGGCCAGCGCGAAGCCGTCGTAGCCCTTGCTGCCGACCGTCTGGATCGCCGTACCGCTCAGCCGCGGATGCGAGGCGATCAGCTCGATCGCGGCACGCGTGCCCACGATGTCCGGCTCGGTGCTGCCCTCGTCGAGGACCCGGCCGCCGCGCACCACGTTGTCCACGACGATCAGGCTGCCGGTGCGGGTGAGCCGCAGCGCCCACTCCACGTAGTGCGGGTTGTTGGCCTTGTCGGCGTCGATGAACACCAGGTCGAACGGGGCCGGGTTCTCGTCGGCGAGCTTGGGCAGCGACTCCAGGGCCGGCCCCACCCGCACCTCCGCGATCCGGTCCAGGCCGGCCCGGGCGATGTTCCGGACGGCGACCTCGGCGTGCTTGGCGTTGTACTCCAGCGAGACGAGTCTGCCGTCCTCGGGCAGCGCGCGGGCCAGCCAGATGGTGCTGTAACCGCCGAGGGTGCCGATCTCCAGGATCTGCCGCGCGCCCTGCACCTGGGCGAGCAACTGGAGGAACTTGCCCTGCGCCGCCGTCACGGCGATGTCCGGGAGCCCGGCGGCGTCGTTCTCCCGCAGGGCCGCCCGAAGCGCCTCGTCGTCGGGTGCCAGATGGCTGGTGAAGTACGCGTCGACGTCGTCCCAGAGCTGGGAGTCGCTCATGCTCGTGCTGCCTTTCCCGAGTGCCTGCCCTTCCCCCCGCATCGTCTCAGCCGACGGGCGTCGACGGGGAGACCGGCGGCGGAGGCTGCACGGGCGGCGGCGGAATCACCGGCCGCCGCGAACGCCGTACGACGACCAGGGCGACGGCGGTGCCGGCCAGGAGCAGAACGCCGCCGACCGTGAGCAGCCAGGCCGGCACCCCGGCGATCTCCCGCAGCCGGTCGTCGTAGACCACCTGCTGGACCGGGGTGTCGGCGGCGGCCCGGCGCAGCTCGTGGTCGCCGGAGATACGGGCGGGCTCGGGGAACCACTGGGTGAGCGCGGTCAGATACGGCGTCCCGGCGGCCAGCTTGCCCAGGCCGCTGTCGCCGTGCGTACGGAGGCGGCCCGCGAAGACCACGCTGGGCTGGAGCCCGCCGATCGTCGAGCGCGTCCGCATGCGGTGCGCGGCGAGGACGTACAGGCCCAGGGTCTGCGGCCGGGTCGCCAGGCGGGACAGCCGCATCGGGTACACCGGGGCGTCCGAGGCGAAGGTGAGGTGGATCGGGTCCAGCGCGCCGTTCAGCGTGGTGCCGGCCGTGTCCGGGGCGAGCCGGACGGCCACGTACTCCCAGTGCCGGTCGACGTACGGCTGCAGGGCGCTCTTCAGCCGGGCGGGCAGCGAGAAGCCGTGGGCGTGCAGCCAGTCACCGAGTGCGGCCGGGTCGGTGGCGGTCAGCCGGGCCACGTCGAAGGGGCCGAGCCGCTGCCGGTCGACCACGCCGACGGCGCCGCCGGGCTTGGCCGCGCCGTCGCCGTTGAGGCCGCGACCGTCGAAGGGCCAGTCGCCGTTTTCCGGCCAGAAGTGGTACCGCGTGCGGTGGACCGGCTGGACGGCCTCGGCCAGCTGGTCGAAGAGGGCGGGGTCGCCGAGCCGGACCGCGGCGCGGTGCGGGACGGGCATGATCCAGGCGGCGTGCCGCGCGTCGCCGTTGACCGTCAGCCGCATCACGATCTGCTCCTGGCGGCCGTCCCAGCGCAGTACGGACTCCTCGTCGGCGACGGAGATCCGCGCCGACGGGTCCGGCACCATCGCGCCGCAGCCGCAGGCGTACGCCGGGGCGATGAGCCAGGTCAGCTGGATGCCGAGGAGGGTGAGGACGAGACTGAGGATGCGGGCGCGTTTCACATGGGCAACAGACGTGCCGCACAGGTGACCGGTTCCTGTGCGGGTGCGGGCGGCCACAGCTCGCCCGCACCCGGCAACCGCGAGGTACTCCTACGGCCGCTGGCGCTGCTCCACCGACGGCGCCGAACCCGGCAGCGGCCGCCCGGCGGACTCGGACATCCGCCACACCGCGAAACCGCCCACCACCGCCGCGGCCATCATGTAGTAGGCAGGCATCATCATGTTCCCCGTCGCCCCGATCAGCGCGGTCACGACCAGCGGAGTCGTCCCGCCGAACAGGGACACGGACACGTTGAACCCGATGGACAGGGACCCGTACCGCACCCGCGTCGGGAAGAGAGCGGGCAGCGCGGCCGGCATGGCCGCCGTGAAGCAGACCAGCAGCAGACCCAGCGCGCCCATGCCCAGCGCGACGGCGAGCAGGCTGCCCTGGCGGATCAGCAGCAGCGCCGGGATCGACAGGAACAGGAAGCCCGCACAGCCCGCCGCGATCACCGGCCGGCGGCCGACCCGGTCGGTCAGCGCGCCCGCGAACGGCTGGACGATCATCATCAGCGCCATCACGCCCAGCACGACCAGCAGCCCGTGCGTCTCGTCGTACTTCAGCTCACTCGTGAGGTAGCTCGGCATGTACGACAGCAGCATGTAGTCGGTGACGTTGAAGACCAGCACCAGGCCCATGCACAGCAGCAGCGCCTTCCACTGGCCCGCCACCATCTCGCGCAGCGGCACCTTCGGCCGGGCGGCCTCCGCCTTCTCCACCTCGGCCGCGAACGCCGGGGTCTCCTCCAGCCGCATCCGCAGATACAGGCCGATGATGCCCATCGGACCGGCGATCAGGAACGGGATCCGCCAGCCCCAGGAGAGCAGGTCCTCGGAGGACAGCACGGCGGTCATCACGGTGACCAGACCCGCGCCGCCGATGTAGCCCGCCAGCGTGCCGAACTCCAGCCAGCTGCCGAAGAAGCCGCGCTTCTTGTCCGGGGCGTACTCGGCGATGAAGGTCGACGCGCCGGCGTACTCACCGCCCGTGGAGAACCCCTGCACCAGCCGGGCGGCCAGGAGCAGCAGCGGTGCGCCCACTCCGATCGACGCGTACGACGGGATCAGACCGATCGCGAACGTACCCACCGCCATCATGATCATCGTGACGGCGAGGACCTTCTGGCGGCCCACGCGGTCGCCCAGCGGACCGAAGACCATGCCTCCGAGCGGGCGGACCAGGAACGCCGCGGCGAAGGCGCCGAACGTCGACAGCAGCTGCGCGGTCGGGTTGCCGGACGGGAAGAAGACCTTGCCCAGCGTGACCGCGATGTAGCTGTAGACACCGAAGTCGAACCACTCCATGGCGTTGCCGAGCGCGGCGGCCTTCACTGCGCGCTTGACGAGCGCGGGGTCGGTGACGGTGACGTCGCGGGCCGGGGTGGCCCGCCGGGTCTTCGGGGACGGGGATATGGCTGTGGCGGTCGCCAAAACGGGGCTCGCCTACCTTTCGACGGGGACAGGGGCGCGGTCCGTACGGCGACACTGCCGGGAAACGGGCCGAAAAGTGACCATAGGCGGCGTTCGGCACCTTACGTGACGTACACGAGTAACTGCACAGTGCAGCTAAATGCCGCATACGCAGGTACGTCTGCCCACTCGCGACGAGCCATTCCAGACTTCCACTGTGACCCTTCTCGCGCCCCGGCCAGGCAACGCAAGTGACCGCAGGGCCGCCCGCCTCCCGGCGACGGCCCTGCGGGCGGCCTGGAAGGGGTGCTGGTCTGGGCCGGTGCGGTGGCCTGGGGGCGTCGCCTAGTTGCTGCCGGCCGGCCGGTCGGGCGGGACCACACCCACTGGCCGGGGCTGCGCCGGGGTGACGGGAAGCTTTGGGCCACGTGGAAGATGGAGAAGCAGGCCAGGCGTGGCCCAAACCTGCCAATCACCAGCGCGGCTGGGGCCTGTGTGACCAGTGAGTCCCATGCCCCCTCCGCCGGGCTCTCTCGCAGTGAGCCCCCGCTGACCGTTCGCCGCCGACCCGTCCCGGCGTGCCGGCAAGCCGCGTCCGCGCCCGGCACCCCCACCGGCCGTTCGCCGCTTAGCCCACCCGGCGTGCCGGCGAGCTGCGACCGCGCCCCCGGCTCCCCACCGGCTGCAAGCCGCCGAATCGGCCCGGCGTGCCGGCGAGGCGCGTCCGCGCCCGGCACCCCCACCGGCCGTTCGCCGCTTAGCCCACCCGGCGTGCCGGCGAGCTGGGTCCGCGCCCGCCACCTCCCACCGGCCGCAAGTCGCCAAACCGGCCCGGCGTGCCGCCACTGTGCGGCCGCGCCCCTCTCCACCGGCGGTAAGCCGCTTGGCTTGCCCGGCGTGCCGCCACTGCGCCGCCGCGCCCCTGGGTCAAGCGTGGCCCGGAGGGCCGTCGCCGGAGGCGACGCGCAGCGCCCTTGACGCGGCTCGCGGAAGCCCGGCACTGGCGAAGAAGCGGGCGGCCCAACGGTCACTTTTAAGTCGCTATCGGGGAAACACCCTCACCACCCCGTCCCCTGAACATCACCTACAGCCGCTGAATGATCGTCCCAGTAGCCAGCCCGCCGCCCGCGCACATGCTGATCAGCGCGAACTCCTTGTCCGTGCGCTCCAGTTCGTGCAGGGCGGTGGTGATGAGGCGGGCGCCCGTCGCCCCGACCGGGTGGCCCAGGGCGATCGCACCGCCGTTCACGTTGACCTTCTCCAGGTCCTGTTCGAAGACCTGGGCCCAGCTCAACACCACTGACGCGAACGCCTCGTTGATCTCCACGAGATCGATGTCCTTCAGCGACATCCCCGCCTTGCCCAGCACCGCGCGCGTCGCGTCGATCGGGCCGTCGAGGTGGAAGTGCGGGTCGGCGCCGACCAGTGCCTGGGCGACGATCCGTGCCCTCGGCCTCAGTTTCAGCGCCCGAGCCATCCGCTTCGACGCCCACATGATGGCCGCCGCCCCGTCCGAGATCTGCGACGAGTTGCCGGCCGTATGGACCGCCGTCGGCATCACCGGCTTCAGCCCCGCCAGCGCCTCCATCGACGTGTCCCGCAGGCCCTCGTCCTTGTCGACCAGCCGCCACATGCCCTGACCGGCGTACTGCTCCTCCTCGGTGGTCGGCACCTGGACCGCGAAGGTCTCCCGCTTGAAACGTTCCTCCGCCCACGCCAGCGCCGCCCGCTCCTGGGACGAGAGCCCCAGCGCGTCGACGTCCTCCCTGGACAGCCCCCTGTGGCGCGCGATCCGCTCCGCCGCCTCGAACTGGTTCGGCAGGTCGACGTTCCACTCGTCCGGGAACGGCTTCCCGGGGCCGTGCTTCGAGCCCGACCCCAGCGGCACCCGGCTCATCGCCTCGACGCCGCAGCTGATGCCGACGTCGATGACACCGGCCGCGACCATGTTGGCCACCATGTGCGAGGCCTGCTGGGAGGAGCCGCACTGGCAGTCGACGGTCGTGGCGGCCGTCTCGTACGGGAGCCCCATGGTCAGCCAGGCCGTGCGTGCGGGGTTCATGGACTGTTCGCCGGCGTGGGTGACCGTGCCGCCGACGATCTGCTCGACCGCGTCGGCGGGGATGCCGGTACGGCCGAGGAGTTCACGGTAGGTCTCGCCCAGGAGGTAGGCGGGGTGCAGGTTGGCTAGCGCGCCGCCGCGCTTGCCGATGGGGGTGCGTACGGCTTCGACGATCACGGGTTCGGCGGCCATGGGTGCGGGTCCTCTCCGAGAGGGCTCTCCTCCAGAACTAGTACGCGTTCTAGTTCCGTTCAGCAGTCTGCTGACGCGGTGTCCGTCACCGCAAGGGTCTTGCAGCGGATTGGGGGCGTCGTACCTCTTGTCAGTTGTAGAACCCGTTATTACGTTCACGGCAGTTCGCTGATGGACCGTCAGGACTTATCGACGGGAGCCGCCGATGCACTGCCCCGCGCTGCCCGACGGGTTCGACTTCACCGATCCCGATCTCCTGCACCACCGCGTGCCCCTGCCCGAGTTCGCCGAGCTGCGCCGCGCCGAGCCGGTCCGCTGGATCCCGCAGCCGCACGGCATCGCGGGCTTCGACGACGCCGGCTACTGGGCCGTCACCCGGCACGCGGATGTCAGGTACGTCTCCACGCACCCTGAACTCTTCTCCTCCACCGTCAACACCGCGATCATCCGCTTCAACGAGCACATCCAGCGCGACGCGATCGACGCCCAGCGGCTGATCCTGCTCAACATGGATCCTCCGGAACATACGCGGGTGCGGCAGATAGTGCAGCGCGGCTTCACGCCACGTTCCATCCGCGCCCTGGAGCGGCGGCTCCGCGTGCGTGCGGAGGCCATCGTCGCGGGTGCCCGAGCCCGCTCCGGACCGTTCGACTTCGTCACCGAGGTCGCCTGCGAACTGCCCCTGCAGGCCATCGCCGAGCTGATCGGCGTACCCCAGGAGGACCGGTCCAAGATCTTCGACTGGTCCAACAAGATGATCGCCTACGACGATCCCGAGTACGCCGTCACCGAGGAGGTCGGCGCGCAGTCGGCCGCCGAGATCATCGCCTACGCGATGAACATGGCCGCCGAGCGGAAGCGGTGTCCGGCCCAGGACATCGTCACGACCCTCGTCGCGGCGGAGGACCAGGGCAACCTCAACTCCGACGAGTTCGGCTTCTTCGTGCTGATGCTGGCGGTGGCCGGCAACGAGACGACCCGGAACGCCATCACGCACGGGATGCACGGCTTCCTCACCCACCCCGACCAGTGGGACCTCTTCAAGCGGGACCGTCCGGCCACCACGGCCGAGGAGATCGTGCGCTGGGCGACCCCGGTCAACGCCTTCCAGCGGACGGCCACCCAGGACACCGAACTGGGCGGGGTCCGGATCGGGAAGGGCGATCGCGTCGGGCTCTTCTACGCCTCCGCCAACCACGACCCCGACGTCTTCACCGATCCCGACGCCTTCGACATCACCCGTGATCCCAATCCCCACCTGGGCTTCGGCGGGGGTGGCCCGCACTACTGCCTCGGCAAGTCCCTCGCGATCCTGGAGATCGACCTGATCTTCCACGCGATCGCCGACGCGATGCCGGGCCTGCGGCTCGCCGACGCCCCGCGCCGGCTGCGCTCGGCCTGGATCAACGGCGTCAAGGAACTCCTGGTCACCACCGGCTGACCGCGGCCTCACTCCCGGCCGGACGCCACCACCGCCAGCACGCCCGGCGTCACCGCCGCGATCAGCAGCGGGATGCCCAGGCCGTGCTGGAGGACCAGCCATGCGCCCAGGCAGGCACCGGCGAACATGGCGAGCACCGCGGCCGTGCGGCGCGGTGAGCGGTGCGCGGTGGCGTCGCCGAGACGGGACTCGGCGGCCAGGCCGGTCAGGGTCATGGTCAGGACGGTGGTGGTGGTCAGACCGGCGACGCCCAGCTTGCGCACGGTCGCGTTGCGCAGGCCCATCGCGAACGCCGTCAGGGCGATCAGCGTGTAACGGGTGCCGGTGGTGCCCGGCCAGGCGAAGGCCACCGCCGCCGAGGCGCCGACCAGGACCGCCTCCGAGGCCAGCGTCAGGCGGGTCCACCGGCGGCGGGAGCCCGTTGCGGCGTGGGCCGCCACCCGGCCGCCCGCCGCCGCGCCGAGCAGGAAGCAGGCCAGCGAGGTCGCCGTGTGCGGGACGGAGAAGCCGGGCGCGCCGACCGCTGCGAAGCCCAGGACGACCACGTTGCCGGTCATGTTGGCGGTGAAGACCCGGCCCAGGCCCAGATAGCTGACGGCGTCGATCAGACCGCTCACCACGGCCAGGGCCAGCAGCACGACGACCAGCCGCAGCCCGCGCACCTCGGAGTCGTACGTCTCCGCCGCCGGTGCTTCCTCCGCTGCGCTCACCGCTCCAGTTGACCACGCCGCGGAGGCCGGGGAACGCCGAAGGCGGCGGCCCGGGATCGGGCCGCCGCCTTCAGGGGCTGTGCGGGGTCGGCTCAGTACCAGCCGTTGGCCTGCCAGAAGCTCCAGGCCTTCGCCGGGCTGCCGTAGCGGGAGTTCATGTAGTCCAGGCCCCACTTGATCTGGGTGGCCGGGTTGGTCTTCCAGTCGGAGCCGGCCGAGGACATCTTCGAACCCGGCAGGGCCTGGACCAGGCCGTAGGCGCCGGAGGAGCTGTTGGTGGCGGTCGGGTTCCAACCGCTCTCCCGCTCGACGATCTTGCTGAACGCGTTGAACTGCGCGGCGTCCGGGATCATCTTGTGCGCGATCGCCTGAGCGGAGGAGGCCGAGGCGGGCGCGGCCTGGGCGGGTGCCGCGGACAGCGCCATACCGGCGGTGGCGGCGGCCAGGGCGGCGGCGGTGAGGGCCTTCTTCGGGGAAGCGATGCGGCGGATGAAGGAGACGGACACGGAGAACCTCTTGCGTCGGGGACAGGGGATCGCCCGCATGGGATGGACCACGCGCTGTGGCCGCATGCGTCGGCGCCGCGGCCCTGAGGGCTCGTGGCGCCTGGCGACGTCGTCCAGACAACCAGGCCCGAACTCGGTCCGCAATGACCCCTTTTACTAGTTGTGGCCGGATCGGCGGCAATCGTCACCAGTGTGGCGTGGCTCTCAAAGCGCAGGTCAGAAGGGGTGCACGAGAGGGCATATCGGGCATTCGTGACTACGGCCCGCCCTCGTAGGTGACCTGCGTCATGTGGGGTGCTTCACCGACTCGCTCACACGGCGGATACGGCGGCTCACCCACCGCGCTCGTCGAATGTGACCGCGGTCTCGAAGGCGGCCCGCCGGGTGGCCCGGCGCAGTGCGCGCAGCACGGCCGGCCCGAGGGCGAGGGTCAGCGCCACCGTGCAGACGGCCCGGCCCAGGTCCCAGCCGAGCGACGTGGCCAGGCAGTAGGCGAGGAAACGGGCCAGGTTGGCGGCGACGGAGGCATGCCCGTCGAAGGAGATGTTCGAGGCGGAGGCGCCCATGAACGGCCAGCCCGCCAGATTCATGACCGTGCCGTAGGCGAAGGCGGCGAGGAAGCCGTAGCCGGCCAGCAGCAGCAGTTCACCGCGCCCCCGCAGCCGCACCGGGCCCGGCAGCAGCCCCGCGCCCATCGTGAACCAGCCCATCGACAGCATCTGGAACGGCAGCCACGGCCCGACCCCGCCCGTGAGCAGGGCGGACGCGAACATCGTCACCGCACCCAGCGTGAAGCCGAAGCCCGGGCCCAGCACCCGCCCGCTGAGCACCATCAGGAAGAACATCGGCTCGATCCCGGCCGTGCCCGCGCCGATCGGGCGCAGCGCGGCCCCCGTCGCGGCCAGCACGCCCAGCATGGCCACGGCCTTCGGCCCGAGATCCGACTCGGAGATCGTCGCCGCCACGACTGCGACCAGCAGCACCAGCAGGCCCCCGAAGAGCCAGGGCGCGTCCTGCGCGTGGGCGCTCAGCCGCGAGGGGGGCGGGGCGAGGAAGGGCCAGCAGAAGGCGACCACGCCGACCGCGCTGACCAGGCCCAGCGCGGCGAGCGAGCGGGGGCCGAGCCGGACGGCGTGCAGGCGTGCGGCGCTCATCCGAGGGCCTCGCGCACCTGGGCCACGGTGAGCCACTGCTGCGGTGCGAGGATCTTCGTCACCTGGGGCGCGAAGGACGGCGAGGAGACGACGATCTGCGCCGTCGGCCCGTCGGCGATCACCTCGCCCTCGGCGAGCAGCACCACCCGGTGCGCGATCTCGGCCGCCAGCTCCACGTCATGCGTGGCCAGCACGATCGCGTGCCCCTCGGCGGCGAGTCCGCGCAGCACGGTCACCAGGCGGGCCTTGGCCGCGTAGTCCAGGCCGCGCGTCGGCTCGTCGAGCAGCAGCAGGGGCGGCCGGGCGGTCAGTACGACGGCGAGGGCGAGCGCGAGGCACTGGCCCTCGGACAGGTCGCGGGGGTGGGTGTCGTCCGTGATCCCCGGCAGCAGCTCGGACACCAGGGTCCGGCAGGTGCCGGGCTCGGCCGCGGCGTCCCGGTCGGCCGCCGCGCACTCGTCGGCGACCGTGTCGGCGTAGAGGAGGTCCCGCGGGTCCTGGGGGACGAGGCCCACGCGCCGGACGAGGTCGCGGGGGGTGGTGCGGTGGGGGCTGGCCCCGCCGACGGTGACGGTGCCGGAGGTGGGGGTGACCAGTCCGACGAGGGAGCCGAGCAGGGTGGACTTCCCGGCACCGTTGCGGCCCATGAGGGCGATGGTCTCGCCGGGGGCGACGGTCAGGTCGACGTGCCGGAGGGCGTCGACGCGGGCTCGGCGTACGGAGAGGGAACGGGTCTCCGCGACGAGTGTCCGCGGGGGTTCGGGCGCGGGCGTCGGGCGGCGCCGGAAGAGGTGCCGGCTTCCGCGGCGGGAAGCGCCCCGGAGGGGCGCGGGGCCGCACCGGTCCGCGGCTCCGCCGCGGGGCGCGGCCGTCCCCGGTGTGGCCGCCGCCGCGCTCGCACGCGTGCCGCCCGCCGCGTGGGCGGCCAGGCGTTCTCTCAGGTCACCGGCCCTGCGGCGGGCGTCCCGTACCGTCAGGGGAAGCGGGGACCAGCCCGCCAGGCGGCCCAGGTCCACCACCGGAGGGAACACGGGGGACACGGCCATCACCTCCGCCGGGGTGCCGGCGACCGGGGGTTCGCCGGGGCCGGGCAGGAGGACGACCCGGTCGGCGTACTGGATCACGCGTTCCAGGCGGTGCTCGGCCATCAGGACCGTCGTGCCCAGGTCGTGCACCAGGCGCTGGAGCACGGCCAGGACCTCCTCCGCCGCGGCCGGGTCCAGTGCCGAGGTCGGCTCGTCCAGGACCAGCACCTGGGGGTGCGGGGTGAGGACCGAGCCGATCGCGACCCGCTGCCGCTGTCCGCCGGAGAGGGTGGCGAGGGGACGGTCGCGCAGTCCGGCGAGGCCCAGCAGGTCGAGGGTCTCCTCCACCCGGCGCCGCATCACCTCAGGGGCGAGGCCCAACGACTCCATGCCGTAGGCGAGTTCGTCCTCCACGGTGTCGGTCACGAAATGGGCGAGCGGATCCTGCCCCACCGTGCCGACCACGCCGGCGAGTTCGCGCGGCTTGTGGGTGCGGGTGTCCCGGCCGGCCACCGTGACGCGGCCGCGCAGGGTGCCGCCGGTGAAGTGCGGCACCAGACCGCTCACCGCGCCGAGCACGGTCGACTTGCCCACCCCGGACGGGCCGGCGAGCAGCACCAGTTCGCCTTCCGGCACGTCGAAGCCGACGCGCTGGACGGTGGGTCCGGGCGCACCGTCGTACGTCACGCTGACATCCTCGAAGCGGATCACGACGGCTCCTTGGGGGCCTGGGGTACGACGAAGGCGGGGAGGAGGGCGAGGAGGACCGCCGCGGCGGGCCACAGGGGGAGGGCGGGGGCCGTCAGGGGCACGACACCGGGATGCAGGGAGTCCGGGTCGCGGGTCGAGGCGAGCGTGAGCAGCACGGCCACGGCGACACCGGAGCCGGCGACCAGCCAGGCCCGCGCGTCCCACGGATCCGGCCGGTACCGGGTGCGCAGCGAACGCCGCCCGCCGAGCCTGAGGCCCGCGAGCGCGGCGGCCACACCGGCGAGCAGCAGCGGGACGCCGTACGTGCCGCCCTCCGCGGTGAGCAGCCCGTACGTCCCGGCGCACACGCCGAGCAGGCCGCCGAGGGTGAGCGCGGCCGTCGTACGGCGGACACGGGCGGGAACCTCGGCACCGCGGCCGTAGCCGCGGGCCTCCATCGCGGCGGCGAGCGCGACCGAGCGCTCCAACGCGCCCTCCAGCACCGGCAGTCCGACCTGCAGCAGCCCGCGCAGGCCGCGGTCCGGGCGGCCGCGCAGCCGGCGGGCGGCGCGCAGGCGCTGGACGTCGGCGATGAGGTGCGGGGCGAAGGTGAGGGCGACGACCACGGCGACGCCGGTCTCGTACAGCGCGCCGGGCAGGGATTTCAGCAGCCGGGCGGGACTGGCGAGCGCGTTCGCCGCGCCGACGCAGATCAGCAGGGTGGCCAGCTTCAGCCCGTCGTAGGCGGCGAAGACGAGCGCCTCGGCGGTGACCTTGCCGCCCAGGCGGATGCCCTGCGCCCAGTGCGGGAGCGGGACTTCGGGGAGGGTGAGGAGGGTGTGGGTGCCGGGGATCGGGGAGCCGAGCGCCACCGCGAAGAGGAGGCGGACGAGGAGGACGGCGAGGGCGAGCCGGGCGAAGGCCGGGTAGGCGTGGGAGGCGGGGGCGGGGGTGCGGTGGGTCGCCACGACGTAGGCGGAGGCCGATATGAGGAGAGCGAGGAGGAGGGGGTTGGTGGTGCGGGTGGCGGCGGTACCGAGGCTCAACGACCACAGCCACCAGGCGCCGGGGTGGACGACCGCCCGCACGTCGCGGCGGAGGCGGCGGTCAGGCGGATGCATCGCGTCGCCGCCGGTACTGCCACACCGCCGCACCCGCCAGCACGGCGACCAATCCCGCGCCGATGGGCAGACCCAGCGAGGGGCCGTCGTCCGAACCGCCGCTCTTCTCCGCTGACTTCCCGCTCGTGGACACCGAAACCTGCTCCCCGCACCCCTTCTCCGGATACCCGGCGATCGCGCACAGCAGGGCGTTGGTGTCGTAGCGCAGGGGCGGTGCGACGGCCGCCAGGGCGTCGGCCGTCGTCGCGTCGGCGGACACCCGCGCGCACGCCGTGCGGCGCGCCGGCGGGGTCTCGCCGGACGGCGCGTCCGCGGCGGTGCCGAAGTCGAGGACCAGGGCCACCCGCTTCGTACCGGACGTGGCGGGCGTCCCCGCACAGATCGTGGTGAAGTCCGCCGCACCGCGGGGCCGGCTCGCGTCCGCCGAGTCCGCGCTCACCGCGAAACGGAAGCCCTCCACGGCGCCGTCGTCGGGACGGACGGTCGACGGGCCCTGCGTGGCGTACGTCCAGTGCCCGCCCGTCCGCTCCCAGAAGGACCAGTAGCGGTAGCCGGCGGCGTCCGCCTGCCCGGCCCCGGCCAGCAGGACGAGCGCGGCGCCCAGCAGGCTCGCGGCACGGCGGACCGCGGTCACGGCTGCTTCTTCTTCCGGCCGCTGAGCAGGAAGCCGGCGCCGATGCCCGCCACTAGGCAGACGCCGACGAACCACCAGACACCGAGGCCCGAGCCGCCGTCGGACTTCGTCTTCTCCTTCTGCTCGGTCTCCACCTGCGGGGCGGGGCCGAGGGCGTTGAGGGACCGGACCAGGCTGGTGCCGCCGAAGTCACCGGGCTGTGCGCCGACCGCGTGCGCGGCGAGGATCAGCTGGGCGTACGCCGCCGGTCCGCTCTGCGCCGCCCACTGGGAGGCGTTCTTCTCCAGCCAGGCGTACGAGGCCTTCGCCTGCTCGGTGCGCCCGTCCGCGGCGAGCGCGACGACCGTGTCCGCCGTGTTGCCGAAGTCCGGCTGGTCCTTGGCGCCGGGCAGCGCGGACTGCAGGTGCCCGCTCTTGGCGACGGCCGCCGCCAGATACGCTCCGGCGTTGTCCGCCACCTGCGCGGGCGTGGGGTGGGCGGCCCGGGTGCAGGCGGCGTGCGCGGGCGCCGTGCCGGCCCGCGCGACGAATCCCTTGCCGAGCGCCCCCAGCACCCCGGCCGCCGTGGCGTCGGCGTTGGCGGCCGGCTTGCCGTTCTTGTCCGGCTGGAAGGCGAGGGCACCGCCGCCGTCCTGGTCGCAGGGAACGGACATGGCGGCCAGCAGGTCGTAGGGGGACTTGCCCGACTTGCGCACGTCCACCGGGTTCATGCCGGCCGCGGTCAGCGCGCCGACCACGACGGAGGTGGAGTTGGTGTCGCTGGCCTTGCCCGGAAAGTAGCTCCAGCCGCCGTCCTTGTTCTGCACCGACTTCAGCCAGGCCACCGCCCTGCCGACGGCGTCGTCGTGCCCGCCGGCCGCCTTCAGGGCCTGGACGGCGGCGGCCGTGCTGTTGGTGTCCACCGTGACCTTGCCGTCGCACGCCTTGGCGGGGGCGGCGCGGAAGGCGGCGAAGGCACCGCTGGCACACTGCTGGCCCGCGAGCCAGTCCACGGCCTTCGCGGCCGGCCGGTAGCCGAGGGTCCGCTGGGCGATCAGCGTCAGCGACTGGCGCCACACGCCGTCGTAGGTCGGGTCGGACGTGCCGTACAGCCCGGACGGGATCGCGGCCTTCGGAGACGGGGACGGGCCGGCGGCCGTGGCGGGCGCGGCGGCGGCCAGCACGCCTACGGCGGCGAGAGCCGCGGCACTGCGGCGGACGTTCATGGTCGGCGACTGCCTCTCCTGTGGGGAGCCGGGCAGCGCGCGGGCGGGCCCCGGGCGGCTCGGCTCCGTAAACCTCGACGGTGCCGTGCGCGGCGGGCGGCCGACGCACGCAAGCCGGTCAACGTGCCGTGCGGGGCGGTCCGGCTCACCGTCCTCGGGACGGTTGACGGTTGCGGGTCAGCGCCGGAATTGCACCGGCTTCCCCCCGTACGGGTGTGATGACGACGCCGCCACTTTACCGGCAGCCTTCAGCGCCCCGAGGGGTGGCTGTGGGCACAGGACGGCGGTGACCACGGTCACGGCCATGAGGAGCCGGAGAGACCGCCGGGCGGCAGCCCGCGGTCGGCCAGGGGCGCGAGGCTGTGCTCAAGCCGTGTCCAACGCCCGCTCGCACGCCGAGCTCAGGCCGCGTCCAACGCCCGCTCGCACTCCGACGCGTCCGCGCCCTCGGCGATCCGGTACTCCCGTGGCGCCCGCCGGGAGGCTCCGTCGGCGAACCGGATGGCCGCCGCCCGCTGCCGGGTGGGCGTCACCTCGGGCACCGCCCCGCACGCGAGCGACAGTGCCGCACCCACCAGGTCCACCCCCGTCGCCCGTTCCACGAGCCAGGGGATCAGGTCGCCGGGCAGATGCGGCGAGACACCGGTGACCCTCGGTCCGCGCTCGGTCAGCCGCAGGCCCACGTGCGCGACGGCGTGCCGGAGGCCGAGCGCCCGCACCGTGCGTTCCACGGTCCGCCGCACGAACCGGTTGTGCAGCAGGGGGTCATGGGCGTGGACGGAGTGCCCCAGCGAGGTCGTACGGGTCAGCGCGGTGATGCGGACCTCGTCGTCCAGGACGACGGCCTCGGCCGACACCAACGGCTCCGCCGCGTCCTCCGGCCCCGCGGGCACCACCCGGTTCCGGAGCAGCAGCGCCCGTAACGCCGGTGGATCGGCGCAGACGGCGGCCGTCTCGTACGGCAGGCCCGGCAGGCCGAGCCGTCCGGTGATCCGCGCGGCCACGGCCAGCTGCGCCCTGTTCCAGGTCAGCACGCCGGCGAACGGGTGCCGGGCGGCGTACCGCGCCGCCGTTTCGGCGGTCTCCGTCTCGCGCGCCGGGTCGGCTGCGAGATGGCCGGACAGGAACGGCCGCGCCCAGTCGGGCGCCGAGGTGTCGGCCAGCACCACCGGGCGCACGGCCGCGATCCGCGCCAGCGGGTATCCGCCGTGTGCGGGCCGTCCGGCCCCGAGCAGAAGGACGGGCTGCAGCATCGGCGCACCACCTTCGCAGGAGGAGCGGGACAGAGAAACACCCCGGATGCCGCTCCCCCATAGACGGCACCCGGGGCGGGTCTGAAGGTCACCCGGGCGGGTCGAATCTTGCTCTCTGTGTCGTGATCCTCACCCGTCGCGCCCTCAACTGTCAACGATTCCTGCCATCTTCTGCAGGAAGTCTTGTCCCGTCTGGTCGGCGAACGAGTGACCGGGTAGCCTCGCGGTCAGCCCAGCCACCGCACGGACGACACGCCCAGGGGGGACCTCGGTGAGTGACGCCTACGCCTCGCTGGCCGCTGTCCTGGACCGGCTCGGCGAGTTGACCGGCAGGCCCGGCCGGCTGCCGGAAGTCCTCGACGTGGCCGACCTGTCCCATCGCACGGGCATCCCCGTGAGCGTCGTGGTCGAACTGCTCGCCGGCGGGCGGGCACCGGAGACGTCTCTGGCCGGACGGGTGCGCCAGCGGCTGGACTTCATCCGCGAGACCCGGCGCCGGCCCGACGGCAAGCGGTACTCACTGGACGAGCTGGCGAGGATCGCCGGGACCAGCCGGCAGTGGCTGAGCGAATGGCGCAAGAGCGGGATGCCGGGCCTGCAGCACACCGACCGGCTGCGCCGCTTCTTCGGCCTGCCCGCCGGATTCTTCACCGCCGACGAACCGGAGGCGCTGCAGGAGGCGTTGCGGCCGGTGCTGCAGGGTCTGGAGGCCGAGTCGGACCCGTTGGTGCGGCTGCGCGAGAGCGGTCTCGTCCGGCTCGCCGCCCGCGCCCCGCAGATGAACGCCCGGCAGCTCGCCACGCTCGCCGACCTGGCCGAGATGATCATTACGGCGGAGCGGGACTCGGCTGACCCCAACCGGCCCCCGACACCGCTCAGCTGACCGTCGGGGTGTCGCCGGCGAAGGGCAGGCGCAGCGTGCGGGAGGCGATCAGCCAGCTGTCGTCGACCCGGCGGAAGGTGTCCTCGTAGTGCCCCACCTGGACGGGTGGCCCGGCGGGGACCATGCCGCCCGCGTATCCGTCGACGCGGTACGTCGAGAAGTACGACACGGCCCTGGCCGTGGTCCGGCCGGTCACCGTGACCAGGACGTTGGACATCAGGCGGCGCGAGAGACGGTCGGCGGGGCGGGAGCCGAAGTACGCCCGCAGCGCCTGGCGGCCCTCGATCCGGCGCCCGTCCCCCGGCGGGGGCCACTCCCAGCTGCCGTCCTCGGTGAACAGCTCGGCCACCGAGGCCGGTTCACCGAGGTCGAGCCGGTGGACGAAGTCGGTGATCAGGCGCTCACAGGCGTGCTGGGCGACGAGGCCGGGCAACGGGTCCATGCGCCTGTCCATCAGGGCCGCCCCGCGGGAGGCGACCGGATCACACCGCGAGGTACGTCACCGGCTCGCTGCCCGCCACCGGCTCCGCGCGGCCCAGCTTCACCAGGCGGCGCAGATGGGACTCGGCCTCCGAGACCGCGATGTTCCGCGAGCCGTAGGGGATCTCGGCCCAGGGGCGGTTCCACTCCATGCGCTCGGCGAGCTGCCAGGGGGTGAGCGGCTCCGCGAGCAGGACGAGCAGGCCGGCCAGGCGCTCCTCGTGGTGGTCGAGCAGCTCCCGTACCCGGCCGGGCGCGTCGGTGAAGGCGTGCTGGTGTGCGGGCAGGACCTCGGCGGGGGCGAGCCGGCCGATCCGCTCCAGGGAGTCGAGGTAGTCGCCGAGGGGGTCGGTCACGGTCGCGTCGTCGGGGTCCTCGTACAGGCCGATGTGCGGGGTGATCCGCGGGAGCAGGTGGTCGCCGCTGAACAGCCGCCCGCGGCCCGTCAGGTGGGCGGGGTGCTCCTCCTCCAGGTGCAGGCAGACGTGGCCCGGTGTGTGCCCCGGGGTCCAGATCGCGCGCAGTCTGCGTCCGGGCAGGTCGAGGAGTTCGCCGGGGACGACCTCCCGGTCCGGGAGGGCGGGGGAGGGGCCGGGCAGGGCGCGGGGGGTGCGCAGCGGTGCCAGGTGTTCCTCCGGGGCGCCGGCCGCCGCGAGTTTGGCGCTCATGTAGGTGAACCAGCGCTCCGGCGGGGCCTCCCGGGTGCGCCGGACGACCGCGGTGTCGGCCGCGTGCATCGCCACCCAGGCGCCGGAGGCCTCGCGCACCCTGGCCGACAGCCCGTGGTGGTCCGGATGGTGATGCGTGATGACGACGCCGTACACCTCCGCAACCGCCGTACCGCAGTCGGCCAGTCCGGCCACGAGCGTCTCCCAGGACGCGGGATCGTCCCAGCCGGTGTCGACCAGCACGGGACCGCGGCCGGTGTCCACCACGTACACCAGTGTGTGGCCGAGGGGGTTGCCGGGGATGGGGACCGCCACGGACCGTACGCCCCCACCGTGATCGAACGTCTTCGTCATCGGTCCTCCGCCCCTCCGGCCCACGGCCATTGCCCATGATAACTAGAACTGGTATCAGTTCTGAAACAGCGTCAGAAAGGGTGCCGGGCATGACCGAGCTCGTGGAACACGGACAGCTGTTCATCGGCGGGGAGTTGACCGAGCCCCTGGGCGACGACGTCATCGAGGTGGTCTCCCCGCACACCGAGGAGGTCATCGGCCGGGTGCCGCACGCGTCGCGGCAGGACGTGGACCGGGCCGTGGCCGTCGCGCGCCGCGCCTTCGACGAGGGGCCGTGGCCGCGGGCCACGCCGGAGGAGCGGATCGAGGTCGTCGCCCGGATCAAGGACGCCATCGCCGCCCGGCACGAGGAGATCGCCCGGGTGATCTCCGCGCAGAACGGCTCCCCGTACTCCTGGAGCGTCCTCGCCCAGGCGCTCGGCGCGATGATGGTGTGGGACGCGGCGATCAGGGTCGCGCGGGACCACAGCTGCGAGGAGCGCAGGGACGGCGTCCTCGGCCCGATCCTCGTCCGCCGGGAGCCGGTCGGTGTCGTCGCCGCCGTGGTCCCCTGGAACGTCCCGCAGTTCGTCGCCGCCGCCAAGCTCGCCCCCGCGCTGCTGGCCGGCTGCACGGTCGTACTCAAGCCGTCGCCCGAGTCCCCGCTGGACGCCTATCTCCTCGGTGGGATCGCCCGCGAGGCCGGGCTGCCCGAGGGCGTGCTCTCCATCCTGCCCGCCGACCGCGAGGTCAGCGAGTACCTGGTCGGACACCCCGGCATCGACAAGGTCTCCTTCACCGGCTCGGTCGCGGCCGGCAAGCGGGTGATGGAGGTCGCCGCCCGCAACCTCACCCGGGTCACACTCGAACTGGGCGGAAAGTCGGCGGCGGTCGTCCTGCCGGACGCGGACGTCGAGGCGGCGGTGTCGGGGATCGTCCCGGCGGCCTGGATGAACAACGGGCAGGCCTGCGTGGCCCAGACCCGCATCCTCCTGCCGCGCGCCCGCTACGACGAGTTCGCCGACGCTTTCGCGGCGGCCGCGAGCGCGCTGAGGGTCGGCGACCCGCTGGACCCGGCGACCCAGGTCGGCCCCCTGGTCGCCCGGCGGCAGCAGCGCCGCAGCCTCGACTACATCCGCATCGGCCAGGAGGAGGGCGCCAAGATCCTCACCGGCGGCGGCCGTCCGGCGGGCCTCGACCGCGGCTGGTACGTCGAGCCGACCCTCTTCGGGGACGTGGACAACGCCATGCGGATCGCCCGCGAGGAGATCTTCGGCCCGGTCATCTGCCTGCTGCCGTACGACGACGAACCCGAGGCCGTGAAGATCGCCAACGACTCCGACTACGGCCTGTCCGGCAGCGTGTGGACGGCCGACACCGAGCACGGCATCGAGGTCGCCCGGCAGGTCCGCACCGGCACCTACTCGGTCAACACCTTCAGCCTGGACATGCTGGGCCCGTTCGGCGGTTACAAGAACTCCGGTCTGGGCCGGGAGTTCGGCCCCGAGGGCTTCGGCGCGTACCTCGAACACAAGATGATCCACCTGCCGGCGGGGGCGTGAGCATGGGCGACCGCTGGCACGTCGAGGTCGACCGCTCGCTGTGCATCGGCTCGGCCCAGTGCCTCCACCACGCCCCGCAGGCCTTCCGCCTCGACTCCGCCCGCCAGTCCCACCCGGTGGAGGCGGACACCGACGCCGGCGAACCCGTCCTGGAGGCGGCCGAGGGCTGTCCGGTGGAGGCCATCCTGATCACCCTGCTGGAGAGCGGGGAGGCGGTGTTCCCGCCGGAGGACTAGGCCCCGTCGTCAAGGGCGCGGTTCGTCCTCGCCGGGCTCGCTCCACCTGGTGAGCGGCGGGGAACCGCCGTACGCGGCGGTGATCACGGACGGGTGCCGGGTTCCGTCAGGTCTATCAGGCGGCACACCGTCTCGATGTCGATCTTCACCTGGGCGATGGAGGCGCGGCCCGAGAGCCAGGTGATCAGGGCCGAGTGCCAGGTGTGCTCGATGACCCGGACCGCCGAGAGCTGCTCGGGCGTGGGGTCGTCGAGGCCCATCGCGTCCAGGATGATCAGGGTGGTCTGGCGGGAGACCTGGTCGACCTCCGGCGAGACACTGCGGTCGGCGAAGGTCAGCGCGCGGACCATCGCGTCGGCCAGGTGCGGCTCGCGCTGGAGCGCGCGGAAGGCCCGCATCAGGGTCTCCGCCACCCGCTCGGCGGCCGTGTCACCCGTGGGCGGCTTCTTGCGCAGTGTGCCGTGCATGTGCTCCAGCTGGTCCTGCATGGTGGCGACCAGCAGGTGCACCTTGGACGGGAAGTAGCGGTAGAGGGTGCCCAGGGCGACCTGGGAGGACTCCGCCACCTCGCGCATCTGTACGGCGTCGAAACCGCCCCGGCTGGCCAGTTGGGCGCTCGCGTGCAGGATCCGGCGGCGGCGGGCCTCCTGGCGCTCGGTGAGCGACGACGAGGGCCGGACCGTACTGGCTTCCGCCCTGGCTTCAGCCTTGGATTCCGCAGGCATGTCCGCAGGCATGGGTCCCGTTCCGTGACAGTCGGTGAAGGCGTCTGTGGGGCACGTGATCAGACAGCATGGCAGGGCGACGCGCCGTGGCGCGAATCACCTGATCCACTGCTCACAGTGCCCCTACCTGCCGGTAGATTCAGAGCCTCTTGAACGATCAAGTCTGAAACTTGTTCTAGATTAGCGTCCCGTCGTAGTCTCGCGGGACAGTGCAGGCAGAAGGGGGCACGGAGTGACCGCTGAGGCCCGGGATGCGGGTGCCCAGGAGGAGCCCGCAGCCGACGGCGAGCGACCGCTCGACATCGCGCTCCTCACCTATAAAGGGAACCCGTTCTGCGGCGGCCAGGGCGTCTACGTCCGGCACCTCTCGCGCGAGCTGACCCGGCTCGGCCACCGCGTCGAGGTCATCGGCTCCCAGCCGTACCCCGTCCTCGACGAGGGCTGTCCCGGACTCACCCTGACCGAACTGCCCAGCCTCGACCTCTACCGCCAGCCCGACCCCTTCCGCACCCCCGGGCGCGACGAGTACCGGGACTGGATCGACGCCCTGGAAGTCGCGACGATGTGGACCGGCGGCTTCCCCGAGCCGCTGACCTTCTCGCTGCGCGCCCGTCGCCATCTGCGCGCCCGGCGCGGTGCGTTCGACGTCGTCCACGACAACCAGACCCTCGGCTACGGCCTGCTCGGCGACATCGGCGCCCCCCTGGTCACCACGATCCACCACCCCATCACCGTCGACCGGCAGCTGGAACTGGACGCGGCGCAGGGCTGGCAGCGGCGCTACTCGGTGCGCCGCTGGTACGCCTTCACCCGCATGCAGAAGCGCGTCGCGCGCCGGCTGCCCTCGGTCCTCACCGTCTCCGGCAGCTCCCGGCAGGAGATCGTGGACCACCTCGGCGTCCGCGACGACCGCGTCCACGTCGTCCACATCGGCGCCGACACCGATCTGTTCGCGCCGAATCCGGCCGTGCCCGAGGTCCCGGGCCGGATCGTCACCACCTCCAGCGCCGACGTCCCGCTCAAGGGGCTGGTGTTCCTGGTGGAGGCGCTGGCCAAGGTGCGCACCGAGCACCCGGCCGCCCATCTCGTCGTCGTCGGCAAGCGCCCCGAGGAGGGGCCGGTCGCCGCGGCGATCGAGCGGTACGGCCTCGACGGCGCCGTCGAGTTCGTCAAGGGCATCTCCGACGCCGAACTGGTCGGCCTGATCCGCTCGGCCGAGGTCGCCTGCGTGCCCTCGCTGTACGAGGGCTTCTCCCTGCCCGCCGCCGAGGCCATGGCCACCGGCACCCCGCTTCTCGCCACGACCGGCGGCGCGATTCCCGAGGTCGCCGGCCGCGACGGCGAGACCTGCCTGGCCGTACCGCCGGGCGACGCGGGAGCGCTGGCCGCCGGTCTCGGCCGGCTGCTGGGCGACCGTGAGCTGAGGGTGCGGCTCGGCCGCGCGGGCCGTGAGCGGGTGCTGCGGCACTTCACCTGGGCCCGCGCCGCGGAGGGAACCGTGGCCCACTACCGCGAGGCCATCGCCCGCTCCGCGGGACCGGTACCCGGCCGCGCCACGGCACCGATACCCGGCCGCTCCGCGGCCCCACCGAGTGTTGCTTCCGTGACCTCGGCGAAGGTCGCGTCCGCGACCTCGACGAGTGACACCGGCGTCTACCCCGAAAGCAGGGCCACGTGCTGACCGTCGACTTCTCCCGGTTCCCGCTCGCCCCCGGCGACCGCGTCCTGGACCTCGGCTGCGGGGCCGGCCGGCACGCCTTCGAGTGCTACCGGCGCGGCGCCCAGGTCGTGGCCCTCGACCAGAACGGCGAGGAGATCCGCGAGGTCGCCAAGTGGTTCGCGGCGATGAAGGAGGCCGGGGAGGCGCCGGAGGGCGCCACCGCCACCGCCATGGAGGGCGACGCGCTGGCCCTGCCCTTCCCGGACGAGTCCTTCGACGTCGTCATCATCTCCGAGGTGATGGAGCACATCCCCGACGACAAGGGCGTGCTCGCCGAGATGGTCCGCGTGCTCAGGCCGGGCGGCCGCATCGCCGTCACCGTGCCGCGCTACGGCCCGGAGAAGGTCTGCTGGGCGCTGTCCGACGCCTACCACGAGGTCGAGGGCGGCCACATCCGCATCTACAAGGCCGACGAGCTGGTGGCGAAGATCAGGGAAGCCGGTCTGAAGCCGTACGGCAGCCATCACGCGCACGCGCTGCACTCGCCGTACTGGTGGCTCAAGTGCGCGTTCGGCGTCGACAACGACAAGGCGCTGCCGGTGCGGGCGTACCACAAGCTGCTCGTCTGGGACATCATGAAGAAGCCGCTCGCCACCCGGGTCGCCGAGCAGGCGCTGAACCCGCTGATCGGCAAGAGCTTCGTGGTCTACGCGACCAAGCCGCACCTGCCGCGTCTGTCCGCCGAGGTGGCCGCCAAGTGACCACCCCCCGGACAGAACACCTCGTCCTGCCCGGGGTCCTCACCGCCGAGCAGGCCGCCGCGACCGTCGCCGGCATCCTCGCCGTACAGCGGGAGGACGGTGCCATCCCGTGGTTCCGCGGGCACCACCTGGACCCGTGGGACCACACCGAGGCCGCGATGGCCCTGGACGCGGCCGGCGAGCACGAGGCCGCCGAGCGGGCCTACGACTGGCTGGCCCGGCACCAGAACGAGGACGGCTCCTGGTACGCCGCCTACGCCGACGGCGCCCACGACGACGTCACCGACCGCGCCCGCGAGTCCAACTTCGTCGCCTACGTGGCCGTGGGCGTGTGGCACCACTACCTGTCCACCGGCGACGACACCTTCCTGGACCGCATGTGGCCGACCGTCTACGCGGCCATGGAGTGGGTGCTCGGACTCCAGCAGCCCGGCGGTCAGATCGGCTGGCGCCGCGAGGACGACGGCACGCCCACCGCGGACGCCCTGCTCACCGGCAGCTCCTCGATCCACCACGCGCTGCGCTGCGCGCTCGCCATCGCCGAGCAGCGCGAAGAGCCGCAGCCGGACTGGGAGTTGGCGGTCGGGGGACTCCGCCACGCGATCCGCCGCCACCCGGAGCGCTTCCTGGACAAGGAGCGCTACTCGATGGACTGGTACTACCCGGTCCTCGGCGGCGCGCTGACCGGCGCGGAGGCCAAGGCCCGCATCGAGGAGTCCTGGGACCGGTTCGTCGTGCCCGGCGCCGGCGTGCGCTGCGTGGTGCCCAACCCCTGGGTCACCGGCGGCGAGTCCAGCGAACTCGCCCTGGCCCTGTGGGCGGTGGGGGAGTCGGACCGCGCCCTGGCGATCCTGCAGTCCATCCAGCATCTGCGCGATCCCGGGAGCGGCCTGTACTGGACGGGCTACGTCTTCGAGGACGACGCGATCTGGCCGCAGGAGCTCACCACCTGGACGGCCGGCTCCCTGCTGCTGGCGGTCGCCGCCCTGGGCGGCCACGAGGCGACCTGCGCGGTCTTCGGCGGCGAACACCTGCCGGCCGGCCTGGACCCCGACTGCTGCGGATAGCCCGGGGCTTCAGTGCCGGTGCATGCGGTTGGCGACGGCGTGGCCCACGAACAGGTACACGACCGCGGCCAGGCCGTAACCGGCGACCACCCGGGCCCAGGCCTCGTTGAACGTGAACAGGTCGTGCGACCAGCCCGCCAGCCAGGCGGCGGCGTCGTGGACGAACTGGACCAGGCTGTTGGCCCGGTTCGCGTCCAGCAGGTACATCAGGATCCACAGGCCGAGGATCAGGGCCATGATGTCGGCGACGACCGCGATGACCGTCCCGGCCTGATTCGTGCCGTTGCGATATCGAGGGGACATACCTTCCGGATTGCCGGGCGCGGGACGGTGAAACCCGGTCGGCCGCCGCCGAGTGGCGGAACCCGCGGTCACGGGTGAGGCTGCCGGAGGAAGCAGATCGCTCGGGGAGGACACCTCCGGAGGACTTCCGTGCCCGTACCGATACGGCGCCTGTGCGTGGCGCTCACGCTGTGCTGCGCCCTGCTGGCCGGCTCCACCGCCTGCGGCAGCAGCGAGAAGACCGTCGAGAAGACCAGTACGACGGACGCCGCGGCGGTCGAGGCCGTCCCCGCCGGGACCCCCAGCCCGACCACCTCCGCGCAGCGACGCAAGTTCGCCAAGACGCGCTTCGTGGTCGACGCCGGTCTCGCGGCCGGCGCCACCTACCAGTGGATCGTGAAGCCCTGGAAGGCCGGCGCGTTCAAGAAGGGCGCCAAGGGCCGCAAGACGGCGCTGGTGAAGGCGGGCCTCGCCGGTGCCTTCGCCTACAACCGGCTCAAGGCGGCCCAGAAGAACGCGCAGGGCGACCCGGCGCTCGCCAAGGCGCTGGCGCCGCTCGGTGCCGGCATCGACGCCCTGAAGAACCTGCCGTCCAAGCTGCGCAACGGTGACACCGACGCGGCCTCCTCCTTCAACGACGTCATCGGCGACGTCAAACACGCGGGCGCGAGCGCGGGCGCCCCGGTCAAGGACCAGGTCCCCTCGGCGTCCCAGCTCGCCAAGGGCAGCTAGGGCGTTTCGTCCTGCTAGGAGTTCAGCTCCGCGAGCACGCGCAGCGTGTGCGGGTCCGGTGAGAGGGCCAGCAGGTCCGTCACCGGGCCCGCCCGCCACAACTCCAGCCGCTCGGCGATGCGTTCACGCGGCCCGACGAGCGAGATCTCGTCGGCGAAGGCGTCCGGTACGGCCTGTACCGCCTCCTCCCGCCGGCCCGCGAGGAACAGCTCCTGGATCCGCCGCGCCTCCTCCTCGTACCCCATGCGCGCCATGAGGTCGGCGTGGAAGTTGCGGGAGGCGTGGCCCATCCCGCCGATGTAGAAGCCGAGCATGGCCTTCACGGGCAGCAGCCCCTCGGCCACGTCGTCGCACACCTTCACCCGGGCCAGCGGAGCCACCATGAACCCCTCCGGCACCTTGCGCACCACGTCCCCGTACGCCCCGGGCCGGCTCGGCGACCAGTACAGCGGCAGCCAGCCGTCGGCGATCCGGACCGTCTGCGCCACGTTCCCGGGCCCCTCGGCGCCGAGCAGCACGGGGAGGTCGGCCCGCAGCGGATGCGTGATCGGCTTCAGCGGCTTGCCGAGCCCGGTGCCGTCCGGGCCCCGGTAGGGCAGCGGATGGAACCGCCCGTCCACCTCCACCGGCGCCTCGCGCCGCAGCACCTGCCGTACGACGTCCACGTACTCCCGGGTCGCGGTCAGCGGCGACTTCGGGAACGGGCGGCCGTACCACCCCTCCACCACCTGCGGCCCGGACAGGCCGAGCCCGAGCATCATCCGCCCGCCGGAGAGGTGGTCCAGGGTGAGCGCGTGCATCGCGGTGGTGGCCGGCGAACGCGCGGCCATCTGGGCGACCGCCGTACCCAGCCTGATCGTCGAGGTCCGCGCGGCGATCCAGGTGAGCGGGGTGAAGGCGTCCGACCCCCAGGACTCCGCCGTCCACACGGAGTCGTAGCCGAGCCGTTCCGCCTCCTGGGCGAGCGGCACATGACCGGCGTCCGGGCCGCGTCCCCAGTACCCGAGTGCGAGACCCAGCCGCATCCCCTGCCTCCTGACGGTCCGTCAGTTCACCGGTCGGGAGCCGACTCTACGACAACGGCCCCTCACCCGGAAGGGCGAGGGGCCGTCGCTGCGGCGGGTGCGGGCGGTCAGCCGCGCTGGATGCCGGAGGTGTCCTGGAGCACGCCGCGGCGGCCGTCCTGGGTCTGCGCGACCAGCGCGGCACCGCGCTGCTCGACGGCCAGGTACCAGGTGCCCGGCGCCAGTTCGGCGATCGGGGTCGGCGAGCCGTCCTCCGCGAAGAGCGGACGGGCGACCGGAACGGCGAACCAGAACGGCGAGAAGTCCGCGGGGGCCGGCTGGGCCGCGGCCGGCTGCTCCGCCGGCGCCGGACCGCCCTGCGGCTGCTGCCCGAACGGCTGCCCGGCCTGCGGCTGGCCGCCGTAGGGCTGGGCCGGAGCGCCCGGGTAGCCGTAACCGCCGGGCGGCTGGGCGCCGTAGGGCTGCGGGGCGACCGGCTTGGGGGCCGGGAGCAGCTCGGCCTGGAGGGCCGGGACCAGGGGGGTGGCGATGGCGGCGCCCGCGAGGACGAGAGCGGCGATGAAGCCGAGGACGAGGCCCGCGCCGACGTCCGCGCCGTCCGGGGTGTCGATCAGCGACCACAGCAGCGACCAGGCCGCCAGGACCGCGAACGCGGTGCCGGCCTGGCCGAGGTCGAGGCCGAGCACCTTGCGCTGCTGCGGCAGACAGCGGTTGACGACGATGAGGACGGCCCCGATCACCGCGCCCATGTAGATGCCCAGGCCAATGCCCAGGTTGTCCCATGCGTTCCCGCTGGCTGAGCTGCCGAAAAAGGAGTAGCTCTGGAAGGTGAGGAACGACGCGATGAACAGCACCACCGCTGCTCCGATCACCGCGCCGTCGCCTCTAGTGAGGGAGCGGATATTCACTTCAAAGGTCCTTCGTAAGTCGTCTCGTCGTCGGTAGACACTACCGTCCGCAAGATCCGCCTGTCCGGCCGGTTCCGCCCGCCGGTCAGGACGCGCGCAGGAAACTCACGATTCCCTCAGAGATCCCTTGCGCGGCCTTCTGCCGCCAGGCTCCGCTGGTCAGCAGTGCCGCGTCCTTGCTATCGCGCATGTTGCCGCACTCGATGAACACCTTGGGAACCGTTGACAGATTGAGACCGCCCAGGTCCGTACGTGTGACGAGACCGGTACCTTCGCCGAGGTAGTTGGACGGCGGCTCACCGGTGTCGCGCAGGAAGGTTCCGGCGATGCGGGTACCGAGGTCGTGCGAGGAGTCGACGATCGGCCGGGTGTCGGCGGCACCGGCGTGCACCGATCCCGGCAGGATGACGTGGAAGCCCCGGTCGCCTTCGGCGGAGCCGTCGGCGTGGATGGAGACGGCCGCGTCCGCGTGCGCGGCGTTGCCGATCCGGGCCCGCTCGTCCACACACGGCCCCCACGCCGGGCTGTCGCCGTCATGGGTGAGCTTCACCGTGGCGCCCTGCTGCTCCAGCAGCGTGCGCAGCCGGTGGGCGACGTCGAGGCTGAACCGGGCCTCCGTGTAACCGTCGTTGGTGGACGTCCCGGTGGTGTCGCACTCCTTCCAGTTCGTCCCGATGTCCACCTTGCGGTTGATCTCGTCCGGGTGCTGGAAGTTGCCCGGGTTGTGCCCCGGGTCGACGACGACGACCTTGCCCTTCAGCGGACCGTCCGCGGGCGCCGGCCCCGAGGCCCGCGTGCCGCCGTCCGCGGGAGAAGCGGACGGGGCCGACGGCGACGACGGCGCCGGGGACGACACGGCGGAGCCGCCGCGGGCGCCCGGGGCCGCGGCGGCCCCGCCCCCGCCGCCCACCGCCTCGTACGCCACCCACCCGAGCAGCGCGCCGGGCACCAGCACGGCGAGCGCCACGGTCAGCGGGCGGCGCCGGGACCGGCGCGGCTGGGGCGGATCGAACTCCGGGCCTAGGTACGACACGTCTGTGACTCTAACCGGGGCCTCAGATCCCCGCGCGCGTTCGACGCAGGACACGCAGCGAGTCGGTCACCGAGATCTCGGTGAACGCGCCCGACTCCAGAGCCCGCAGATACACCCGGTACGGCGCCTGCCCGGTGAACTCGTCCTCGGGGTGCGGGAACACGTCGTGGATGACGAGGAGGCCCCCCTCAGCCACATGGGGTGCCCAGCCCTCGTAGTCGGCGGTGGCGTGCTCGTCCGTATGGCCGCCGTCGATGAACACGAGACCGAGCGGGGAGTTCCAGATCGCCGCGATCTGCGGGGAGCGCCCGACGACGGCGACCACGTGCTCCTCCAGACCCGCCTTGAACAGCGTCCGGCGGAAGGCGGGCAGCGTGTCCATCAGCCCGACCTCGGGGTCGACCGTCTCCGGGTCGTGGTAGTCCCAGCCCGGCTGCTGCTCCTCGCTGCCCCGGTGGTGGTCGACGGTCAGCGCCGTGACCCCGGCCGCACGGGCCGCGTCGGCGAGCAGCACGGTGGACCGCCCGCAGTACGTGCCCACCTCCAGCAACGGCAGCCCCAGCCCCCCGGCCTCCACCGCGGCCGCGTACAGCGCCAGCCCCTCGTCCACGGGCATGAACCCCTTGGCCCCTTCGAAGGCGGCCAGGATCTCGGGTTTGGGGGCGGCGGCGGTCATGGCTGGCCTTCCGGTCGTACGACTGTTCCGGGGGCCCATGCTGCCGCACCCCCGGCCGCTGATCGACAAGGGGTGCGTTTCGTAGGGGCGCGGGGAACCGCGCGACAAGCCACGACAGCGAGACGGCAGAACGTCCCGAGCTCTACGCGCTCACGGTCTCCCCAGGCAGCGAAAGATCCAGTTCGACAGCCCGGTCCTCCCCGGAATGCGTCGCGGAGGAAGCATGCGGCCCATGGCCGGAGGCCTTCGCGGCGAGGACGTACGCCCCCTGCGCCGGCACGGCAAGCGCATAACCGCCGTCCTCGTCGGAGACGGTCGCCCCCGCCTGCCGCCCCCGCCGGTCGATGAGCGTGACCTTGGCCCGGGCAACCGGAACGCCGTCGGCACCCAGAACGCGTCCCCGGAATCCACGGAGCGCCTCTTCGGCCCGCTCCAGCGAAGCCTCCTCCTCACTGCTGGCCCGCAGCTGAGTGTGCTGCTGACCCGGCCGGGAGGCCTTCGGCAGGAACAGCGCCAGCACCAGCCCCACCGCCACCGCGGCCGTCGCGATCAGGAAGGACACCCGGAAGCCGTGCATGGTGGGGACGGCGACACCGCCCACGTGGTTCGCCGTGTTGGCCAGCACCATGCCGATGACGGCACTGGACACCGAGGTGCCGATGGACCGCATCAGCGTGTTGAGGCCGTTCGCCGCACCGGTCTCCGAGGCCGGCACCGCGCCGACGATCAGCGCGGGCAGCGAGGAGTAGGCGAGGCCGATGCCGGCGCCGAGCACCACGGACGTGACGACGGTCTGCCAGGCCGCGTCCATCAGGCCGAGGCCGCCGCCGTAGCCGAGCGCGATGACCAGCAGGCCGATGATGAGGGTGACCTTCGGGCCGAACCTGGCGGACAGCCGGGCGTAGACCGGCGCCGTGAACATCATCGTCAGGCCCAGCGGGGCCACGCACAGACCGGCGACGACCATGGACTGGCCGAGGCCGTAGCCGGTGGCCTTCGGCAGCTGCAGCAGCTGGGGCAGGACCAGCGAGACGACGTAGAACGCCACGCCGACCATGATCGACGCGAGGTTGGTGAAGAGGACGGCCGGGCGCGCGGTGGTGCGCAGGTCGACCAGGGGTGCCGGCACGCGCAGCTCGTACAGGCCCCACAGGACGAGGACCAGGGCCGACGCGGCGAACAGACCGAGCGTCGTACCCGACGACCAGCCCCAGTCGCTGCCCTTGGTGATGGGCAGCAGGAGCAGGACCAGGCCGGTCGACAGGCCGATCGCGCCGAGCAGGTCGAAGGAGCCGTCCGCCCGCATCGGGGACTCGGGTACGGCGAGGAGGGTGAGGACGATGGCGAGCGCGCCGAGGCCGGCGGCGCCGTAGAACAGGGCGTGCCAGTTCGTGTGCTGCGCGACCAGGGCCGCGGCGGGCAGCGCGAGGCCGCCGCCGACGCCGATCGAGGAGCTCATCAGCGCCATGGCCGAGCCGAGCCTCTCGCGCGGCAGCATGTCGCGCATCAGGCCGATGCCGAGCGGGATCGCGCCCATCGCGAAGCCCTGCAGGGTCCGGCCGACGATCATGGTGAGCAGCTGGCTGGTGAGCGCGCTGACCAGGGCGCCGACCACCATCACGGCGAGGCTGAGGATCAGCATCCGCCGCTTGCCGTAGAGGTCGCCGAGCCGGCCCATGATCGGGGTGGCGACGGCGCCGGACAGCAGGGTCGAGGTCAGCACCCAGGTGGCGTTGGAGGGGGCGGTGTCCAGCAGCTGCGGCAGGTCCTTGATGACCGGCACGAGCAGGGTCTGCATCACCGCGACGACGATGCCCGCGAAGGCGAGCACCGGGACCACGGCGCCGTTCGCCCTCCGGGGCGGCTGGCCGGTCGTCGTGTGGGTCATTGAGTGAGGCCTCCCGTGTACATAAGTGCCGGGTAAACCTCGTATGCACAGGCAACTATTCCGTTGCTTCGGGCCTCTAACGAATCCTTGACCGTTCCTTGGGTTTCTGAGCTGCCGTCAGTCGCGGCGGGCTAGGTCGTACGACCGAGAGCCGTGGTCCGAAATGCCGATGCAAGGACCGTAACCGGGTTGAGAGCATGACACCCATGCTCGAAGCCCCCGGCACCACAGCCCTCATATCCCGCCGTACGACCGTGCCCGCCTGGCTGGTGGTGGCGCTCGCCTGTGCCGGACAGTTCCTGGTCGTCCTGGACGTGTCCGTGGTGAACGTCGCCCTGCCGTCCATGCGCGGCGGCCTCGGCCTGACCCCGTCGGGCCTGCAATGGGTGGTGAACGCGTACGCCATCGCCTTCGCCGGGTTCATGCTGCTCGGCGGCCGGGCCGGCGACCTGTACGGGCGCAAGCGCATGTTCCTCGTCGGCCTCGGCCTGTTCACGCTGGCCTCGCTGGGCGGCGGCCTCGCCCAGGAGGGCTGGCAGCTGCTGCTGGCGCGGGCCGTGCAGGGGCTGGGCGCCGCGGTGCTGGCCCCCTCGACGCTGACCCTGCTGACCTCCGCGGTGCCGGAGGGGGCGGCGCGGGCCCGCGCGATCGCCACCTGGACCGCGGTCGGCGCCGGGGGCGGGGCCGCGGGCGGGCTCGTCGGCGGGGTGCTCGTGGACCTGCTGTCCTGGCGCTGGGTGCTGCTGATCAACGTGCCGGTGGGCGCGCTCGTGCTGGCCGGCTCGGTGCGCTGGCTCACCGAGAGCCGGGCCGGTGACGGGCGGCGCCTGGACCTGCCGGGCGCGCTGCTGGTGACGGCGGGCCTCGCGACCCTGGCCTACGGCATCTCGCAGACGGAGGCGGAGGGCTGGACGGCCGCCGCCACGCTGCTGCCGCTGCTCGCCGGGCTGCTGCTGATCGGCCTGTTCCTGCTGGTGGAGGCCCGTACGACGGCCCCGCTGATGCCGCTCGGACTGCTGCGGCTGCGCTCGGTCGCCTCGGCGAACGCGGCGATGTTCGTCTCCGGGTCGGCCATGTTCTGCATGTGGTACTTCATGACGCTCTACGCCCAGAACGTGCTCGGCTACTCGCCGCTGGAGGCCGGGGTCGCGCTCGTGCCCAGCTCGCTGTCCGTGGTCGCCGGCTCCAAGCTGGCGCCGCGCCTGATGCGGGCGGCGGGCGCGCGGACCGTGGCGGCGCTGGGCACGCTGGTGGCCGCGACGGGCTTCGGCTGGCAGTCGACGATGAGCGCGCACGGGGCGTACGTCACCGGGATCATGATCCCGGGAATGCTGATGATGCTCGGCGCGGGTCTGGCGGCGACGCCGCTCGCCTCCCTCGCCACGTCGGGGGCGGCGCCGGGCGAGGCCGGGGTGGTGTCCGGACTGGTCAACACCTCGCGCACGATGGGCGGCTCGCTCGGGCTCGCCGCGATGTCGACCGTCGCCGCGGCGGGCACGGGCGGCGGCCACGGCCCCGAGGCGCTGACGGACGGCTACGCGCTGGCCTTCCGGGCCAGTACGGCGGTGCTGCTGGGCGGGGCGGTGCTGATGCTGCTGTGGCTGCCGCGAAAGACTTCCGCGACTTCCCGAGGATGAGGCAACGGTCCGGGCGTCCCATGGACTCCTTCTGATATCTAGGGAGGTGCCCATGGGGGACGGGAAGAACGCTCGGAACGAGGAGTTCCAGAGCTTCATGATCGGCCGCTGGCCGCGGCTGATGCGTACGGCATTTCTCCTCACGGGGGAGCAGCACGCCGCGGAGGACCTGGTCCAGTCCACGCTGGAGCGGATCTATGTGGCCTGGCGCAAGGTCGGCGCGGCCGATGATCCGGAGGCCTATGTACGCCGCGTGATGATCAACCTGCATGCGCGCAAACACAGAAGAAGGCTCAAGGAGTTCCTGGCTCCGAAGGACGACTCGGGCCTGGTGCACGAGGTGGCCGACACAGGGGACCGGATCGCGCAGGCCGACGACCGCGGCGCGCTGCTCAAGGCGCTCGCCCAGCTGCCGCTGCGGCAGCGGGAGGCGGTGGTCCTGCGCTACTGGGAGGACCTGACGGAGACCCAGGCGGCGGAGGCGATGGGCTGCTCGGTCGGCACGGTGAAGAGCAACGCGGCCAAGGGCATCGCGAAACTCCGGGCCATACCGGGACTCGCCGAGACGGTGACGCATGGAGGTCGGAAGTGACGAGCGCGGACCGGGAGAGCCACGACATGAACGAGATGACCGACATGACGCAGACGGACATCGCCCTGCTCCTCGCGGACGCCGCGGACGAGGCCGAGATCGGCATAGCCCCGGTCGGGGCGGTCATCCGCCGCGGCCGCCGCCGCAGAGCCCGCCGCTGGGCGGTGGCGGCGGCCACGACGCTGGTACTGGCGGGGTCGACAGGGGTGACGCTGGCGGTGACGGGGCTGCCCGGCGGTGGTCACGGGGACCGGACGGCGCCGGTGGCGACCCGACCCGCGCCTTCTCGGGCCCGGCATGTGGACGAGCCGCAACGCACAGATCTGGCGAGGGGCCTGTACCGGGGGAAGGAATGGCGCGTGGAGCTCCAGGTGTGGGATGCGCCGCGCGACCGGACGGAGGCGGTCCGGCAGTACAACGCGATGAAAAAGCTGCGCCTGGAGGCGGCGGAGGTCCACAAGGCGGCCGACCTGATCGGCAAGATCTCCTTCTTCGTCACGCGCGCCTGGGGTGAGCACACACCCCAGCAGGTCATGTACAACACCTTGGAGAACTGGGACCGGCCGTCGGGCACCGACCTCGAATCCATCGCCACACGGCTGGGCTGGAGCCCTGAGAGCTCCGGCCGGCTGGTGATCGGCGAGGTGGCCCAGACGGCCGGCCAGGTCAAATGCACCTGGAACGACGGCTCCAGCACCGTGGCGGTGCCCAGGGCGGGCGTCGGGGCTCCGTCGGCCTGGTTCGTCTGCGTGGCACCGGAGGGGAGGCAGTATCAGAACGCGGAGGTGATCCAGTGACCCGGCACGGCCCGACCGGTGCTCACAGCCATCCCTGCTGCCGGGCCTCCCGCACCGCCTCCGCCCGGTTGCGGGTGCCTGTCTTGCCGATGGCCGAGGACAGGTAGTTGCGGACGGTGGACTCGGACAGATGCAGCTCGCCGGCGATGTCGGCTACGGTCGCCCCGTCCACCGACGCCTTCAGCACATCGCACTCACGGGCCGTCAGCGGACTGGGTCCTGCGCTGAGCGCGGCGGCGGCCAGCGCCGGATCGACGACGGTCTCCCCGGTGAGCACGCGCCGGATCGCCGCGGCCAGTTCCTCCACCGGCCCGTCCTTGACGAGGAACCCGGCCGCCCCGGCCTCCATGGCCCGGCGCAGATAGCCGGGCCGGCCGAAGGTGGTGAGGATCAGTACCCGGCAGTCGGGCGCCTGCTCCCGCAGCTCGGCCGCCGCGTCCAGCCCGCTGACGCCCGGCAGTTCGATGTCCAGCAGGGCCACGTCCGGCCGGTGGGTGAGCACGGCGTCGACGATGCCGCCGCCCGAGCCCAGCTGGGACACCACCTCGATGTCCTCCTCAAGACCGAGCAGCAGAGCGAGCGCACCACGCAGCATGCCCTGATCCTCGGCGAGCAGCACCCGAATGGACTTGCCGGTCCGGTGCTCCCGGGGCATCTCGTTCATGGGGTCAGATTACGGCCCTGGACGTCCTGCGGCGACAACTCGGCGGCGGCCGCCGCCGATTAAAGACTTGGCATGGTCCGCTGCCGCGGGGGTTGACGGTCTCCGGGGAGTGCTCAAACAATCGCCCCTGCATTTCCAGGAATCCGTGCAATTTCCACCGTTGAATAGGTTCGGTATTTCGGTCGAACGTTGTCCGAAATCCCGAACGGAGAATCCGAGGTGCACCGTGCTCATGAGATCCCCCCACACCGCCCCCCGGCGGCTGAGAAGCGCCGCCCTGTCCGTCCTCGCGGTCTGCGCCACCCTCGCCGCACTGCTCCTCGGCACCGGCGCGCCCCAGGCCGCCGCGGCCGGTTCGCTGCCCTGTGACATCTACGCCTCCGCGGGCACCCCCTGCGTCGCCGCGCACAGCCTGGTCCGGGCGCTGTACTCCTCGTACAGCGGCCCGCTCTACCAGGTGCGGCGCGCCTCGGACGGCGCCACCAGGGACATCGGGCTGCTGGCCGCCGGCGGATACGCGAACGCGGCCGTCCAGGACTCCTTCTGTTCCGGCACGACCTGCGTCATCACCGAGATCTACGACCAGTCCGCCCGGCACAACGACCTCACGATCGAGGGTGCGGGCGGCGCCGGCGCGGCCGATGTCGGGGCGCCCGCCGACGCGCTGCCGGTGACCGTCGGCGGCCACCAGGTCTACGGCCTGGAGATCTCCGCCGGCATGGGCTACCGGGACAACTCGACCTCGGGCGTCGCCGTGAACGGGCAGGCCGAGGGGATGTACATGGTGACGTCCGGCACCCACGTCAACAACCGCTGCTGCTTCGACTACGGCAATGCCGAGACCAACAACAAGGACACCGGCAACGGCCACATGGACGCCATCAACTTCGGCACCGAGTGCTGGTTCTCGCCCTGCTACGGACAGGGCCCCTGGGTGCAGGCCGACCTGGAGAACGGGCTGTTCCAGTCCGACGCCGGATACAGCAGGAACACCTCCGACACCGGCACCGGACCGCTGCCTTTCGTGACCGCGCTGCTCAAGAACAACGGGCAGAACCATTTCGCGCTGAAATACGGGAATGCCCAGTCCGGTGGGCTCACGACCACCTATTCCGGAGGTGAGCCGGCCAGGAGCGGATACTCGCCGATGCACCAGGAGGGCGCGATCGTCCTCGGCACCGGCGGCGACAACAGCAACGGCTCCATCGGCTCCTTCTTCGAGGGCGTCATGACCTCCGGCATCCCGACCGACGCCGCCGACAACGCCGTCCAGGCCGACATCGTCTCCGCCGGCTACGGCGGCGCGACGGGCAGCACCGGCACCCTGAACCCCGGCTCGGAGATCTCGCTGCGCGCCACCACGTCCTGCTGCACCGCCGACTACGTCCGCCACCAGAACGACGCCGGCGTCATCTCCGCCGTCAACGCGAGCAGCTCCGGCACGGACCGGAGCGACGCCACCTGGATCGTCCGCCGCGGCCTCGCGAGCAGTTCCTGTGTCTCCTTCGAGTCACGGAACTACCCCGGCGACTACCTGCGCCACCGCAACTACAGGCTCTACCGGCAGCCCATGGACGGCACCGCCCAGTTCCGGGCCGACGCCACCTTCTGCCCGCAGGCCGGGAAGAGCGGCACCGGCACCTCGTTCGCCTCGTACAACTACCCGACGAGATACCTGCGCCACTACGCCCACAACCTCTACATAGCGAGCGACGGCGGCCCCAACGACTTCGACAGCGGCACGTCCTGGACCGACGACGTCAGCTGGGCGGTCAGCCCGCCCTGGGCGCCGTAGCCGCGAGGTCCGCGAACTCCGCCGACGCCACCGGCAGTTCGGCGGTCACCGTGAAACCGCCGCGCGGCGACGGGCCGGCCGTGAGCGAGCCGCCCGCCGCCGCGAGGCGCTCGGTCAGCCCCTTCAGTCCCGTGCCGCCGATGCCCTGCTCGGGCCGGCGCACGGGCCTGCCGCTGCCGTTGTCGGTCACGGTGAGCCGGGCCTGCTCGGTGCCGCTCTCGACGGTGATCTCACAGCGGCCGGCGTCGCTGTGCCGGACCACATTGGTGACCGCCTCGCGCACCACCCAGCTCAGCAGCGCCTCCGTCTGCGGTGCGAGCGGCACACCGGACTGGCGCACCAGCGGCTCCACGCTCGCCGCGGACAGCGCCGAACGGGCCCGGGTGAGCTCGGTGGCGAGGCTGCCCTCGCGGTAGCCGGTCACCGCCTCGCGGATCTCGGTGAGCGCCTGCCGGCCCACCGACTCGAGGTCCGTGATCTGGCCCAGCGCCGCGTCCATGTCGCGCGGAGCGAGCCGCCGCGCCGCCTCCGACTTCACCACGATCACCGACAGCGTGTGTCCGAGCAGGTCGTGCAGATCCCGCGAGAAGCGCAGCCGCTCCTTCTCCACCGCGCGCCGGGCCAGTTCCTCGCGGGCGGCGCGCAGTTCCCGTACGGCCTCGGACAGACCGAGGATCGCGGCGGTCACCATGCTGGACAGGAAGGTGGCGTAGCCGATGTTCGTCGCGTCGCCCCAGTTGTCGCGGACGCCGGAGACGGCCGCCGCGTACACCGCGAGCAGGATGCCGGTACGGCCCAGCCAGGGGCCGCGCAGCGTGGCGCCGGCCGCGAGGCCCAGCAGCGGGAAGAACATCAGCCAGCTGCCGCCGTACCCGACGGCCAGGCCCGTGGTCAGCAGGCCCATCAGCAGCAGGGCCACCCGGGTGGAGACGGCCTCCCGCTTGGCCCGGTCGAAGGAGCGGAAGGTGACGTAGACGTAGAGGGAGTTGAAGGCGAGCAGGCCCAGGCCGCCGATCAACGGGTTCGGCGCCTCGCCCTGGAGCAGGTTGGAGAAGGCCCCCATCCCCATCAGCAGCCACGGCAGCAGTGAGAAGCCGGTGGGCGGCGGCCCCGGATGGTCGACGTCCGGGGTCTTGCCGCACTTTCCGGCCGCCCGTTGCGCGGCCTTGAAGCGCTCGTGCTCCGCCTTCCATTCGAGCCGTGCCGTCTGCCAGGCCCGCACCTGCGCCCGCGCTCTGCGCAACACCGTCATATCCGTGTTCCCCCGATCAGATGGTCCCCGCCGTACGGCGGTACGACAGCACCGTGCGAACCGAACGGTTCCGGCCACACCGTCAGCACGATGATGGCACCCGTGCCCGGGGCGGGGCAGAGGCGCATGTACGCACTCGGGCAGTACAAATGTCACTGCCCCGGCAGAGCTGACACGGCGTCAGGAGCCTTCACAACTCCGGAGTGCTCGGCTATACAGAGGGCGCCGGACTGGAACGCGTTCTAGACCGGCCCGCAGCGACCTCGGTGCGGCCGACGGTGCGGACGTCCGCACCGGGGTCTTGAACCGCCAGCCCAGTGGACCGCCAGTGTCAGGAGCCGTATGCCCATCGACGCAGCGAAAGCCCTCGCGGCCGAACCCCGGACCGGCGAGATCGCCTGGACCACCAAGGACGTCCAGCTCTACCACCTCGGCATCGGCGCCGGCATCCCCGCCACCGACCCCGGTGAGCTGCGCTACACCCTGGAGTCCCGGCTGCACGTCCTGCCGAGCTTCGCCACCGTCGCGGGCTCCGGCGCGCCCGGGGTGATCAGCGGGCTGTCCATGCCCGGTGTGGAGGTCGAGCTCGCCAAGGTCCTGCACGGCGGGCAGGCGCTGCGGATCCACCGCCCCATCCCGGCCGAGGGAACGGCGACCGCGACCAACCGGCTCGCCGCCGTCTACGACAAGGGCAAGGCCGCGATCCTGGTCCTGCGCACCGAGGTCGCCGACGCCGACGGACCGCTGTGGACCAACGACGCCCAGATCTTCGTACGCGGAGAGGGCGGATGGGGCGGCGACCGAGGTCCCTCCACACGCCTCGACCCCCCCGCCGGGGAACCCGACGAGACCGTCGACCGCGCCGTCCGCGAGGACCAGGCCCTCCTCTACCGCCTCTCCGGCGACTGGAACCCGCTGCACGCCGACCCCGACTTCGCCCGGCGCGCCGGCTTCGACAAGCCGATCCTGCACGGACTGTGCACCTACGGCATCACGCTCAAGGCGGTCGTCGACACGCTGCTCGGCGGCGAGGTGAGCCGGGTGCGGTCGTACACCACCCGGTTCGCCGGGGTCGTGTATCCGGGCGAGACCCTGCGCATCCGCATGTGGCGCGAGGAGGGCCGGGTGCGGGTGGCCGTGAGCGCCGTGCGGGAGAGGGACGACGTACCGGTCCTCACCGACACCGTCGTAGAGCACTCCTGAAACCCGTACCGAGGGGAGCCGCACCATGCGCGCAGCCGTACTGCACGAGATCGGCCAGGAAAAGCTGGAGGTCCTCGACGACGTCGAGGCGGTGGGCTTCGGCCCCGGCAAGGTCCGGATCCGGGTGCGGGCCACCGGGCTGTGCCACTCGGACCTGTCCGCGATGAAGGGGGTACTGCCGCAGCCCGCGCCGTTCGTGCCGGGCCACGAGGGCGCGGGCGAGATCCTCGAAGTGGGGGAGGGGGTGCGCGGTCTGGAGCCGGGCGACCGGGTCGTCCTGTGCTGGCTGCCCGCCTGCGGCGCCTGTCCGGCCTGCAGGCGCGGGCAGACCGAGCTGTGCCTGGCCGGGTTCATGAACGCGGGCACCCCGAACTTCCAGCGCTCCGGCAGCAGCGCTTCGGATGTGTTCGGCTTCGCCGGCACCGGCACCTTCGCCGAGGAGGTCGTGGTCCCCGCCGGCTGCGCGGTGCCGATCCCCGAGGACGTGCCGTTCGACATCGCCGCGCTGATCGGCTGCGGGGTGACCACCGGACTCGGCGCAGCCCTCAACACCGCCGATGTGGAGGCCGGTTCGTCGGTCGCCGTCATCGGCTGCGGGGGTGTCGGCATCTCCGTCGTGCAGGGGGCCCGGCTGAAGGGCGCCGCCGAGATCGTCGCCGTCGACCCGGTCGCCTCCCGGCGCGAGTCGGCACTCGGGTTCGGCGCCACGAGGGCGGTCTCTCCGGAGGAGCTGGCCGACGCCAGACAGCAGGTCACCGGCGGCGAGGGCTTCGACCACGTCTTCGAGGTCGTCGGCAGGTCCGCCACCGCGCGGACGGCGTACGAGAACACCCGGCGCGGCGGCACCCTGGTCGTGGTCGGCGCCGGCGCCATGGACGACTTCCTGCAGTTCAACATGTTCGAGCTGTTCTTCGACGAGAAGCGGATCCTGCCGTCCCTGTACGGCGGCGGGGACGTGCTGCGCTCCTACGAGCGCACGATCGCCCTGTGGCGGGCGGGCCGCGTCGATCTCGCCGGGCTGATCACCCACCGGGTGCCGCTGGCCGGGATCAACGAGGCACTGGACCAGATGCGTACCGGGACGGCCCTGCGTACGTGCATCGAGATCTGAGGACGGACTGCGCGCATGTCACTGCCACTTGAGGGACTGTCCGCCGTCGTCACCGGCGCCGGACGCGGGCTCGGCCGGGCCGAGGCCCTGGAACTCGCCCGGCTCGGCGCGGCCGTCGTCGTCAACGACTACGGACAGCCCGGACGGGACGGGTCCGGCGAGGCGTCGGCGGGCCCCGCCGAGGAGGTCGCCGCCGGCATACGGGCCGCGGGCGGCCGGGCCCTCGCGCACACCGGGGACGTCGCCGACTTCCAGCAGGCCCGGGAACTGGTCGAGTCGGCGATCACCGCGTACGGCAAGCTCGACATCCTCGTCAACAACGCGGGCATCCTGCGCGACCGCATGGTGTTCTCCATGACCGAGGACGAGTGGGACTCGGTGATCGGCGTCCACCTCAAGGGACACTTCAACACCACCCGCTTCGCCGCCGCGCACTGGCGGGAGCGGTCCAAGGCGGCCGGGGGGCCGGTGTACGGGCGGATCGTGAACACCTCCTCCGAGGCGTTCCTCGCCGGATCGGCGGGACAGCCCAACTACGCGGCGGCCAAAGGCGGAATCGTCGGCCTGACCACCTCCACCGCCCTCGCCCTCGCCCGCTACGGCGTCACGGCCAACGCGATCTGCCCGCGCGCCCGGACCCGGATGACCGAGGACGTCTTCGCGGGCTTCGCCGAGCCCGGGACCGGCCTCGACCCGCTGGCCCCCGAGCACGTCGCCCCGCTCGTCGGCTACCTGGCCTCGCCCGCCGCCGCCCGGGTCAACGGCCAGCTGCTCGTCGTCCACGGCGGCATGGTCGCCGTCGTCGAACGGCCCCGGGTCCAGGCGAAGTTCGACAGCAAGCAGGACACGTTCACCTACGACGAACTCGACGCGCTGCTCACCCCGCACTACGCGGACCGGCCGCCGGGGGAGACCTTCGCGGCGGCGGAGGTGCTGGGACTCAAGCGGGGCTGAGAACGCGAAGAGGGGGTGCCCGCCGGGCACCCCCTCTTCCCTCAACCGTCAGGCAGCCGCCTCCGCGGACTCCTCGGCCGGCCTGCGGTGCCGGCCGTGCGGAGCCGTCTCGCTCTCCTGGGCCGCGACCGGGCCCCGGTGCCTGCCGTGGCCGGCAGCCTCCTGGGAGTCTGCGGACAGCTGCTCCATCGTACTGGTGTCACTCATCGGACGTATTCACCCCGTCACATGATCTTTCGTACAGCCGGGCGAGTGTAACCAACACACCGCGAGCCGAATCCAGGCGCACACGCCAACCGCCACTACTTCGTTACAAGACGTCCCAGAGGCGCCTGCTGCAACGGCACCGGACGTGCCGCCACCGGCTGCGGAGCCCGCGGGTGCGCGGGCTCCGGAGGGTCCGGTTCCGTCGGTGGCCGCGACGCCTCGGGCGCCCCGGCCGCCGTGCCGTCCCGGACCGGACCCGCCGGACCCGCGCCCCCCGGCCCCCCGGTTCCCCCCGAAGGCCCGCCGACACCGCTCCCCGCGGCGGCCGTGCCTCCCGTCTCCCCCCGGGGTGCCGTCAGCTCCGCCACGCCGCACGGAGTCTCCCGCGTCGCGTACGGCAGCCGCAGCACCCCGTCCCGTGTCCACACCCCGGACCCGGCCAGCCAGCCCTCGGGCGCCGGGAGATGGCTCACCTGCCGGCCCGCCGGCCGCCAGGTGCTCACCCAGCTGCCGACCGGTCCGTCCACCCGCAGCGCCACCGCGCAGTTCTCCGGCATCAGCACCTGCCCGGGCTGGATCGCGAACGGCGTCACCACACAGTCCGGCATGCGCAGGCTCTCCGGGAAGCGCACCGGCAGCATGCTGCCGAGCACGCCCCAGCCCAATCGTTCCTCCCCCGGCGAGGGTGCGTCGGAGGAGATGAGCAGCAGCCCGCTGTCGGGGTCGGCGAGCAGCAGCCGGTCATGGCTCGTGGCCGCGATCTGCAGCAGCGGCGACACCTCGGCGCGCTCCAGGTCCAGCACGACCGTCTTGACCGGCCCGCCCAGCTCACGGTCCAGCGCCAGCATCCGTCCGGCACGGTCCAGCCAGACCCCGCCCGAGCAGCGCCCCGGCACCTCGGCGAGCCGCTCGGGCCCGAAGGCGCCGCCCGCCACCAGCCACACCACGCTGGAGCGGGGGCCGACGGCGAGGGCGTACGCCCGTGTGCCCCCCGGCGCCGGCGGCAGCAGCGTGAGCCGGGTGCCGGGCCCGGGGCACTCCACCGCGCCCAGCGGCAGCTCGCCGGTGCCGGGGCCGGTCGGGTACAGCAGCGAGAAGGCGTGCCGGTGCTCGACCAGCCGGTGGATCAGCACCCGGCCGTCGGACAGCGGCTGCACCTCGGTGCCGGGCTCCTCCGGCTGGTTGCCGGGCAGCGGCACCGCGTACGGCTCGGGGCCGTCCAGCGTCCAGCGCTCCGGGAACCACGACTCGCCGTCGCGCGCGAGGCGCGCCGCGTACGCGCCGTCCGCCGTGATGGCGCACCTCGCCCCGCCGCCCTCCGCACCGGTCGAGGGGGGTTCGATCGCACAGGCCGTCATCGTTCGGTCACCTCCGGCGAACGAAGCTAGTTTTCGCACGCACAGGCGGGGCACCGGCCGACAGCCACTTCACACATAAGGGTGGCGAAGAAGCGATTCACCTGAGGAAACCGGTGCTTATGTGCTGAGCGGGGTCAGACCCGGCGCATGCGGTACGGCCAGCGGACCAGCCAGGTAGCCTTTCCCTCGTGCCCCGTCTGTCTGAAGTCATCGCCGCGCTGGAGACCCTGTGGCCCGCCGAGCGGGCCGAGTCCTGGGACGCGGTCGGCACGGTCGTGGGCGACCCCGGCCAGGAGGTCACCCGGGTCCTGTTCGCCGTCGACCCCGTGCAGGAGATCGTCGACGAGGCGGTGAAGCTCGGCGCCGACCTGCTGGTCACCCACCACCCGCTGTACCTGCGCGGGACGACGACGGTGGCGGCGACCCACTTCAAGGGCCGTGTCGTGCACACCCTCATCAAGAACGACATCGCCCTGCACGTCGCCCACACCAACGCCGACACCGCCGACCCGGGAGTCTCGGACGCCCTCGCCGGCGCGCTCGACCTGAGGGTCGTACGCCCCCTCGTGCCGGACCCCACCGACCCGCAGGGCTGCCGCGGCCTCGGCCGGGTCTGCGAACTCGACCACCCGCTGACCGTCCGCGAACTGGCCGCGCGCGCCGCCGAACGGCTGCCCGCCACCGCACAGGGCATCCGGGTGGCCGGCGACCCCGACGCCGTCGTCCGCACGGTCGCCGTCAGCGGCGGCTCCGGCGACAGCCTCTTCGACCAGGTCCGCGCGGCCGGCGTCGACGCCTTCCTCACCGCAGACCTGCGCCACCACCCCGCCTCCGAGGCGGTCGCCCAAAGCCCCCTCGCGCTGCTCGACGCGGCGCACTGGGCCACCGAGTGGCCCTGGTGCGAGCTGGCCGCAGCCCAGCTCGACGAGATCTCCGACCGCCACGGCTGGGACCTCCGGGTCCATGTCTCCAAGACGGTCACCGACCCCTGGACCGCCCACGCGGCGTCCACCGTCACCACTAGCTAATGGGAGCCCCCAACTGAACGCCGCGCCCGCCGACCAGATCCGACTCCTCGACGTCCAGGCCCTCGACGTCCGCCTGCAGCAGCTGGCGCACAAGCGGAGGTCGCTGCCCGAGCACGCCGAGATCGACTCGCTGCACAAGGACCTCACCCAGCTGCGGGACCTGCTCGTCGCCGCGCAGACCGAGGAGAGCGACACCGCCCGCGAGCAGACCAAGGCCGAGCAGGACGTGGACCAGGTGCGCCAGCGCGCCGCCCGCGACCAGCAGCGCCTGGACTCCGGTGCGGTCACCTCGCCGAAGGACCTGTCCAACCTCCAGCACGAGATCGCCTCCCTCGCCAAGCGGCAGGGCGACCTGGAGGACGTGGTCCTGGAGGTCATGGAGCGCCGCGAGGCCGCGCAGGAGCGGGTGAACGAGCTGACCGAGCGCGTCGCCTCCGTCCAGTCGAAGATCGACGACGCGACCGCCCGCCGTGACGCGGCCTTCGAGGAGATCGACGGCGAGGCCGCCTCGGTGACCAAGGAGCGCGAGGTCATGGCGGCCGCCGTCCCGGCCGACCTCCTCAAGCTCTACGACAAGCTGCGCGAGCAGCAGGGCGGCATCGGCGCGGCCAAGCTGTACGCCCGCACCTGCCAGGGCTGCCGCCAGGAGCTGGCGATCACCGAGCTGAACGACATCCGCGCGGCGGCGCCGGACACGGTGGTGCGCTGCGAGAACTGCCGCCGCATCCTGGTGCGTACGGCCGAGTCGGGTCTGTAAGAGCCGGTAAGGGGCTTTCGGGGTGCGGGAGTTCATCGTCGAGGCGGACGGCGGGTCGCGGGGCAACCCCGGGCCCGCCGGTTACGGCACGGTGGTCCGCGACGCGGCCACGGGTGAGCCGCTGACCGAGGTGGCCGAGTACATCGGTGTCGCCACCAACAACGTGGCCGAGTACCGGGGCCTGGTCGCCGGCCTCCGCGCCGCCCACACCCTCGACCCGACGGCCCGGGTCCACGTCCGCATGGACTCCAAGCTGGTCATCGAGCAGATGTCGGGCCGCTGGAAGATCAAACACCCCGACATGAAGCCCCTGGCGACCGAGGCGCGGTCGGTCTTCCCCCCGGACCAGGTCACCTACGAGTGGATCCCCCGCGAACAGAACAAGCACGCCGACCGTCTGGCCAACGAGGCGATGGACGCGGGGGCGAGGGGCCAGCAGTGGTCGCCCACCGAATCGGCCGCAGCCACGGCCGGCGGCGGGCAGCGCCGTGACATCCCCGACGAGGAGCACCGCTCCACGCCGGGCTGGAGCAGCGCCCCCGACCTCGGCGCCCCCGCCACCTTCGTGCTGCTCCGGCACGGCGAAACCCCCCTCACCCCCCAGAAACGCTTCTCCGGGAGCGGCGGCACCGACCCCTCCCTCTCCGCCGCCGGCCGAGAGCAGGCGCAGCGCGTCGCAGCGGCGCTCGCCAGGCGCGGCACCATCCAGGCCGTCGTCTCCTCCCCCCTCACCCGTACCCGCGAGACCGCCGCCGCCGTCGCCGCCCGCCTGGGCCTGGAGGTGACGATCGAGGACGGTCTGCGTGAGACGGACTTCGGCGCCTGGGAGGGCCTCACCTTCGGCGAGGTCCGCGAGCGCTACCCGGACGACCTGAACGCCTGGCTCGCCGACCCGGAGGCCCGCCCCACCGGCGGCGGCGAGAGCTTCGCCGAGACGGCCACCCGGATCGCGGCGACGCGCGACAAGCTGGTCGCGGCCCACGCGGGCCGCACGGTCCTGCTGGTCAGCCATGTCACGCCGATCAAGACCCTCGTCCGCCTCGCCCTCGGCGCCCCGCCCGAGTCGCTGTTCCGCATGGAACTGTCCGCCGCCTCCCTGTCGGCGGTGGCGTACTACGCGGACGGCAACGCGAGCGTACGGCTGTTCAACGACACGTCCCACCTGCGTCCCTGAGCCCGGCGAGCCGCGCCGCGCCCCGCGCCAGCTCCTCGATCCGGGCCCAGTCCCCGGCGGCCACTGCGTCCGCCGGGACCATCCAGCTCCCGCCCACACAACCGACGTTGGGCAGCGACAGATACTCCGGCGCGGTCGCCGGACCGATCCCGCCCGTCGGACAGAAGCGGGCCTGCGGCAGTGGACCGGCCAGGGATCTCAGAAAGGCCGTGCCGCCCGCCGCCTGCGCCGGGAAGAACTTCATCTCCCGCACCCCGCGCTCCAGCAGCGCCACCACCTCCGAGGCGGTCGAAACGCCGGGCAGGAACGGCACCCCGGACGCCCGCATCGCCGTCAGCAGCGTCTCCGTCCACCCGGGGCTGACCAGGAACCGCGCCCCGGCCGCCACGCACGCGGTCACCTGGTCCGGGCTGATCACCGTCCCCGCTCCCACGACCGCCCCGGGTACCGCACCGGTGATCGCACGGATCGCCTCCAGCGCCGCCGGAGTCCTGAGCGTCACCTCGATCGCGGGCAGCCCGCCCGCCACCAGCGCCCGCGCCAGCGGTACGGCGTCGCCGGCGTCGGAGAGGGCCACCACGGGCACGACGGGCGCGAGCTCCAGTACCGAGGCGGCCGGAGGGGAGGGTGGCGGTGAGGTCACGCCCTCATCGTGCCCAGCGGATGCATCATGCGCAAAGCGCGTTGCACATGATGCAATGCGAGGCGGGAGTGAGGGGTGCCCTCAAGCGAGGGGTGCCCTCAGTGGATCTCCTCCACCAGCACATCCAGCGACCACGGCTTCCCCGCCTTCCCCGGCGCCTCGGCCTCCACCTCGTACCCCAGCTCCCGCAGCACCTCGACCAGCTCGGCGGGGTCGTTCGGCGCGGCGCCCGCCGTCAGCAGGCTCCGTACCATCCGGCCCTTGGTCGCCTTGTTGAAGTGGCTGACCACCTTGCGGGTCGGCGCGTGCAGCACCCGCACGGTCGCCGTCCGCCCCGCGACCTCGCCCTTCGGCTTCCAGGCCGCCGCGTAGGCGGAGGAGCGCAGGTCCAGCACCAGCCCGTCCCCGGCCGCCGCCGGCAGCACCTCGGCCATCGGCGTCCGCCAGTGCGCGGCCAGCGCGCCGAGACCCGGCAGCTTCACGCCCATCGAGCAGCGGTAGGAGGGGATGCGGTCCGTGACCCGCACCGCGCCCCACAGCCCGGAGAACACCAGCAGCGACTCCGCCGCGCGCTGCCGCGCCGCCGCGTCCAGCGTCGCCAGGCCGAGGGAGTCGTACAGCACCCCGGTGTAGATCTCCCCGGCGGGGCGGGCACCGGCCGTGCGCAGCCCGGCGTTCTTCGCGACCTCGCCGCGCAGCCCCTCGCTCAGCCCGAGCACCTCGCGCGCCTTCTCCACGTCGCCGGAGCACAGCTCGACCAGCTCACCGAGCACGGCGTCCCGCGCCGCGGTCAGCCCCGGCAACGACAGCGACCGAAGCTCCAGCGGGGCACCCTCGCCCGCGGTCGCCTTGCCTTCCGAGGGCGGCAGCAGGACCAGCAACACGTACTCCTTACGTAGACCTCCGCGACAGCGTACGGCGTGGCGGCGAAGGTCCTGTTCAGGCCCGTGTGAGCGCCTGGACGAGGGTGCCCGGGTCGTCGGCGTGCAGGCGCACCGTGCGCACCCGCCGGGGGCGGCCGAGGAGCGACCGGTGGGTGACGGGCTCCGCCAGCTCCAGCCGCACCGACGTCCGAGAACCGATCGCGAGGTCCAGCACGTCGCCCGCCGGCCGGTGCGTCAGCTGCGTCTCGCGGTGTACGGCCCTGATCGCGCCCAGCGGAATCCGCAGGTCCACATGGACCCCGTACCGCACCCGCAGCGCCTCCCCGGTCAGCACGTGCGGGCGGACCGCACAGGCCGCGTGCAGGCCGACGACGAGCAGCACGGTGTAGAGGTCCAGCACCAGCAGGACGTCGTGCGCGGTGGGCATGTCGCGCAGCATCGCGGACACGCCGATCGTCTCGATCACGCACACGGCGGCCACCCCCCACATCGTGGCGGCCTGCCCGCGCATGTACCCGAAACCCCGCCCGCCGGCGGTCCCCTGGGTGCGTCGGGCCAGCCACAGCGCCAGGCTGGTGTACAGCCGCATCTCGTGCCCGGCCAGCCGTCCCAGTGTCCTCAGCATCCTCATCTCCCCTCCTCCGCAAGGATATTGAACGCACGGCGGACCACCTCGGCCCGGGCGGGCGCGCGGCCGGCGTGCAGGGCACGCGGGACCGCGTGGCCGGAGCCGGCCTCGACGCGGCATGGAAACGGGACCTCACGGCGTTGCACCCATGGGCGCAGGACAGGCAAGGGGGTGCCGGATGACGGAACAGGCGCTGTGGACGCGGGCCCGGCTGGGCCGGGGCGGGCCGCCGCTCGACCTCCTGACGGCGAACTTCCGCCGGCACACCTACGCCCCGCACGCCCACGAGGAGTACACGATCGGCGTCTGCGTCGGCGGCTGCGAGGTGATCGACTACCGAGGCGGGCACATCCGCACCGGACCGGGCACCATCATCGTCCTCGACCCCGGCGAGATGCACACCGGCGGCCCCGCCAACGCCACCGACGGCTACGCCTACCGCGCCCTGTACGCCGAGCCGGCGCTGCTGACCGACGGCATCCTCGGCGGCCTGCCGTACTTCCGCGAGCCCCTCCTCGACGACCCCGGACTCGCCGCGGCGTTCCGCCGTGCCCACACCGGACTCAGCTCGTGCCCCGACCCCCTGGAGGCCGAGTCCGTCCTGCCCTGGCTGCTGACCGCGCTGGCCCGCCGGCACTCCACCGCCCGACCGGGACGCGACCTGGTCCCCGGCGCGCGGACGATCGCCCTGACGGTCCGCGACCGTCTGGCCGACGAGCTGACGGCACCCCCGCCGCTGTCCTGCCTCGCCGCCGACCTGGGCCTGTCCCGCTACCAGCTGTTGCGGGCCTTCCGTACGACGATGGGCGTGCCCCCGTACGCCTGGCTGGCCCAGTACCGGGTGAGCAGGGCGCGCGGCCTGCTGGAGGCCGGCCTGCGCCCGGCAGAGGTGGCGGGCCTGGTGGGCTTCGCCGACCAGGCGCACCTGACCCGGTGGTTCCGCCGGGTGCTCGGGGTGACACCGGCGGCGTACCGCACCAGCGTCACCTCGGTGGCGCCTCGCAACAGCGTTCAAGACGCCCCGTGAGGACGTGGCCGAAACTCACCTCATGACTGCACGTGGCTGGTTCCTGTTCTCCCTCATGGGAGTGATCTGGGGCATCCCCTATCTGATGATCAAGGTGGCGGTGGACGAGGTGTCCCCGCCGGTGGTCGTGTTCACCCGCTGCGCGCTCGGCGCGCTCCTGCTGCTGCCCTTCGCCCTGCGCCAGGGCGGCCTGCCCCGGACCGTACGCGCCCACTGGCGGCCCCTGCTGGCCTTCGCCTGTCTGGAGATCATCGTCCCCTGGTTCACGCTCACCGACGCCGAACGGCATCTGTCCAGTTCAACGGCCGGGCTGCTGATCGCGGGCGTGCCGATCGTGGGCGTGATCGCCGCCCGCCTGCTGGGGGAGACCGAACACCTCGGAGCCCGCCGCATCACCGGCCTCGCCCTGGGCCTGGGCGGGGTGACGGTCCTGACCCTTCCCCACCTGACCGGCGGCGACGCCCGCTCCCTGGCCGAGGTGCTGCTGACGGTCCTGGGCTACGCCACCGCCCCGCTGATAGCGGCGCGCCGGCTGAAGGAGGTCCCCTCCCTGCACCTGACGGCGGCCTGTCTGACCCTGGCGGCCGTGGTCTACGCCCCGGTGGCGTTCCTGGCCCGGCCGTCGTCCGTCCCCTCCTCCACCGCCCTGGCGGCCCTGGCCGGCCTGGGCGTCCTCTGCACGGCGGTGGCGTTCGTGGCGTTCCTGGAGCTGATCAGGGAGGCGGGTCCCACCCGCGCCACGGTGATCACGTACGTCAACCCGGCGGTCGCGGTGGCGGCGGGCGCGGTCTTCCTGAACGAGCGCCTGACCGCGACGGTCCTGGCGGCCTTCGCCCTGATCCTGACGGGCTCGGTCCTGGCGACGGCGGCGGCCGGTCCCCGCCGGTCCCGGCGCCCGGTACCATGGTCGGCACGGCAGACGAGCCGGGCGGACGGCCGCGTGGAGTCCCCCTAGGGGGCTTCCCGAGGAACGTCCGGGCTCCACAGGGCAGGGTGGTGGCTAACGGCCACCCGGGGTGACCCGCGGGACAGTGCCACAGAAAGCAGACCGCCGGGGATCTCGTCCTCGGTAAGGGTGAAACGGTGGTGTAAGAGACCACCAGTGCCCAGGGTGACCTGGGCAGCTAGGTAAACCCCACCCGGAGCAAGGTCAAAAGGAGACACCCCGGTGTCTCTGCGCGGACGTTCGAGGGCTGCCCGCCCGAGTCCGCGGGTAGACCGCACGAGGCCGGTGGCAACACCGGCCCTAGATGGATGGCCGTCGCCGAGGGGCCCGCGAGGACCCCTCGGAACAGAACCCGGCGTACAGCCCGACTCGTCTGCCGCCACCGCGGCTTCGCCTGGCAAAGGGCCTCTGACCTGCAACGGAGGCCTTTCCGGTCTTTCGGAGGCTTGCCGCGTCAGGCGGCGGAAGGTCCTTCGGAAGCCCCTCGGGCAGCGCTGAAGGTCCCTGAAAAGTCCCTGGCGCGCAGGCGAGGCGAACGCCTCCGCGCCAGGAACAGATCATGGTTCCGTCGGCTCGGCGGGACGTGATGTCGTGGCAGCGTGGCTATGAGAGCGCCGATCGCGATGCCGATGATCCCCGCCGCCTCGGCTGTGACTGCCGGCGGTCGCAGCCGCGCGCTTCGACGACAATGACCCCGTCTTCAAGCGGAGCAAGCGGGGGACGAACCGTTACGAGTACGGGCCGCCGGACACGTCGGGGAGTCCGGCGCACGCTGGCCGGGCTGCCCGAACGGCGGCATGGCAGAGCTTCTGCCAAGGCCGAGGTAGGGGCTCCTTCCGTACCAGCCATTCGCGAGACGCCCCTGCGTCTGACGGCGGACGCCGCCCTTGCCCCGTTTCCGGGTGCGACAAGGAGTTACACGGAGGCAGCGGCGTGGCTGTGACGTACGGCATGGCCACTTTCCGGTCAGTCGTGGACTGGTAGGGCGTCAAAATCCCGTGCCCAGGCAAGATCACGACTATCGTGCCGTGTTGCTTCTGTTACGGATGGAGATGGCACGGGCACCACAAGTGAGTGTCTGAGGCGCTGCTGAGGGGCTGACCGCACGGGGGAGGACACGGTGGCCGACAACACGGGGGATCCGCAGGCAACTGCGGCCGCGCTGGAATCGGCGGCCGGCGCGCTGGCCGCGTCTGGTATCGGGCCGATCGCAGGTGTCGGTGCCGCCGTGGCCCGGGAGTTGCGGGTCGAGGCCGAGACTCTGACGGCCTTCAAGAACCGGGTGAACGACCTTCTGACTCGGCTGGAGAAGTCGGAGGCTGCCCCGCAGAGGATCGCGGACGGCGCCCTGCCGAAGGGGCGGTTGGGCAACTTCGACGAAGCCGACGCTCTCCACGGTGCCTACACCCACGTGCATTCCCAGCTGGAGCGCCTTTCCAAGGTGCTGGCTCTGCAGATCGAGGGGCTGATGGTCACGGTCGATGCGTCGAAGAACAACTATCAGGATCTCGACGCCGACGTTCGCGATCGCCTGCACCGCATCCGTGTCGAGGCTGACAAGTTGGCTGTCGATGAGGTCGGGCCGGGATCAAAGGGACACGCTCACGGCGGGGCGGATGCGTCCGGCCATGGCGGACACGGTTCCACGTCGAACTCGCAGACAGCAGGCGGTCTGTGATGCCCGTGGTGATGAGGCAGCGCGACGGCATGCTCTGGGCAGGAAAGGTGGTGGGGGTCCATGTCTGACTTTGTCAGCCGCATGTGGGAGACGGTCAGGCAGGAGCGGTTCCTCCTCCAGGACCCCGAAGAGCTGTGGCGCATGGTCGAGTCGGCCGACGGGCCGACGGCCAGTGGTCTCGGTGAGCTTCTGACGTCGGCCGCCAAGACGATCAAGGAGATCGGCGGCGATCTGCGGACCCACAGCATGGCGGTCGAGTGGGAGGGCGAGGGCGGCGCGGCGTTTAGGACCTGGTGCTACCAGGCAGCGCTGGCCACGGCGGGCCTGGGTGATTACAGCGAGAACGCGGGCAAGTGGCTGGGCCACGCGGCGGACACGCTGCACGAGGTCAAGCCGCAGCTTGAGATGCTGAAGAACCAGAGTGTCAGCGCGCGTTTGGTGCTTGACGCGCATGCGGCGAAGGCGACGGATGTCGGCAGCCACGACGGCGGTCCGTCGGACTCCGCGGTGACGAAGGCCAAGTCCCAGTACGCCAACGTCCGTGCCGAGGCGGGCGGGCTGATGATGAAGCTCGCCCAGTCGTACACGGCGTCGACGGAGCAGATCAGCGCGCTGGAGGCACCGACGTTCCCGGAGTTGCCTCAGCGGTTCGTGCCGGATCGGTTCGGCGGCGAAACCCACATTTCCGCCCCTGCCGACGGGGGGAAGGGGACTTACCCCGGGACGCCCGTGCGAACAGAGGTACCAGCACGGCAGACAACCGTCGACTCCAGCCTGAGCCGGACAAGTCCTGTACCGAGAGTGTCCCTGCCACACCATCCAACGAGTGCAGCCAGCGTGTCAGATGTACCGCTGCCGCGACATCACGTAGATGCTGCGAACACGGTGATCGACAGCACAGGCACCCTGCCGTCTCCGGTGAATCCTGCCTCACCGTCAGCGCCGCCTGTCGGACCGGGGGACAGTCCGGACGGTCGGACACCTGTGGTGACCGGGCCCACGCCGGCGTTCAGGACCGGCACACCGCTGCCTCCCGGCGTCCGAGGAGGGAGCGAGCGTCCTGTGTACGGGGGCCGGGGCCCTCTGGCCACGCCATCCGGACCGGGCACGTCCGCGCTCCCGCGCATTCCAGGACGCGGATTCTCCGGCCCGTACGGCCCCGGTGCGACCGGCGGTCAGCCCGGCGCTGAGCCCGGACCGACTGGCTCCCCTTCGGCCAGGAGCGGAAGTGCCATCACAGGCGGCCGTCCCGTCTCGTCAACGCCCGGACAGCCTGGTGGTGCGTTTCCACGTGGCAATGTCATCGGCGGCACTCCGAACGAGCAGCGAGCTCCCAGCGGCCGTGGAGCCGGGCTGAGAAGCCGTGCTGCAGGGGCCACGCCAGCCCGCGACGACGACCGCGTTGCGAACCGGGAGGGCGTGGCGCGAAGGCGCATGCCTGCCTCGTCCAACGGGATCGCCGGGGGGCAGCCCCGACCTTCCCGAGACCGCAAGCGGGCAGGTTTCACCTCGCGAGGTGTCCGACCCGCAAGCGAAGCGAGCGCAGACGAGCCGCTGCAGCAGCGAGATGGACCATCCCGTGGTGCCTCCACCCCCGTCCCGAAGCGTGACGACCGTTCAGCCCGCGCCAGGCGCGCCGGCAGCCGCGAGACCGACCAGGCAGAGGACAGGGAGCACCAGGCGGAGGAAAACGCGGAGCATCAGGCAGAGGAGAAGAAGAACCGACCACTCCCGCCGCCACTGCCCCAAGGGCCTGATGGAGACCTAGGACGAGAAGGATGACCATGCGCAGCCGCAGTGAGCGGGCCAGATGGCGCAGCCGGGCCGTGTCCGCGGCCGCGGGGTCCTTGTTGGCGAGCATGGCCGTTACCCCCGCGCACGCTGACAGCGTCCGCGAGCGGCAGTGGTACCTCGATGCCATGCACGCCGATGAGATGTGGAAGACCAGTACGGGCAAGGGCATCACGGTTGCGGTGATCGACACCGGTGTCCAGGCCGACATTCCGGACCTGCGGGGCCAGGTCGTGGCCGGCAAGGATTTCTCGAAGCGCGCCGGTGACGAACGCACGGACTACGACGGTCACGGCACCACCATGGCCGTGCTCATCGCCGGCACGGGTGCTAAGGGTGCCAGTACGGGCTCGTACGGCCTGGCCCCCGGGGCCAAGATCATGCCGATCCGCACTCCGGGCTTCATCGAGCGCAACCGCGCCGACGGCAACCAGGACGACTTTCCCACTGCCACGGCGAAGGCCATCCGGTTCGCGGCCGATTCCCGCGCCCAGATCATCAGCATTTCGGGAGGCAGTGCCGCAAACTCTCGGGAGTTGACGGACGCCGTTGCTTACGCGCTGTCCAAAGGCAAGCTGATCTTCGCAGCCGTGGGCAATGACGGCGACACCCTCAATGAAGTCAATTACCCGGGCGCCACTCCCGGCGTAGTGGGTGTCGGAGCGATCGACAAAAGCGTCAAGGCGGCGAAGGAGTCCGAGCACGGCTCGCAGGTCGATCTGGTTGCACCGGGCGATGACATCATCTCCGCCTGCCTCGGCGGCACAGAACTGTGCAGTTCCCACGGCACCAGCGACGCCACGGCGATCGCCTCCGCCTCCGCCGCCCTGATCTGGTCCAAGCACCCGAACTGGACCAACAACCAGGTCCTGCGAGTCATGCTCAACACGGCGAGCAAGCCAACAAGTGGCAAGGAGCGCACCGACTACCTCGGCTACGGCGCCGTGCGCCCCCGCATCGCGCTGACCAACCCGGGGGACCCCGGCCCGGCCGACGTCTACCCGCTACCCGACTTCAAGCAAGCGGCGTCCAAGACACCCAACGGGTCGGCCACGGCCTCCGCGAAGGATGACGGCATCCCAACCTCGGCAGCGTCCGCATCTACGGGCGGCGGGTCTGCACTGCCATGGATTCTCGGGGGTGCGGGAGTTGTCTTGGTTGCGGGTGGGGCTCTCGCCGCTGGAGCGGTGCGCCGGCGTCGACGTGCAGCGGCGGTGGCCCAGGCTCGCGCAGCCATGCCACCTGGGCCGGGGCAGGCACCGTGGTACGGAGACAGCAACTACGGGGGGAGGCCCTGACATGGCGTGGGACGAGTGGGAGCAGCTGAAGGCCGACGCGCTGGCCCGTCGGCAGAACTGGATGCAGTTGGACAGCGCTGCGGAGGCGGGCGGGGGCGGCGCCGCGGGCGCGTCTGATCTGAAGACGAACAAGGCGGGGAACGACACCGCAGTCAAAGCCTTGCAGGGTGAGCTACCGCAGGGCACGGACAAGGCGGGCAGTTACGCCGACGGGTCCACAGCCACAGCCGTGCGGGAGTTCAGCGGCTGGCAGACCGGCGCCGGGCTCAAGGACGCCCACGACGAATGGGAGTTGCAGGTCAAAAACCTGAAGGCGCGCCTGGGGCAGGACAAGGCGGCGCTGGAGGACAGCCATGAGCACCTCCAGTACGTCGACTACGGAGTCGGCAGCCGGACGGCGCAGATCAACGCCGGGCCCCACCAGGGGCGCGAGGTCTAGAAAACCGGGGAAACGGGGACGGGGGGAAGGACGGGCATGCTCAGCTATCAGGACGTGGTCACCATCAAGCTCGGTGTTCTGAGGACGGCGGCCACCGACTGGGAGGACATGGCCGGCGGCTTCGAGGACCTGGAGGCCCTCTATGCCGCGAAGGTGGAGTCGGCGGCGACCGAGGACACGGCAGGCCTCACTGCCGCGGTCAGGGCCCTGCAATTGGCTGCCACTCGGCAGCAGTTCAAGGACGCGCAGACTGAAGCCCGTGCCATCGCCTCCATCCTGCGGGAAGCCCATCAAGAGTTCTCCAAACTCATAGGCCACGTGAACGACGTTGTCGAGCAGGTGAAGGCGGACCACATGTCCGTCAACAGCCAGGGCGAGGCGGTCTACGACTTCCGCAAGCTCACCCCCATGCGACACGACGAGGACTACCCCAAGTACGTGTCCCGGGCGAAGGACGCCGAGGCGGCCTGGACGAAGAAGATCAAGGATGCTGTACAGGCGGTGGACGACGCCGACGAGGGCGTCAAGCACGCTCTCTACGAGGCGGCCGGCATCAAGAGTTGGATCCAGCGTGCGTTCGACGAGGCGGCGGGGCGGGGCGGTCACACCTTCAACGGCTCCGCCGTCGGTGAGATCGAAGTGTACGAGGCCCGCGAGGCCAAGGGATACGCGAACGTGATTCTGGCCGGCGACAAACTGGACGGCGATGACCTGAAGGAGTGGCAGCGCCTCATGCGCGACAACTCCCATGACAAGGTCTTCAGCCAGACCCTCCTCAATTCCCTCGGCGCGGACAAGTCCCTCAAGCTCACCAGCAAGATCGACGACCTGGCGTACCTCGAAGACACGAAGGACAAGAACGCCTACCTGCAGATCAACGGAGGCATAGCCGACTCGCTGGCGACTGCCACCCGTGTCCCGGACTTCAAGGACGCGAATGGAAGACACCTGCCCTTCGGATCAAAGGGCTACAACGACGCCTTCGACAACTGGCTGCTGACAGACGACGCCCAGTTCTACATCAAGTTCGGCAACGACCTGAGGGAACACGGCACCGACAAGTACGACCTCAAGACTGCCGGAGAGGTCGACAGGGTCGCCCGGGAACACGGACAGCAGGTGCGCGGCTACCAGAGCCTGGTCACCCTGATGCAGCAGGGACACAGCAACTACTCACCGCAGTTCCTCTCCGACGTCACCGACGGCGCGATCGCGGCGGAGAAGGACCACCCGCACATCTGGAACCTCTACGGCAACTTCGACAGCAAGAACGGCGACGGCTGGTTCGCCAATGACCCGGTTGACGGCGCCCTGGGCATCATGAGCCGTGACCCGGAGGCGTCCACCGGCTATCTCGATCCGCACGCCTTTGGCCACAACGACCGCCTCCACTACCTCCTCAAGGACCGGGACTGGAACGTCGTCAATACCACCGAATGGCGGGGGGAGCATGAAAGCGACGGGCCCAATGCCCTGGACACGGACGATCGCAAGGGACTGGGCGACGCCCTGACGGCGGCAGCGACAGGGATCGACCCGCATGGGCCCCGCCCGATGGGAGTCACGTCGCACACGGACGCCAACAACAGGGTGTTCGTGCACGCGCTGGATGTCCTGTCACAGCAGGGAGACGACATGCCGTCGTCCCTGCGTGACGACATGGCGAAGATCATGACCAATCACGGTCATGAGACCTATGTGGCGATGAGCGATCCGAGCGGCGGTCGACACATTACCGACGGCCCGAACCTGAACCGTGACCAGGTACTGGAGATGACGAAGCAGATATCGCGGAGCCAGGACTCCTACAACCTGCTTCACACGGGTATGAACTACGCGATCATGGACGACATTCACGACCCTTCGCGACACCCGGAAGACACCCTCCACGCGGCCGGCACCGCGGTCGGTTTCATGGAGGAGGGCCGGTACCTGGCACTCAAGGGTGACCAGCACGACTACACCTGGGACAAGGCGTGGAGCTACCACCTCACCGGCGGGATGCTGAACTTCGTCCCCGGCTACGGCGACGCCTTGCAGCGCGGAGCCGACGTGATCACCAGTGCCTGGATCATGGATGAACAGAAGCATCAGGCGGACAAGCTCACGAGCGACAGCCAGGCGACCTTCCACCATCGCCAGAACCAGCTCAACGCCATTGCCAACCAGTGGTACGTGGCCAACTCCCACTGGGCCGACACCCACACCGACTACTCGCACGGACAGGGCATGTACGACCAGATCAACACCTCGGCCAACAACGGCAATGCGCTAGCCCGCGGCAGGGCAGGAGCACAGTGATGCCGACGAAGCACATGGTGGTGGCCCTGTTGTGCGGCGTCGTCATGGCAGCGGCGGCGGGCTGCAGCACCCATGCCACCGTCCCCGCGGACTTCTGCAAGGTCCCGGTGTCGAAGGCGGCCTTGTCACCGCTCATCCCGGACAACGGATCAGTGAAGCAGACATACACGGCCTTGGAAGCTCAGCAGGGTGCGGGCTGCGCCCTGAGCGCGGGCGGCAACCGGGTGTTGTTCGTCGCCATCACGCGTGTGGACCGGGCTCCGGATCCGGCGGACTGGAGTGCTGCGGATCCACCGTTCAAGAACGCCGCCGAGCGGGCCGTGTCCTTCCCGGGACACGCGGCGATCGGAAGCAATGGCGCCACGGTCCTGGCCACCTGCACCTCTCGGACCGCATACATGACCTTCGGGATCGACTTCTTCGGCGACCGCGTCGAGAACACTCCCACCGGCTACAAGAAACTCCAACGGTTCGTCAACGACTTCGTCCCACGCGAAACGAAGAAGTTCCACTGCACCGATTAGGCGGCTGCCCTCCGCCACCGCCCATCACCCCGAGAGCCCCTGAGAGCCCCTGAGAACCCCTGAGAACCCCTGAGAACCCCCCTCAGCCCCCCAACTGCTGACGAACCACCCTCCGCAGGGTGATACGAGTGCGACCTCGCCGCGTCGGCCTGGGCGCGTACCGCGAGGGACGGGAGCAGGGCACAGCCCATGCCCGCGGCCACGCACGCGACGAGGGTGCCGATGCTCGACACCTCCGCGACCGGCTCCCTGACGACCGGCCCGGAGAAGGTGTGGTCGAACATCTCCCGGAAGCCGTAGCCCCGTTCGGTGGCGAGGAAGGGTTCCGCGGTCAGCTCGCCGATGGGCGCCCGGCCGCGTACCGCCAGCGGGTGGTCCGGCGGGGTGACGCCTCGACGGCGTCGGCCAGACCAGCGCCGTCGTCGCCCTCGGCGCCTTGTCGTACGGGCTGATCGAGGGCCCGGACCGGGGCTGGGGGACGGGTCCGGTGGTCGGTTCCTTCATCCTGGCGGTGGTCGCGGCGGCGGTGTTCGTCGCCGCGGAGGCGCGCGCCGGGGCCGCGGCGATGCTGCCGCTGCGCATGTTCCGCAGCCGTGGTTTCTCCGCCGCGCTCGGCGCCGGGCTGCTCGCCAACTTCGGTCTGCCCGGGCTGCCGTTCGTGCTGTCGCTGTTCTTCCAGGAGAGCCGTGGCTACTCCTCGTTCAGTGCCGGCCTGGCCTTCCTCCCGCTGACCCTGCCCACCGCCTTCAACCCCCTCTGCACCGGACGCCTCGTCGGCCGTATCGGCCCCCGCCGCCGCGCCACCACCGGGTTCCTCCTCATGGGCGCCGGCGCGCTGCTGCAGGCGCCGTTCACCGGTGACTCCGCCTTCGCCCTGGCCGCCACCGTCGTAGGTCTGCTCGCCTTCGGATTCGGCGTCTCCTTCGCCCTGCCCGCGCTCGTCGCCGGCATGGCGAGCGCGGTGCCGCCCGAGCCGGCCGGCATCGGCGCCGGCGCGCTCAACTCCGCCCGCCAGGTCGGCGCCTGTCTTGGCGTCGTCGTCCTCGGCGTGGTCCTCGACCTGTCCCCGACGAACGCCGGCGGCACCCGGTGGGCCCTGGTGGTCGGCGGCCTGGCCGTGCTGCTCGGGGCGATCGTCGCCATGACGGGGCTCAGGGGCCGTTCCGGGGGGCTGAAGTGATGCTCACCCTTACGGCCGTGGAGCGGCCCCACTCGTCTCCTGGCGGGAAATCGCCGTCACGCGACTCAGTACTTCGTTGTTCAACATGATGATCTGGCGGGCGTGCGCCACCAGCTCCCGCCCGGCCGGGGTGAGGCGCAGCGGTCGTTTCCCGCGGTGGAACAGCGGGGCCTGGACGATCGATTCCAGCCGCTGGATCTGCTGGCTGACCGTCGGCTGGGTGACGTGGAGCGACTGGGCGGCGCGGGAGAACCCGTCTTCGGTGACGACGGCCAGCAAGGTGCGCAGGAGTTTGACTTCTATGTCGCGCCGCACGGAAATCCCCCCGAACCGCCTGCGTTGCCGCACGATGATATGGCTATATTGATACCTTATCAGTCAGGCATGTCCAATAATTGAACGGGAAAGGTTGTTTGGCGCCCAGGTGTCCCGGAGTGGCACCTTCCGTTACTCCTCGAACAGCACCTCCTGCTCACCCTCCCTCTTGGCCCGCACCCGCCGTGCGCGTACGCCCACGACCAGGGCCGTCGCCGCGGCCGTGGCGCCGAGGGCGGCCGGCACCATCCAGCCACGGTCCAGGACATGACCGAGGGCGTGGTCGAGGGAGAGCCGGCCGGGGCCCGCGATGGCGAGGCCGGCTGCCGCGAGGCCCAGGCTCGCCGCGTACTCGTAGCCGCCCTCCTGGGCGAAGAAGCCGCTGGGCAGGTGGACCGCCGCCGCCCCCGCCATCGCGCCGGCCGCCGCCGCGCCCGCCGCCGGGGTGGCCAGGCCCAGGGCGAGCAGGGTGCCGCCGCCGGCCTCCGCGAGCCCGGCCGCCGTGGCGCTCGCCCTGCCGGGTGCGTAGCCGACGGACTCCATGAACCGGCCGGTGCCCGCCAGGCCGTGCCCGCCGAACCAGCCGAACAGCTTCTGCGCGCCGTGCGCGGCCAGCACCCCGCCGGTCCCCAGTCTCAGGAGCAGCAGGCCCAGATCACGTCGGTCGTAACAGCTCACGGTGACTCCCATGCAGACAGGCGGACGGGGGCAGGTTCCTGCCACGCTTCCACCGTCGCAGCTCGCACACCGGCGGGCCCGCCGTGGCGGGCGTTCGGGTGGCGGGGCCGGGAGGGCGGTGTGAACCTGACGCCATGACGATTCAGCCAGCCAAGCTCAGTGATCCGGTCGTCCGGGCCTTCGTGAACGCCGTCAACTCCCATGACCGGGAGGGCTTCATGGCGCTGCTCGCCCCCGACGCGACCATGTCCGACGACGGTTCCGACCGTGACCTCGCCGACTGGACCGACCGGGAGATCTTCTCCTCCCACGGCCATATGGAGGTCGACAACGAGTCCGCCGGCGGCCGCGTCCTGCTCGCCCGCTACCGCAACGACACCTGGGGCGAGATGCGCACCAAGTGGACCTTCACGGTGCGCGACGACGGCCGGATCTCGCGCTTCGAGACCGGGCAGGCATAGACGGGCAGGTAAAAGGGAGTTGAGAATCAGGGGTGAGTCATCGGATTTTCACAACGCGACACATTCCACGCCGTACCGGCCCGCCCTGAGCGAATCCCCTGCTGGGCGCGGTGTACGGTCCCCGGGTGCGTGAATGTTCCCGGCTCAGCCGACGTGCCGTCCTCGGGTTGACGGCCGCCGCCCTTCCCGTGTCCACAGCCACCGCGGCCGTCGCCGTCGACTCCACCGTCATCGGGGGCGAGCAGCTGGCCCGCGCCGGCGTCCAGGTGCGCGGTGCCTCGGGGCTGCCCAAGAAGATCACCGCCCAGTCCTGGTTGGTCGCCGACTACTACAGCGGAGACGTGCTCGCCTCGTTCAACGCGCACCGGCGGCTGCCGCCCGCGTCCACGCTGAAGATGCTGTTCGCGGACACCGTGCTGAAGAAGTTCGACCGTACCGAGCGGTACACGGTCAAGGACGCCGATGTCGCCGACGTCCCGGCCGGCTCCAGCCTGGTCGGCATCAAGCCCGGCATCACCTACACCGTCGAGCAGCTGTGGCAGGGCGTGTTCCTGCGCTCCGGCAACGACGCGGTGCATGTGCTCTCCCACATGAACGGCGGCATCGCCAGGACCGTCGCCGAGATGCAGGCCAAGGCCGCGGACCTGCAGGCCCTGGACACCCATGTGGTCAGCCCCGACGGCTTCGACCACCCCGGCCAGATCTCCTCCGCGTACGACCTCACGCTGTTCGCCCGGCACGGCCTGAAGGACGCCGACTTCCGCGGTTACTGCGCCACGCGCACCGCCGACTTCCCGGCGGGCGGCAAGAAGACCTTCCAGATCCAGAACACCGACCGCCTGCTGACCGGGGCGTTCGGCCTGCCGACGTACAACGGCCTGATCGGCGTCAAGAACGGCTACACCAGCCACGCCGGCAACACCTTCACCGGCGCGGCCACCCGGGACGGGCGCACCCTGCTGGTGACGGTCATGCACCCCGCCGAGGGCAGCAACGCCGTCTACGAGCAGACCGCCGCGCTGCTCGACTGGGGCTTCGGGCCGGGGCGTTCGGCACAGGCCGTGGGCACGCTGGTCGATCCGCTCAGCGAGGGCGGGGCGAGCGCGAGTCCGGCGCCCACGCGAGGGGGGGTACGGGCGGCGGCCGGGGCGCCCGGCCCGGGCTCCGGCGGGCCGTCCACGGGACGGCTGGTGGAGGGTGCGGGAGGCACGGCGCTGCTGCTGGCGGCGGCCGGAGCGCTGGTGGTGAAGAAGCGGCGCAGGGCGGTGGCGGCGGCCGCGGCGGCCGAGGCGTCGCAGGGGGCCGAGGATCCGGCGGCGCAGGGCGGCGGCAGGCACCGGCGCTGAAACAAGCGGTGGCCGTTCCACCGGCCGGTGCGCACCCCGCGTCCCGCGCGGGGGCCGCCCCCAACTCCGGCCCGGTGGAACGGCCGCCGCTTCCCCCCTCGGTATGGCCTGCGGAATCCACATGCTCCAACTGTGAAGCTCTTGTGGAGGAAAGTTGAGCATATAAGCTCGACCGGCCGCAATACCGCGTATGTTCGAAGCCCCCTCGCGCCACGGGGTCAGCCGCGCCCGATGTACGGCATCGCCGTCGCCAGCACCGTCGCGAACTGCACGTTCGCCTCCAGCGGCAGCTCGGCCATGTGCCGCACGGTGCGTGCCACGTCGGCCACGTCCATCACCGGCTCCGGGACCACCTCGCCGTTCGCCTGGAGTGCGCCGGCCCGCATCCGGGCCGTCATGTCGGTCGCCGCGTTGCCGATGTCGATCTGCCCGACCGCGATGCGGTACGGCCGCCCGTCCAGCGACAGCGACTTGGTCAGCCCGGTCAGCGCGTGCTTGGTCGTGGTGTACGCGACCGAGAGCGGGCGGGGCGTGTGGGCCGAGACCGAGCCGTTGTTGATGATCCGGCCGCCCTGCGGATCCTGCTCCTTCATCCGCCGGTACGCCGCCTGCGCGCACAGGAACGCCCCGTTGAGGTTGGTGTCCACCACGTGCCGCCAGTCCTCGTACGACAGCTCCTCGACCGGGACCTCGCGGGGGCCGTTGATCCCCGCGTTGTTGAACAGCAGGTCCACCCGCCCGAACCGCTCCACCGTCGCCGTGAACAGCGCCGCCACGTCCTCGGACCGGGACACGTCGGTGCGCACGGCCAGCGCGGCGGTCCCCGGGGCCAGTGCCGCCGTCGCCTCCAGCGGCTCGGTGCGCCGGCCGGCCAGCGCCACCGACCAGCCGGCCCCGAGCAGCTCCACGGCGACGGCCCGCCCGATGCCGGAACCGGCGCCGGTCACCACCGCGATCTTCGATTGCCTGTCAGTCATGGCTCCGCAGCGTAGGCGGAACATCCGGCATGCGGAATCCACCGTCCGCCATGCGGTTACGTGGTCGGGCGGCCATATGCCTCGGCAGTCTGTTCGAGCTGAGAACATGGGTGCCGGTCACACCCAGGGAGGGACAGATGTCCGAGCACGCGGCGGCACCGCCACCGGAGACGGAACAGGGTTCCCCCACCCCTGCCGCGCCACCGGCCGCCGCCACCCGCCGCACCGGCCTGCTCGTCACCCTCGTCCTCGGCGGCCTCACCGCGACACCCCCGCTCGCGATGGACATGTACCTCCCGTCGCTGCCGGAGGTCACCCGGTCCCTGCACGCCCCCGCCGCCACCGTCCAGCTCACCCTCACCGCCTGCCTGCTGGGCATGGCGCTCGGGCAACTGGTCGTCGGCCCGATGAGCGACCGCTGGGGCCGCCGCCGCCCGCTGCTCACCGGCCTCGCCGTGTACCTCCTGGCGACCGCCCTGTGCGCGGTGGCCCCGGACGCCGGGACCCTCGTCGCCTTCCGCCTGGCCCAGGGCCTCGCGGGCGCGGCCGGCATCGTCATCGCGCGGGCCGTCGTACGCGACCTGTACGACGGAGTCGCCATGGCCCGCTTCTTCTCCACCCTGATGCTGATCTCCGGCGTAGCGCCGATCGTGGCCCCGCTGATCGGCGGGCAGATCCTGCGGGTGACCGACTGGCGCGGTGTCTTCGTCGTCCTCACGGCGGTCGGTGCCCTGCTCACCGCGCTGGTCTGGCTGCGGCTGCCCGAGACCCTGCCGCCCGCCGAACGGCACGGCGGGGGAGCGGGGGCGGCGCTGCGGGCGATGCGCGGGCTGCTCGCCGACCTGCCCTTCACCGGATACATGCTGGCCGGCGGCTTCGCCTTCGCCGCGCTGTTCGCGTACATATCCGCGTCCCCCTTCGTCGTCCAGGAGATCTACGGCGCCTCCCCGCAGACCTTCAGCCTGCTGTTCGGCCTGAACTCGGTCGGCCTGGTGATCGCCGGACAGGTCAACGGCAAGCTGCTGGTCGGCCGGGTCGCCCTGGACAAGGTCCTCGCCGCCGGCCTGACGGTGATCGTGCTCGCCGCGACCGCCCTGCTGCTGATGTCCACCGGCGCCCTCGGCGAGGTGGGCCTCACCCCCGTCGCCGCCGCGCTCTTCGTCCTCATGTCCGCCATGGGCATCACCCTGCCCAACGCCCAGTCCCTCGCCCTGCTGCGCACCCGGCACGCCGCCGGCTCCGCCTCCGCGCTGCTCGGCACCTCCTCCTTCCTCGTCGGCGCGGTCGCCTCCCCGCTCGTCGGCGTCGCCGGAGAGCACACCGCCGTCCCCATGGCGGTGGTCCAGCTGGCGGGAGCACTGGTCGCGACGGCCTGCTTCGTGGGAATGTGCCGTCCCTGGAGCGCCCGTGGGAACGCACGTGCGCACGCGGAGGGAGACGGGAACTGAGCGCACCCAGACTGCGCGCCGGCACGCCGGAACGGGCCGGGCTCGACCCCGTGGAGCTCGGGCACCTGGTCGGCGAGGTGCACGCCCTCACCGCCGGCGACCGCCCCTGGGCGGCCGGCGCCGTCGTGCTGGCCGGCCGCGGCCCCGTGATCGCCGTGGCCGAGGCGGCGGGCTGGGCGGTCCGCTACTCCTCCTACGACCCGGAGACCGACACCGGCGTCGAACTGCCACCCGCCGCCCGGGTCCCGGCCACCGTCGACACGCCCTTCGACCTGGCCTCCCTCACCAAGCTGTGCACCGCCGTCGCCGCCGTGCAGCAGATCGAGCGCGGCACCCTCGGCATGGACGCCCGGGTCGGCGACTACCTGCCCGACTTCCACGCCGCGGCCGCCCACGGCATCACGGTGCGGCAGCTGCTCACCCACACCTCGGGACTCCGCCCCGAGCTGCCCCTGTACGACTGCCCGGACGCCGCCGCCCGGCTGGCCCTGCTGCGCGCCGAGGCCCCCACGGCCGAGCCGGGCCGGTACCGGTACTCCGACCTCAACATGCTCCTGCTCCAGTTCGTCCTGGAACGCGTCACCGGCCGTACCCTCGACGTCCTCGTCCGGGACGGCATCACCCGCCCGCTCGGCATGACGGCCACCGGCTTCGGACCCCGCCCCGGCGCCGCCGCCACCGAGGACCAGCGGCGGCCGTGGGCCAAGGCGGACCGCGGGATGCTGCGGGGCGTGGTCCACGACGAGAACGCCTGGGCGCTCGGCGGCGTCGCCGGGCACGCGGGACTCTTCTCCACCGCACGCGACCTCGCGGTCTTCTGCCGCACCCTGCTCGCCGGCGGCTCCTACGGCCCCGCCCGCATCCTCGGCCCCGACTTCGTCGACCTGCTGCTGACCCCGCCGGGGCTGGGCTTCGCCGTCGACCAGCCGTGGTTCATGGGCGAACTGGCGGGCCACGGCGCGGCGGGCCACACCGGCTTCACCGGCACCTCGCTCGTCCTCGACCCGAGGACGGACACGTTCCTGGTGCTGCTGGCCAACACCGTGCATCCGAGGCGCAGGGCACCGGACAGCAGGCCCAGGGCGGCCCTGGCCACGCGGCTGGCACGGGCGGTGATCTGAGTCCGCCGTAGAATCACCGGGTGAACGACCCCGTGACCCCGGCCCAGACCCTGCGCGCCGCCCTGGACGACGTCCTCGCCGGGCTCCCGCCCACCCAGGCCGCCGGAGCCGTGGAACGGCTGATCGCCAGCTACCGCGGGGAAACCCCCACCCACGCCCCGATCCTCCGCGACCGCGCCGACGTGGCCGCCTACGCCGCCTACCGCATGCCCGCCACCTTCGAAGCGGTCCGCTCGGCACTGGAGGCGTTCGCACAGGCCGTGCCCGACTGGACGCCCGGCAGCCACGTCGACGTCGGCGGCGGCACCGGCGCCGCCACCTGGGCCGTCACCGCGACCTGGCCCGGCGAGCGCGCCGTCACCGTGCTGGACTGGGCCCAGCCCGCACTCGCCCTCGGCCGCGAGATCGCCGCCGCCAACCCGGCCCTGCGCGCCGCCCGCTGGCAGCGCGCCCGGATCGGCGCCGACCTCACCCTGGAGGACACCGACCTCGTCACGGTGTCGTACGTCCTCAACGAGCTGGCCGAGCCCGACCGCGCCGCCCTCGTCGACGCCGCCGCGGCCGCCGCGCGGACCGTGGTGATCGTGGAGGCCGGCACCCCGGCCGGCTACGCCCGCGTCCTCGAAGCCCGCGACCGCCTGATCCACGCCGGACTGCACGTCGTCGCCCCCTGCCCGCACAGCGCCGCCTGCCCCATCGAGCCCGGCCGGGACTGGTGCCACTTCTCCGCGCGGGTGAGCCGCTCGTCCCTGCACCGCCAGGTCAAGGGCGGCACCCTGCCGTACGAGGACGAGAAGTTCTCCTACGTCGTCGCCACCCGCCTGCCCGCCCAGCCGTCCCCCGCCCGGGTCGTCCGGCGCCCGCAGATCCGCAAGGGCCAGGTGCTGCTGGACCTGTGCGAGGCCGACGACCAGCTGCGCCGCACCACGGTCACCAAACGCCACGGCTCCCTGTACAAGGCGGCCCGGGACGCCGAGTGGGGAGACACCTGGCCGCCGGAGGACTCCCCGGAGGATCCGTCCGCGTAGCAGCCGTGGCTTGTTAACGTCGCCCCATGGTCAACAAGCCGGCCCCCGACACCACCCGCCGCAGCGAGAAGTCCCGCCGGGCGATCTACGACGCCGCCCTCGCCCTGGTCGGCGAGGTCGGGTATCCCAAGACCACCGTCGAGGGGATCGCCGCCCGGGCCGGGGTCGGCAAGCAGACGATCTACCGCTGGTGGCCGTCCAAGGCGGCCGTCCTGCTGGAGGCGTTCCTCGACCTCTCCCGGCAGGCGGCACAGGAAGCGGGCCAGGAGCCGTACGCCATCCCGGACACCGGGGACCTCGCCGCCGACCTCAAGGCGGTACTGCGGATCACCGTGGACCAGCTGCTCGACCCGCGCTTCGAGGTGCCCTCCCGGGCACTGGCCGCCGAGGGCGTGGTCAACGAGCCGCTCGGCCGCCGGTTCGTCACCGAACTCCTCGAACCCCAGCTCCAGCTGTACGTCGACCGGCTGCGCGCCGCCCAGGACGCCGGGGACGTACGGGCCGGCGTCGATCCCCGTATCGCCCTGGAACTGTTCGTCTCACCGCTCGCACAGCGCTGGCTGCAGCACACGGGGCCGATCTCGTACGACTACACGGACACCCTGGTCGAGTACGCACTGCACGGAATCGCACCCCAGCCACCCCGAAGCGCATGAAGAGGGGACGATAAGGCACACTGTCCGCACAGCAGCGAGGCGACCACCAGACCGAGGGGATAGATGAGCGCGACGTTCGGCGGCCGGTCGGGCCGGCAGGGCAAACTCTCCCAGTGGCTGCTCGGACGCCGCCCGAAGGAGGCCGCCGACGACGGCGGCCGTGAGTCCCTGCTGCTCGCCGCCGCCGCGGCGGGCCTGCCGCTGGCCCCCGCCGCGCACCCCGCACCCGGCTACCGCTGCTCCTGCGACCGCGTCGGCTGCCCCACCCCGGCCCGGCACCCGGTGTCGTTCGCCTGGCAGACCCAGTCCACCACCGACCGCGCCCAGATCGAGCGCTGGGCCCGGCACCAGCCGCAGGCCAACTTCATCACCGCGACCGGCATGGTCCACGACGTCCTCGACGTCCCCCTGGCAGCCGGGCGGGAGGCCCTTGAGCGGCTGCTCTCCGCCGGCGTCGAGGTCGGCCCCGTCGCGGAGAGCGACGACGGCCGCATGCTGTTGTTCACCCTCACCCGCGGCACTCCCGAGGACGAGGACGAGTGGTGGCCGTGCGAGCTGGACTGCCACCCCGAGACCATGGACGAGCACCCGTTGCTGCGCTGGCACTGCCGGGGGTCGTACGTCCTGGTGCCGCCGGCCCGGCTGCCCGGTGACGACCAGCGGGTGCGGTGGGTGCGGGGGCCGGAGCACGCGTTGCCGGATCCGCTGAGTCTGTTGGAGGCGCTGACCGACGCGTGCGCGCGGTACGCGGGCGCCGACAGCGCGGTATGGCCGGTGCGGGGCGCCTAGGGCCCCGCGCCCCTGTGGGGTGCTTTCTCACGCACCCTGTGCCGCTATGAGGCCCGGCACTCGTCCCAGGACCGACACCTTGCCGCTTCCCGCCGGGTCCAGGGCCGCGTCTGCCGCCATGAGCTCCAGGGTCAGGGACTGCTTCACCTCGCCCTTGGTCAGCGCCTGGACGTCCTTGGTCTGCGCCGGGACCGTGGTGCCGGTGAACGCGGTCTGCTTCTCGTAGTGGTGCGTGGTGAAGAACACCAGCGCGCCGCCGTCCGCCGTGCGCAGGGCCAGCGGTGCGTAGTCGCCGCTCGTCAGCGGCCGGTCGATGAACTGCGTGGCCAGGCCGGGCTTGTGGGCCCGCTTGGCGCGGTTGGCGCGTTCGGCGCTGGTGTACGGGCCGGCGGCGAAGGCCTGGCCGCCGTTCTCCAGGTAGGTCGCGTAGTGGGCGCTCAGCTTCCCGGGCGCGACGGCGAGCTGCGGTGAGTCGGCCGGTACCGCCTCGGCCCAGCCGTCCTTGTCCGTCTTGAACTCCGGGACGGCGCCGGGCGCCAGGAGGGTCACGTACGCCACCCGCCAGCGCTGACCGAGGTCGGCCCGGGTGAACACCATCAGCCAGCGGGCCTTGCCGGTCTTGTTGCCCCGGGCGTCGGCGACGAACCAGCGCGGCCAGCCGGCCTTCTCCGGGATCGTGATCTTCACGTCCGACAGCTTGAGCGGCACGTGGTTCGGGTTGCCGGACGGGCTGTTGGTGTGCAGCGCCTTCAGCCGGGCGGCGGTGATGTCGCCGAACGGACCGGTGAGATAGGGCGCGTCCAGAGAGTTGTCGTAGGCCTTGTCGGCCTTGTTGTACGCGGTCGTGAACGCGGTGAGCGCCTTGGCGGCCTCGGCGCGGGTGGCGGCGGGGAGCACCTCGCGCTCCCCGTGCACCACCACGCATCCGCTCACCGTCAGCGACAAAGCGGTCAGTGCGGCCGCTATGAGTGCGTTCCGGTCACGCCTGCGGAGCCTGCGCGGGCTGTGCTCCCTGCTCATCGGATCCCTTCACCTTCCCCTTTCCGGAGGCGAACCCTACCGGGGCGAGGAAGATCGCGAGCGTCGGGATCAGGTACAGCAGCCACACCGTGACCTGGAGGACCGTCGGGTCGGGCTGGAAGTTGAGGACGCCCTTGAGCAGGGTGCCGTACCAGCTGTCCGGCGGGACGGTGTCGCTGATGTCGAAGGCCAGGTGCGTCAGGCCGGGGAGCCAGTCGGCCTCCTGGAGGTCGTGGAAGCCGTAGGCGAGTACGCCCGCCGCCACGACCACCAGCATGCCGCCGGTCCAGGTGAAGAACTTCGCCAGGTTGATCTTCAGGGCACCCCGGTAGAACAGCCAGCCGAGCAGGACCGCGGTGGCGAGGCCGAGGGCCACGCCGATCAGCGGCCGAGGGGTGCCGTCGCTCGCCGCGTGCACCGACGCCCACACGAACAGCGCGGTCTCCAGGCCCTCCCGGCCGACGGCCAGGAAGGCGGTGGCGACCAGCGCGCCGGTGCCCATGGCGAGGGCCGCGTCCAGCCTGCCGTGCAGCTCCGACCTCAGGTGCCGGGCGGTGCGCCGCATCCAGAACACCATCCAGGTCACCAGGCCGACGGCGACGACCGACAGCGAGCCGCCGAGCGCCTCCTGCGCCTGGAACGTCAGCTCCTGGGAGCCGTACTGCAGGACACAGCCGAAGCCCATCGCGATGGCGACCGCGATGCCGATGCCGGTCCACACCGGCCTCAGCGCGTCCCGGCGGCCGGTCTTGACCAGATACGCGATGAGGATGCAGACGACGAGCGACGCCTCCAGGCCCTCGCGCAGGCCGATCAGGTAGTTGGAGAACACGGGCTACGCCTCCTTGGAGAACAGCGTGCGGCCCCACCAGTCGCCGGAGTCCCGGACGCCGGGCGGGATCGCGAAGACCGCCGAACCCACGTGCTGGATGTACTCGTTGAGCGCGTCGTGCGCGGACAGCCTGCGCTGCAGCGGGATGAACCCCTTGCGCACGTCCCGCTGGTAGGCCAGGAAGAACAGGCCGGCGTCCAGGCGGCCGAGGCCGTCGGTGCCGTCGGTGAAGGAGTAGCCCCGGCGCAGGATCGTGATCCCGTCGTTCGAGTCCGGGTGCGCGAGGCGCACATGCGCGTCGGGCTTCATCGCCTTCAGGAACGGCTCGTCGTGCTCCTTGGCCTTGCCGACCGGCGCGCCCTCGCGCTTGTCCCGCCCGAACACGTCCTCCTGCTCCTGCAGGGAGGTGCGGTCCCAGGTCTCGATGTTCATGCGGATGCGCCGGGCGACGAGATACGACCCGCCGGTCATCCAGGCGTCCTCGGCGCCCCCGTCGCCCTCGCCGACCCACACGAACTTCTTCAGCCGGTCGGTCTCGGTGCCCGCGATGTTGCGGGTGCCGTCCTTGAAGCCCATCAGGTTGCGCGGTGTCTGCGCGTCCGGCGTGGTGGACGAGGTCTTGCCGAAGCCGAGCTGCGACCAGCGGATGGCGACCTTGCCGAAGCCGATGCGGGCGAGGTTGCGGATCGCGTGCACGGCCACCTGCGGGTCGTCCGCGCAGGCCTGGACGCACAGGTCGCCGCCGGTGCGGGACCGGTCCAGGTTGTCCCCCGGGAACTGCGGCAGGTCGGCGAGGGCCGCCGGCCGCCGGTTCCGCAGCCCGAAGTGCTCGAAGAACGAGGGCCCGAAGCCGAGGGTGAGCGTCAGCCGAGAGGGCTTGAGGCCCAGCGCCTCGCCGGTGTCGTCCGGCGGTGCCTCGGCGAGTCCGCCGTAGGCGCCCTCGCCGACGGGCTTGCCGGCGGTCATCCGCCGGGCCGCCGCCGTCCAGTCCTTGAGCAGCTGGACGAACTCCTCGCGGTCCTCGGTCTTCACGTCGAACGCGGCGAAGTGCAGCCGGTCCTGGACGGGCGTGGCGATGCCCGCCTGGTGGGCGCCGTGGAACTCCACCGCGCCGCCCGCCTCGGCGGCCACCGGGTCCACGTCGTCGCCGGCCTTGGCCATCGCCACCGCGCCGCCGGCCGCCGCGGCACCGAGCGCGAGCCCGGCGCCGCCCCAGCCGATCAGCGAACGACGCGACGGATTGCTCCCCTGGGTCTCGGTCATCGCCCTGCCCCCTGCTTACTTCGCGACCGCGGCGGCGAGCTTGGACAGCGGCTCGGCGAGCGCGTTCACCGCGTCCGACAGCTCCTTGCGCTGCTCCTTGGTGACCTTGTCGTAGGAGACGAAGTCGTAGGAGTCCTTGTCCGAGCGGTACTGGTCGAGCACGCCGTTCAGTGCGGTGAACTGCTTGTCCAGCTCCTTGGCCAGCGCCGGGTCGTTCTTCGCGGCGACCGGCTTGAGCAGCTCGTACGCCTTCTGCGCGCCCTCGACGTTGCCCTTGAAGTCGGCCAGGTCGGTGTGCGAGTAGCGGTCCTCCTCACCGGTGACCTTGCCGGTGGCGACCTCGTCGAGCAGCTCCTTGGCGCCGTTGGCCATGGAGGTCGGGGTGATCTGGGCCGTACCGACCCGCTTCTGCCAGTCCTTCAGGTCGCTCACCAGCTGGTCGGCGAGGGTCTTCTCGTCGGCGCCGATCTTCCTGTCCGTCCAGAGGGCCTTCTCCAGCCGGTGCCAGCCCGTCCACTTCTGGCCCTTCTCCAGGCCGTCGGCGCGGGTGTCGGTCTTGGGGTCGATGTCACCGAAGGACTCGGCGACCGGCTCGGTGCGCTCCCAGCCCAGGCGGGAGGGGGCGTAGGCCTTCTTGGCGGCGTCGAGGTCGCCGGCCTTGATCGCCTTGGCGAAGGTCTCGGCGAGCGGCACGGTGGCGTCGGCCTGGTCCTGCGCGTACTGGCGGTAGTCGGCGACCGCCTTGTCCAGCCCCGGGTTCCGCCTGGCGTCCGTACCGCCGCCGGTCACGTCGAGCTTCTGCCGGACGCCGCGGCCCTTCATGCCGGGGCGGCAGGCGATCTCGTACGAGCCCGCCTTGACCTCGGCGGTCAGCGTGTACTCGGTGCCCGGGCCGATGTTCTCCTTCTCGGAGACGATCCGGTCGTCCGGGAAGAGGATCTCGACCTCGGTGGCCTGGGAGCCCTTGTTCTGGATCTTCAGCGTGACGTGTCCCGCCGGGACCGACTTCGCGGAGGTGTCGCACTTCGAGTCGGCCGCGGTGACCTGGACGGCGTCGCCGTCCTTGGCCTCGCTCTTCGCGGTGCAGGCCGAGAGGGCGGTCAGAGCGGCCACGGTCGTGGCGGCGGTGACGGTCAGTCGGACGGCTCGCATGCAGGCTCCAGCAGATCTGGTGTGGTGAGGCTGGCCTAACTTACCTGAGCCTTACCTCACCAATACCCTCCGGGGTCGTGATTCACGTCTCAAAGGGCGCGTGGGAGGGTGGCGGGCATGGGGAACGCGCGCAGGGAACCGCTGGGAGCCGGCCGGCTGGTGCTGGAGGTCGCGGACCGGGCAGCGCCGGCACTCCGCTTCGAGGCCACCGAGGACGGGCGGCGGAGGATGCTCCGGCAGGGCGCGCGGCCCGTGCTGCTCGGCGGCCTCACGGGCGACGGATGCTGCCACGACCTGCACCTGCACCGCCTGCACGGCTACCGCCCCGTGCTGCCGCCCCTCCGCTCCGCCGGGATGAGAGCGGCCGTCAACTGGCCGCACCGGTACGCGACATGGCTGACGGAGGCCGAGGGAACGCCCCTGTACGACGGCCGCTGGGAACTCGCCCTGCGCGCCACCCTGCCTCCCTACGTCTGGACCTCCGACTTCGTCCGCGACTGGCCCGGGGGGAGTCTGGAGCTGTACTGCGGCGGCGGCTGGCAGGGCGTCCTGCCGCTGCGGGAACTCGCGCCGCCGGACGCCCCGCGCGTGAAGGCGTACCGCAAGCACGTCCGCGAGGGCACACTCGCGCCCGTCCTGCTGTGGTGGGTGCCCTTCCTCGACGGCTGGGTGATTCTCGACGGCCATGACCGGGTGGTCGCCGCACTGGCGGAGGAGCGGACCCCGGAGTGTGTGGTGCTCACCCGGCTGCTCGACGAGGAACGATGGCGCCGGGACGCCCGGGCGATGACCGAAGGCCACCGCCGCCACCTGGACCGGCTCGCCGCGCACCCCGCCACGCCCGCGCTCGAACGGCAGCGCACGGCCGTGCAGCAGGGCTACGGCGACGCACTGGCCGGACTGCCCTACGAACCGTCCGCCATCCGCACCTGGCCCGTGCCCGGCGGCGCCCCTGCCTGGGACGCGCTCGCCGCCGCCGCGATGTTTCAATTCCCCCGTGACTGACTACGACGTACTCCGCGTCTTCTGCGGACCGGACGGCGGCTACGGCAACGAACTCGGTGTCGTCCGCGACGGCTCGGTGCTGCCCGAGCGCGAGGACCGGCAGGCCTTCGCGGCCAAACTCGGCTTCAGCGAGACCGTGTTCGTGGACGACCCCGAGCGCGGCGTGATCGACATCTACACGCCCGCCCTGCGCCTGCCCTTCGCCGGTCACCCCTGCGTCGGCACGGCCTGGCTGCTCGACGTGCCCGAACTGGTCACTCCCGCCGGAGTGGCCGGCACCCGCCTGGACGGCGAGTTCACCTGGATCGAGGCGCGGCCGGAGTGGGCCCCTCCGCGCACCCTGCGCCAGTACGCCACCGCCGCAGAGGTGGACGCCCTCGACGTGCCCCCGCCGGGGGAGTGGACATACGCCTGGGCCTGGGAGGACGAGGCGGCCGGCCGGATCCGCGCCCGCGCCTTCCCCGGCCGCGGGGACGGCATCGACGAGGACGAGGCCACCGGCGCCGCCGCCCTCCTCCTCACCGACCGGCTGGGCCGCGCCCTGAACATCACCCAGGGCAGGGGCTCCCAGATCCTGACCGCACCCCAGCCGGAGGGATGGGTGGAGGTCGGGGGCCGGGTGTTCCTGGAGCGTTAGGCGCTGAGCGGGAACTCGTCCCCGAGCGCCCGGAACACCGCGGTGTTCAGGGCGAAAGCCCGCTTGCACTCTCCGACGATCCGCTGCTTCTCCAGGTCGTCCGCCCCTATCCCGTCGAGCAACTGCCGGTAACTCCGCTTGAAGGCCGCCGGGTTGGGCACGCCGTCGAAGACGTAGAAGCGGACGCCGTCGCCCTTCCTGGTGAAGCCCCAGGTCTTCTCGGCCCGGTCGCGGATGATCTGACCGCCGGACAGGTCGCCCAGGTAGCGCGTGTAGTGGTGGGCGACATAGCCGCCGGGCCAGCGCTCGGCGCACTCGCGGACCCGGGCCGCGTACGCGCGCGTGGCGGGCAGGGCGCTCACCCCCGCCCGCCACCCCGGACCCCGCAGATGCGCCAGGTCGCGCTCCAGCGCGGCCAGCCGGAACAGCTCGGGCCGGATGAACGGCCCCGCCACCGGATCCGAGGCCAGCCGCCCGGCCGCGTGCTCCAGCGCCTCGTACACGAACCACAGCTGCTCGGTGTAGCGCGCATACGCGTCCACGCCGAGCCTGCCGCCGAGCAGGTCCCCCATGAACGTCGAGGTCTCCGCCTCCACGTGCTGCTCGTGGGACGCGGTGCGGATGAGGGACGAGAACGACTCCATGGACACTCCTCGGTTGCCGACGGCCTGTCGGTAAGTTTACCGACAGCGTGTCGGAAAAACACCAGGGTCCGGCCCACAACCTGGATCCGGGCATGCAAGATCCGGGCATGCAAAAGGCCCGCCCTCCGAAGAGAGCGGGCCGAAGCGAGGCAGCGCGGCGTCACGGCAGGGTCAGGATCTCCGCGCCGGTCTCCGTCACCACCAGCGTGTGCTCGAACTGCGCGGTCCGCCTGCGGTCCTTGGTCACGACCGTCCAGCCGTCGTCCCACATGTCGTACTCGTGGGTGCCCAGCGTCAGCATCGGCTCGATCGTGAAGGTCATCCCGGGCTGCATGACCGTCGTCGCGTGCGGGCTGTCGTAGTGCGGGATGATCAGTCCGGAGTGGAACGACGAGTTGATCCCGTGCCCGGTGAAGTCCCGCACCACCCCGTACCCGAACCGCTTGGCGTACGACTCGATGACCCGGCCGATGACATTGATCTGCCGGCCCGGCCGGACCGCCTTGATCGCGCGGTTCAGCGCCTCCCGGGTCCGCTCCACCAGCAGCCGGGACTCCTCGTCCACGTCCCCGACCAGGTAGGTGGCGTTGTTGTCGCCGTGCACCCCGCCGATGTACGCCGTCACGTCCAGGTTGACGATGTCGCCGTCCCTGAGGACCGTCGAGTCCGGGATGCCGTGGCAGATGACCTCGTTGACCGAGGTGCACAGCGACTTCGGGAAGCCGCGGTAGCCGAGCGTGGACGGATAGGCGCCGTGGTCGCACATGTACTCGTGCGCCACCTTGTCCAGCTGGTCCGTGGTCACCCCCGGCGCGATGATCTTCGCGGCCTCCTCCATCGCCCGCGCGGCGATGCGGCCGGCGGTCCGCATCGCCTCGATGGTCTCCGCGGTCTGCACCTCCGGTCCGGTGTACGGCGCCGGCGCGGGCTTGCCGACGTACTCGGGGCGGCGGATGTTTCCGGGAACCGAACGGGTGGGAGACAGCTCCCCTGGAACGAGCAGCGACTGGCCAGACATGCCAGTGAGTCTATCGAGCGGACATGGGGGAACATGTCGGTGGCGAGAGGAGCTGCTCATGGCCCTGTTCAAGAAGCGCACCGCCGGCAAGCCCGGTGAGTGGTACTACTGCCTGGAACACAAGAAGGTCGAAGAAGGCCCGGACTGCCCGGGCAAGGACCGCTTCGGGCCGTACGCGTCGCCGCAGGAGGCCCAGCGCGCGATGGAGACCGCCGCCGAGCGCAACCTCCAGTGGGAGAACGACCCGCGCTGGCACGACGCGTCCGCGCGGGGCGACACCGACGACGCGTGAGGGCGCGGGGTCACGTCCGTACGACGGCGCGGCGCTCGCGCATCCGCAGCGCGTGTTCATTGGTCCGGGCGTCGTACCGCATGAGCCCCGGCAGGCACAGCGCCAGCAGCCCCAGCGCACCCGCGCACGCCAGCCCGCCGGAGACGACGGAGGTCCGTACGCCCGCCCAGGCGGCCAGGCCACCCGCCCGGACCTGGGCCAGCTGCGGGCCGACCGAGTAGGACAGCAGCTCGATCCCGGCGAGCCGGCCGCGCAGCTCGTCCGGGATCGTCTGGTTCCACATCGCGGCCCGGAAGATCCCGCTGACCATGTCGAAGCCGCCGCCCACGGTCAGGAAGAGCAGGACCAGCCACACGTTCCCGCAGACGCCCGCCGCCGCGACCGCCAGACCCCAGCCGGCCGCCGACAGCACCACCATCAGCCCGTGCCGGTGGATCCGCGCGGCCCAGCCGCTGGTCAGGCTCACCAGCATCGCCCCGGCGGGCAGGCTGGCGTACATCAGCCCGAGCGCCCAGTCCGCGTGCAGCTCGTCGGCGAGGAACGGCAGCACCGCGAGCGGCATCGCCAGGAACATCGCGGCGAGGTCGACGACGTAGGTGCCGAGGAGTTCCTTGCGGCTCCAGGCGTACCGGGCGCCTTCCAGGACGGCGCCCAGCGAGGGCCTCGACGCCTCGTGGGAGGCGGGGGAGGGGGCGATCCGCACGATGTACGCCAGCGAGACGACGAAGGTCAGCAGGTCGGCCGCGTACGCCCAGCCCAGGCCCGCGTAGGCGACGACCACGCCCGCGACCGCCGGGCCGGCGACTCCGCCGACGGTCCAGCGCAGCGAGTTCAGCGAGGCCGCGGCGGGCATGTCGTCGTGGGCGACGATCCGGGGCCACAGGGAGTCGAGGGCCGGGCGCTGGACGGAGACCAGGGCGGAGGAGAGCGCGGCGACGGCGTACAGCGGCCCGACCATGGGGTGCGGGGCCAGCGCGTTGAGCAGCAGGACGGCACTCAGCACACCCTGCCCGGCCTCCGTCCACACGATGAGCTTCCGCTTGTCGAGCGCGTCGGCGAGGGCACCGCCGTACAGGCCGCAGACGATGAGCGGCAGCAGCTCCACGGCGCCGATCGCGCCCACCGCTGCCGCGGAGCCGGTGAGGTCCTTCAGCTGGACCGGGAGCGCGACGAAGGTGAGGAAGCTGCCGAAGTTGCTGATCAGGCCGGATTTCCAGAGACGCCGGAAATCTGCGGAGGCCTTCCAGGGGGAGAGGTCGGGGAGAAGGGCGCGGGTCACTGGGGCATGTTCGGCTGGGCGGGGGTGCGGGGACAACCGCATTTCCGTGCCGAGCCGCTCGCGTCACCAGGGAGCCGGGCACCCGGCGTCACCAAGGAGCGGGTGGCGGCGCCGTCAACACCTCCGCCAGCCGGGACAGACGGTCCCGGAACCCCCGCCGGACCCTCGGAGAGCCGCCGTTCTCGCCCGCCGCCGCGCTGAGCAGGTGCTGCACCGTGTCCAGGTCCAGCTCCGCCCCCTCCGGCACGGCCAGCGTGTCATGCGCCATCGCGGCGAGTTCGCCCCCGCCCGCACCGAGAGCCAGCACGGTGACCCCGGCCCGGCGGGCGTCGTGGACGCGTTCCAGCAGCGGCGCGGGCTCCTCGGGCGCCACCACCAGCAGGGTCTCACCGCGCCGCGCCGCCTCGATCCGGCCCGGTCCGACGGCCAGGTGCGGCGGGTCGCAGGGGCGCGCGTGATGGCGTACCAGGGTCGGCGCCAGCTCGGGCGTACCGGACCACGCGGCCTCGTCCACCAGGTGGGCGGCCAGATGCCACGGCTCGTACTCCGGCGTGCCCACCAGCAGCAGCCCGCCCCCGTGCGCCACCACCGACCCGCGCAGCACCCCCGCGAACCGCCGGGTGGCCCCCAGCCACTCGGTCCCGGCGAGCACTTCCCGCAGCAGCGCGACCCGTACGGCGTCCATGCGCCCGCATCCTGCCGCACCCGGCCGGTCGCGACGCGCGGTTCACGCGGAATTCGCCCGCCCAGGCGACGTACACCACCGGCGGGAGCGCGCTCCGGGACCGGTGCCGTCCGCGCCACGGACGTAGGCTCGCCCGCATGACCTCTACCGACAGTGCACAGACCCCTGCCAAGGCCCCCGCCAAGGACCCCTGGGACCTGCCCGACGTCTCCGGGTACGTCGTCGGCGTGCTCGGCGGCACCGGACCGCAGGGCAAGGGCCTCGCCTACCGGCTCGCCCGGGCCGGCCAGAAGGTGATCATCGGCTCCCGCGCCGCCGAGCGGGCCCGGGCCGCCGCCGGGGAACTCGGTCACGGTGTCGAGGGCGCCGACAACGCCGAGACCGCGCGCCGCAGCGACATCGTGATCGTCGCCGTACCGTGGGACGGCCACGGCGACACGCTGAAGTCCCTGCGCGAGGAGCTGGCCGGCAAGCTCGTCGTGGACTGCGTCAATCCGCTCGGCTTCGACAAGAAGGGCGCCTACGCCCTCAGGCCCGAGGAGGGCAGCGCCGCCGAACAGGCCGCCGCCCTGCTGCCGGACTCCCGGGTCACCGCCGCCTTCCACCACCTGTCGGCCGTCCTGCTCCAGGACCCGGAGATCGAGCAGATCGACACCGATGTCATGGTGCTGGGCGAGGAGCGGGCCGACGTCGAGATCGTGCAGGCCCTCGCCGGGCGCATCCCCGGGATGCGCGGCATCTTCGCCGGGCGGCTGCGCAACGCCCACCAGGTCGAGTCGCTGGTCGCGAACCTGATCTCCGTGAACCGCCGCTACAAGGCACACGCCGGGCTCCGCATCACCGACGTGTGAGCGGATGGGGGACACTGTTCGTCGTAGCAGTGTCCCCCGCAAGGAGCCACCCGTCATGCCCCGCATCGGCCTTTACACCCTCGTCGTCTGCGTCCTCTCCGTGGCCGCCGCCGTCGTCTCGTTCGTCCAGGGCAGCTGGCTGGGGATCGTCTGGGTGCTGCTGGCGGGCCTGACGTCCAACATGACCTGGTACTACGTCAAGCGCGACCGGGCCGCCGCCGCGCAGGACACGTCCGTCACGGGGTGACCTGGCAGATCTCGGGGGTGCCCTGCCAGAAGCGGTACAGCTCCTGGCCGCAGTAGAGCGGGAAGTCGCCCACGCCCAGGTGCCGCAGCAGCGCGTCTATGACGTCGAAGAACGCGGTGTTCACCGACGGCACCCACAGCAGCGCGAACACGAACAGCAGGCCGAACGGCGCGAACGGCTCCACCTGACGCTTCACCCGGTACGACAGCCAGGGCTCGATGACGCCGTAGCCGTCCAGGCCCGGCACCGGCAGGAAGTTCAGGATCGCCGCCGTCACCTGGAGCAGCGCCAGGAACGCCAGCGCGGACCGGAAGTCCGCGGGCACGCCGTCCAGGGCGTGCAGCCAGAACGGCGCGGTGCACACGACCGCGAACAGCACGTTCGTCAGCGGGCCCGCCGCCGAGATCAGACTGTGCCGCCAGCGGCCCCGGATCCGGCCGCGCTCGATGAACACCGCGCCGCCCGGCAGGCCGATCCCGCCCATGATCACGAAGAGCACCGGGAGCACGATGCTCAGCAGCGCGTGCGTGTACTTCAGCGGGTTCAGCGTGAGGTAGCCCTTGGCGCCGACCGTGATGTCCCCGCTGTGCAGGGCCGTGCGCGCGTGCGCGTACTCGTGCAGGCACAGGGAGACGATCCAGGCCGAGGTCACGAACAGGAACACCGCGACGCCCGGCTGCGCCGCGTACCCGCTCCAGGTGGCCCAGCCCGTCACCGCCGTCACGGCCAGGATCCCGACGAACACCGGACTGACTCGGCGTTCGCCGCGGCGGGTGGTGGCGGTGGTCATCGGCAGACTCCTGTGCGGACGGGGCGAGGACGGTCGGGAGTGCGACCGTACCGGCCGCGCACCCGTCGGGGAAACGTCTCGCGCTCACCGTCCGGTTCCTGGAAACCTGGGGGGATGCCACGGATGAGGGTGTTCTACGAGGACTGGCAGATGGAGTGCTGCGGCACCCCGTTCGCGGTGGGCGAGGAGGTGGCCTGGAAGCTGGTCGCCTACGACGCCGAGAACATCCGGGAGGGCCTCGGGTACGGCGCCGAGGCGTGGGTGGAGAACCACGGCGGTCCGGACGAGGAGACCGTCGGCCGGGTCCGCGCCATCGAACTGGTTCAGCAGGAGCACCTGGCGCACACGGACCAGCGCGCCCTCGCGCGCATACGCCGCGCCCTCGCCGACAGGGAGTCCGAGGGCACGGTCATCCTCCCGTCCCCGTACAGCATGGAAGCGGTGCCCGGCGCGTACACCCTGGAACCCGTCGACACCTGCCCGAAGTGGTTCGAGAGGGAGGAACCCGGCAGCGGCCCGGGCCCGCACCGGATCCGCCGGGCCACGGGCGCCCTCGTCACCCTGGACGCCCCGGACACCTCGCACGTCCTTCAGGGCCCGTGCCTGCCGGACGGCCTCGACGACTTCGACGACAGCGACGGCATCGCCGACGACGCCGATGTGCCGGAAGTGTCCGACACCACCCCGCCGCACCCCGACGACCGGCTCTGACGCCGCCCGAGCCCCGGAGACAATGGACCCCGTGCGCTTTTCGTTGCTCGGCCCCACCCAGGTATTCCGCCCCGACGGCACGGCCGTCCCGGTCGGCGGGGCGCGGCTGCGTGCCCTGCTGGGCGTGCTCGCGCTGCGGGCCGGGCGGACCGTGCCCGCGGGCGTGCTCGTCGACGAGGTGTGGGGCGCCGAGCCGCCCGCCGACGCCGCCGGTGCGCTGCAGGCACTCGTCGGCCGGCTGCGCCGCACCCTCGGCGCGGACGCCGTCGCCTCCGCCGGGGGCGGCTACCGGCTCACCGCCGCCCCCGACGACGTCGACCTCACCCGCTTCGAGCGGCTGACCGGCGACGGCCTCGCCGCACTCGCCGACGGCGACCCGGCCAAGGCCGCCGCCGCCCTCGACGACGCGCTCGCCCTGTGGCGCGGCCCCGCCCTCGCCGACCTGCCCGACCACACCGCCGAGGCGGCCCGCTGGGAGACCCGCCGCATCGACGCGCTGCGCGCCCGGCACACCGCCGCACTCGCCCTCGGGCACGCCGAGCAGTCCCTGCCCGAGCTGACCGCCCTGTGCGACGACCACCCGCTGGACGAGCCGCTGCAGGCGCTCAGGCTGCGCGCCCTGCGCGACACCGGCCGCCCGGCCCAGGCACTCGCCGCCTACGAGGACGTACGACGGCTGCTCGCCGACCGGCTCGGCTCCGACCCCGGCCCGGAACTGCGCGCCCTGCACAAGGAGTTGCTGCTCGCGGAGGCTCCGCCGGAGCCCGCGCGCCCGGCCCTCGGCAACCTGCCCGCCCGGCTCACCTCCTTCGTCGGCCGAGAAGCCGACATCGATGCCATCGGCGCCGATCTCGCCGCCGCCCGCCTGGTCACCCTGCTCGGGCCCGGCGGCGCCGGAAAGACCCGGTTGTCCCAGGAGACCGCCGAAGCGGTACGGCACACCGTCCGGGACGGGGTGTGGCTGGCCGAGCTCGCTCCCGTGGACGACCCCGACGCCGTACCCCAGGCCGTGCTCACCGCGATCGGCGCCCGCGAGACCGTGCTGCACGGCGCCGGAGCCGAGAGCATGCGAGCCGTCGCCGACCGGTACGACGACCCCCTCGAACGGCTCGTGGAGCACTGCGCGCGGCGCCGGATGCTCATCGTGCTCGACAACTGCGAGCACGTCGTGGAGGCCGCCGCCCGCCTCACCGAGCGGCTGCTGGCCCGCTGCCCCGGGCTGACCGTCCTCGCCACCAGCCGGGAACCCCTCGGCGTGCCGGGGGAGCTGGTGCGTCCGGTGGAGCCGCTGCCGGAGCCGGTGGCCCTGCGGCTGCTCACCGACCGGGGCACGGCGGCCCGGCCCGGCTTCCGTGTCGAGGACGATCCCGAGGCGTGCGCCGAGATCTGCCGGCGGCTGGACGGACTGCCGCTCGCGATCGAGCTGGCGGCGGCCCGGCTGCGCATGCTCACCCCGCGCCAGATAGCCGACCGGCTCGACGACCGCTTCCGGCTGCTCACCTCCGGCAGCCGCACCGTGCTGCCCCGCCAGCAGACCCTGCGGGCCGTCGTGGACTGGTCCTGGGAACTGCTCGACGAGGACGAACGGGACGTCCTCGCCCGGCTGTCCGTCTTCGCGGGCGGCTGCGACCTGGCCGCCGCCGAGGCCGTGTGCGGCCCCGTCGCCCTGGACGCGCTCGGCTCCCTGGTCGACAAGTCCCTGGTGGTGGCCGCGCCTTCGCCGGGCGGGGGCGCCGACGGCGGGATGCGCTACCGGCTGCTGGAGACCGTCGCCGAGTACGCCGGCGAACGGCTGGACGAGACCGGCCGCCGCGCCGACGCCGAGCGCGCCCACCTGGCGTACTACCGCGAACTCGCCCGCACCACCGACACGTTGCTGCGCGGCAGCGGACAGCGCACCGCCGTCGACCGGTTCCAGCTGGAGTACGAGAACCTGCGCACCGCGCTGCGGCACGCCGTCGCCGCCCGGCACGAGCAGGAAGCGCTGTGCCTGGTGCTGTCCCTGGTGTCCTTCTGGCGGATGCGGGACCAGCGCATCGAGACCCGCGCCTGGTGCGAGGAGGCCATGGCGCTCGGCCCCGATCCCTTCGCCGCACCCGTACGGCCCGCCGCGCCGCTGTGGGAGCGCTGCACCGACGCCCCGCCCCCGTACACCGGCGAGGTCCTCGCCGAGGCCCGGCGCGGCGTCCACCTCGCCCATCTCTCCTGCATGGACCACGACCTGGAGTCGTGGCAGACGCCCGAGGCGCAGGCCAAGCTGCGGGCCATCGTGGAGACCTACGAGCCCGGGCTGCCGCAGACCTGCCGGGTGCCCGGCCTGTTCTGGTTCTTCGCCGGCATGCTGACCGGCGGCGCCGAGCGGATGTGGACCGTCGTCGACGCCAGCGTGCAGACCTGCCGCGACACCCCCGGCTTCGAGTGGGAACTGGCCCTGAACCTGCAGCTGCGCGCCAACCTCCTCGCCAACCGCGCCGAATGGGCCGGCAGCGCCACCCGCGACGCCGAGGAGTCGCTGGAGATCTTCCGCCGCCTCGGGGACAGCTGGGGCGTCGCCGAGGCGCTGTCCGCCCGCGGCGAGGCCCATGAACGCCAGGGTGCCTACCGCGAGGCCGCCGCCGACTACCGGGCGGCCATCGAACACGCCGAAGGCCTGGGCGCCCGCGGCCAGGTGGCCGTCCTCCGCGCCCGCCTCGGCAGCGTGCTCATGGAGACGGGCGACCTGGAGGGCGGCGAGCAACTGCTCCGGGACGTCATCGCGAGCCAGGAAGGCTCCCTCAACGAGGCGATGCCGGCCGCCCGGCTGTTCCTCGGCTGCTGGCTGGGCCTGACCGGCCGCATCCCCGAGGCGCGGGAGCAACTGCGCCTGCTGCGCGAGGAGTTCCAGATCGCCCACTTCGTCGTCTTCGACTCCATGATCCTGTGCCAGGAGGCCTGGCTGGACGCTCTGGAGGGGCAGGCCGAGGCCGCCCTGGACCGGTGCCGGCGGGCGGCGCGCCTCGCCGCCGACCCGCTGGCCCAGACCATCGCCCCGCACCTGCACTCGGTGTGGCTCACCACCGCCGCGACGGCACTCGCCGACCTGGACGGCGGCAGCCGCGCCGCCGACGCCGCCCGCTGCCTGGGCGCCGCCGACGCCCTGCTGCCGGCCGGCCACGTCCTCTCCGGTGTCGAGCTGCGGTGCCACGACCTGACCGAGGCCCGGATCCGCCGGGTCCTGGACGAACCGGCCTACCGGGCCGCGTACGCCGAGGGCGGTGGCCTCTCCCTCGCGGAGGCCACCGCCCTGGTCTGAGCGACGGCTCAGCTCTTGGTGCGGAACTTGTGGATGGCGATCGGCGCCATCACCGCGGTGATCGCCACCGACCAGCCCACCGTCATCCACAGGTCGTGGGCGACCGGGCCGCCGTCCATGAGGTGGCGTGCCGCGTCCGCGAGCGTCGACAGCGGGTTGTAGTCGGTGAAGGTCCGCAGCCAGCCCGGCATCGACGTGGGCGGGGCGAAGATGGACGACCCGAACTGCAGCGGGAACAGCACCAGGAAGCCCACACCCTGCACCGACTGGGCGCTCTTCAGCATCACGCCGAGGGTGAGGAACACCCACATGATCGAGGAGGCGAACAGCGCGGACAGCCCCACCGTCGCGAACAGGCCCGCCCAGTGGTGGATGTGGAATCCGACCAGGACGGCGACGACCATCAGGATGACCGTCGCGAACAGCATCCGCGCCAGCTCAACGGCGATCTTCGCGAACAGCACGGACCCGCGTCCGATCGGGAGCGTGCGGAACCGGTCCATGACACCGCTGTTGAAGTCCTGGCTGAACCCGGTGCCGACGCCCTGCGACAGGGTCATGCTCATCATCGCCAGCATGCCGGGGATGACGTACTGCACGTACCTCTCCTGGCCGCCGCCCAGCGCCTGGCCGATCGAGCCGCCGAAGACGAACACGAACAGCAGCGTGAAGACGATCGGCATGAACAGCGCGTCGAACATCGACTCCGGGTCCTGGCGGATCCAGAGCAGATTGCGGCGGATGAGCGCGCCGGTGTGCCGCAGATGCCCGCGCAGCGGGATGCGGACGTCGGTGGCGGTGGCGGTGGCGGTGGCGGTGGCGGTGGCGGTGGTGGCGCTCATACGGCGACCTCCTGGCGGGCGTCGGCGGACGTCGTGTCCTGCGGGGCACTGGCGCGGTGGCCGGTGAGCGACAGGAACACCTCGTCCAGGCTGGGGAGTTCGGTGGTGATGGAGGAGATCGTGATGCCGCGCGCGGTGACCGCGCCGACCACGGCCGTCAGCTGCTCGTCGCTGAGGATCGGCACCAGCAGGGTGCCGGTCTCGGTGTCCACGGTGGTGGAGGCGAGCCCGGTGATGCCCAGCTCGTCCAGCATGGCGGCGAGCGGCCGGAGCTGCAGCGGGTCGACCGGCCGGACCCGGAGGGTGCGCCCGCCGACGCGGGCCTTCAGCTCCTCGATGCCGCCGGTGGCGATGACCTTCCCGCGGTCCACCACGGTCAGCTCGGAGGCGAGCTGCTCGGCCTCCTCCATGTACTGGGTGGTCAGCAGCACGGTGACACCGTCGCCGACCATCGCCTTGACCTCGTCCCACACCTCGTTGCGGGTACGGGGGTCGAGCCCGGTGGTCGGCTCGTCGAGGTACAGAACGGCCGGCCGGCCGATCATCGAGGCGGCGAGATCCAGCCGCCGCCGCATACCGCCGGAGTACGTGCTCGCCGGGCGCCTGGCCGCCTCCGTCAGGGAGAACCGCTCCAGCAGCTCGTCGGCACGGGCGCGGGCGTCCTTGCGGGACAGGTCCAGCAGCCGGCCGATCATGTACAGGTTCTCCCAGCCGGGCAACTTCTCGTCGACGGAGGCGTACTGCCCGGTCAGGCCTATCACCCGGCGCAGCTGGCGGGGCTGCCGTACGACGTCGTAGCCGGCCACGGTGGCCCGGCCGGCGTCCGGGGTGATCAGGGTGGACAGGATCCGCACGAGGGTGGTCTTGCCGGCGCCGTTCGGGCCGAGCACACCCATCACGGTGCCCTCGCGCACGTCCAGGTCCACACCGTCCAGCGCCTTGGTCTCGCCGTAGTGCTTGACCAGTCCCCGTACCGTCACTGCGTGGCTCGCGCCGACGGGGTTGTCATCGATTCGCGTCATGGCCAAGACAGTGCCAGTGCCCACCGACAAACCACCGACAGGCCACCGACAAGGGGGCAGCCCCGCTGACGGGGGAAGATCAGCGGGGCTGCCGGGGTGTTGCCGCAATGGCTCAGTGGACGGAGTGTTCCTCCAGCGGGAAGGTCCCGCCGACGACGTCCTCCGCGAACGACTTCGCCGCGTTGCCCATGACCTCACGGAGGTTCGCGTACTTCTTGACGAACTTCGGGACCCGGCCGGAGGTCAGCCCGAGCATGTCCGTCCAGACCAGCACCTGCGCGTCCGTCTCCGGCCCGGCGCCGATCCCGACCGTCGGGATGTGCAGCACCCGCGTCACCTCGGCCGCCAGCTCCGCCGGAACCAGCTCCAGGACGACCGCGAAGGCGCCCGCGTCCTGCACGGCCTTCGCGTCCCGCAGCAGCTGCTGCGCCGCCTCCTCGCCGCGCCCCTGCACGCGGTAGCCCATCGCGTTGACGGACTGCGGGGTCAGCCCGATGTGGGCCATCACCGGGATGCCGGACTCCACCAGCAGCCGGATCTGCTCGTGCGACCGCTCGCCGCCCTCCAGCTTGACCGCGCCGACCCCGGCCTCCTTCACCAGCCGGGTCGCCGAGCGCAGCGCCTGCACCGGGCCCTCCTGGTAGGAGCCGAAGGGGAGGTCGCCGACGATCAGGGCGCGCTGTGTGCCGCGGACCACGGCCGCCGACAGCATGGTCATCTCGTCGAGGGTGACGGGTACGGTCGTCTCGTACCCGAGGTGGCAGTTGCCCGCCGAGTCGCCGACCAGGATCACCGGGATCCCGGCCTCGTCGAAGACGGACGCGGTCATCGCGTCGTAGGCGGTGAGCATGGGCCACTTCTCGCCCCGCTCCTTGGCGAGCGTGATGTCGCGGACGGTGATGCGGCGGGTGCCCTTCCCCCCGTACAGCGCCTTGCTGCCGTCGGAGGGCTTGTTCTGGGCAGCCGAAAGCTGCGTCATGGCAACGGCTCCTTCAGTCATCTCGAGGCGCCCTGACGGCGTCCCCGGATCGTCTCCATGGTGGCACCTCGTGCCAGCCAGGGCCAGAGGGGCCCCTTGTGATCCCCGCCCGGCGCCGGAGGCCCCGCGTGTAAGACCCTGGTAAAGGATTAAGATACGAGACGGTTCCGTATCGAAATGGCCGTAGGGTTGAAGACATGACAAGCTCCGTCCCTGCCTCCCGGATACCGGAAGCGGTGCACCGGCGCCGCTGGGTGATCCTCGGCGTGCTCATGCTCAGCCTGCTGATCGTGGTGCTCGACAACTCGATCCTCAACGTCGCCATCAAGACCATCTCCAGCCCCGCGCCGACCGGCCTCGGCGCCACCCAGAGCGAGATCGAGTGGGCGATCAACGCCTACACCCTCGTCTTCGCCGGCCTGCTGTTCACCGCCGGCCTCATCGGCGACCGCCTCGGCCGCAAGAAGGTGCTCCTCGGCGGCATCGCCGTGTTCGGCATCGGCTCGATGCTCGCCGCCGAGTCCGGCTCGCCGGACCAGCTGATCGCCTACCGCGCCCTGATGGCCCTCGGCGCCGCCTTCGTCATGCCCGCCACCCTGGCCGTGCTGATGAACGTCTTCGAGCGCGAGGAGCAGCCCAAGGCCATCGGCATCTGGGCCGGCGGCGTCGGCCTCGCCATCGCCATCGGGCCGATCACCGGCGGCGCGCTCCTCGACCACTTCTGGTGGGGCTCGGTCTTCTTCGTCAACGTGCCGATCGTCGTCCTCGCGCTGGTCCTGATGGTCTGGCTGGTGCCCGACTCCCGCGACCCCAGGCCCGGCCGACTGGACCCCGTCGGCGTCGTCCTGTCCGTCGTCGGCCTGGTCCTGCTGGTCTACGGCATCATCAAGGGCGGCGAACTGGCCGACTTCACCGACACCAAGGTGCTCGCGACGATCGGTGCCGGTCTCGTCGTACTGACCGGCTTCGTCCTCTTCGAGAAGCGCAGCGACCACCCCTCGCTCGACGTCACCTACTTCAGGAACAAGGTCTTCTCGGCCGCCATGGGCGCCATCGCGCTGGTCTTCTTCGCGCTGATGGGCGTCACGTTCTTCGGCGTCTTCTACACCCAGAGCGTGCGCGGCTACTCCCCGCTGGAGTCCGGTGTGCTGATGCTGCCGCTCGCCGCCGCCCAGCTGATCTTCGCGCCGCGTGCCCGGCTGCTGGTCGACCGGTTCGGCAACAAGGCCACCACCACCGCCGGCATGGTGCTGATCGCGGCGACGCTGGCCATGTTCGCCACGTTCGAGGCCGACACACCGATCTGGCTGCTGGAGGTCGTCTTCTTCCTCATGGGCACCGGCATGGCGCACATCATGACGCCCACCTCGGTCGTCATCATGCAGGCGCTGCCGCGCGAGAAGGCCGGCTCCGCCTCCGCGCTCAGCAACACCTTCCGCCAGGTCGGCGGCGCGCTCGGCATCGCCGTCCTCGGCTCGGTGCTCGCCACGTCGTACCGCAACGGCGTCGAGGGCAAGCTCGGCATGCTGCCGCCCGCCCTGCGCGACAAGGCCGCCGAGTCCATCGAGGCCACCCTCGGCATCGCCGACAGGCTCGGCCCGCGGGGCAAGGCCCTGGTCACGCCCGCCGACGACGCGTTCCTGCACGCCATGCACGCCACCGCGCTGTGCGGAGTGGGCGTCGCGCTGATCGGCGCCGTCGTCACGGCCCTGTTCCTGCCGGGCAAGCCGCCCACCGCCGAGAAGGGCGGGAAGGAAACGGAGTTGGTCACGGCCGCCGACTGACGCGGGCCCGTGGCTCAACGGGGGAAGGAGGCGGCTGCGGGACAATTCCCGCAGCACAGCGAGAGGACGGATCGACGTGAGCCTTGCCGAAAGCCGGCCGTGCCCGCACCGCCCCGTACGGGGCAGGCCCCGTAGCGAGGCCGTGGAACGCGCCATCATCGAGGGCGTGATGAAGCTCCTGGAGGACGGCGTACCCCTCGCCGAACTCTCCATCGAGCGCATCGCCCGCACCGCCGGGGTCGGCAAGGCCACCATCTACCGCCGCTGGAGCGGCAAGGAGGAACTGTTCATCGACGTGGTGCGCGCCGCGGAGCCCGCCGACCCCGAACTCCCCGGTGTCTCCATGCGCGACGACCTCGTCGTCCTGCTGGAGAACCTGCGCCAGCGCGGTCTCGCCAGCCGGACGTCGGCGCTGCTGCACAACGCCCACGCCCAGATGAAGAGCAGCCCCAGGATCTGGGCCGCGTACCACGCGAACGTCGTGGCGCCACGGCGCGCCCTCGGTCTGGAAGTGCTGCGCCGCGGGCAGCGCAACGGCGAACTCCGCACCGATGTGGACGTGGAACTGGCCAACGACATGCTGGTCGGCCCCATGCTCACCCGGGCCGTGCTGCGCCCGGACGCCGACCTGCCCGAGGGCCTGGCGGAGCAGATCGTCGACACGGTCCTGGCAGGCCTACGGCCCGTCAGCTCGACAGCCTCGTAGCACTCATGTGCGCGTTTCGTCACAGACCGGGGCTGTTCCGGGGGGAACGGAACTCCCCGCCCCGCCTCTTTCGTCCTCGTCTTCCGTACGGCCGTCATGGGACGGCGGGAACAGGACCGATCATCCCCTAGGGTCGGAAGTACACGGGGACGACGGTGTGCACGGCAGGCAGTGAGGCAGACGGTATGGCGCAGCAGGCGTACATGACGGAGACGGCGGACGGCGGCTCGGGGCCCGAGCGACCGGGATCCCGGCTTCGGCGCCTGACACACCGCCTGCTCGCCGGATGGCGCGGTGACCCGCGGATCTGGCGCCGCGGCATCATCGTCGCGGTCCTCGCCCTGCTCCTCGCCCTGGTGATGCTGGTGCACTCGCGCATCCCCAACCGGCTGGGCAACCTCGGCAGTCTGACCGAGACGTTTCTGCCCTGGCTGGGCCTCGCCATCCCGGTCCTGCTGCTGCTCGGCCTGATCCGGAAGTCGGCGACCGCGCTCATCGCCGTACTGCTCCCGGCGATCGTCTGGCTCAACCTCTTCGGCGGGCTGCTCACCGACAAGTCGGGCTCCGGCGGCGACCTGATGGTGGCGACCCACAACGTCAACGCCGACAACCCCGACCCGGCCGTGACCGCCCGTGACGTCGCGTCCTCCGGCGCCGACGTACTGGCCCTGGAAGAGGTCCCCGGTACGGCCGTGGCCGTCTACGAGAAGGCGCTCGCGCCGACGTACCGGTACCACGCGGTGGTCGGCACGGTCGGTCTGTGGAGCAAGTACCCGATGAGCGATGTCCAGGCGGTGGACATCAAGCTCGGCTGGAAGCGCGCGATGCGGGCCACGGTCACCACCCCGCACGGCCCCGTCGCGGTGTACGTCGCCCACATGCCCTCGGTGCGGGTGAAGGTGGAGGCCGGGTTCACCGCCCGCCAGCGGGACAAGAGCGCCGACGCGCTCGGCGAGGCCATCGCCGACGAGCCCCTGAAGCGGGTCGTCCTGCTCGGCGACCTGAACGGCACGATGAACGACCGCTCGCTCAATGCCGTCACCTCCCAGATGCGCTCCACGCAGGGCGCGGCGGGCAGCGGCTTCGGGTTCAGCTGGCCGGCGTCGTTCCCGATGGCACGGATCGACCAGATCATGGTCAGGGGCATGGAGCCGGAGAGCTCCTGGACACTTCCGCGCACCGGCAGCGATCACCTTCCGGTGGCCGCCCGTGTGAAGCTGGACACGTCCTCGTAACCGGGGGAACAGGGGCCAGGGCCACTTTGTTTCGTAGCTGAACATAGGCTGTTCGGAACTCCGCTCCCCTTCGTGACCCTTACGTGGAAAGGCACAGGCCCTTCATGCCCCTGGCCCTGCTCGCCCTGGCCGTCGGCGCTTTCGGAATAGGCACCACCGAGTTCGTGATGATGGGGCTGCTCCCCGACGTCGCGGACGACCTGCACATCTCGATCCCCACCGCCGGACACCTGGTCTCGGCGTACGCGCTGGGCGTGGTGATCGGCGCCCCGCTGCTCGCCGCGCTCACAGCCCGCATGTCCCGCCGCACGGTCCTGATCGCCCTGATGGCGCTGTTCGTGGCGGGCAACGCCCTGTCCGCCCTCGCCCCCGGCAACGGCTCCCTGCTCGCCGCCCGCTTCCTCAGCGGCCTGCCGCACGGCGCCTTCTTCGGCGTCGGCGCGGTCGTGGCGACGTCGATGGTCCCGCCGGAGCGCAGGGCCCGCTCGGTCTCCCTGATGTTTCTCGGCCTGACCGTCGCCAACGTCGCCGGGGTGCCGGTGGCGACGCTGGTCGGCCAGCACCTGGGCTGGCGTGCGACGTTCCTGGGCGTCAGCGTGATCGGCCTGGCGGCGATCGCGTCACTGACCCTGCTGATCCCGCACGACAGGACGCACGGGGCCGCGTCGGCGGGCCTGCGCGGCGAACTGGCGGCCCTGCGCTCCCTCCCGGTCTGGCTGGCCCTCGGTACGACGGTGGCGGGCTTCGGCGCGCTCTTCGCGGCCTACAGCTACGTCACCCCGATGCTGACGGACACGGCGGGCTACGCCGATACGAACGTCACCCTGCTGCTGGCCCTCTTCGGCGTGGGCGCGACGGCGGGCAACCTGCTGGGCGGCCGCCTCGCCGACCACTCCCTGCGGGGCACGCTCTTCGGCGGCCTGGCGTCTCTGGGCGCGGTCCTGCTGCTCTTCCCGCTGCTGATGCGCGCGGAGTGGAGCGCGGCGCTGGCGGTGACGCTGCTGGGCACGGCGGCGTTCATCACGGGTTCGCCCCTCCAGCTGATGGTGATGGAGAAGGCGGCTGCGGCCCCGTCCCTGGCCTCCTCCGCCAACCAGGCGGCGTTCAACCTGGCCAACGCCGGCGGCGCCTGGATCGGCGGCCTCGCCCTCGCGGCGGGCTTCGGTACGACGTCCCCCGCGCTGGCGGGCGCGATGCTGGCGGTACTGGGCCTGGGCGTGGCGAGCGTGGCGTGGGCGGTGGACCGACGCCGGGGGACTCCGTCGGTGGGACGGGTGGTCTCGGGCCACGTACCGGAGGGGTCGGGCGCGTTGCACCACTGAGCACTCCGCCCACCCCTCACCCGCCGGACGGGGTGGCGGTGGCGTCGAGCGGTCACTGATCTGCGATCTGCGCGTGAGTGCTGGAGTGGCGGTATGCCCGCAGGCTCGGTGGCCTGTGATGGTTGGGCGGGATCACGCCCGCTGGCCCGTGCGCCGGGATTGCGCTGAGGCGATCGGCGATGCGGGTACGGTCACGCAGAGGCCGACGTCGAAGCCGGTCGAAGTCGTACTCGCCGAGCTGGTGAAGCAACGCAACGGGGCCCGGGGTCTCCACGACCCCGGGCCCCCTCGCGCTCAGCGGAGCGTCAGTGCTTCTTGGCGCTCTTCGCGTACGACGCGACGTACCCGTCCGCCGGCGAGCCGACGCCCGTCACGTCGTCGTAGCCCTTCACCGCGGACAGGGAGCTGTCCTTGCCGAGGGTGCGGGCCGAGTAGAGCAGGCCGCCCTTGGCGTCCAGGCCGTTGACGAAGTCCACGCGGGCGACCGCCAGGCCGGAGCCCGTGGGGTTGTCCGTGACGTCGTGGAAGACGCCCTTCTTGCCGTACTTGCCGTAGATCGTCGGGTTGGCGAAGCCGATCGCCTTGCCGCCGCGTGCCTCCTGGGCCAGGGCCTGGACCGCCGCGATCACCGGAGCGGCGAGCGAGGTGCCGCCGATGCGGTACTCGCTGTACTGCTGCGAGCCGTCCGGGAAGGTCTGGGTCTGGCCGACCAGGAAGCCGGTGTTCGGGTCGGCGATGGCCGCGATGTCCGGGACGACGCGGTTGCCGTCGGCGCTGTTGGCCTTGGCGAGCGAGTCCGGGACGACACCCTTCTGGTAGTACGGCTGGGCGACCGTCCTGCTGGTGCCGCCGCCCGCGCCCGAGGTGAAGGCGCCGGGGAAGTTGGTCCAGCTCTTGCCGTCGGGCGACAGGGTCGCCTTCTCGGTGCCCCAGCCGGTCTCCCACTGGTACGTGTCACCCTTGCCGACGGCCAGGGAGGTACCGCCGACCGCCGTCACCCACGCCGAGTTGGCCGGGGTGTCGACCTGCTTCGTACCGGACTTGGCGACCTGGTCGCCGTCGTCACCGGAGGAGAAGTAGAAGCCGATGCCCTGCACCGCGCCCAGCTGGAAGACCTGGTCGTAGGCGGCGGCGAGGTCCGGGGTCTGGTTGGCCTCGATGTCGCCCCAGGAGTTGGAGACGATGTCCGCCAGGTGGTTGTCGACGACCTTGCTGAGCGAGTCGAGCAGGTCGGCGTCGTAGCAGGAGGCCGCGCCGACGTAGGTGACGTCGGCGGCCGGGGCGACCGCGTGCACCGCTTCGACGTCGAGGGTCTCCTCGCCGTACCAGCCGGCGGCGCCGCACTCCTTGGTCTTGGTGTAGTTCGCCGGCAGCACCTGGTGCAGCTGGCCGGTCTTCCAGGCCGCGTCACCGTTCTTCAGCGCGTACTTGCCGGCGTCGTAGGCGATGGTCGGCGAGGCGTAGGCGTCCGTGATGGCGATGCGGACGTTCTTGCCGGTGTAGGAGCCGGCGCCGTAGACGGAGCGCAGCTGCTTGCCGGTGTAGCCCTTGACCGCGTACGGGATCTTGCCGCCGTACGCGTCCGGGAGCGTGGTCGCGGTGTTCGAGCCGTAGTAGGTCGAGAACGGGCCCGCGTTCTTGAACACGGCGCTCGGCTGCGGCAGCTGGTCGTCGTGGTCGGACTTGTGCGGGGCGTTGTCCAGACCGGTGACGGTCAGGACGGCGCCCTTCAGGCTGTCCGGCACGGAGGCCGTCTGCGCGGGGGCGCGGTAGGTCGCCGAGCCCTTGGCGTAGTTGTGCAGCTGGGTGCCGAACGCCTTCTCGGCGGCGGCCACGTCACCGGAGACGGCGACGTAGTGCTGGGTGACCTCGGTGACCTTCAGACCGGCCGACGTCAGCCAGGACTTGACGGCGGCCACCTGGGCCTTGGTGGCCCCGAAGGAGGCCTGCGCCTTCTTGGCGCTCAGGTACTTGCCGTAGAGCGGCGAGCTGGGGTCGGACACGGCCTTGGCGTAGGCGGCGAGGCCCGCCGCGTCCTTGCCGGCCAGGTAGACCCGGGCGTTCACCTTGGCGCTGTCCGGGGTCGCGCCCTTGTCCGCCTTGGCCGTGGCCCAGAGCGGCTTGGTGCCCTTCAGTGCGTCACGAGCGGGGCTGTCCGCGGCGTGCGCCGCGGGTATGCCCAGCGCCAGCGCGCCGGCGACCATGGGCAGTGTCGCTGCCATGCTCACGGCGCGCAGCTTGGCGCGGTTGGATCTCATAGAACCCCCTGCGATGCGGTTCGCATGCATGTAGTGGTCGGTACGTCACGCGTCCGCGCGCCGGCCCGCGGCGGTTCGGCCGGTCGAATGGATCACATGATGGGGGTTCACTCTGTCGATGAACCGTTCATGCCAGGGGAACGTAAAGGTCAAGAGAAGCTCAAGTGCCCGTCAGGTGGGGCGAATTGTGCCTTTCGTTCCTCACGGTTGGGTAACGGAACGGCCCGGCGGCTGTTCACATGCCGCCGTTCACATACCGCTGTCCGCACATCGCTGTCCGCGCACCGCTCCTCACGAACGCGGCGCCGCGCCCCGCTCCTTGAGCATCCCGGCCATCACCTGAAGCTCCGACTGCTGCGCGTCGACCATGCCCTGCGCGAGCCGCTTCTCCACCCCGACGGCGCACTTGGCCACGCACCCCTCGGCCATGTGGATCCCGCCCTTGTGGTGGTCCGTCATCAGCTGCAGGTAGAGGATCTCGGCCTGCTTGCCGCTCAGCGACCGGAGCTTCCTCAGCTCCGTGTTCGTCGCCATGCCCGGCATCAGCGAGCCGTCCCCGCGCTCGGGCATGCCGCCCATGCCCATCCACGACATGGGCGGCTTCGCCGACACCTTCGGCAGCCCCCACAGGTCCAGCCAGCCGAGCAACATGCCGCGCTGGTTGGCCTGCGTCTGCGCGATGTCGTAGGCGAGCCTGCGCACGTCCGCGTTCTTCGTGCGGTCCCGGACGATGTACGACATCTCGACGGCCTGCTGGTGGTGGACCGCCATGTCCCGCGCGAACCCGGCGTCCGCCGACTCCGGGCCCGGAGCCGGCGCGCCCGCAGTCGTCGGGCCCGGGCCGCCGGTGTCCTCGGCGGACGCGTAGGTGATCGCGCCCGCCGTGACGAGCACCGCCGCCGCGGCCCCGGCGAGCCAGCCGGCGTGCCGGCGCGCCACTACATCGCCCCCTGGGTGCAGGGGGCGCCGGGCTCCGGGGTCTGCGGGCCCTGGACGTAGGCGGCGAAGAACTTGTTCACCTCGGGGTCGTCCGCGCTCTTGACGGCCACCTGGCGGCCCCAGGCGGACAGGATCAGCGGCGCCGCCTGGTTCTCGTACGGGCTCATCAGCGAGTACGACGTCTTCTTCACCTTCTCCGCCAGCGTGTCGACGTCGGCCTTCTTCGCCTTGCTGGTGTACGTCACCCAGACCGCGCCGTGCTCCAGCGAGTGCACGGCGTTCTCGTCCCGCAGCGGCTGGGTGTAGACGGTGCCGTCGCAGGTCGCCCATATCTGGTTGTGGTTGCCGCCGACCGGGGGGTGCATCGGGTACGACACCTCGGACGGGACGTGCGTCCGCGCCAGCTGCCCCGACCAGGTCCGCACGCCGTCCTTGCCGGTGGTCCAGTGCCCGGAGTCCCCGGAGTTCCCGGAGCTCTTGGAGTTCCCGGAGCTCTTGGTGTTCGCGGAGGCCCCGGAGCTCTTGGAGTCGCTCGCGCTGTTCTTCCCGTCGTCGGACTGGGAATTCAGCAGGACCACACCGCCGACCGCGAGGCCGGCGACGACCACCACGCTCGCGGCGATGGTGAGCGCGCGGTTGCGGCGTTCGCGCGCACGCTCGGTACGGCGCATCTCCTCTATGCGCGCCTTGCGCGCCGCGCTGCTGTTCTTGGCGGAACCCATGAGTGTCCTTCTGGGGGAAAGGGCCGGCAACGGGAAGGGTGGGGCCCGCTGATCGTAATGGGGAAGGAGTGGGCTTCCGTAGGCCCGGACCGGCAAAGTGAGGGACGGCGGGATAATTTGAACCGCGGATGCGTATTACCTACGCTCGTGGTATGCGGCTCCTGCGCTCCACCGACCTGGCCCTGCGCGTCCTGATGCGACTGGCCGTCGCCGCCGACGCCACGCCCACCACCCGCCAGGTCGCGGCGGACATGGACGTGCCCTACACGCACGCCGCCAAGGTCGTCGCCGAACTCCAGCACCTGGGCCTCGTCGACGCCCGGCGCGGCCGGGGCGGCGGTCTCACGCTCACCGGGAAGGGCCGTACGGCCTCGGTCGGCGCGGTGGTGCGCACCTTCGAGGGCGACGGCGACGTGGTCGACTGCGAGGGACCGACGCCCTGCCCCCTGAACTCCGGCTGCCTCCTGCGCGGCGCGCTGCACCGGGCGCAGGAGGCCTTCTTCGCCGCGCTGGACCCCGTCACGGTGGCGGACATCGTCTCCGGGCCGACCGGGCCCCTGCTGCTCGGGATCTCCCGGGGGCCGGAGCGCGACTGACGCGTCGGACGCCGGTGGCCTGCGGGTTCGTCGCGTCGTGGCCGGTCGCGCTGCGGCGAGGCGGGCATCCCCTGGCCGGAAACGGTGTTGATCACCGGGGGGACTTGCTGAAGGCTGGGGCCGACCAGAGAACGACGACGGGGGTACGTCATGAAGGTCCTCATCTCCGGCGCGAGCGTGGCCGGTCCCGCGCTCGCCTTCCTCCTGCACCGCGACGGCCACGAGGTGACCGTGGTCGAGCGCGCCCCGGCACTGCGGGACAGCGGCTACGCCGTCGACTTCCGGGGCGCGGCCTTCGAGGCGCTGGCGGACCTGGGGATCCTTGAGGAGGTGCGCGGGCACGCCACCGGGATGCGCGGCACCGATCTGCTGGACGCCGGCGGCAACCGCGTGGGCGAACTGCCCGCCGAGCACTTCGCCGGTGAACTGGAGGTGCCCAAGCGGGACCTGACACGCATCCTGCACGCGCACACGGCGCAGAAGGTGCGCTATGTCTTCGACGACTCGGTCAACGCGATCGAGCAGGACGCCGACGGGGTCCGGGTCGGCTTCGAACGCGCCGCCCCGGACACCTACGACCTGGTCGTCGGCGCCGACGGCATCTACTCGGTGGTGCGACGCCTGGTCTTCGGCCCGCACAGCGAGGCCATCCGGCACCTCGGCCTGTCGGGCGTGGGCTTCACCGCCCCGAACCGGCTGGGCCTGGACCACCGGGGCGCGCTGTGGCAGAGCTCCGGCCGGGCGGTCTACGCGTTCAGCGCGGCCGACCCGGAGCGGATGTCCGTCAGCCTCTCCTTCGCCAGCGACTCGCCGAAGCTGGACCTGCTGGACCGGGCGGAGCAGGAGCGGATCACCGGAGAGCGGATGGCCGGTGCCGGCTGGATCGTGCCCCGCCTGCTGGACGACATGTCCGCCGCCACCGACCTCTACGTCTCCTCGGCCTGTCAGGTCCACCTCGACCGCTGGTCCGAGGGCCGGGTGGTGCTGCTGGGCGACGCCGGCTACTGCGCCGCCCCCACCTCGGGCATGGGCACCTCCCAGGCCCTGATCGGCGCCCGCACCCTGGCCCGGCACCTCGCCGGGTCCGGCGGCGACCACACCAAGGCCTTCGCCGCCTACGAGCAGGAGCTGCGCCCGTACGTGGCGGAGAACCAGGAGACCGGCCGGGAGGGCGCCCGCAGCTTCGGCGCCCACTGACCGGAGGGGCTCAGCCCCTGGCCAGCCACAGGTCCGGGCCGAACACCTCGTAGTGGATGCCGGCCGGGGCCACGCCCTGCTCGATCAGCTGGGCGCGGACCGCGCGCATGAAGGGCAGCGGCCCGCACAGGTACGCGCGCGTGCCGGGCCGTACGGCGATGCCGGTCAGGTCGACCAGGCCGGTGCGGGTGCCCGGCCCGGCGTCGTGCTCGTAGAAGAAGTGCACGGACGCCTCCGGGAGCTTCCCGGCGCAGGTCTCGTGGTCGGCGCGCAGGGCGTGGTCGGCGGGGGAGCGGTCGCCGTGGACGACGGTGACGGGGCCCTGGTGGCCGGTGGCCGCGAGGTCGGCCAGCATGGCGACCATGGGGGTCACGCCGATGCCGGCGGAGGCGAGCAGCAGCGGGGTTTCGGCGTCGGTGTCCAGGACGAGGTCGCCGTACGGCTCGGACAGGTGCAGGACGTCGCCGGCCCGCACGCGTGCGTGGAGGTGGTTCGACACCTCGCCGTCGGGGGTGGTGCCGTCGCCGGTCACGCGCTTGACGCTGAACTGGCGCGCGCTCTCGCCGGGCGCCCCGGACAGGCTGTACTGCCGTACCTGGCGGGCGCCGTCGGGCAGTTCGGCCTGGACGGAGACGTACTGACCGGCGCGGAAGCCGCGCACCGGGCCGCCGTCGGCGGGGCGCAGCCGGAAGGTGACCACGTCCGCCGTCTCCTCGACGCGCTCCACGACCTCCCACGGCCGCCGGGCCCGGCTGCCGCTCTCCTCGTACAGCCGCTTCTCGATGGCGGCGAGCGCGTTCGCCATCAGCCAGTAGACCTCGGTCCAGGCGGCGGCGACCTCGGGGGTGACGGCCTCGCCGAGGACCTCGGCGATGGCGGCGAAGAGGTGCTCGTGCACGACGTCGTACTGCTCGGGCGTGACGCCCAGCGAGGCGTGCTTGTGGGCGATCCGGCCGAGCATCGCGTCGGGCCGGGTGTCCGGGTGCTCCAGCAGGTGCGTGGCGAAGGCGGCGATGGAGCCGGCGAGGGCCTGCTTCTGGGCGCCGGAGGCCTGGTTTCCGCGGTTGAAAAGATCCCGCAGCAGTTCGGGGCGGGCGGCGAAGAGGCGGGCGTAGAAGCGCTCGGTGATCTCGCCGATGGCCGCGCCGACGGCGGGGAGGGTGGCGCGGACGGTGGCCGCGGACTGCTCGGACAGCATCGGGGCTCCTCAGGGCTCGACTGATCGGAACGCTATGAAAACTTGCATCCGAGATGCAAATTAAACGGGCGTGGTGTCGCTCACGCCGCGAAGCGGACCGGCCATTACGGATGTCGGTGCGAGCAGGCAAGATGGGCGGGAGAGAGCAGTACACCTGCCGTACGAGAGGCGTTCGGACCGAGGACGCTCCGGCGATCAAGGTCCGCAACGCGCACGAAATGGTGTTGTGGTGGGATGCTCAGGTGCCCGACCGCCTCCCGAGGGATGGGGGACAGGCGGCCTGACCAGCAAGGATGGGGTAGCGGAAGATGGACAAGCAGCAGGAGTTCGTGCTCCGGACACTGGAGGAGCGCGACATCCGGTTCGTACGCCTGTGGTTCACGGACGTGCTGGGCTTCCTCAAGTCCGTCGCCGTGGCCCCCGCCGAGCTGGAGCAGGCCTTCGACGAGGGCATCGGCTTCGACGGCTCGGCCATCGAGGGCTTCGCGCGGGTCTACGAGTCCGACATGATCGCCAAGCCGGACCCGTCCACCTTCCAGGTCCTGCCGTGGCGCGCGGAGACCCCCGGCACCGCCCGCATGTTCTGCGACATCCTCATGCCGGACGGCTCCCCGTCCTTCGCCGACCCGCGCTACGTCCTCAAGCGCGCCCTGGCCCGCACCTCCGACCTGGGTTTCACCTTCTACACCCACCCGGAGATCGAGTTCTTCCTCCTGAAGGACCGCCCGCTGGACGGCTCCCGCCCCACCCCGGCCGACAACTCGGGCTACTTCGACCACACGCCGACCAACGTCGGCATGGACTTCCGCCGCCAGGCGATCACCATGCTGGAGTCGATGGGCATCTCGGTGGAGTTCTCCCACCACGAGGGCGCCCCCGGCCAGCAGGAGATCGACCTGCGCTACGCCGACGCCCTCTCCACGGCCGACAACATCATGACGTTCCGCCTGGTCATGAAGCAGGTGGCGCTGGAGCAGGGGGTCCAGGCGACCTTCATGCCGAAGCCCTTCTCCGAGCACCCCGGCTCCGGCATGCACACCCACCTCTCCCTCTTCGAGGGCGACCGCAACGCGTTCTACGAGTCGGGCGCCGAGTACCAGCTCTCCAAGGTCGGCCGCTCCTTCATCGCGGGCCTGCTGCGGCACGCGGCGGAGATCTCCGCGGTCACCAACCAGTGGGTGAACTCCTACAAGCGCATCTGGGGCGGCTCCGAGCGCACGGCGGGCGCCGGCGGCGAGGCCCCTTCCTACATCTGCTGGGGCCACAACAACCGCAGCGCCCTGGTCCGCGTCCCGATGTACAAGCCCGGCAAGACCGGCTCCGCGCGCGTGGAGGTCCGCTCCATCGACTCCGGCGCCAACCCCTACCTCGCCTACGCCGTCCTGCTGGCCGCCGGCCTGAAGGGCATCGAGGAGGGCTACGAGCTGCCGCCGGGCGCCGAGGACGACGTCTGGGCCCTGTCCAACGCCGAGCGCCGCGCGATGGGCATCGAGCCCCTTCCGCAGAACCTCGGCGAGGCCCTGACCCTCATGGAGAGCAGCGACCTGGTCGCCGAGACCCTCGGCGAGCACGTCTTCGACTTCTTCCTGCGCAACAAGCGCCAGGAGTGGGAGGAGTACCGCAGCGAGGTCACGGCCTTCGAGCTGCGGAAGAACCTGCCGGTGCTGTAGTCGCGGCAGGTGTGCGGCCCGGAACGGTTGCGGGCGGTGGTACCGGAGTGCGCCACAGCGCTCTCGGTGCCACCGCCCAGCCACTTCCCACCGTTCAGGGGTGCTGAACCGGCCTCTTACCAGGCCTTGTTGTCGCAGCCCATGGTCGAGCCGATGTGGGTCGCCTGCGCGCCCGGGTCGCCTTCGCCGTTGAGCGCGTTGCCCAGGACGCCGTTGAGGATTCCGACCTCGCCGAGGACGTCGACGTTCAGGTCGTGCGACCGGCAGTTCGAGCTCTGCATGACGCTGTTGCCGCCTTCGCCCCCGGCGTGCGCGGTGCCGGCGGCCAGGAACCCGACGCTGCCGAGAGCCGCGACCATGACGGCAGCCTTGTGAAGCTTGTTCATGTGATCTCCATAGAGTGAGTTGTGGATGCGACCTGTCACGGATCTTCCACCTACAGCAACGGAGATTAGGGTGTAAATCCGCCAAAATGGACATCGACACGCCGATTTCATGATCAAGTGGACCGGGGGTCGGGCCCTTACGGCACGTACACCGGCGACACCGCGGCCGTGGCGATCCGCCGCGCCCGCCCCGACCCGTCCGCCGGAACCTGGTACAGATCGGCGCCGTAGTCACCCGGCAGGGCGTAGACCAGCGTGCGGGTGTCCCGCCAGACCGCCTGGTCGTCCACGCTCCTCCGCTCGGCCAGCGGGGTCTCGCGCATCGTGCGCAGGTCGAGCACGTAGAGACGCCAAGGGGCGTCCTTGGGCAGGCCGTTGACCCGCTTCTTGTAGGCGATCCGGGTGCCGTCGGGCGACAGGGACGGGCACTCGACGTTCGCGTGCAGGGTCGTGACGGTACGGGTCCGCAGGTCGCCGCGGACCAGATACGTGTGCCCCTTCGTCGCCAGCGTCGCGTAGAACGTGCGGTCGTCCGCCGCGAAGGTCACCCCCCAGAAGTTGACGTCCGGCGCCCGGTACGGATGCCCGTCCCCGACGACCCGGAAGTCCTCCAGGGACGGGATCAGTTCCCCGCTCCTCGTGTCCACGATCGCCGCACGCGTGGAGAAGTTGGTCCCGGCGTACGAGTCACCGCCCACGAAGGCCGTCCAGGCCGCGAAGTGACCGGTGGGGGAGACCCGGGCCCGGGACGGGATGCCCGGAACGTCGTACCGGCGCACCGTCCGCAACCGGGCGTCCAGGATGAGCGCGCGATACGTGTCCGAGACCGGCCCGTGCACCGCCTGCAGGCACACACCCGTGCCCGAAGCGGCGTGGAAACGCAGGCACTTGAGCCCGGACGCGGTCCGCGCCCCCGACGGATCGCCGGCCGGAACACCGACGAGCTCGTCCCGGTGCGGCCCCCACGCCAGGTTCCGGAACACCATCCGCCCGTGCCCGCTCAGCGTCAGCGTCCCCGCCGTGACCCGCGGACCGCCCGTCTGCTCCTGGTCGCGGCGGTCGGCCCGGGCCGACGCGTGCAGCACGGACGCCAGCCCCACCGCCCCGAGCACGGCGACGGCGGCGACCAGGATCAGGACGCGGCTGCGTACGGTCATCCGGGCACCGTCCCCTTCGGACGCAGGACCAGGGAGAACACGGCGCACGCGGCCAGCACCAGCGTCGCGCCCGCCAGCGCCGTCCGGTCGCCCCACACCGTCCAGGCCGCGCCGAACAACAGGCCGCAGGCGAACCGGGCCAGCGCCTGCCCGGTCTGCACCAGGGCCAGCCCGGACGAGCGCAGCGCCTGAGGCACTCCGTCCGAGGCCGCCGCCATCAGCACCCCGTCGGTGGCCGCGTAGAAGGCGCCGTGCAGCGCCAGGACGACGTACGGCAGGGCCGGGCCGTGCCATGCCGTGAGCAGCGACGCGTACGCGACCAGCAGGGCAGCGTGCCCGGCGACGAAGACCGCCCACCGGCCCACCCGGTCCGCGAGCCGCCCGAGCGGCACCGCCAGCAGCAGGAACGAGGCGGCGGTACCGAGCGGCAGCAGCGCGAACCACCGGTCCGGTACGCCCAGCCGCCGCTGGAGCAGCAGATACACGAACGAGTCGCTCACCGTGGCCAGACCCAGCAGCAGCGCGCACAGCGCGACCCGCCGCAGCCCGCGGTGCCGCAACAGCCCCACCGCACCGCGCAGGGTGGGCCGCTCCTCCGCGACCGCGCCACCACGCGCGCCCGGCACGAACAGCACCAGCACCAGGACACCGAGTACCGCGACACAGAAGCTGACGGTGAACACCGCGTCGTAACCGTCAACGGTCGCCCGCAGGATCAGGAAGGCCACCAGCGGCCCGAGCAGGGCACCCGCCGTGTCCATGGCCCGGTGCACACCGAAGGCCCGCCCACGGGTCTCCGCCGTGCTGGACAGCGAGATGAGGGCGTCCCGGGGCGCCGTCCGCAGCCCCTTCCCCGTGCGGTCGGCGGCGAGGACCAGCCCGATCGGGGTCAACGAATGAGCAAGCAGCAGCAGCGGTTTGCACACGGCCGACACCGCGTAGCCGAACCCGGCGACCCACTTGTGCCGCCCGCCGCCCCGGTCCGCGAGATGCCCGCCCGCGAGCCGTACGACCGCCGAGAACCCGTTGTACACCCCGTCCAGCAGCCCGAAGCCCAGCGGGGACAGGCCGAGTCCGGTGACCAGGTACAACGGCAGAACGGCGGTGACCATCTCGGACGACACATCGGTCACCAGGCTGACCGTGCCGAGCGCGAGCACGGTCGGGGCGACCGCGGCACGGCGCCGCCCGGCCAGGGGCCGGACGGCACCGTCCGCGGACGGCGGCGAACTCGCGCGGCTGTCCGCTACGTACACGTCAGGACGCCCAGATGCCGGTGATGTCCTTGGCGGAGGCCGCGTTGCCCGCGTGCGAGGTCAGCCCCTGGCTGTCCTCCAGGGTGCGCAGCAGGTCGTAGTGGTTGTAGGTGGTGGAGCTGGACGACCCGGCCGTCACCGGCTGACCGTAGAGCACCGTCGGAATACGGTTCCCACTGAGCCGATTGTCCTCGTCGAACGTGACGACGAGCAGGCTGTTGTGGGTCTTGGCCCAGGTCGCGTAGGCGCCCAGGTTGTTCTTCAGCCAGGTGTCACCGGTGGACACCGAGCAGTCGTGCATGTCGCTGCACAGGTTGGGGACCACGTACGACATCTGGGGCAGCGTCGAGTAGTCCGTCGGGAACTGGTCGAACGTCATGGCGCTGTCCGTCGGCACGTTGCTGAACCCGAACCACGGGTTGTGCTTCTGGGCGTAGTCGCCGCTGCCGCAGGTGGTGTCGCCCTGGCTGGGCAGATCCTCGTTGTAGCTGGCCCAGGTGCGGCCGGCGTCGATCACCTCGGACGCCAGGTTGGGCGCCGAGGAGAAACCGGGCGTGACACAACTGTCGTCCGTGATGCCCTGGGTGTCGCCGGAGAACATCGCGTAGTAGTTCGGCTGGCTCGGGTGGGTCTCGGCGTACGACTGTGTCAGGCTGGCGCCTCCCGACTTCAGCGAGTTGATGTACGGGGCGCGGGAGGAGCCGATGACCTGGCTGTACGCGTGGTTCTCGAAGACCACGACGATCACGTGGTCCGGACTCGGCACGGCGCCCGCGGCGTGCGCGGACTCTTCGCCGAGCCCGGTCCACAGCCCGGCCGCGGCCGCGGCGAACGCCGCCGCGGACGCCACGACGGTACGGGCACGGCGGTACACGGAACTGCCGGACACATCAACCTCCGGGTTGTGGGGGACGGGGCTGGCGGTGCGGACAGAGCATGCACACGTCAACCTTCCCGCGCCCCACATCAGCCAACCTCGCGGGTGAAGACCGGATGAACGAGGGGTACTCCCGCCCCCATGGCGCGGATTCTCGTGGGCACTTGCGGCTGGACGGACCGAGCCCTGGTGGCGAGCGGCTGGTACCCGCCCGGCCACCGGGACGCCGAGGGCCGCCTACGGCACTACGCGAGCCGCTTCCCCGTGGTGGAGGCCGACTCCCCGTACTACGCCCTCCCGAACGAACGGACCTGCCAGCAGTGGGCGGACCGCACCCCACCCGGCTTCCGGTTCGACGTCAAGGCCTTCTCCCTCCTCACCGGCCACCCCACCCGCCCCTCCGCCCTCCCGCCGGACCTCCGCGCACACCCCCGGGACGACGCCCTCCGCCAGGAGATCTGGACCCGCTACGCCCAGGCGCTCACCCCCCTGCGCACCTCCGGTCACCTCGGCACCCTGCTCTTCCAGTACCCGCCCGCCCTCACCCCCGGCCCCGCCGCCGAGGCCTTCATCCGCACGGCCCGGGACCGCGCCCGCGGCTGGCCGTTCGCCGTGGAGTTCCGCAACCCCGCCTGGTGGCACCCCGACCGGGCCCACCGCACCAGCGCTTTCCTCACCGACCTCGACGCCACCGCCGTAGCGGTCGACACCGCGCAGGGCTTAGCGACCTCGATGCCGCCCACCACCCCCCTCACCACGGCCCGCCTCTCGGTGATCCGCTTCCACGGCCGCAGCCGCCACTGGGGCTCGGGCACCAAGGAGGACCGCTTCCGCCACGCCTACACCACCGCGGAGCTGCTCGAATGGCTCCCACGCATCCGAGCCCTCACGTCCGCCGCCGAGGAGATCCACCTCCTCTTCAACAACTGCTGCGCCGACGCGGCGGTGAAGGCGGCGCAGACGATGCGGGACCTCCTGTCCGCGACGGTCCCACAGCCGCGCACGGCGAAAGGCGGACGTGACGGGTGGTGTCCGCCCGCAGCGGCCGACGAGAACTCGCCGAGCCTCTGAGAAACAGCCCGCCGGACCGAGGACGGACACCACCCGCCGCGGCACCGACCCGCAACCGGCCACAGGCGGAACACCAGCCACGACGACGCCCCACAGGCCGCAGCCGGCACCGGACACGCGCCCGGCATCGGACCCACACCCGGCGTCGGACCCGCCCCCGACACTCACCCGTACCGGCCCCCACGCCCCACGCCCATCCACCCCACCCTCAGCCACCTCACCCCGCTCCCAGCCACCCCACCCCGCCCCTCCGGTTAGGCTCTGGCCAGGAGACCCGTACCCGAGGGGAGGTCACGGAGATGACGCCGGGCCGCAGAAGCAGTACCTTCACCCGCCTGCTCCGGCACGGCTTCACCGACCCCTCCGCCGCGGAGCGCCTCCTCGACGGCCCGGAACTCGCCCCCGTCCGCAACGACCCCGTCCTCCTGGAAGCCCTCGGCGCCACCGCCGACCCCGACCTCGCCCTGCACGGCCTCGTCCGCCTCCTGGAGGCCCAGGACGGCCAGACGGCCCACCGGGAACTGCTCGACACCCTCATCGCCGCCAAGCCGCTGCGCGACCGACTGCTCGGCGTCCTCGGCGCCTCCGCCGCCCTCGCCGACCACCTGGCCCGCCACCCGGGCGACTGGCGCGCCCTGGTCACCTACGAGCCGCAGGACCTGCACCCCGGCGTCGAGGAGTTCGAGCGCGGCCTGGCCGAGGCCACCGACCCCGTCTCCCTCCGCGTCGCCTATCGCCGCTGTCTGCTGTCCATCGCGGCCCGCGACGTCTGCGGCACCACGGACGTCGCCGAGACGGCCGCCGAACTCGCCGACCTCGCCACTGCCACCCTCCGCGCGGCCCTGGCCCTGGCGCGGGCGAACGCCCCAGAGGACGCCGCCGCCTGCCGCCTCGCGGTGATCGCGATGGGCAAGTGCGGCGGCCACGAACTGAACTACGTCTCGGACGTGGACGTCATCTTCGTGGCGGAGGCGGCCGACGGCACCACGGAGGCCCACGCCCTGAAATCCGCCACCCGCCTCGCCTCGCACCTCATGCGGATCTGCTCCGAGACCACGGTCGAGGGCTCCATCTGGCCGGTGGACGCCAACCTCCGCCCCGAGGGCCGCAACGGCCCCCTCGTCCGCACCCTCTCCTCCCACCTCGCCTACTACCAACGGTGGGCCAAGACCTGGGAGTTCCAGGCCCTGCTCAAGGCCCGCCCGGTGGCGGGCGACGCGGAACTGGGCCGGGCCTACGTCGACGCGCTCGAACCGATGGTCTGGAAGGCCGCCGAGCGCGAGAACTTCGTACCGGACGTCCAGCAGATGCGCCGCCGCGTCATCGCGAACATCCCCGCGGCCGAGATCGAGAGAGAACTCAAACTCGGGCCGGGCGGCCTGCGCGACGTCGAATTCGCCGTACAGCTCCTCCAGTTGGTGCACGGACGCACCGATCAGACCCTCCGCAGCGGCACCACCCTGGACGCCCTCCAGGCCCTGGCCGCCGGAGGCTACGTCGGCCGCGAGGACGCCGCCCGCCTGGACGAGGCGTACCGCTTCCTGCGCTCGATGGAGCACCGCATCCAGCTCTACCGCCTGCGCCGCACCCACCTCGTACCCACGGCGGAACCGGACCTGCGCCGCCTCGGCCGCTCCCTCGGCCTGCGCACCGACCCGGTGGCCGACCTGAACCGCGAGTGGAAGCGGCACACCGGCGTCGTACGACGGCTGCACGAGAAGCTCTTCTACCGCCCGCTGCTCGACGCGGTTGCCCAACTCGCCCCCGGCGAGGCCCGCCTGAGCCCCGAGGCGGCCCGCGAGCGCCTCGTCGCCCTCGGCTACGCCGACCCCGCCGCCGCCCTGCGCCACCTGGAGGCCCTCGCCTCCGGCGTGACCCGCAAGGCGGCCATCCAGCGCACCCTGCTGCCCGTCCTCCTCGGCTGGTTCGCCGACTCCGCCGACCCGGACGCGGGCCTGCTGAACTTCCGCAAGGTCTCCGACGCGCTCGGCAAGACGCCCTGGTACCTGCGCCTGCTGCGCGACGAGGGCGCGGCGGCCGAGAACCTGGCCCGTGTGCTGTCGGCCGGCCGCCTCGCCCCGGACCTGCTGATGCGCGCCCCCGAGGCGGTGGCGCTGCTCGGCGACGGTGACGGCGGCGGCCTCGAACCCCGCGGGCGCGCCCACCTGGAGCAGGAGATCCTGGCCGCCGTGGGCCGCGCGGAGAACGCCGAGCAGGGCGTCACGGCGGCCCGCGGCGTCCGCCGCCGCGAGCTGTTCCGTACGGCCGCCGCCGACATCGTCGGCTCCTACGGCACCGAGACCAGCCCCGCCGAGGCCGACCAGGGCGCCCTGGTGGACCGGGTCGGCGCCGCGGTCTCCGACATCACCGCCGCGACCCTCGCCGGCACCCTGCGCGCGGTGGTCCGCGACGGCTGGGGCGACACGCTGCCCACCCGCTTCGCGATCATAGGGATGGGCCGTTTCGGCGGTCACGAGCTGGGATACGGCTCCGACGCGGACGTCGTCTTCGTGCACGAGCCGCAGGACGGCGTCGACGAGCACGAGGCGGCCGCGGCGGCGAACAAGGTCGTCGCCGAGATGCGCCGGCTGCTGCAGCTGCCCAGCGCCGACCCGCCGCTGCTCATCGACGCCGGCCTGCGCCCGGAGGGCAAGTCGGGCCCGCTGGTGCGCACCCTGAAGTCGTACGAGGCGTACTACCGCCGCTGGTCCCTGGTCTGGGAGTCCCAGGCGCTGCTGCGGGCCGAGCCGGTCGCCGGCGACGAGGAGCTGGGCCGCCGCTTCACCGAGCTGATCGACCCCCTGCGCTACCCGCGGCAGGGACTCGGCGAGGAGGCGGTCCGCGAGATCCGCCGGCTGAAGGCGCGCATGGAGTCCGAGCGGCTCCCGCGCGGCGCCGATCCCAAGCTGCACACCAAGCTCGGTCCCGGCGGTCTGTCGGACGTCGAGTGGACGGTGCAGCTGTTCCAGCTGCGGCACGGCTACCACGTTCCCGACCTGCGCACCACCCGCACCCGCCAGGCCCTGTCCGCCCTGCGCGCGGCCGGGCTGCTCAGCTCCGAGGACACGGAGACCCTGGACGAGGCCTGGGTGCTGGCCACCCGGGTGCGCAACGCGGTCATGCTGGTCCGCGGCCGGGCCGGGGACACCTTCCCCACCGAGCCCCGCGAGCTGGCCGCCGTGGGCCGCTACCTGGGCTACGGCGCCGGGCACGCCGGGGACATGCTGGACGCGTACCGCCGTACCACCCGCAGGGCGCGCACGGTGGTGGAGGAGCTGTTCTACGCGGACTGAGCGGACGGAGCCGGTTCCGCCACGCGGGCCGGCGCCATCCTCGGCAGCGCGTACGGCACGGCGCCGTACCACGACCGCGCCACCGTGAAACCGAAGGCGAGGCACAGCACGCCGCCCACCGCGTCCAGCCAGAAGTGGTTGGCCGTGGCAACGATCACGAGGAGGGTCGTCGCCGGATACAGCAGGCCCAGCACCCGCATCCACGGCACGGACGCCAGCGCGAAGATCGTCAGCCCGCACCACAGCGACCAGCCGATGTGCATCGACGGCATCGCGGCGTACTGGTTCGACATGTGCTTCAGATCGCCGGAAGCCATCGAGCCCCAGGTGTGGTGGACCATGACCGTGTCCACGAAGTACCCGCCGCGCATCAACCGGGGCGGCGCGAGCGGACACAGATAGTAACCGACGAGGGCCACACCGGTGGTCGCGAACAGCGCCAGCCGCGCCGCCGCGTAGCGCCCCGGATGCCACCGGTACAGCCACACCAGCACACCGATCGTGACGACGAAGTGCAGGGTGGCGTAGTAGTAGTTCATGCCGATGATCAGCCAAGTCGCCGAGTCGGCGGCGTGGTTGACGGACCGCTCGACGGCGATGCCCAGGACGTGCTCGGCGCGCCAGATCCAGTCGGCGTTGCGCAGCGCCTCGCCCTTCTGCTCCGGGACGGCGTTGCGGATCAGTGAGTACGTCCAGTAACTCACCGCGATCAGAAGGATCTCGAACCAGAGCCGGGGCCGCCGCGGACGCCGCAGCCGGCCCACGAGACCCCGTGCGAGCCGTCCGTCCTCGCCCGTGACGGCCTGCGGAACGGCCAGCTCCTCGCGACCTTCCGGCTGCGTCACGGTCGAGTCACTCATAGCCATCAAGTCTGCCAGAAAGGGCTTCCTCGACCGATCATCCCAAGGCCGGGCTCGCGGCGCACCTTCTACGAGGTGCGGGCGGCATGCGGTGCCGATGCGGTCGAACCGCGCACCACCAACTCCGGCATGAACACGAACTCGCTGTGCGGTGCCGGCGTCCCGCCGATTTCCTCCAGCAGGGTGCGCACCGCGGCCTGCCCCATCGCCGGAACCGGCTTGCGGACCGTGGTCAGCGGCGGATCGGTGAAGGCGATCAGCGGGGAGTCGTCGAAGCCCACCACCGACACGTCCCTGGGCACCTCCAGACCGCGCTGCCGGGCCGCCCGTATGGCACCGAGGGCCATCATGTCGCTGGCGCACACCACGGCCGTGCAGCCCCGCCCGATCAGCGCCGTGGCCGCGGCCTGACCGCCCTCCAGGGTGTACAGCGAGTGCTGGATCAGCTCGGTCTCGACCGTCTCGGCGGTGAGCCCCAGCTGGTCCTGCACCGCCCGCACGAAGCCCTCGATCTTGCGCTGCACCGGCACGAACCGCTTCGGCCCGAGGGCGAGCCCGATCCGGGTGTGCCCGAGCGACACCAGATGCGTCACCGCGAGCGTCATCGCGGCCCGGTCGTCGGGGGAGATGAACGGCGCCTGCACCTTCGGCGAGAAGCCGTCCACCAGCACGAACGGCACGCCCTGCGCCCGCAGCCGGTCATAGCGCTGCATGTCGGCGGTGGTGTCCGCGTGCAGCCCGGAGACATAGATGATCCCGGCGACCCCACGGTCCACGAGCATCTCGGTCAGCTCGTCCTCGGTCGACCCGCCCGGGGTCTGGGTGGCGAGCACCGGGGTGTAGCCCTGACGGGTCAGTGCCTGTCCGATGACCTGGGCGAGGGCCGGGAATATCGGGTTCTCCAGCTCCGGCGTGATCAGCCCGACCAGCCCCTCGCTGCGCTGCCGCAGCCGCACCGGGCGCTCGTAGCCCAGCACGTCCAGCGCGGCGAGCACGGACTGGCGGGTGGTGGCTGCGACGCCCGGCTTCCCGTTGAGGACCCGGCTGACGGTCGCTTCGCTCACCCCCGCCTGCGCAGCGATGTCGGCAAGCCGTGTGGTCACAGGATTGGACTGTACCGGTCGCATCTCAGACTGCCCACCAGATGGCGCAATCCGCCGGGAGCTCGGTGCGGGCCGGGCCCGGCTGGACATCGGCGCTGGCGAGCAGCAGGGTGCCGGGAGTGGTCACGGAAACCGGAGTGGCGGTGAGGTTGACCATGCAGACGAAAGAGCCGTCGGCGGTGTCGCGGCGGAAGGCCAGCACGCCGTCCGGGGCGTCCAGCCAGGTCACCTGGCGGCCGGCGCCGAGCGCCGGGTGCTCGCGGCGCACGGCCAGCGCGCTGCGGTAGAACTCCAGGGTCGAGGTGGGGTCGCCGTCCTGCGCCGCGACGGTCAGGTCCTTCCACGCCTCGGGCTGCGGCAGCCAGCTCGGGCCGCCCTCGACGGGACCGAAGCCGAACGGCGGCGCCTCGCCCGACCAGGGCAGCGGCACCCGGCAGCCGTCGCGCGTGCCGTCCTGGCCCGAGCTGCGGAAGAACGCCGGGTCCTGGCGCACCTCGTCGGGCAGGTCGACGACCTCGGGCAGGCCCAGCTCCTCGCCCTGGTAGAGGTACGCCGAGCCGGGCAGCGCCAGCATCAGCAGGGTCGCCGCCCGGGCCCGGCGCAGACCACGCGCCTCGTCCCCTTCCGCGAGGCGCGTGGAGTGCCGTACCACGTCGTGGTTGGAGAGCACCCAGGTCGCGGGTGCGTGCACCGCGTTCATGGCGCTGAGCGAGCGGTCGATGACGTCGCGCAGGTCCGCCGCGTTCCAGCCGGTGGTCAGATAGGAGAAGTTGAAGGCCTGGTGGAGCTCGTCGGGCCGGATGTACAGGGCGCTGCGCTCGACGGTCGGCGTCCACGCCTCGGCGACCGCGATCCGCTCGCCCTGGTACTCGTCGAGAATGCGGCGCCAGCCCCGGTAGATCTCGTGCACGCCGTCCTGGTCGAAGTACGGCACGGCCTCGGTGCCGAGCAGTTTGACCTGCTCGTCATGGCCGATGTCCGGCAGCCCGGCCGCCTTGACCAGGCCGTGCGCCACGTCGATGCGGAAGCCGTCGATGCCGAGGTCCAGCCAGAACCGCAGGATGGAGCGGAACTCGTCGTGCACGGCGGGGTGGTCCCAGTTGAAGTCGGGCTGCTGGGGGGCGAACAGGTGCAGGTACCACTCGCCGGGGGTGCCGTCCGGTTCGGTGACCCGGGTCCAGGCCGGACCGCCGAAGATGGACTCCCAGTCGTTCGGCGGCAGTTCGCCGTGCGCGCCCTTGCCCGGCCGGAAGTGGAACCGCTCCCTCAGTGGCGAGCCGGGGCCCTCGCGCAGCGCCTGCTTGAACCACTCGTGCTGGTCGGAGCAGTGGTTGGGCACCACATCGACGATCACCTTCAGACCCAGCGCATGGGCGTCGCGCACCAGGTCGTCGGCGTCGGTCAGGGTGCCGAACATCGGGTCGACGGCCCGGTAGTCGGCGACGTCGTAGCCCGCGTCGGCCTGCGGGGAGGCGTAGAACGGGGACAGCCACACGGCGTCCACACCCAGGCGCTTCAGGTACGGCAGCCGGGAGCGGATGCCGGGCAGGTCGCCCATCCCGTCGCCGTTGCCGTCGGCGAAGCTGCGCGGGTAGACCTGGTAGATGACCGCGTCGCGCCACCACTCCCGGCGCCCGGAGGCGGCGGAGGAGGCGTCGGTGGGGACTGCGTCGGTGACGTGCTGGGTCATGGATTCCCTTACGTGATGCGGGGGGAACGACGAAGAAGCGTGCGGGATGCCGGGCCGGGCGGTCAGGACTTGGTGCCGCCGGCGGTCAGTCCGGAGACCAGGCTGCGCTGCACGAGCATGAACACGAGGGCCGCCGGGATGGTGATGATGATCGCGGTGGCCGAGGTCCACGCCCAGTCGGGCCGCTGGTCCTGCGCGAAGGTGCGGATGCCGACGGCGAGCGTGTAGTGGTCGGACTGCATGAACTGGGTGGCGTAGGCGACCTCGCCCCAGGCGGTGAGGAAGCTGTAGAACGCGGTCACCGCGAGGCCCGGCTTGGCCAGCGGCACGATCAGCCGCCAGAAGGTGCCGAACGGGGTGAGGCCGTCCACCCGGCCCGCCTCGTCGATCTCCTTGGGGATGGTGTCGAAGTAGCCCTTCATCATCCAGGCGCAGAAGGGCACCGCCGTCGTCGCGTACGCCAGGATCAGACCGAGGTAGTTGTCGAGCAGGTCCAACTCGGACAGAAGCAGATACAGCGGCACGATCAGCACGATACTGGGGAACATCTGGGTGACCAGGAAGGTCCACATCAGCTGCCGGCTGCCCGGGAACCTCATCCGGGACACCGCGTACCCGGCGGTCGCCGCGAGGAAGACACCGAGGGCGGTGGTGCCGCCGGCCACGATGACGGTGTTCAGGAACCACTTCGGCAGGTCCGAATGGGCCAGTACGTCGCTGTAGTTGTGGAGGCTGAGGTTCTTGAGCACCTCGCTCGGCTGCTGCCAGGCGTTCTTCGGGCCGAGCGAGATGAACAGGATCCACACCACCGGGAAGGCCGCGATGACCGTGGCCAGGATGAGCGTGGCGTGCAGGGCGATCGACGCGGCGATGCCGCGCTCCTCACGGCCGCGCACCCTGCGGGAGGGCGCGGCCGGGGAACGGGTGGCGGCGGGAGCGGTCGCGGGGGTCTCGTGGGTCGCTGCGGTCATGGCGGTTGCTCCTTACGCCTGCTCGGACTTCAGGGTGCTGCGGCGGTAGAAGGTCGAGAAGGCCAGCAGGAGGGCGAGGATGACGATCCCGTAGGTCGCCGCTCCGGAGTAGTCCGAGATGCCGGTGAAGGCCTTGCGGAAGGCGAAGGTGACGAGGATGTCGGTGTCGCCGGTGGTGTTGTTGCCCAGCAGCAGGTAGATGACGTTGAACATGTTGAACGTCCAGATACAGCCCAGCAGGACCACCGTGTTGGACACCGGGCGCAGACCGGGCAGCGTGACGTTGACGAACCGCTGCCAGGGCGAGGCACCGTCCATCTCGGCGGCCTCGTAGAGCTCCTTGGGGATCGACTGCAGACCGCCGAGCACGGCGACCATGTTGAAGGGGATGCCGATCCAGACGTTCACCATGATCACGGCGACCTTCTGGGCGAGCGGGGTGCCCAGCCAGTTCTGGGCGGGCAGGCCGACCGCGGTGATGATCTCGTTGAACACGCCGAACTGGGAGTTCAGCATCAGCCGCCAGGCGAAGACGCCGATGAACGACGGGACGGCCCAGGGCAGGATCAGCATCGCCCGGTAGAAGCCGCGCAGCCGCATCTTGCGGTTGAGCAGCACGGCGAGGCCCATGCCGATGCCGACCTGCAGCGCGACGCAGGAGACCGTCCACACCACGGTCCACACCAGGCGCGGGTAGAAGTCGCCGTCCGCGCCCGACAGGACGTGCCAGTAGTTGTCGAGGCCGACGAAGTCGTAGGTGGCGGGCCGGTGGAAGGCGCCGATGGTGGTGGCGACGTTCGACTCGTTGGCGTTGGTCAGCGACTGGTAGAAGCCGTACCCCAGCGGATACAGCACCAGCACGGCCATCACCACGGCGACGGGGGTCACCATCGCCCAGGCGTACCAGTGCTTCTCCCAGGACCGCCTCAGGCGCGAAACGCGTGCGGGGCGCGGGGACCTGTCGTCCCGCGCTGTCTTGTCGGTCTGTGCCGTGCTCGCTGCGGTGCTCATCCTCATCGACTCTTATCGGCTCGTTCGCGGCGGAGGTGGGGTGGTTCCGCAGCCCCGGGGAGCCCCGGTCGGGGCGGCAGCGGGGAAAGAACGTTCCCCGGGGCTGCGTGTCCTACGGTTACGGTGCGGCTACCGACCGTTCAGGTCAGCCGATGGAGTAGCCGGGCAGGAGCTGCTGGAACTGCTTGGCGGTGGCGTCCAGGCCGGACTTGACCGACGCGTCGCCCTGCAGGATCTTCACGTAGTTCTGCTGCAGCGGGGTGAACAGCGAGCCGACCTGGGGGAGCGCGACGCGCGGACGGGCGGTCTGCTCCAGGATCGGCCTGAAGCCGGCGATCTTGGCGTCGGCGGTGACCGCGGAGGTGTAGGCCGACTTGCGGGTCGGCAGGGTGCCGGTCTTCTCCGCGATGGTGATCTGGCTCTCGGTGGACGTCATGAACTGCGTGAACAGGTAGCTGGCGTCCAGGTTGCCGGAGCCCTGGTACACGGCGAGGTCGTGACCGCCGGTCGGGGCCTGCGCCTTGCCGGCGGCGCCGGCCGGGACGGGCGCGTAGCCGAGGTTGGCCTCCTTGCCCTTGAACGCCGAGCCGGTCAGGTCGTCGCTGACGGACCACGGACCCTGGATCAGCATGGCCACCTTGCCGTCCTTGAAGGCGGTCTGCATGTTCTGGTAGGCGTTCGCGAAGTCGACCTTCATCGACGCCTCGTCGTAGATCTTCTTGGCGGTGTCCAGCGCGGCGGCGGCCTTGCTGTCGCTGATGGTGATCTTCTTCGCCGAGGTGTCGGCCAGGTCCGCGCCGTTGCCGTACAGCAGCGGGAGCAGGAAGTACGAGTCCGGGTTGACGTAGGTGCCGTACGCGCCGGTCTTCTTCTTGATCGTCTTGGCGTCGGCGATGAACTCGTCCCAGGTGGCCGGCGGCTTGGCGATGCCGGCCTTCTTGAACAGGTCCTTGTTGTACAGCAGGGCGAGGGTGTCGGTGACCGACGGCACGCCGTAGGTCTTGCCGTTGATCCTGGCCGTGTTCATCGCGCCCGTGCTGAAGTCCGAGGTGTTCTGCAGGGCGGGGGTGCCGTCGAGCGGGGCGATGTAGCCCAGCGAGGCGTACTCGGCCATCAGGCCCACGTCGGTGCGCACGACGTCCGGGGCGCCCTTGCCGCTCTTGGCGGCCGACTTGAACTTCTGCTCGACGTCGGTGAACGGGATGCTCTGGTAGTTCACCTTGATCTTCGGGTACTTGGCCTCGAACTGCTTGATCAGGGCCTTGTACGTCGGGGCTTCGGTCGCCGCGTCGGAGGTGTCCCAGTAGGTGATCGTGCCCGAGACGTCCTTGGGGTCCTTCGGCTTGCCGTCGGCCTTGTTGTCCGAGCCGCCGCAGGCGGTGGCGGCCAGGGCGACCACGGTGACCGCGGCGGCGATCGATATGCCTCGTCGCATATGAACTCCTAGAAGAGGATTGCCCGGATCATCCCTTGGGAGGACCGCGGGTGCCGTCTGTCCCAATCGACGGCCGCCGGGCGCGGGAGGAACGTAGCAAGGCTGCAAGTCCTTGCGAAAGATGTTGCAAGGAAATTTCCGCGAGATCCCGCAAGCGTGATGTCCCCGTTACCCGCGCATGTCCTCCGGGCTGCGGTGATGTGGGTGCGCTGCCGCCTGCGCCGACCGCGCCACGGGGAAGCGGTCGGCCTCGTGGCGGTCGAGGTCCTCTTGCAAGGGGGCGCCGATATCCGGCCGATGCGGTGCCCGCCCCGAGCGGGCCCGGTCCGCGATCCGCCGCGAACCGGCCCTCTCGAAACGCCTGTTGGAATTCTTTCTGCATCTTGCTGAAACGTTGGCGTAACGGTTACGTTCACGCCACCCCTTGGTCGTTGACCCCTCAATCTCTCCCCCCCCCACACGCACAACGAAGTGCAGGAGCACACATGGCCAGAAGGACCCTGGCCGCCACGCTCGCCCTCGCGGCCGGCGTCGCGGTTGGCATGAACCCGACCATCGCCGAGGCCTCCCCGCCCGGCACCAAGGACGTCACCGCCGTCCTCTTCGAGTGGAACTACGCCTCGGTGGCCCGCGAGTGCACCAGCACCCTCGGCCCGGCCGGCTACGGCTATGTCCAGGTCTCCCCGCCCGCCGAGCACATACAGGGCCCGCAGTGGTGGACCTCGTACCAGCCGGTGTCGTACAGGATCGCGGGGCGCCTCGGCGACCGCACCGCCTTCAAGAACATGATCGACACCTGTCACGCGGCCGGGCTGAAGGTCGTCGTCGACACCGTCGTCAACCACATGTCGGCGGGCAGCGGCACCGGCACCGGGGGCTCGGCGTACACCAAGTACGACTACCCGGGCCTGTACTCGCACCCCGACTTCGACGACTGCACCTCCCAGGTCACCAACTACCAGGACCGCTGGAACGTCCAGCACTGCGAACTGGTGGGCCTGGCCGACCTGGACACCGGCGAGGAGTACGTCCGCAAGACCATCGCCGGCTACATGAACGACCTGCTCTCGCTGGGGGCCGACGGCTTCCGCATCGACGCGGCGAAGCACATCCCCGCCGAGGACCTGGCGAACATCAAGACCCGCCTGACCAACCCCTCCGTCTACTGGAAGCAGGAGGTCATCTACGGCGCGAACGAGGCGGTCCAGCCCTCCGAGTACACCGGCAACGGGGACGTCCAGGAGTTCCGCTACGCCTACGACCTCAAGCGCGTCTTCAACAACGAGAAGCTGGCCTACCTGACCAACTTCGGCGAGGGCTGGGGCTACCTCGGCAGCCCGGTGGCCGGCGTCTTCGTCGACAACCACGACACCGAGCGCAACGGCTCCACCCTCACCTACAAGGACGGCGCCAACTACACCCTGGCCAACGTCTTCATGCTCGCCTGGCCCTACGGCGCCCCCGACATCAACTCCGGCTACGAATGGTCCGACGCGGACGCGGGCCCGCCGAACAACGGCCAGGTCAACGCCTGCTGGCAGGACGGCTGGAAGTGCCAGCACGCCTGGCCGGAGATCAAGTCCATGGTGGCCTTCCGCAACGCGACCCGCGGCCAGTCGGTCACCAACTGGTGGGACGACGGCAACAACTGGATCGCCTTCGGCCGCGGCACCAAGGGCTATGTGGCGATCAACCACGAGTCCTCGTCCCAGACCCGCACGTACCAGACCTCGCTGCCGGCCGGCACGTACTGCGACGTCCAGAGCAGCAGGCCGGTGACGGTGAACTCCAGCGGACAGTTCACCGCCACGCTGGGCAGCAACACCGCGTTGGCGATCTACGTCGGCAAGCCGACCTGCTGATCCACCCATCGGTGCGCTCGGCCGATCCGAACTCCGGTGCCGCTGACGGGACGCACCGGTCGCCCGTGCGCAGTGTCACCGTGAGTCAGCCCGGGCGGCCCAGGTCCTCACCCCGGGGTGAGGACCGCGCGGTCGGGGACCAGACCGAGTTCACGGGCGTACGCGCCGAACGCGGCGGCCGCGGCGCCCGTCGCCGGGTCCCCGGCGCCGCCGCCGACGAGGAGAGAGCCCCGGGCATGGAAGACGGTGGCCGACTCCCGCCACAGCAACCGGACCGTGGTTCAGGTCCAAGCAGGGCGTCAGGGCTTCGAGGCCGTGCGACGTCATGCGAGATCCCCGAGGCGCGCGGGCCGCCGCGAGAATGAGGTCAGCGTCGGTGAACTCCTCGATGTGCGGCTCGACGCCGGTGAGCGTGGCCCCGAGCGTCCTGCTCTCCCCAGTCACCTCCACAGGCGCGGTGCCGACGCGCGTTGCGAACGCCAGTTCCCCTGGGTCGATCCGCTCGGCGAGCGCGACGGAGGCGTGACCGGCATACGGACGTCGTACCAGCCGACTCCGCCGTTCCACTGTGATGGTCCCCTTCCAGTCGGCGGCGGCCGAGACCTCCACCGCCTTTCGGCTTCCGGGTGGACGTTCCCCGCACCTGCCGCGTACCTTTCACTGTGACAGTGATGCGAGCGAGAGTGGAATATTCGAGGGGAGCTGATGACGCGCACCATCAGGGTCGACGACGAGGTCTTCGCCAAGCTCCAGAGCCTGGCTGAACCGTTCGTCGACACGCCGAACAGCACACTGCGCAAGCTCCTCGGCCTGGACAGGGCCGCCTCGGGCGGCGGGAGCAACGCGCTGGGCCCCCTGCTCGCGGACGGCAGGCTGAACGTTGGCCAGCGTCTGGTATGGCGTCGGCGCAACCTCAACCAGGTGCACTATGTGACCGTCATGGCCGATGGTGGCCTGTGCCTGGAGGACGGCAGCGTCTACACCACCCCGTCGGCGGCTGCCACGGCTCTGGCCGGCAACCAGCAGAACGGCTGGAAGGCGTTCGCCACCGAGGACGGCACGCCTCTGGGAGACCTGCGGTGACCCGCGTCGCCCGAGGTCTGTCGGCTTACGATGTGGACGCCCCAGGAGGTGGATCTTGGCCGGAGTGACCCAACCGAAGGTGAGTCGCGTCGCTCCGCCCGAACTCGTCGCATGGGCGCGGAGCGGACGGATCCGAGTGCCACAGTTCCAGCGGTCGTACCGCTGGGACGCCGAGGATGCCGAGCGATTGTTCGACAGCATTTTCCGTGGGTATCCAATCGGTAACCTGCTGATGTGGCGCAAGCCCGCGCCTGCCGCCGAAATCTCCTTGGGGGAGCTCCGGCTCAAGGCGCCCGAACGCTCCGACGCGCTGTGGGTCGTCGACGGACAGCAGCGGCTCACCTCTCTGATCGGTGCGCTCACCGCGTCCGAGGAGACGGTGGACCGCCGCTTCCGAATCTTCTTCGATCTACGGGACAAGAAGTTCCTGTCCGCACCGCATTCGAAGCAACCGGCCGACCACTGGCTCCCTGTCTGGGTGGCGGGTGACAACCGCCGGCTTCTGGCGTGGCAGCGTGAGCGGAACTGGCTGACCGACGAGGACTTCGACAGGTGCGACGCTGTCGCGACGGCCATCCGCACGTACGAGATCCCCATGTACGAGATCGAGGGCGACGACGAGCAGGCGCTACGGGAGATCTTCGACCGGATGAACACATTCGGCAAGACGTTGAAGCGCGCTGAGATCTTTCAGGCCCTGCACTCCGCTCCACTGGATGTGCAGCCGTCCGACCTGGAGGCGCTGCGGGAGCGTCTGCGTGCTCTGGAGTTCGGCGACTTCACCTCCCAGATACTGATGCAGAGCGTTATGGCTCTGCGCGGCGGGAAGGTCGACCGCGACTTCCGGCAGGAGTTCAAGGACGACGAAGATCTGCACTCCGCGTTCTCCGCCACGGAGAAGGCCCTGCGCCTGGTGGTCGAGTTCCTCAAAGCCGATGCTCGCATTCCCCACATGCGTCTCCTGCCGTACGCACTGTTCGTGCCCGTCCTTGCCCGGTTCACTCACCTCTTCGGGCGTCCCCAGGGCCGAGCCACCGAGTTGCTCCGCCGCTGGATCTGGCGCGGCTCGGCGATCGGCGCGGCTCCGCAGGGGAACACTGTCGCGCTACGGCGCAACGCCAGCGCGATCGAGGACGACCCCGTGGCCAGTGCGGGCAGACTGCTGGAGTTGTTGCCGCCGGGTGGTGAGCAGTGGCAGCCTGACCTCGCCCAGACGGCCCTCAACCGGGCACAGGCGAAGATCAACGTCCTTGGCCTGCTCTCGGCGCATCCCGTTCTGCTGGTCGATGTCCGGGACGTCGAAGACAACCTCCACGCCGCAGGAACGAGGATCGAGCGAACTCGGTTGCTGACCGAACTTCTTGACACAGGTACGTCGCCGCTGTTCCCGGTTGTGGAAAGTCCTGACAGGACCATCGGCAACAGACTCGTGCACCCTGGCTTCTCCATGTCGGCAGCAGCGCAACTCCTTTCGAGCGCCACCCCGGAGACGCGCCGTTCCCACTGCGTCGATGACGGATGCATGGAACTCGTTGCCCAGGGACGCCTGGACGACTTTCTGCGCCGCCGATCGGAGTTGGTTCGGAAGGTGATCGCCGACCATGTCCAGAGCATGGCCCTGTGGGGCTTCTCCGACGGGCCGGAACCCGAGAGCCTCTTCTCCGACGACCTCTGGGGAGCCCCCAATGCAACCTGACGCGACCGCTTCGGTCTTCCTGGGGGACCGCCGGGTAGGCGTCCTCGGCTATCACAAGGGAAACACCTGGTTCGACTACACCGATCTCAGCCCTGATCACCCGGTATTGGGCCAGGGTTTCGAGCAGGACCCACGCAAGCGGCGTTCCGGAAGCGGGAGCGTTCCGGAATGGTTCGCCAACCTGCTTCCGGAGGTCGGTAGCGGCCTGCGGCAGTTGGTGGCCACGGAACTGGGTAAGCGTCGACTCCATGACTTCGCCCTGCTGTGCCACCTTGGCGAGGATCTTCCCGGTGCAGTGCGCGTGGTCCCCGACGCCTCGCTCGACGGACTGCCCGATCACGATGCGGAGGACGAGTGCGCGCACGACCACGGGCTGCGCTTCTCGCTGGCTGGTGTGCAGCCGAAGTTCTCCATGCGCCATGACGGCAAGGCCTTGGTGCTCCCGGCTACCGGGAGCGGCGGGGACTGGATCGTGAAGCTGCCCGACGAGCGTTTTCCCGACGTGCCGGCCAACGAGTTCGCCATGCTGGAGTGGGCGCGCAGAGCCGGAATCGATGTGCCCGAGGCCGAGCTGGTCCGGGGCAGCGATCTGCGCAACCTGCCCGAGGGTGCGATCGCGCCCGGCGCCCTCGCCCTTGCGGTGCGCCGGTTTGACCGCACCGAGGCCGGGCGGGTCCATCAGGAGGACTTCGCGCAGGTCCGAGAGGTGTCCGCCGAGGCCAAGTACAACAAGGCCACCTACGAGGGCATCGGCAGGGTGATCAGGGCCGTGTGTCCTGCCGAGGACGCCGTCGAGTACCTGCGGCGTCTGGTCGCCATCGTCCTCATGGGAAACGCAGACGCGCATTTGAAGAACTGGACACTCCGCTATCCAGAAGGCAAGCAGGCACGGCTGTCTCCCGCCTACGATCTGGTCTGTGTCACCGCCTATCCCAAGAGTCAGGCCGACCCGAATCTCGCATTTCCATTGGGCGGAACCGTCAAATCCGAACTGATCACCTCGGAGCATTTCCGCAAGATCGCTCCCGCGCTCCAAATGTCCGAGAGCCAGGTGATCAGCACACTCCAGGAAACCGTGGACGCCTTGGCCTCCTCCTGGGCCGACGTGAGGCGTGAGTGCCCCATCCCGGTCTTTGTCACTGGCACCGTCGACAAGAGGCTGAAGGACCTGCCGCTCGTGCGTGGCTGACCCGGTCCGCCTCGTGCCGGACCGGGTCGTGTTCACGGCATCAGCCGGCTACTTCCAGGTGTCGACCGTCGTGTAGCCGGACGAACTGCCCGCCGTGTACGAGCGGTTCCTCCCGGACCTTCAGGTCACGTTGTCGGAGCCGTCCTTCTTGACGTCCTTGTACTCGAAGGACGTGCTCCTGGGGATGATCTCGTTGAAGGTGGCGTCGGTGGCGTCGGCGTCCGCCACGTTCCAGCAGTCGTCGAGGCCAGGGGCGAAGTGCTCGTGGTATCCGGAGGACAACAGCCACACCGCCTTCGAGGCGTCCCAGCCGCCCGGCGCCGCGATGGAGCCGACGACGTACACGGTGGTGCCGGAGGTTGTGGAGGCGTACTCGTCGTGGCGTTTACCGCGTCACCGGAACCCCCACCCGCGTTGCCGCGCGTCAAGGTTGGCGCTGAAATCTCTTGCTATGTGTTTCAAGACTCTTGCTGTAAACCTTTCGTCGGCGATACGGTCGCGCGGGGTCGGACCCAAGGCATCCAAATGAGCCGCATGCGCTAGGAGTTACCGCCTGTGATACCGAGAGCGAGACGGGCCGCGGCCATCGCCGCCGTGGCCCTCGCCGCCGCACTGATCCAGCCACTGGCCGCCCACGCCGCCACCCCGCCCGCGCCCCCCTCGGACGCGGCACTCGCCGCCCAGCCCGCGCGGCACGGCGACACCCACGAGCAGTTCTACTTCGTCATGCCGGACCGTTTCGCCAACGGGGACAGGTCCAACGACCGGGGCGGACTCACCGGCTCACGCCTCACCACCGGGTACGACCCCACCGACAAGGGCTTCTACCAGGGCGGCGATCTCAAGGGCCTGACCAGGAGGCTGGACTACATCAAGGGGCTCGGCACCACCGCCCTATGGATGGCCCCCCTCTTCAAGAACCGTCCGGTGCAGGGCACGGGCAGCAACGCCTCCGCCGGCTACCACGGTTACTGGATCACCGACTTCACCCAGGTCGACCCGCACTTCGGCACCAACGAGGACCTCAAGACCCTCATCTCCGCGGCGCACGCCAAGCACATGAAGGTCTTCTTCGACGTCATCGCCAACCACACCGCCGACGTCGTGGACTACGAGGAGAAGTCCTCCGACTACCTCTCCAAAGGCGCCTTCCCCTACCTGACCAGGGACGGCCGGCCCTTCGACGACGCCGACTACGCGGACGGCGGCAAGAGGTTCCCGGCCGTCTCCCGTGCCTCCTTCCCGTACACCCCGCGGGTCACGAGCCAGGCCAAGGTCCCCGCCTGGCTCAACGACCCGACGATGTACCACAACCGGGGCGACTCCACGTACGCCGGCGAGTCCACGACCTACGGTGACTTCTCGGGCCTGGACGACCTGTGGACCGAGCGTCCCGAGGTCGTGCACGGCATGGAGAGGATCTACGAGCGGTGGGTGAAGGACTTCGCCGTCGACGGCTTCCGGATCGACACCGTCAAACACGTCGACCTGCCGTTCTGGACCCAGTGGGCGACCGCGCTCGACCGTTGCGCGGCGGCCCACGGGCGGAAGGACTTCTTCATGTTCGGCGAGGTCTACTCCGCCGACACGAACATCACGTCCCCCTACGTCACCCAGGGCCGCCTCGACGCCACCCTCGACTTCCCCTTCCAGGACGCCGCCCGCGCCTACGCCTCCCAGGGCGGCAGCGCGCACAAGCTCGCGGGCGTCTTCGCGGACGACTACAAGTACACGACCGGCCGGGCCAACGCCTACGAGCAGGTCACCTTCCTCGGCAACCACGACATGGGCCGCATCGGGTACTTCCTGAAGCAGGACAACCCGAAGGCCACCGACGCCGAGATCCTCAAGAAGGACGAGCTGGCCAACGAGCTGATGTTCCTCAGCCGCGGCAACCCGGTCGTCTACTACGGCGACGAGCAGGGCTTCACCGGCTCCGGCGGCGACAAGGACGCCCGCCAGACCATGTTCGCCTCCAAGGTCCCCGACTACCTCGCGGACGACGAGATCGGCACCGACCGCACCCACGCCCGCGACTCCTACGACACCTCGGCGCCCCTGTACCGGCAGATCGCCGCGCTCGCCGGACTCCGCGCGGCCAACCCGGCCCTGACCGACGGCGTCCAGACCGAGCGGTACGCTGCCGACGGCGCCGGGATCTACGCCTTCACCCGCACGGACGCGAAGACCGGCCAGGAGTACGTCGTCGCCCTCAACAACGCCGACTCGGCGCAGACGGCGACTTTCGCGACCGGTTCCGCCGGCATGGCCTACCGGGGCGTCTACGGCGCCTCCGGCTCGGTGAAGTCCGACGGCGACCGCAAGGTCACCGTCACCGTGCCGGCCGAGTCCGCCGTCGTCTACAAGGCGGCCGGCACCCTCGCCGAGCCCGCCGCGCCACCCTCCATCACCCTGAACGCCCCGGCCGCCGGAGCCACCGGCACGGTGGACGTCGGCGCCGGTGTCGACGGCGGCCGGCTGAACCGGGTCGTCTTCGCCGCCCAGGTCGGCGACGCCAAGTGGCAGGTCCTCGGCTCCGCCGACCACGCCCCGTACAAGGTCACCCAGACCCTCGGCAAGGGCATCCCCGCCGGCACCACGCTGCGCTACAAGGCCGTCGTGGTCGACTCGGCCGGGCACACCGCGAGCGCCACGGCGAGCAGCACCTCCGGCACCCCGCCCGCGCCCGGGACCCCCACCGCCTCCTCCCGGGACTACGCGGTCGTCCACTACAAGCGCACCGACGGCGACTACGCCAACTGGGGCCTGTACGCCTGGGGTGACATCGCCGACGGCGAGGCCACCAACTGGCCCGCCAGCCACCCCTTCACCGGCCGTGACGCGTACGGCGCCTTCGCCTGGGTCAAGCTCAAGCCCGGCGCCTCCCACGTCGGATTCCTGGTCATCGACAAGAACGGGAACAAGGACGTCTCCGCCGACCGGAGCATCGACGTCACCAAGACGGGTGAGGTCTGGGTCGAGCAGGGGAAGACGGACGTACTGACCCAGAAGCCCGACTATCCCGCGCAGGACAAGACCAAGGCGGTCATCCACTACCACCGGGCCGACGGCGACTACGACGGCTGGGGCCTGCACGTCTGGACGGGTGCCGCGCACCCCACCGACTGGTCGAACCCGCTGAAGCCGGTGAAGACTGATGCCTATGGCGCGGTCTTCGAGGTGCCGCTCACCGCGGGTGCCACCAGCCTCAGCTACATCATCCACAAGGGCGACGACAAGGATCTCCCGGCCGACCAGTCCCTGGACCTCAAGACCGACGGTTACGAGGTGTGGCAGTTGAACGGCCAGGAGAAGTACCTGCTCCCGCAGCCGGCGGGCAGCGCCGCCGCCCTCGACCTGAGCACCTCCAAGGCGATCTGGATCGACCGGGACACGGTCGCCTGGAACGGCGTGGACGGCGCCGCCTCCACCCAGCTGCTGTACTCCGCGGACGGCTCGATCGCTGTCAAGGACGGGGCGCTGACCAGCGACGACGAGCGCTGGATCCGGCTGGAGAAGACCACGCTGACCGACGCGCAGAAGGCGAGGTTCCCGCACCTGAAGGACTACACCGCCTGGTCCGTCGACCCGCGTGACCGGGACCGGGTGGGCGAGGCCCTCAAGGGCCAGCTGGTGGCCTCGCAGCGGGCTGCCAATGGTGCCGTCCTGGCCGCGACCGGCGTGCAGGTCGCGGGCGCGCTGGACGACCTCTACCCCGGCGCCACCAAGGCCGCGCTCGGACCGGTCTTCCACGACGGCAAGCCGACGCTCTCCGTGTGGGCGCCGACCGCGCAGAGCGTGTCACTGGAGCTGGACGGCTCCACCCACGCCATGCACCGCGACGACACGACCGGCGTCTGGTCCGTCACCGGCCCGGCGTCCTGGAAGGGCAAGCCGTACCGGTACGTCGTGAAGGTCTGGGCGCCCAGCGTCCGCAAGATGGTGACGAACAAGGTGACCGACCCCTACTCGGTCGCCCTCACCGCCGACTCCGGGCGCAGCCTCGTCGTCGACCTGGACGACAAGGCCCTCGCCCCGAGCGGCTGGTCCGCCCTGCGCAAGCCCAGGGCCGTACCGCTGAAGGACGCGCAGATCCAGGAGCTGCACATCCGGGACTTCTCCGTCGAGGACCACACCTCGAAGCACCCGGGCACCTACCTGGCCTTCACCGACAGGGACAGCGACGGCTCCAGGCACCTGCGCGCGCTGGCGAGGTCCGGGACGTCGTACGTCCACCTGCTGCCCGCCTTCGACTTCGCCACCGTCCCCGAGAGGAAGGCCGACCAGCGGAGCCCCGGCTGCGACCTCGCCTCCTATCCCGCCGACTCCGGCCGGCAGCAGGAGTGCGTGGCGAAGACGGCCGCGAAGGACGCCTACAACTGGGGCTACGACCCGTACCACTACACGGTCCCGGAGGGCTCGTACGCCACCGACCCGGACGGCACCGCCCGTACGGTCGAGTTCCGCAGGATGGTCCAGGGGCTGAACGGGGACGGCCTGCGGGTCGTCATGGACGTCGTCTACAACCACACGGCGGCCAGCGGCCAGGCGGACACCAGCGTGCTCGACCGGATCGTGCCCGGCTACTACCAGCGGCTCCTCGCCGACGGCTCGGTGGCCAACAGCACCTGCTGCTCCAACACCGCACCCGAGAACGCGATGATGGGCAAGCTGGTGGTGGACTCGATCGTCACCTGGGCCAAGGAGTACAAGGTCGACGGGTTCCGCTTCGACCTCATGGGCCACCACCCGAAGGCCAACATCCTGGCGGTCAGGAAGGCCCTGGACGCGCTGACCCTGAAGAAGGACGGCGTCGACGGCAAGAAGATCATCCTGTACGGCGAGGGCTGGAACTTCGGGGAGGTCGCCAACGACGCCCGGTTCGTGCAGGCCACGCAGCGGAACATGGCCGGCACCGGCATCGCCACCTTCTCCGACCGCGCCCGTGACGCCGTGCGCGGCGGCAGCCCCTTCGACTCCGACCCCGGCGTCCAGGGCTTCGCGTCCGGGCTGTACACCGACCCCAACTCCTCCTCGGCCAACGGCTCGCAGGAGGAGCAGAAGGCGCGCCTCCTGCACTACCAGGACCTCATCAAGGTCGGCCTGACCGGCAACCTCGCCAAGTACCACTTCACGGACACGGACGGCAGGCAGGTCACGGGAGCGGAGATCGACTACGGCGGCTCGCCCGCCGGATACGCCGACGCGCCCGGCGACGCCCTCGCCTATGTGGACGCGCACGACAACGAGTCGCTGTTCGACGCGCTGGCCTACAAGCTCCCGAAGGACACCTCCGCGTCCGACCGGGCCCGGATGCAGGTCCTGGCGATGGCCACGGCCGGCCTCTCCCAGGGGCCGTCCCTGTCCCAGGCGGGCACCGACCTGCTGCGCTCGAAGTCGCTGGACCGCAACTCCTTCGACAGCGGGGACTGGTTCAACGCCATCCACTGGAACTGCGCCGACGGCAACGGCTTCGGGCGCGGACTGCCCATGGCGGCCGACAACCAGTCCAAGTGGGACTACGCCCGGCCGCTGCTGAGCACGGTCAAGGTGGGCTGCGACCAGATCACCGGGGCCTCCGCCGCCTACCAGGACCTGCTGAGAATCCGTACGACGGAGAAGGCGTTCTCGCTCGGCACGGCCGCTCAGGTGCAGGACGAGCTGTCCTTCCCGCTGTCCGGCAGGGACGAGACGCCGGGTGTCATCACCATGGAGCTCGGCGATCTGGTCGTCGTCTTCAACGCCACCCCGCGGCAGCAGGAGCAGACGGTCGGCAGCCTCGCCGGCACCCCCTACCGGCTGCACCCGGTGCAGGCCGCCGGCGCCGACCCGGTGGTGAAGACCTCCGCCTACGCGGCCGGCACGGGCACGTTCACCGTCCCCGCACGGACGGTGGCGGTGTTCACCCGGGCGGCGCGCTAGCGCTCGCGTCAACCGAGGGTGCCGAGCCGGCCGACGAGCTCCGCGAAGGGGCCGTCGGCCGGCTCGTCCTTGACCATCTTCTTCAGCAGGGTCGCCATGTCCTCGTCGTGGGCCGCGCTCACGGCGGTCAGCGCGGCGAAGTCGTGCACGAGCTGGATCTCCAGCTCGGCGCGCGGGACACGCCGGCCCTCCAGCCAGATCAGGGCCGTCGACTCGGCGAGTGAGATCCAGGAGCGGATGACCAGTTCCAGTCGTGCCGGTGCCTCGGTGACGCCCAGGTGCGCAAGCATGTGTGCGTAGGCGGCATGCCGCACGGAGTCGATGAGCGCGTTCGTCGCCGAGGAGCCGACCGCCGGACCGCCGCGCATCAGCGCCGAGAAACCGGGCCCGTGCTCGTCCACGAAGTCGAAGAAGCGGCGCATCACGCGCAGCAGCCGGGCGCCGAGCGGCCCTTCCTGCGGCTCGGCGAAGCGGCCCGCGAGATCCTCCGCGGCACGCTTCAAGGCGGCCTCGTACAGGCTGAGTTTGCCGGGGAAGTAGTGGTACACCAGCGGGCGGGAGATGCCCGCGGCCGACGCTATCTCGTCGATGGAGACCTCGTCGGGCGAGCGTCGGCTGAACAGGTCGAGGGCGACACCGATCAGCTGCTGCCGCCGCTCCTCGACGCCCATCCTGCGGCGAACCCCGATAGTCATGCGGACACCATACCGATCGGACCACGACCGGAGATGATCACATGTCTAGCACCAAACGATCGCCCCTGGACCGGGACACACAGATCAGCATCGAGTCGGCCCGTTCGTCGTCCGTCAGCAGCTCGTCCCGGTGATCGATCTCGCCCTCGAGCACCCGCTGCTGGCAGGTCCCGCAGAACCCCTGCTCGCAGGAGTAGGCGGTGTCCGGCAGCTCCCTGCGCACGGCCTGCAGCACGGTGGAGCCGGCGGGGACGGTCAACGTCCTTCCGGTGCGCCTGAGTTCGACCTCGAACTCCGCGTTGCCGCCGGACACCGCGGGGGGCGCGAACCGTTCGAGGCGGACGTCCGGGAAGCGTGCCGCGACGGCCGCCATGAGCCCCTCGGGCCCGCAGCAGTAGAGGGCGGCCCCCTCGCGCACCTCCAGGGCGTCGAGGTCCGGCCTCCCCTCCACGATGGTCACCCGGTCTCGGCCCAGCTTCTCGACCTCCTCCAGGAACGGCATCGACGCCCTGGCGTGCCCCGCGTACAGCAGCCGCCACTCGGCGTTCTCCGGCAGGGCCCGCAGCATGGGCAGGATCGGGGTGATGCCGATACCGCCGGCGACGAAGACGTACGACTCCGCCTCGATCAGCGGAAAACGGTTCCGAGGTCCCCGCACCTCCAGTTCCATGCCCTCCGTCACCTGCTCGTGGACCTCGCGCGAGCCGCCCCGGCCGTGCTCGACCAGCCGGGTCGCGATGGTGTACGAGGAGGTGTCCTCGGGGTCGCCGCACAGCGAGTACTGCCGGATGCGTCCCGACGGCAGGACGAGGTCGAGATGCGCCCCGGGTTGCCAGCGCGGCAGGTCCCGCCCCTCCAGGCGGAGTCGGACGACACCGTCGGCCACCGTCTCGTGCGAGGCGACCAGCAGCCGCAGGGCCCGCGACCGCGGCCGGCCCGAGGTGGGCACCTCCAGCGCGGGCATCGGCCACAGCGGTGAGACCTGGATACGGCGGCGCAGGGCCCGCCGGGCCAGCAGGGCGGCGCCCGCGACGAGCGCGAGGTTGCGCGGCCTCGGCATCAGGCGGCCCTCTTCTCCGCCGCCATGGCCGCCGGCGAGGAGGCCAGGTAGGCGACGGCCTGTTCGGTGTCGCCCTCCTGCGAGGGGTGGTATCCGCGGCTGAGATAGCGGGGGACGGACCGGAGCATGTCCCCGGTCGAGGGCAGCAGGCCCCGCCTGCCGCGGACGTGGAACTCCTTGAAGGAGGCCTTGCCGTCGACGAGGGTCGGGTCGTTCTCCATGAAGAACCGCGCCCCGCGCTGCCACAGGAACACCAGCGCCGAGAAGGCGGTGGCCCAGGTCCTTACGCGCCGCCGGTAGCTGCCGTCGACGTGCAGGAACAGCTCGAAGGCGACCGAGCGGTGCTCCACCTCCTCCGCGCCGTGCCAGCGCAGCAGGTCCAGCATGGTCGGATCGGCACCGCGCCGGTCCAGTTCGCCGGCGTTGAGCACCCAGTTGCCGAGGAACGCCGTGTAGTGCTCGATGGCCGCGATGAGCGCGACCCGCTCCATCAGCCACCAGCGGCGGGCCCTGCCCGGCGGCAGCGTCCGGTCGCCGAGCAGCTTCTCGAAGAACCAGTCGACCTGCGCGGTGTACGGCGTCGGATCGAGCCCCTGCTCCCGCAGGTGGGGCAGCACCTCGTCATGGGCCTGGGAGTGCATCGCCTCCTGGCCGATGAACCCGATGACGTCCTCGCGGAGCCGGTCGTCCCGGATGTACGGCAGCACCTGCTTGTACACGTGCACGAACCACCGCTCACCGGCGGGCAGCAGCAGGTGGAGCACGTTGATGGTGTGCGTGGTGAGCGGATCCCCCGGCACCCAGTGCAACGGCGTGCCGTCCCAGGAGAAGGACACCTTGCGTGCCTTGAGCGGCACCCGGGCCTGCGTATTGGACATGGCGTCAATGTACTGACCGGTAGGGGTGCTGAGAACCCCTCTGGCAGACCTTGTTTACGCTGGCGTCAGCAAAGCGTCCTACTTCAGCCCGCTGACCTCCGTCCCGTCCACCAGCGTGCCCTTGAGCTCGGCGCGTGCCCCCTGCCTGGCCCGGGCCACCAGGAACCGGCCCTGCCCGGCGGCGGTGACCCCGCCCCCGGCCCGGATCGTCGCCGTGTCCTTGTCGCCCGCCGCCAGCAGATACCAGTGCCCCGCCGCCGACTTCCACAGCACCCCGGCCAGCACATGGGGATCACGCGGCCCGCAGGACCGGGCGTCCGTCCCCTTGGCCACCACCGCCCCGACCCGTCCGCCCGGTGGGTGGAACTGGGCGAACGCCCCCGTACCGTCACCGCGCCAGGTCTCGGCCCGGGTGCACACCCAGTCGGCCGCCCCGCTGCCGTCGGGCAGCGGCTGACCGGCGAACGTCCAGGCGTTGACGCTGCGCACCCCGGCGGAGCGCTCCAGCGACAGCGAGCAGGCGTACGGCGCCCAGGCCCGCAGCCCGGCCGCCCCGGACGCCTCGCCGGCCGCACCGGGCCGGCCGGCGGTGAGGTGCGCCGGTACCAACTCGCCCAGGTCGGTGCTGAGCCGGGAGCCGGTGGCGTCGGTCAGCTGCAGCACCGGCCACGAGGTGCAGTTGCCGGGACGCAGCGCGGGGCTGGCCAGCGGGGCGGTGACGCCGTCGCTGATCGTCAGCGGGGTCGCGGCCGCCTCCGGCTTCATCAGGTCCCGCGAGGCCGCCTTCTTCACCCAGGGGGCGGTCAGATACTGGACATTGCCGTCCGAGCGGCCCAGCACCAGCGCGTTCGCCTCGGCGCCGGTCGCGCCGTCGGCACGGGCGAGGTCGAGGGCCGCGCCCTGGGTGCCGTCGACCGGCTCGGCGTACCGGGCGATGCGCAGACCGTCGTACAGCATCACCACGCGGGCGTTGTCCAGCTGGCCCGCGTACAGCAGCTGGGGCGGGCCGGCCGGGCCGCCGGTGTCGGTGCCGGGGGTCGCCGAGACATGGACGGTGTCGCCGGGGCGGGCCCAGACGGCGAGGGCGCGGCGCAGCAGGGCCGTGTCGCCGGTGAGCGTGCCGCGCGCGGGCCACACCGAGAAGTCGGTACGGGCGGCGGACTCCCAGGTGATGGGGGAGACCCGGATCAGCCGGCCGGGGTCGAGGGCGGCCTCGGCGGCCGGATTGCCGGCGTAGGCGGGTGCGGCGGCGCCGTCCGGGCCCCAGCCGCCGCCGGGCAGGGCGACCAGCGCCCCGCACACCGCGAGCGCCGCGGCGGCCGCGAGCGCGGCCTTGGTGTGCTGGCGGCGGCGCACCAGATCGGTGGGCCGGGCCTGGAGCAGACAGGGGTCGAACTCGGGGGAGGACAGCAGCGCGGGCTGGGTCGGCAGGCCGTTCGCGTCGGCCAGCGCGCCGCCCACGTCGTCCACCCCGGCGGCCGCGAGGACCGTACGGATGTCGGCGTCGGACAGCTCCTCCAGGCCGCGCAGCACATAGGCGGCGCGGGCCGGGCCGGACAGGGCGGACAGCCGCTGGTCCAGGGCCAGTTCATCGGCGCCGCCCGAGCGCGGGAACAGCTTCAGGCCCCACACCTGGGGCAGCAGCGGCGGCAGCTGGGAGAGCCGGGGCAGGCCCGTGCGGGGGCGGGCCGCCTCCAGGGCCGCCCGCAGGACGCGCTCCCGCAGGAAGGCGTATCCCAGGTCTCCCTCGCGGCCCGGGGTCTGCGCCGGGATCGCGCACTGCTGCGCGCGGCCCCGGGGCAGGGAGCGCTGGGCGAGGGCGTGTGCGGTCAGCACCCGGCGGCTGCGGCCGAGGCCCGGTGGCAGCACCAGGTAGGCGATCCGGACCAGCCGGGGGTAGTGCTCGACGAGCGCGGCCTCGGCCTGTTCGAGGCCGACGGGGCCGGTGTCCTCGGCGGAGAGGGGTGCGTGACGCTGGGCTACATCCTGTGACTGCACGTCCGGGAGAACGAACGAACCGCAGGTTGGTCACCCCCGGATGGGTGATTCACCCTTCCGGGGATGACCGGGTCCGTCCGGCTCCGGATTGAGCGCCCGGCGGCCCGCAGCCGTATCCGAAGGAGCTGAGGCATGCTTGGCCGACCGGGACCGGAGGAACAGATGAGGGTGACACGCGCGGTGCTGTGTGCGGCGGCCGTACTCGCGCTGGCGGGCTGCGGCTCGGGCGGGGACGCCAAGGCGGTCCCGCCCACGGCGACCGGCAGCCTGGAGAGCCTGGCCGCCGAGGTGAAGTGCAAGCCGGACATGCAGACCGACGCCGACGAGATCCGCCAGGCCATCTGCAGGAACGGCGACGGCAGGTTCATCCTCGCCACCTTCGCCACCGACCGCGGCCAGCGCGAGTGGATCAACGATGCGAAGGACTACGGCGGCTACTACCTCGTCGGCCGCAAGTGGGTCGCCGTCGGCGACGACGGGGTGGTCAAGGCGTTGCGCGGCACGCTCGGCGGGGACGTGGAGATCGGCACCGACCACCACGCGCACCACGGCTGACGCCCCGGCCCTCCGGGGCGTCCCGCGGGGCGCGGACACGGGAAAGGCCGGTGACGGGAGGGGGGTCCGTCACCGGCCTCGTTCGTGGCCCGGTCAGAAGGTCATGCGCAGTTCTGGCCGTTGTTGATGCAGTTGGCGATCTTGTTGGCGAGGCCGCCGGTCGTGACGCTGATGAAGTCGTCGTGGTCGGTGGCCGGCTTGTGCAGCTGCTCCGGGAAGCCGTCCACCGCGTAGGCGTTCTTCACCTGGCCGTTCTGGACGGTCGGCGGGTTGATGTTGTACACCAGCCGCATCGTCAGCTGCGGGATCGCCTTGAAGCCGTTCGGGCACACCCCGCTCGCCGGGTCCGCGAAGGCCACGTGCGTACGGTGGTTGGCGCTGTCGATGTTCTGCCCGTCCCAGCAGCTCTGGAAGGCGAACGTCCGCACCACCTTGCTGCCCTGCGGACAGATCGGGTACTGCTGCGTCAGCTGGACCTTGTTCTCGAAGCCGGTGCAGCTCCAGTGCGCGTTGGCGTTCGCCAGACCGTTGGTCGTGGTCTTGGCGTCACCGGTGATGATGCGCAGGAACTGCGGCATCGGGACGACCTTGCTCGCCGGGCTGCCCACGTACTTGATCTGGGCCTGCACCGGGGTCAGGATCTTGCCGACGTTGCCTTCCTTGCCGCCGCCGTCGGCGTTCTGGTCGAAGTCCTGGCTGCCGTCCTGGACCCGGACCACCGGCCAGTAGTACGCCGACAGGTCGTTCCTGTTCTGGCAGCTGGTGCCGCCCTGCAGGAACGTCTGGTTGCTGGAGAAGGCGTTGACCTTCTGGTTGCCGACGTAGTCGTGCAGGTGGTGCGCGCCGTTGGTCACGCCGGGCGCCACGATCACGTTGTCGGTGTTGTGGTTCTTGTTGGCGTTGACACCGCAGCGCGTGGTGAACGTGCCGGTCGAGGCGTTGCCCTGCTGACGCGGCTTGCCCTGGACGTTCGGCGCGACCTTGGTGATGTCGACGAAGTCGGCCGCGACCGGGCCGTTGCCGGCCTGCCCGCCGATGTTCTGCCCGGCGTTGCCCTGCTGGCCGTTGTTGCCCTGCTGCTGGCCGCCGTTCTGTTGCTGCTGTCCGCCGTTCTGCTGCTGCTGTCCGCCGTTCTGCTGCTGGCCACCGGTGTTCCCCCCAGCGGTGGTCTGGTTGGCGGTCTGCGTCGTACAGGCGGCGAGCTGCGTGAGCGAGTTGTCGAAGGAACCGCCGACGCGCTGGATGTCGATCCGGATCCGGTTGATCGTCGCCGCCCGCTTCTCCTTGAGGGGGCCGACGATCGCGTTCTGTACGAAGCTCGGATCCTTGGCCTGCGCGTCCCGGGTGGAGGCGAGCCGGTTGTAGGCCTCGGTGATCTGCCGGTCGAGGTTCCCCAGCTCCGTCGCCACCCCCTGGCGGGCCCGCCAGGGCACGTTCGTCAGCTTCTGCTGGACGTCCGGGCAGGAGACCGTCGCGACCTGCGCCGTCGCGGCCTTCGTCTGGTTGCCTCCCCACATCTGGTTGCCCGGCTCGTGCGCCGAGGCGTAGAAATTCGCCCAGATCAGCCCGCCCCCACCGAGCGCTAGGGCCGCCGATGCGGCTATGGCCTTGTTGGCCAGCGGCGTACGGCGTTTTCGTGTGTTGCGTCCCATGGAACTCCTCTGACTTCCTTGCGGGGCAGCATCGGGGCGCCCGACAGGAGTGAAGCGGCGTCCTTCCATACGGATGCCGTCCCAGAGGTGTTCACCGGTCTCACAAATTCCTCGCGCACCAGGGAAGTTGGCAGGTCAGCGGTCCCGGTCCAGAAAGGCGAGCACCGCCAGTACGCGCCGGTTGTCGTCGTCCGACACCTCAAGTCCCAGTTTGCCGAAGATGTTGGAGGTGTGCTTGGCGATGGCCCGTTCCGTCACCACGAGCTGCGCCGCGATGCCCGCGTTCGACCGGCCCTGCGCCATCAGCTCCAGCACCTCCAGCTCGCGTGGGGTGAGCCGGCCGAGCGGCTGGTCGCCGGAAGCCCGCCGGGACAGGAGCTGCTGGATCACCTGCGGGTCCATCGCCGTACCGCCCGCCGCCACCCGTCGTACCGCGTCGATGAACTGCCCGGCGTCGAACACCCGGTCCTTCAGCAGATAGCCGACCCCGCCGGTTCCGTCGGCGAGCAGCTCGCGCGCGTACAGCTGCTCCACGTGCTGGGAGAGCACCAGCACCGGCAGCCCCGGCCGGGCCCGGCGGGCCGCGAGCGCGCACTGCAGGCCCTCGTCGGTGTGCGTGGGCGGCAGCCGTACGTCGACCACGGCGACGTCCGGCTCCAGCTCGGCCAGGGCCTTGGCCAGTTCGGGACCGGACTCGACGGCGGCGGCGATCTCGAAGCCGAAGGCCTGGAGCATCCGGACCAGCCCGTCGCGCAGCAGGAAGAGGTCTTCGGCTAGGACAACGCGCACGGGATCTCCACGGTCACCAGGGTGGGGCCGCCGGCGGGGCTGCTGACGGCCAGGACGCCGTCGAACGCGGCGAGCCGGCGCTCGACCCCGGCGAGACCCGACCCGGCGCCGAGCGCCGCGCCGCCCGTGCCGTTGTCGGTGACCGTGATCCGCAGCCGGCCGCCGGTGTGGCGCAGGCCCACCCGGACCCGTTCGGCACCGGAATGCTTGACGGCGTTGGTGAGCACCTCGCTGACCGCGAAGTAGGCCGCCGACTCCACGGGGGCGTCCGCCCGGCCCGGCAGTTCCACGCTCACCTCCGTGGGCACCGGCAGCCGCAGCGCCAACGCCCGTACGGCGTCGCCCAGTCCGCGTTCCGCGAGGACCGGCGGATGGATGCCGCGCACCAGGTCGCGCAGCTCCTCCAGGGCCTCGGCGGAGTTTCGGCGGGCCTGGGCGAGCAGCCGCTTCGCCTGCGCCGGGTCGTGCTCCACCAGCATCTCGATGGTGCCGAGATCCATGCCCATGGCGACGAGCCGGGCCTGCGCACCGTCGTGCAGGTCCCGCTCGATGCGCCGCAGTTCGGCGGCGGAGGTGTCCACGGCGTCCTGCCGGGTCTCGGTCAGCACCCGGATCCGTTCGGCGAGTTCGGCGTCGCCGCCGAGTACGGACCGGGTGAGCCGGACGTGCATGGTCAGCAGCCGGGGGGTGTACCGCAGGGCGACGACCAGGAGCGCGGCGGCCAGCACGGCGGCGGCCAGCGCGGTCAGGGGGCCGCCGACCGGTACGAAGAGGTACCAGTACGGCCCGTCCTCCACGCGCCACATCCCGGCCGCCACCGCGAACCCTTCGAGCGGGTAGAACACCAGCAGGGCCGGGAGCAGCGCGGTGACGAAGCCCGCGGTCATGTCCACCGGCAGCCACAGCATGTCCCGCCGGACCTGGGGGTCCCGGAGCAGCGCGAGGGTGAGCGTCCAGGGGCCGGCGTGCTCGGGCGGCGGCCGGTGTGCCGCCGGTATCCGTATCCCGCACCACTCGTACGCGAGCCTGCGCCGGGTGCTCGTGTACTCCCGCAGCGCGCCGAGGACCCAGGGGGTCGTGACGAGGCCGATGCCGACCGGGATGAGCACGAGGGAGACGGCGGTCAGCGTGAAGCACAGCACCGCCACGGGCAGCATGGCCACGGCCAGGACGAATCCCCGTACGGCGGCGAGCGCCGCGTCCCGGGCGCGGGTGCGCAGGCCGTCTCTCTTCGTGTCTGTCGTCATGACGCCAGTCTCGGCCACGGCCGCGCGGAGATCACTCGCCCGGGGCCCCCTCTTCGGTAGTGGTGCCAGGTACACCCCCCGCCCCGGCCAGCACCCTCGCCTCCGCCTCCGGATCGACACCGTTGACCGTCCGGTCCGGCCGCATGGGGGCCACGCCGCCGATCTCCGTCAGCCACCGCCAGGTGTCCGCGACGGTCTCCGCGGCCGGCCGGCACACCAGCCCGGTGGCCAGTGCTCGGGACACGTCGGTGCGGTGGACGCAGGCGTACAGCTCACTGTCCGGCGGCGCCCACACCGGCAGCCCGGTCCACGGCTCGATCCCGGCGGCCAGGATCACCGCCGGGTCGGTCCAGCGCAGTTCGGCGTCCGCGCCGGTGACCTGGACACAGAGGTCGAGCAGCTCGCCCATGGTGCTGTGTCCCGGCGGGCCGACCAGGTCGTACGGCCCGTTCAGCGACTGTTCCACCGCGCCGAGCAGCCAGCCGGCCAGGTCCCGGGCGTCGATGAACTGCACCGGCAGCTCACGCGGCCCCGGGGCCAGTACCGGGCCGCCCCGGGCGATCCGGGTCAGCCACCACGGCAGCCGGCCGACGTTCTCGTGCGGGCCGAGGATCAGCCCGGCCCGCACCAGCAGCGAGTCCTGCCCGCCGAACGTCTCCAGGACGGCCAGCTCGCCGCCCCGCTTGTCCTGGGGGTACGCGGTCTGCTCCGCGTCGGCGAGGGCACCCTCGACCAGCGGCCCGAGCTCGGCGTCCCCGCCCAGCGAAGGCCAGGGCCAGGCGTACACCGACCGGCTGGAGACGTACGCGTACCGCGCGGCACGGCCCCGCAGCAGCCGTGCCGCCGCGAGCACCGCACGGGGCCCGGCCGACCAGGTGTCGACCACGGCGTCCCAGGTGCCCGGGTCGGCGGCGAGCGCGGCCAGGCCGTCCGGGGCGGTGCGGTCGCCGTGCAACGACCGTACGCCGGGCGGGGGCTGGTGGCGTCCCCGGTGGAAGACGGTCACCTCCCAGCCCCGCCCCAGCGCGGCCTGGGCGACGGCCCGTCCGACGAACTCCGTACCGCCCAGCACCAGAAGTCTCATACCGGTGATCATGCCCGCTCCGGGCGCGCGGCGGTACGGGACTCTGCCGAGGGCAGAGCGGCGGCCGGGTCAGCGGGCGGTCGGCGGCGTGTACTTGTAGCCGACCCGGCGCACCGTCTGGATCGACTGGCGGTGCTCGGCGCCCAGCTTGCGGCGCAGCCGGGCGATGTGCACGTCGACGGTGCGGCCGTCCCCGACATGGCCGTAGCCCCACACCGTGGTGACCAGCTGGTCGCGGGTGTGCACCCGGTGCGGATGGGCCACCAGATGGGCCAGCAGCTCGAACTCCAGGTAGGTGAGGTCGAGTTCACGGCCGTCGACGCTGGCGGTGCGCTGCACGGGGTCGATCCGCACCGCCGGCTCGGTGTCCGTGGACTCGGCCGACGCCTCCTCATGCAGCTGCTCCGGCACCGCGACCGGCAGGAACGGCGGCCGCTGGTCGGCCGGGACCAGCACCAGGTAGCCGACCATCGGCGGCTGGCCGGGCAGGGCGGGCAGGGTGTGCTGCGGCGCGGGCAGCCAGGTGGCGCCCGGCGGCAGGAAGTCCGCGACGTCGACCACCTCGTCCCGGTCGACGGCGCGCAGCCGGTGCCGGGCGGGGGCGGTGAGGGTGGAGGCGGAGGAAAGGGAACGAGTGGTCGCCATGAGAGGTCAGCTCTTTCGCGCGAGAGGTTCGTCGGTGGGTGCGACGGCCGCGATTCGTGGTCGGGCGCGCCGGGGGACGTACGTCGTTCCGCGCTGGCCGAAGGCCGGGGGTTACGGCTTTAGAGGGCCCGCGCGTTCAGCACGCGGCAACACACCCGGTCGAAGTCGTGGTGCTGACGGGAAGGCCAGAAGGGCTCAAGGTCATGGCGACCCGTCGCGGTGGTCTTCTGGAAGCTGGCCATGGGCCCATTGAAGCAGACACCGGCCCGGGGCAGGACCCTCCTCTCACTGCTTGGACGCTTCCTTGGCGTGAAGTTGACGCTGCGTGGGTCGAGGGAGCGCGCACAACGCCCTGATCAGGGCGTTGCGGGTGGTTCACGCGTCCGAAATGACGTCTCGGCATGCGGACATGACCGCCTCAGTCGAGCACGCGCGCCGTCGCCAGCAGCTCGCGCACGGCGGACCGCAGGACGTAGTCCGGGTGCGGGCCGCCCGTCACGAACAGGTCGTGGGCGGCGCGGCGGGCCGACTCGGCGACCTTGCGCAGCCGGTCCACGGCGAACCGGGGCAGCAGGCCGATCGCGGTGAGCGCGGGCAGGGCGGGTGTCTCGACAGGGGGCCAGAAGTCGTCGGCGACCAGCCACCGGGCGAGCGGCTCCACCGTGTCCTCGGTCCGGCCCGTGATCTGCCACACGGTGAGCGCCGCCCGGCCCCGCCTGCTGACCGTGTGCCGCTGCGCGAGCCACGGCTCGACCAGCGGCAGCAACGGTGCGGCCCGCGGTCCCAGTTCACCGGCCTGCGCGAGCCCTTCCGGGGGCTCTTCCGCGAGCTGCGCACCGAGGAGAGCGAGCGCGGGTTCCGGATCGCCGGTCACCCGGTGGTACGCCAGCGCGGCGGCCGTCGGCACCGGGAAGCCGGCGTCCCCGGTCGCCGCCGCCCGCAGCGCCTGGGCGCCGACCGCACCGGCGGACGGGCCCAGCGAGCCGAGCACGGCGACCGCACCGCCGTGGCCGTCGGTGCGTTCACGCACCAGCGTGGCGAGGTGGGCCACGACCTCCACGGCCACCTCGGGGTACCGCGCCAGCACCGCGACCAGCTGCGCAGGGGCCGCGTCGAGCCGCCCGGCCACCGCCCGCGCCACGGGCAGCGCCCCCGCTCCGAACACGTCCGTCACCGCGGTGACGGCACGCACGGTGCCGTCCAGGCCGGGTGCCTCCTCGACCAGCCGTACCACCTCCGGCACGGCCTCGGCCGAACCGGCGCGGGCCAGCACGGTGAGCGCCGCGGCCCGCACGGCCGGGTCGTCCGAACCCCGGTACGGCAGCACCCGCTCCCGCACGCGCGGGTGGGCCTCCGCCGGCAGCGCGCAGGCCGTCCGGGCCAGCCGGTACAACTCCCAGGGCGCGCCGTCGAGTTCCGCCAGCGCCCAGGGCAGTGTCTGCGCCTCGCGGTCCCGCCAGCGCTCGTTGACGTCGTGGGCGAGCGGCACGCCCCGGGCGAGGGCGCGCAGGGCCGCGTCCGGGTCATCCTCCAGCAGCCGGTCGGTGAACGGTCGGTAGGGGTGCGGCCAGGAGACGTCCTCGCGCTCGTGCGGGTCGGCCGCGTACGCCCGGGCGCATACGTCCACGAGCTCGCCGGGCAGCGGCAGTCCGGCGGTGCGCAGCAGGTCCTCGGCGGCGGCGAGCCGCACCCGGGGCTCCGGGTCGGCCAGCAGGCCGTGCCGCCAGCCGCCGTCGCCCGCCTCCAGCAGCGCGAGCGCGGTCACCACCCGGCCGCGCACCCCGGGGTCGGGCTCCTCGGCGAGCCGGGCCCGCAGCAGCGGGAGCAGCGGCAGTGCGTACGGGTGGCCGAGTGCCGTGACCAGCAGCACCATGGCGTCGCGGAGCTCCGCGTCGGTGTCGTGCGCGAAGGGCAGCAGGGCCGGCAGGGCCTCGGCCACGGCCCGCCGCGCGGCGGCCCGTTCGGCGGGCCTGCCGTCTCCGTCCGCGATGCCGGCGATCAGCCGGAGCAGCTCCGGCCGGTGGCCGGGGCCGTGCAGGGCGAGCCGCGCGAGGTGGGGGACGGCGGCGGCCGAGGCGTCGTATATGTCCCCTTGGTGGCACAGCGCGGAGAACAGCTCGTGCGCGGCCTCCGCGCGTACGTCCGCGTCCTCGGACTCCATCTCCCGCAGCAGGCCGGGGATGTCGTCGGCCGGACCGTACGCGTGCGAGAGCTGCCCCCAGTCGGTCTCCATGGGACGCACGATAGGCGGAAGGGGTCGCCCGCCGTGACGGCGGGCGACCCCTTCGGAGACCGGGCGGATCAGACCTGGCCGGCCTTCTCCAGCGCGGAGCAGCAGGTGTCCACGAGCAGGCGGGTCACCACGTACGGGTCGACGTTGGCGTTCGGGCGGCGGTCCTCGATGTAGCCCTTGCCGTCCTTCTCGACCTGCCACGGGATGCGGACCGAGGCGCCGCGGTCGGAGACGCCGTAGGAGTACTCGTCCCACGGAGCGGTCTCGTGCAGGCCCGTCAGGCGCTCGTCGATGCCGGCGCCGTAGTTCTTGACGTGGTCCAGCGGCTTGGAGCCCTCACCGAGCGACTCGCACGCGGTGATGATCGCGTCGTAGCCCTCGCGCATGGCCTTGGTGGAGAAGTTGGTGTGCGCGCCCGCGCCGTTCCAGTCGCCCTTGACCGGCTTGGGGTCCAGGGTGGCGGAGACGCCGAAGTCCTCGGCGGTGCGGTACAGCAGCCAGCGGGCCACCCACAGCTGGTCGGAGACCTCCAGCGGGGACAGCGGACCGACCTGGAACTCCCACTGGCCGGGCATGACCTCGGCGTTGATGCCGGACAGGCCCAGGCCCGCCTTCAGGCAGTTGTCGAGGTGGGCCTCGACGATCTCACGGCCGAAGATCTCGTCGGCGCCGACACCGCAGTAGTAGCCGCCCTGCGGGGCCGGGAAGCCGCCTTCGGGGAAGCCCAGCGGGCGGGAGCCGTCGAAGAAGGTGTACTCCTGCTCGATGCCGAAGATCGGCTCCTGCGCGGCGAACCGCTCGGCGACCTCGGCCAGCGCGGCCCGCGTGTTGGACGCGTGCGGGGTCATGTCGATGTCGAGGACCTCGCACAGGACGAGGATGTCGTCGCCGCCGCGGATCGGGTCGGGGCAGGTGAAGACCGGCTTGAGCACGCGGTCCGAGGAGTGGCCCTCGGCCTGGTTGGTGGAGGAGCCGTCGAAGCCCCAGATCGGCAGTGCCTCCAGGTCGGCCGGGGTACCCGTGATGATCTTCGTCTTGGAACGGAGCTTGGCCGTCGGCGCGGTGCCGTCGATCCAGATGTACTCGGCCTTGAAGGTCACGGGGGCCACATCCTCAGGGGTAGGTCGGGCGCACTCGTCGTCGCGGGTGCTGCGGCGCTGCGGCACCGGTGCGCCGCTCGATCTGCCGGGCAGCCTGTCAACGGGCGATTTCCCGGCCGTTGCCCGTATGTGAACCCCGTGTTACCTGGCGGTTTTGTGTCCCGGCTCACGTTGTGAGGCGTCGGCGGGTGAGGTATGCGCGTCCTGCGCCGCCGCTCTGCGCACCCCGTCGAGGAACTCCCGGATGGCGGCCCGCTGTTGGTCGTCGTAGCCGCGCAGCAGCTCCAGCGAGCGCTCGATCAGCGGCCCGAAGAAGGACTGCCCGAGTTCCACGGCCTCTTCCGTCACCTCCACGACGACCTTGCGCCGGTCGGTCCTCCCGCGCACCCGCCGCACATGACCCGCCCGCTCCAGCCGGTCGAGCAGCGCGGTCGTTCCCGCCGAGTTGAGCCCCAGCGCGGCTCCGAGCCGCCCGGCGGTCGTCTCCTCGCCCGCCCGCCGCGCGTCCATGAGTGCGATCAGGGCGCGTACGTCCGTCGCGTGCATGTCGTTGCCGCTCGCGAACCGGGCGCTGTGCAGGCCGAGTTCGACGGCGACGGCACGCAGGAGGTGCACGATCTCCATGTCCGGGTCGGGTTGCACGCGGGCCTCCAGGGCTATCATCTCGTTGAGCGAGTATCTTGCCGAACGAGATAATAGGGGGCGGTGCGGGGTGGCCGGATACGACTGGGAGGCCTTTCGGGGTGCGTACGACAAGGTCCTGGCGAAGTGGCCCGCCGAGCGGGCGGCGCTGACGGTCGCCACCCCCTTCGGTGACACCCGCGTCCATGCCTGCGGCCCGCGTGACGCACCCCCGCTGCTCCTGCTGCCGGGCGGCGGTGCGGCCACCTCCGTCTCCTGGTACGCCCAGGTCGCGGAGCTGGGCCGGGTGCGCAGGGTCTACGCGGTCGATGTGGCCGGCGCCCCGGGCCTGAGCGGCCGGGCCGGCGACCGCCACCCCCGCACGGTCGCCGACCTGACGGCGTGGCTGGACGCCGTCATGGACGGCCTCGGCACCGGCTCGGCCGACCTGGGCGGCCACTCGTACGGCGGCTGGATCGCCCTGCACCACACCCTGCGCACGCCCGGCCGGGTGCGCCGCCTGTTCCTCCTGGACCCGACCCAGTGCTTCGCCGGGTACAAGGCGGCGTACCTGCTCCACGCCCTGCCGATGCTGCTGCGGCCCACGCCCCGCCGGGTCCGCGCGTTCATGGAATGGGAGACCGGGGGAGTGCCCCTCGACCCGGACTGGCTCGCCCTCCAGGAGGCGGGGGCGGGCTTCCCGGCCGCGAAGCCGGTCACCGACCCGCGTCCGGCGCCCGACGCGCTGCGGGCCCTGGAGGTGCCGGTCCTGCTGCTCGTGGCCGCGAACAGCAGGACCCATGACCCCGGTGAGGTGGCGAGCCGGGCCCGCGCCCTGTTGCCGCACGTGGAGACCGCCGTCCTGCCGGACGTGTCCCACCACGCGCTGCCCCAGGCGGCACCCGATGACCTGGCCCGCCGTCTCACCGCGTTTCTGACCGGTCCCTGAGCCTCACCCCACCTTCTCGATGACCGCGTGGCGGATGAGGAACTTGCCGGGTTCCCGGACCTGTTCGAAGGCCGCGTTGTTGAGCAGGACGCAGCTGCCGGAGACCGAGGTGACCTTCACCGTCGTGGACTTGTTGTTGTCCAGGTTGGTGACCTTCAGGGTCGTCCCGGCCGGGAACTGGCCGCTGGACGCGGCAGGGGCGCCGCCCTCGCCGGAGAGCGTGACCGTGGAGCCCTTGCAGACCTGCTGGCCCGAGCCCGCCGCGGCACCGGCGGCGTTGGCGTCGCCGGCACTGGCACCACCGGCGTTGGCGTCGCCGGCGGCGGACTGCGAGGGCTGTGCGCTCTGCTGCCCCGCCTGCTGACCGGCGCCCTGTTGCTGTCCCGCGCCCTGCTGCTGTCCGGTGCCGTTGGCGCCCTGCCCCGCCTGGGAGTCCTGAGCCGACTCCCCAACGGTGCATCCGGCGGCCTTCTGCTGGACCTCGATCTGCTTGATGACCGCCTCGCGGTTGGCGATCCGGGCTGCCGACTGCGCGTCCGGATGAGCCTTCTGGTCCGCGATGAACCGGTCGTTGTTGCCGTGGGCCGTGGCCAGCCCCTGGCAGACGTTCGAGCCCCCGGCGGACAGCGTTTTGGCGTCGTGCGCGGGCTGCGCGGCGTTGGACGTGGTGGCCAGCGCGAAGGCCCCGCCGCCCGCCACCGCCGCGGCACTGACGAGCAGCGCGATCTTCTTCTTCGTACCGAGACTTCTCCTGCGCGACATGCGCGCCTCCTGAAGAGGTAGGGGAGCGTACGCCGCTATGTACGAGATACCGAACGAGGTTGCTCAGCGGTTGCAGGAGTTGGTGAAGTGGCTTGGGTCACAGGGGAGTTGAGCGGCGCTCAGCTCTTGTTGTGCGCCAGGGCCTCCCGTACCGCCTCCTCGGAGCGGGCCACCAGGGCCGTTCCGTCGTCGGCGGTGATGATCGGGCGCTGGATGAGCCTGGGGTGCTCGGCGAGTGCGGTGATCCACCGCTCGCGCGCACTCGCGTCCCGTGCCCACTCCTTGAGCCCCAGTTCCCTGGCCTCGGCCTCCTGGGTACGGGTGATGTCCCAGGGCTCCAGGTTCAGCCGGTCGAGCACGGCCCTGATCTCGTCCTCGTTCGGCACGTCCTCCAGATAGCGGCGGACGGTGTACTCGGCCCCCTCGGCGTCGAGCAGGCTGATGGCGCTGCGGCACTTGGAGCAGGCCGGATTGATCCAGATTTCCATGCCGCACACGGTACGCGAAGCCCCGCGGCCCGACCGTGTCCGCCACCACCGCGGCGCCGTCCGCGCGCTGCGGAGTGTTCGAATTCGGGCCGACTCACCCGTCCCTGCCGGAACTGGTGTGACACAGCGACAATATCCCTGCTGAGCTGGAGATTTGCCCGGTCCCGCAGTCACCCCGTTGTCAGTGCCCGGCAGTAGACTGGAAGCAGTGTTCGAGGGCGTCGCCGGGCTGTCCGGCCGATGCCCTGCCCGCGACAGGAGGATGCCTGTGCCCGCTGCCGCCCTGAAGCCGAAGCCCTTGCCCACCCAGTCCACCGTCCAGCGACCCGTGCTGTTCGACTCGCCCTACGAGCCCGTGACCAAGCGGCCGCTGCCCGCCGGACGGCCCCGCGAGTGGTACATCACCCACAACCGCCGCCTGAAGGCCATGCGCCTGGCCATAGCCCTGCTCGACTCCGGGATCCACCAGCCGGCCCAGGCCCCCGACGACAAGATCCGCAGCACGGCGGAGGAGATCGGCATGCGCCCGCCGTCCGGCACGACGTGCCACATGGTGCGCGCCTTCATGCGCTACAGCCGCTGACGTCCGACACCGGCGCCCGGCACCTCCGCGCTCCCTCGGGGGTGCCCGGCCCGCTCACCAGCGCCGTCACGAACTCCCGCCGGCCCTCGGCGTGGTCACGGAACCGGAGACCCAACTGGTGTTCCGATGCGAGGAGTTGGGGGCGGCGGCTGTACCGGGCCCGTGCCGTCAGCGCCTCCTGCACGGTCCAGCAGGCCTGGGGCGCGTAGAGCCCGAACCTCCGGCGCAGGCTCAGCTCCGCGAGGGACCCCGTGCTCTCGCCGTGGCCCGGCCCGAGGGGCCGCGGTCACCCCGCTCAGCCGTTCGCCGTCGAAGTCGTGGGTGGAGCCCGTCAGTTCGCTCATGAGGCCATTCGTTCACGGCGGGCTCTTTCCCGGGCGGAAAACGGGATGCGGCCGCCGCCACGGCCTCCCTACGCTGAACAAACGGCACGAAGCCGACACACTCCACCCCCTCCACACTCACCCCACGGAGGTCCGTCATGCGTGGCATCGTCGCGTCCGGGACCGTCGTCCTGGTGATCCTCGGAATCGGAGACCACCTGTGGTGGCTCGCCGCCGTCGCGCTGCTCTATCTGTACGCGACGCACGGACGCGGGTCGCCCGGCACCCCGTCACCGCCCGCCGGAGCGGGCACCCCGCCCCTGCCCGACAGCTACCGGGCCTACCGCGAGCGCCGGGACCGGCAGGCGAAGTGGGAGCGCCGGTACCGTCGTGAGCGCCCCTTCGAGACCCGTCGGCAGGAACGGGAGAAGAGCAGGTGAGGACGGAGGGCGTCGCCGGTCACAGGCCGGGGGCGCCCCACACCGGGAACCACCGGCTCAGGTCCTGCTCGATCCGCAGATCGTTCGTGAGCGCCGCCTTCACCTGGAGTTCGAGCGCGCTGTCCCGGCGCTGTGCGGCACCGGGCAGCGGGGCGAACGGGTAGAAGGTGCCCCGTTTGTAGAGGTAGACCAGCGCCAGCGTGCGGCCGCCGTCGTCCGTGAAGGCGGCCAGCGAGCACAGCAGCTGGGGGCCGAAGCCGTTGACCTCCATCGCGCTGTTCACCGCGTGCAGGTCGTTGACCAGCTCCGGCAGCTGGTCCGGCGAGCGCTTGGAGACCAGCCACGAGTATCCGTAGCCGTCCCGGCGCAGCTCCACCGGCGGTCCGGTGCGGTCGGTGTCCGCGTCCAGCAGCGCCTGCACCTCCCGGTGGGTCTGCTCGAAGGCCGCGCCCTCCACGGTGGCGAAGCACACCGCGCCGGTCCCGGCCGGTGTGAAACCGGCCGCGGCCTGCAGGGTCACGGCGGCCGAGGGCAGCGCGAAGAGCCGGTCGAGATCGGGTACGACCGGTTTCGTACGGCCCAGCAGGATGTCCAGCAGCCCCAACGCTCAGCCCGCCTTCCCCGGTGTGGCGGCCTCGCCCAGCTCCGCCGAGATCCGGCCCAGCTGCTCCAGCCGCTGCTCCAGGGTGGGGTGCGTGGAGAAGAACCGCTCGATGCCGGGTTCCTTGCCGGTCGCCGGGGTGAAGTAGAAGGCGTTGAAGGCCTGGGCGGTGCGCAGGTCCTTGGTCGGGATCCGGGCGATGTCCCCGGAGACCTTGGTGAGCGCCGAGGCAAGGGCTGACGGCCGGCCGGTGAGATGCGCGGCCGCGCGGTCGGCGGCCAGCTCCCGGTACCGGGACAGGGCCCGGATCAGCAGGAAGCTGATCGCGTACACCGCCGCCGAGACGCCCATGATCGCGGCGAACACGGCGGCGGTGTTCTGGTCCCTGCGGCCCCCGCCGAAGACCTGCGAGTAGAACGCGAACCGCACGATCAGACCCGCCAGCACACCGAGGAAGGACGCGATCGTGATCACGGCGACGTCCTTGTGCGCGACGTGCGACAGCTCGTGCGCCAGGACGCCCTCCAGCTCGGCCGGCTCCAGCCGGCGTAGCAGCCCCGTGGTCACGCAGACCACCGCGTGGTCGGGGTTCCGGCCGGTCGCGAACGCGTTCGGCATGTCCATGTCGGATACGGCGACGACCGGCTTGGGCATGTCCGCGATCGCGCACAACCGGTCGACCACCGCGTGCAGCTCGGGATACTCCTCGCGCTCCACGACCCGCCCGTGCATCGCGAACATGGCGATCCGGTCGGAGAACCAGAACTGCGCCACGAACATCGCCCCGACCACCACGACGACCAGCACCCAGGACTTCAGCAGCGCGATCAGCGCGGCGACGAAGCCCACGTACAGCAGCCCGAGCAGGAACAGCGTGAGCCCCATGCGCACGGTCAGCCGTCGGTCGCTCCGGAAGCGGCTCTGCATCTTGCATCACCCCGCAGTCAGGCACTCGTCCCGCTGTCCAGTGTGCACCTGCCGATTCCCATGAAGTGGTTCCGATCGGCCCTAGGGGCAGCAAAGGCGCGGCCCGTGGGGCGACCGGTACCACGACTAGTACGACGAGCCGAACTGCGCGAGTCCTATGAGCACCATGACCACGATCACGCAGCCGACGACCATGGCCGTCGACGCCCACGACGCCCGGTGCGGCACCGGATCGGGGTCGGCACGGAAGGGCGCCGGGTCCGGCGGGTTCTCCTTCCAGCGCGCGGCGAGCATCCGAGCCCGGGCCGAGGGCTCCTTGTGCTCGGCGGAATTCGCCCAGCGGTGATCGAACTCCCGCTCCCAGTCGTCGTTTTCCGTCATCCCCGTTCAACCTCTCTCGTCGGACAGAGTCAGGGGGATGATCCCCCGAAAGTAGGAAGCAGGGGAAGCGGCAAAGGTTGCCCGGGATGCCGGGTGGTCGCCGGACGGCTAGCATTTAACGGAGAGCCGCACCGCGGGGTGCCCACCACGTCTGCCCCTGCTACTCCTGCTCGTGCGGCATCCCCTACGACCGCGCCGGACTCTTCACTCCGACGTCGCGGCCCACCCCTCGTGCCGGCAGGCCGCACGAGGGGTGGAAGGAAGGTGGATCCATGAATGCACATCGCGCGAGGCGTCTCGCCGCGGCGTCCGCCATCGGCGTCCTGATGGCGAGCGGAGTGGCGATCGGTACCGCCGGCACCGCGTCGGCAGCCACCCCGACCCAGGTCACCACCAACCGTGGCTGCTTCCACGGCGGCTGGGACTGCGGTTTCAACAACCGTTTCGGCTTCAACGGCTTCGGCTTCAACAACGGCTTCTTCGGCTTCAACAACGGGTTCGGCAGCGTTCCCGTGGTCGTGGTCGTGGTCTGAGGGCGGGTCCGAGCAACGGCCGAGGGCCGCCACCCGGAGCGACTCCGGGTGGCGGCCCTCGGTTACGGAACCGGTTGTGGCGGTCCGATCACACGTCGAAGTAGAGCTCGAACTCGTGCGGGTGCGGACGCAGCTGCAGCGGCGCGATCTCGTTGGTGCGCTTGAAGTCGATCCACGTCTCGATCAGGTCCGACGTGAACACGTCGCCCTGGAGGAGGAACTCGTGGTCGGCCTCCAGCGCGTCGAGCACGGCGTTCAGCGAGGTCGGGACCTGGGCGACGTTCGCGTGCTCCTCGGGAGCCAGCTCGTACAGGTCCTTGTCGATCGGCTCGGCCGGCTCGATCTTGTTCTTGATGCCGTCCAGACCCGCCAGCAGCAGGGCCGAGAAGGCCAGGTACGGGTTGCCGGAGGAGTCCGGGGCGCGGAACTCGACGCGCTTGGCCTTCGGGTTCGAGCCGGTGATCGGGATACGCATCGCGGCGGAGCGGTTGCGCTGCGAGTACACCAGGTTGATCGGCGCCTCGAAGCCCGGCACCAGGCGGTGGTACGAGTTCACCGTCGGGTTGGTGAAGGCCAGCAGCGACGGGGCGTGCCGGAGGATGCCGCCGATGTAGTAGCGGGCGGTGTCCGACAGGCCCGCGTAACCGGCCTCGTCGTAGAACAGCGGGTCGCCGTTGCTCCACAGCGACTGGTGCACGTGCATGCCCGAGCCGTTGTCACCGAAGATCGGCTTCGGCATGAAGGTCGCGGTCTTGCCGTTGCGCCAGGCCACGTTCTTCACGATGTACTTGAACAGCTGCAGGTCGTCGGCGGCGGCCAGCAGGGTGTTGAACTTGTAGTTGATCTCGGCCTGGCCGGCGGTGCCCACCTCGTGGTGCTGGCGCTCGACCTTCAGGCCGGACTTCTCCAGCTCCAGGGAGATCTCGGCGCGCAGGTCGGCGAAGTGGTCGACCGGCGCCACCGGGAAGTAGCCGCCCTTGTAGCGGACCTTGTAACCGCGGTTGTTCTCCACCGCACCGGTGTTCCAGGCGCCCGCCTCGGAGTCGATGTGGTAGAAGGACTCGTTCGCGGACGTGGCGAAACGCACGCTGTCGAAGACGTAGAACTCGGCCTCGGGACCGAAGTACGCGGTGTCCGCGATACCGGTCGAGGCGAGGTAGGCCTCGGCCTTCTTCGCCACGTTGCGCGGGTCACGGGAGTACTGCTCGCCCGTGATCGGGTCGTGGATGAAGAAGTTGATGTTGAGCGTCTTGTCCCGGCGGAACGGGTCGACACGGGCGGTGGACAGGTCGGCACGCAGAGCCATGTCGGACTCGTGAATGGCCTGGAAACCACGGATCGACGATCCGTCGAAGGCCAGCTCCTCGTCCGGGTCGAACGCCTCAACGGGCACCGTGAAGTGCTGCATGACGCCCGGCAGGTCGCAGAAGCGGACGTCGACGAACTTGACGTCCTCGTCCGCGATGAACTTCTTGGCCTCGTCGGCGTTCTGGAACATCCAGCTCCTCCTACTCCCGACCGTCCTCGCCGGGGTGGTAGATCGTTCGTGCGGCCAGTGCGGTGGCACACGCTGGTCTCGACCCTAGGGACGGGTGATTTCTCGGGCGTGACCCGTTTGTTTCGCAGAAGTTAACCGGCCACGGTTCCACCCTAGCCCCGGGACACCCCGCCGTACCCCGGTCATTTCGGGCGCAGTACCGTGGTCGGGTGGACAACAGGCAAGCACTCGGATCGTGGCTCTCCGGGCCCCGCGCGGCCATGGAAGAGGCCGGTGCCGACTTCGGCTACCGGGGCGAGCAGCTCGGTCTGCCCGAGGAGGGGCCGGACTCGATCGCCCGGCCCGGCCGGCGCCTCGGCGCGCTCGCCGTGGACTGGGGGCTGAGCGTCCTGATCGCATACGGCCTGGTCACGCACGGATACAGCCCGGACACGAGCAACTGGGCGCTGGGCATCTTCTTCGTCCTGAGCGTGCTGACGGTCGGCACGATCGGCTTCACTCCGGGTAAGCGGCTCTTCGGCGTCCGGGTGGTGGCCCTGGAGACGGGCACGGTCAACCCGCTGCGGGCCGTACTGCGCACGATCCTGCTGTGCCTGGCGATTCCGGCGCTGATCTGGGACCGGGACGGGCGGGGGCTGCACGACCGGCTCGCGAAGACGGTCGAGGTACGGATCTGATCCGGCGCCGTCGAGCTCGCGGCCGTCTTCCGGGCGCGGCTCCGGCGTGGCCGGTCGCGCCCGCGCGGCGGAGCCGCACATCGATGCAGCCCCGCGTCCCCGGGAACCGCACTGCCGTCGCCCGCGAAACCGCTGTGGCGGCGGGGGCACCCGGAGCGGGTCAGCCCCGCCTCAGCAGCGTCCTCAGGACATCCCGCAGTGCCGTCTCCGGGTCCGGTGCCGCATCCATCGCCCGCCACGCCACGAACCCGTCCGGCCGTACCAGTACCGCTCCCTCGGCGGTGACGCCGTGGGCTCCGGCCCAGTCGTCACCCTCCGTGTCGTACCGCAGCTCGGCGTCCGCGCCCGTACCGATCCGGTAGGCCTCCAGCCGTACCTCCTCCGTCCCGGCGATGCGCAGCGCGGCGGTCCGCCAGGCGGCCCCCGCGGCCGAGCCCGCGTCACTCAGCAGCACCAGTGACCGCTCGTACAGATCGAGCGTGGACAGCCGCTCGCCCGCGCGGCGCAGCCACAGGTGCGGGGCCCGGCTGCCCGGTTCCCCGGTCAGCCGCAGCCCGTCCGGTACGACCGGCTGGTCCGGGTCGGCGCCCACGACGGCGCCCTGCGGGTAGCGGTAGCCGAGGACCACGTTGAGGATGCCGCCGCGCTTGCCGCCGCCGATGCCGGGCGCCGGGGCGAAGCCGGGGTGGCTGTGTTCCACGGAGCGGGCCGAGGCCCGCGCGCTGGTGGCCAGGGCGACGGGCCGCCGCTCGGTGTCGTAGGTGTCCAGCAGCCCGGGCCCGGCCCAGCCGTCGAGCACGGCGGCCAGCTTCCACGCCAGGTTGTGGGCGTCCTGGATGCCGGTGTTGGAGCCGAACGCGCCGGTCGGGGACATCTCGTGCGCGGAGTCGCCGGCGAGCAGGACGCGGTCGTCCCGGTAGCGCTCGGCGACGCGTTCGGCGGCGCGCCAGGACGCCTTGCCGGTGATCTCGACGTCGAGGTCGGGGACGCCGACGGCCCGGCGGATGTGCCGGGTGAGCCGTTCCTCGGTGAACTCCTCCAGCCTTTCGCCGTGTTCGGGGTGCCAGGGGGCGTGGAAGACCCAGCGTTCCTTGTTGTCGACGGGCAGCAGGGCGCCGTCGGCCTCGGGGTCGGTGAGGTAGCAGCAGATGAAGCGGCGGTCGCCGACCACGTCGGCGAGGAGTTTGGAGCGGAAGGTCACGCTGACGTTCGCGAAGAGGTCGCCGGGGCCGCTCTGCCCGATGCCGAGCCGGTTCCGGACCGGGCTGCGCGGGCCGTCGGCCGCGACCAGGTAGTCCGCGCGGACGGTGTACAGGTCGTCGCTGTCGCGGTCCCGGACGTAGGCCGTCACTCCTTCGGGGTCCTGGGCGAAGGACTCCAGCTCGTGGAAGTACCTGAGGTCGCCGCCGAGGGTGCGGGCCCCGTCCAGGAGCACCGGCTCCAGGTCGTTCTGGCTGCACAGGCACCAGCTGGTGGGGCTGAACCGGGCCAGCCCCCCGCCGGGGTCGATCTCCCGGAACAGCCACTCGCCCGCGTCCCCGACCAGGGTCGGGGTCTGCAGGATGCCGTGGTTGTCCGCGAGGAGGGACGCCGCCGTCTTGATGTCCGGCTCGACGCCGGCCACCCGGAACAGCTCCATCGTGCGCACGTTGTTGCCGCGGCCGCGCGGGTGGATCGAGGTCCCGGAGTGCCGCTCGACGAGCATGTGCCGTACGCCGAGACGGCCCAGGAACAGGGACAGGGACAGACCCACCAGCGAGCCGCCCACGACAAGGACGGGTACGCGGTGATCGGCTTTGTGCTGCATCGACGACTCCAGGGGCGGGGGCAGGGGCGGGGGTGTGGGGCACCTAGGGCCCCCTAGGAGATTCCTTGCCCTTTCGGAACGGCTTCGCGTGCTCAATCACCCTCCTGGTTCACACGAGTCGCGCACTCCGGAGGACAGGAACAGGATCAAGGAACGCTGACGTCGCGTCACGGGCGGCGTTGCCCCTCTGCTCCCCTGAAGGAGATGTGCGCAGTATGACCACCACGTCGGAAAAGGTTTCGGAACAGCTGGCGCGGCAGGTGTCGAAACGGGTCTCGCAGTCCGTCTTCGACGGCTCCCGCCTCCGGGTCGTCCTGCTGGTGGACGTATACGACGGCGCCCAGCAGCAGTTCCTGGAGGCCTACGAGCAACTGTGCAACCAGGTCGCGTCGGTGCCCGGCCATGTCAGCGACCAGCTGTGCCAGTCGATCGAGAACCCGTCCCAATGGCTCATCACCAGTGAGTGGGAGAGCGCCCCGCCGTTCCTCGCCTGGGTCAACAGCGAGGAACACGTCCAGATGGTGGAGCCGCTGCACAGCTGCGTCCGGGACACCCGGTCGCTGCGCTTCCACATCGTCCGCGAGACGGGCGGCGAGGCGGCGGCCGCTCCCGATGCCCAGCGCCGGCTCCAGGCCTCCCCGAGGATCGGCGACGGCGTGATCCGGCACGCGCTCACCTTCACGGTGAAGCCGGGCAGCGAGGCCGAGGTCGCGAGGATCCTCGCGGACTACGCCTCGCCCGAGGCACGGGTCGACGAGACCACCCGGCTGTGCCGCACCTCCCTGTTCATGCACGGCAACCGGGTCGTACGCGCCATCGAGGTGCGCGGCGACCTGCTGGCGGCGCTGCGCCACGTCGCCCGGCAGCCCGAGGTCCGGGCGGTCGAGGAGGCCATCAACCCCTATCTGGAGCAGGAGCGGGACCTCAACGACCAGGAATCCGCACGCGTGTTCTTCACCCGGGCGGCGCTGCCGGCCGTGCACCACGTCACCGCGGACGAGCTGGTCGAGGGCGAGCGGCTCGCGCTGTACTACCCGGCCCGGCCGGGCCGCGGGATGGAGCTGGCGCAGCTGCTCGCGCGGGACGACGAGGCGGCGGCGGAGGACCCGCGCAGCCCGGTGCTGCGCAGCACGATCTTCCAGCGGGACGACGTCGTCGTACGGCTGGTCGACCACCGTGCCGGCGTGGCCGTGGACGTCGCCCCCGCGGCTCCGCTGACCGCGCTGCTGGACGGCGAGGTCGTCCGGATGCAGCTCGTCACCGACCGGCGCTCGCCGGACGCCTGAGCCCCACAGCGGCACCACACCCACGGAGGACTGTCGTGATCAAACCCCTTCCGAAGATCGTGGACCTCAGCGAGGTCGAGCCCAACACCCGGCGCGGCGGCGATCTGCGCGCCATGCTCACCCCGGCCACGGTGGGCTCGACCAGCGGTTTCATGGGCGTGGCCATCGTGCAGCCGGGCGACCGCATCGGTGAGCACTACCACCCGTACTCCGAGGAGTTCGTGTACGTCGTCTGCGGCGAGCTGGAGGTGGACCTGGACGGCGAGCCGCACCCGCTGCGGCCCGAGCAGGGGCTGATGATCCCCATCAACATGCGCCACCGCTTCCGCAACGTCGGCAACGTGGAGGCGCGGATCGTCTTCCACCTGGGCCCGCTGGCCCCGCGCCCGAGCCTCGGCCACGTCGACACGGAGGAGACGGAGCAGGTGGCCGTCGCCGCCGAGGCGGGGCAGGCCCGATCATGACCCGGCGCGTGGCGGTGACCGGTATAGGCATCGTGGCCCCGGGCGGGATCGGCGTGCCGGCGTTCTGGGATCTGCTCGCCGAAGGCCGTACCGCGACGCGCGGCATCACCTTCTTCGACCCTGCCGGACTGCGGTCGCGGATAGCAGCCGAGTGCGACTTCGAGCCGGCGGCGCACGGTCTGGACGCAGAGCAGGTGGAACGGGCGGACCGGTACATACAGTTCGCCCTGGTCGCCGGGGACGAGGCGGTCCGGGACTCCGGTCTCGACATCGCCCGCGAGGACCCGTGGCGGATCGGGGTCTCCCTGGGTACCGCCGTCGGCGGCACCACCCGTCTGGAGCACGACTACGTCCTGGTGAGCAGCCGGGGGCAGCGCTGGGACGTGGACCACCACAAGGCGGAGCCGCAGCTGCACCGGGCGTTCTCGCCGAGCACTGCGGCCTCCGCGCTGGCGGAACGATTCGGCGCCCAGGGTCCGGTGCAGACGGTGTCCACCGGCTGCACCTCCGGACTCGACGCCGTCGGATACGCCTTCCACACCGTCCAGGAAGGCCGGGCCGACATATGCATCGCGGGGGCCGCGGACTCGCCGATCTCCCCGATCACCATGGCCTGCTTCGACGCCATCAAGGCCACCTCCCCGAACAACGACGACCCCGAGCACGCCTCCCGGCCCTTCGACAACAACCGTGACGGCTTCGTCATGGGCGAGGGCGGCGCGGTGCTCGTCCTGGAGGAACTGGCACACGCCCGGGCCCGCGGCGCCCGCGTCTACTGCGAGTTCGGCGGCTACGCCACCTTCGGCAACGCCTACCACATGACCGGTCTGACCAAGGAGGGCCTGGAGATGGCGCGGGCCATCAGGACCGCCCTCGACCAGGCCCGGCTCGACCCCACGGCCATCGACTACGTCAACGCCCACGGCTCCGGCACCCGGCAGAACGACCGCCACGAGACGGCGGCCGTGAAACGGGCGCTCGGCCACCACGCCTACGACACCCCGATGAGCTCCATCAAGTCCATGGTGGGGCACTCCCTCGGGGCGATCGGCGCCATAGAACTGGTCGCCTGCGTGCTGGCCCTCGCCAAGCAGGTCGTACCCCCGACCGCCAACTACGAGATCCCCGACCCCGAGTGCGACCTGGACTACGTCCCCCGGGTCGCCCGCGAACGCCGGCTGACCAGCGTGCTGTCCGTGGGCAGCGGGTTCGGTGGCTTCCAGTCCGCGGTGATCCTGACCCGGCCGAGGGAGTGAGGACACGATGAGCGAACCGCAGGACCGGCAGGCGGCCGTCACCGGCATCGGGGTGGTCGCGCCCAACGGCACGAGCACCGACACCTTCTGGAAGGCCACCCAGGAGGGCCTCAGCGTCCTCGACCGGATCACCCGCGAGGGCTGTGAGCACCTTCCCCTCAAGGTGGCCGGCGAGGTCCGCGCCTTCGACCCGGCGGCCACGATCGAGGAGCGCTTCCTCGTCCAGACCGACCGGTTCACGCACTACGCCATGGCCGCCGCCGACTTCGCGCTCGACGACGCCCGGCTCGGCCAGGCCGACACCCCCGACGCGCCCTACGACATCGGCGTGGTCACCGCGGCCGGGTCCGGCGGCGGCGAGTTCGGCCAGCGCGAACTCCAGCAACTGTGGGGCAAGGGCAGCCGGTTCGTGGGGCCGTACCAGTCCATCGCCTGGTTCTACGCCGCCAGCACCGGCCAGGTCTCCATCCGCCGCGGCTTCAAGGGCCCCTGCTCGGTCGTCGCCTCCGACGAGGCCGGCGGTCTCGACGCCCTCGCCCACGCCGCACGGGCGGTGCGGCGCGGCACCGACGCGATCGTGGCCGGCTCCACCGAGGCTCCCCTCGCGCCGTACTCGATGGTCTGCCAGCTCGGCTACGAGGAGCTCAGCCGCGAGACCGACCCGGCCCGCGCCTACCGGCCGTTCACGGAGGGGGCCTGCGGGTTCGTGCCGGCCGAGGGCGGCGCGATGCTCGTGATCGAGGCGGCGGGCACGGCACGGGACCGCGGCGCCGGCGTCCGGGCCCTCGTCGCCGGGCACGGGGCCACCTTCACCGGTGCCTCCCGCTGGACGGAATCCCGCGACGGCCTCGCCCACGCGATCCGGCACGCCCTGCAGGAGGCCGACTGCGCCCCCGAAGAGGTCGACGTCGTCTTCGCCGACGCCCTCGGGGTGCCGGAGGCCGACCGCGCCGAGGCACTGGCCCTCGCCGACGCCCTCGGCGAGCACGGCACCCGGGTGCCGGTCACGGCACCGAAGACCGGAATCGGCCGGGGGTACTGCGCCGCCCCCGTGCTCGACACCGCGGCGGCCGTGCTCGCCCTGGAGCACGGCCTGATCCCGCCGACGCCGAACGTCTTCGACGTCTGCCACGACCTCGACCTCGTGACCGGCCGCGCCCGGCCCGCCGAACTGCGTACGGCACTGGTGCTCAGCCGCGGACTCATGGGGTCGAACTCTGCGCTGGTGCTGCGGCACGGCGCCGCGCAGTGAGCACAGCAAAGGAGGAAAGCACATGTCCCAGATCACCGTGGAAGAACTCGCCGCGCTGATGAAGAAGGCCGCCGGGGTCACCGTCAGCCCCCAGCAGCTCCAGGAGAAGCCCGACACCGGCTTCGACGTCCTCGGCGTCGACTCGCTGGGCCTGCTCGGCATCGTCGGCGAGCTGGAGAACGCACACGGCACCCCGATGCCGGTCGACGCGGAGCGCTGCAAGACGCCCCAGCAGTTCCTCAACCTCGTCAACAGCACCCTGATGGCAGGAGCCTGAGATGGCAGGACACACCCAGAACGAGATCACCATCGCCGCCCCGCTGGACCTGGTCTGGGACATGACCAACGACCTGGAGCGCTGGCCCCAGCTGTTCAGCGAGTACGCGTCGGTGGAGGTCCTCAAGAGAGAGGGCGAGAAGACCACGTTCCGGCTGACCATGCACCCGGACGAGAACGGCACCGTCTGGAGCTGGGTCTCCGAGCGCGAGCCCGACCGCGACAACCTCACGGTCACCGCCCGCCGGGTCGAGACCGGCCCCTTCGCCCACATGGACATCCACTGGCGCTACGAGGAGGTGCCGGCCGGCACCCGGATGGTGTGGACCCAGGACTTCGCGATGAAGCCGGACGCCCCCGTCGACGACGCCTGGATGACCGACAACATCAACAAGAACTCCAAGGTCCAGATGGCCCTGATCCGCGACAAGATCGAGAAGGCGGCCGCCGGTCACCGGCCCGCCCCGGCGCTGGCCGACTAGCCGGACGGAGGACACGACCGTGCACCAGGCCCTGATCGTCGCCCGCATGGCCCCGGGCTCCGCCCCCGACATCGCCAAGGTGTTCGCGGAGTCCGACCGCGGAGAGCTGCCGCACCTCGTCGGAGTCGTCCGGCGCAGCCTCTTCCAGTTCGGTGATGTGTACATGCACCTCATCGAGTCCGAGCGCGAGCCGGGACCGGCCATCGCCAAGGTCACCTCGCACCCCGAGTTCAAGGAGGTCAGCGAGCGGCTCTCGGCGTACGTCAGCGCGTACGACCCGGAGACCTGGCGGTCCCCGAAGGACGCGATGGCACAGCGCTTCTACCTCTGGGAGCGCGACGCCGGCGCCTGAACCCCCTCCCGGACACCGGTGCCGGGCCCGCGTCCGACGCGGGCCCGGCACCGGTGTTCTCCGGGAAGGCGCGGCTCACATGGGGACCGTGCAGTCGAAGGCGTGCAGATAGGGGTTGACCGGCCGGATGTCGCCGACCTTCAGTCCCGCCGCCTCCAGCCGTCCGACCATGCTCTGCGTGGTGTGCTTGGCCCCGCCGACGTTCAGGAGCAGCAGCAGGTCCATCGCGGTGCTGAAGCGCATCGACGGGGTGTCGTCGACGAGGTTCTCGATGACCACGACCCGTGCGCCGGGGCCACCCGCCTCGACGACGTTGCGCAGCAGTCTGGCCGTGGACTCGTCGTCCCACTCCAGGATGTTCTTGATGATGTAGGCGTCGGCCTCGACCGGGACCGACTCGCGGATGTCGCCCGGGACGATCCGCGCGCGCTCCGCGAGATCGCCGCCCGGGCGCAGCCGGGGCAGGGCGTTCTCCACCACCCGCGGCAGGTCCAGCAGCCAGCCCCGCATCGCCGGGTACTTGTCCAGCAGGCAGGCCACCACGTGCCCCTGCCCGCCGCCCAGGTCCGCCACCGACCTGCTGGCGGACAGGTCCAGCAGCGCGGCGACATCGCGCGCCGACTGCTCGCTGGACGTGGTCATCGCCCGGTTGAAGACATCGGCCGACTCCGGGGCGTCCTCGTTCAGGTAGTCGAAGAACTCCTTGCCGTACAGGCCCTCGACGACGTTCTTCCCGGTGCGCACCGCCTCGTCCAGCTTCGGCCAGGCGTCCCACGTCCAGGGTTCGGTGCACCACAGGGAGATGTCGCGCAGGCTGTGCGGGTCGTCCTCGCGCAGCAGCCGCGACATCTCGGTGTGGCCGAACGTCCCGTCCGGGTGCTCGGCGAAGACGCCGTAGCAGGACAGGGCGCGCAGCAGCCGGCGCAGCGGCTTGGGCTCGGTCTTCACCGCGGCCGCGAGGTCCTCCACGGCCATGGGCGCGTCCCCGAGCGCGTCGGCGACGCCGAGCCGGGCGGCCGCGCGGACGGCGGCGGCGCACGCCGCCCCGAACACGAGTTCTCGCAGCCGCATCGACGGCGGCGGGGACGGGGGTGCCCCCTGCGCAGGGGGAGCCGAGAGCTCGGGGGATGGTGCGGTCATGTGCCGCCTTCCTTCCTTGCTGGGTGGGATACGGCGCCTGGGACGGGGGTGGGGACGGGATGGGGACGGGGGTACGGCCGTCCGGTCAGCACAGACCCGCGGGCTTCGAGGCCCGGCAGAGGTTGAGCTGGAAGACGTTGCTGCTCTTGGTGGCTTCCTGGTTGACGAGGTCCGCCGGGCCGTTGCCGCCGAGCCAGTTGCCCGAGATCCGGTTGCGCTCGCTGGTGGCGCCCACGAAGCTCTTGAACAGGACGATCCCGCCCGACAGCGGGGACGCGCCCGAGTTGTCGCTGACCAGGTTGTGCGTCACCACGGTGTCCTCGGTGCCGGTCAGGATGATGCCGGAGCCCTGCAGGAAGGGCAGCCGAGCGGTCGCCGCGCAGTACTTGTTGTTCCGCTCGACGAGGTTGTGGCTGACCGTGAGGGCGCCCGCCTTCGGCTTGTTCTCGTCGCCGACGACGAAGACGGCCGCGCAGTTGCCGGTGAGGTAGTTCTGCTTGACGGTGAGGTTGCGCAGCCGGCGGACGGTGATGCCGATCCGGTTGCCCTCCAGCTGGTTCTGTTCGAGGACGGTGCCCCCGGTGTCGGCGGCGCCCTGCTCCGCCGTGATGGTGTTGGCGAGGAACAGGCCCGCGTCACCGTTGGACCGGGCGATGTTCTGCCGGTAGACGCTGCGCGTGGAGCGCTCCTCCGCGATGCCCCACTGGCCGTTCCGGTCCGCCGTCACGCCGCGCACGGTCAGGCCGTCCGCGCCCACCGCGACGACACCGATCTTGGCGAATCCGGTCACGGTCAGGTCGGCGACGGTGACGTCGCGGACGGGCTGGTTCTTGGCTCCGACCACACAGATGCCGTTGCCCTGCCCCGCGCAGCTCTTCTTGTCCTTCGCGGTGCTCCCGGCCTTGGGGGCGGCCGGTTCGAGCACGGTGTCCGGGCCCACGCCGCGCAGCGTGATCCCGGACGTGGTCACCTCGACGCTCTCGTGGTACGTGCCGGCCTGCACGAGCACCGTGTCGCCGGACCGCGCGGCGTCCACCGCCTTCTGGATCGACTCACCCGGATGCACGACGCGCACCTGGGGGTCGGCCGATGCCGGGGCGGCGCCGAGGAGCGCGCCGAGGACTGCGGTACTGCAGGCAATGTACGGGATATGGCGTTTTGTCACATTCGGAAGGCTAGAAGCGCATGAGCCGATTACCGGCAGGATGCTCCGTCCGGCGGCGTGTCAGAGCCGGTCCGCGCCACACCGGCGGCCGGACGTCCCGCACACGGCCGCGCCGGCTTGCTAGCTTCGCGAGCTGTCGAAAGGCCCCGGCCGCCGTGTGCGCGGGCGGGGGCAGGACGGAGCGGAGGCGACGTGACGGGCACGAGCGAACAACCGGACGGGCCGGCGGCCGCCCCGGTCGGCCGCCGGGGCTTCCTGGCATCGGCCGCCCTGGCCGCCACCGCACCGCTCCCGGGGGCGGCGCCGGCACAGGGCGCCGCACCGGCTGCCGCTGCCGCACCGGACACCGCGGGACCGGCCGGCAGCCCGGCTGCCGCACCCGGCCCCGGCTCCGTCGCCCGTCTGCTCGCCGTGCCCGAGGGCGACCGCGACATCGACTGGCTCCGCGCGGCCCTGCACACCGCCGTGCGGCTCGAACTCGCCACCATCCCGCCCTACCTGTGCGGCTGGTGGTCGGTCAGGGACCGCCGCGGCGAGGCCGCGCAGCTGATCCGGCGCATCGTCGGCGACGAGATGTACCACCTGGGCGTCGTCTGCAACCTGCTCGTGGCCGTGGGCGGACGGCCCCGGATCAAGGACGCGGCACCCCGCTACCCCGGTCCGCTGCCCGGCGGGGTGCGCGCCGGAGTGCACGTGTACCTCTCGGGCCTGACCAGGGAATACGTGCGCGACGTGATGATGGCGATCGAAGCCCCCGAGGCCCCGCTCGCCCGTACGGCGGCCCACTCGCCCACGATCGGCGGCTTCTACGGCGACCTGCAGGCGGCGTTCCGGCGCACGGCGCCGTATCTGTCGGCCGAGTTCCAGCTCTCCGACCGCATCGGCGCGGACGTGCTGGAACCGGTCACCGGACTCGACGACGTCGAGCGGTCCCTGGAGATCGTCAAGGAGCAGGGCGAGGGCACCGCGAGCTCCCCGGCCGACGCCTTCCAGGACGACCACCCCGCGCACTACTACGCCTTCGCGGAGATCTACCACGGCCGGCGGCTGCTCAGGACCGCCCGCGGCTGGGAGTTCGCCGGGGCGCCCGTGCCCTTCCCCGCCGCCCGCCCCATGGCCCCGGTCCCACCCGACGGCTGGCACCGCCCACCGGAACAGGTCCAGCGACTCCTGGACCAGTTCGACAGCACCTACTCGGCGGTGCTGGACGCCCTCGACGAGGCCTGGGGCGGCGGTGGCAGACGCAGCCTGGGCACGGCGATCCGCGCCATGCGCGCCATGGAGGACCCGGCGGTGGAACTGATGGAGACCCCGATCCCGAACGCCCCGGGCACCTACGGCCCCCAGTTCCGGCCCAGCTGATCGGGTGCGACGGGGCCGGCGCCCCAACAACCGACGGCCCCCCGCGCGCCCTGCGGTGTGACTGTCAGCGCCCCTTCGGCATCCGCATGCCCTTGGGCATGGGCCCCTTCGGCACCGGCATGTTGCTCAGCAGATCCCCCATGGCCCGCAGCCGGTCGTTGGTGGCCGTCACCTGGGGGCCGGTCAGCACGCGCGGGAACTTCAGCAGCGTCGTGCGCAGCTTCTTCAGCTCGGTCTGGCCCTCGCCGCTGCCGACGATCACGTCGTGCACCGGTACGTCCGCGACGATGCGGTTCATCTTCTTCTTCTCGGCGGCCAGCAGGCTCTTCACCCGGTTCGGGTTGCCCTCGGCGACCAGCACGATGCCGGCCTTCCCGACCGCCCGGTGCACCACGTCCTGGCTCCGGTTCATCGCCACCGCGGGAGTGGTCGTCCAGCCCCGGCCGATGTTGTCCAGCACGGCCGCGGCGGCGCCCGGCTGGCCCTCCATCTGGCCGAAGGCGGCCCGCTCGGCCCGGCGGCCGAACACGATGGCCGTCGCCAGCAGAGCGATCAGCAGGCCGAAGATGCCCAGGTAGACCGGGTGACCGATCAGGAAGCCGATCCCGAGGAAGACACCGAGGGTGCCGATGCCGACGGCCGCGAGTACAAGACCGATCTTCTTGTCGGCCTTGCGGGTCATCTTGTACGTGAGAGCGATCTGCTTCAGTCGCCCTGCGTTCGCGGCGTCCGCCGCGGTTTCCTTCCTCGCCATGCCACGAAGTCTACGTGTCCCCGGGAGTGCGGACGACGGCAGTGCCCCGGGGCGAGCGGGTCAGGAGCGGTCGGCGGCCTGCTCCAGGAAGCGCTGCGCCTCGACCCGGTCCTTGGCACGCCGGCGGTCCTCCAGCACGGAGGTCCACGCGTTGCGGCGGGCGGTGCGCTGGCCGCCGCTCATGAGCAGGGACTCGACGGCGCGGAGGGCATCGGTGAAGGACGGGATGGCGGTGGCGCGTACGGGCGCGGCCTGCATGATCGAGGTCCCCCTCGGAGCGAGTGGTGTACGGGGCGTGATACCAGAGTCACTGATTGGTGTTACCAGGGCGTGTCCGACCGGTCAAACGCCAATGAAGCCTTGATACAGAACCCTGAAACGCTGACGCGGCCCTGATGTCCGCCCTCATCAGCGAGGACGGTCAGGACCGCGTCGACTCGGCCATTACTGGCCGGTAATTGCTTGTGCGTGAATTCACACAGCCTGCGTGGCGACGTAGGAGCCGCGCTTCTCGACAGCCATCTGGTACAGGCGTCCGGCACGGTAGGAGGACCGCACCAGCGGACCGGACATCACCCCGGAGAAACCGATCTGCTCGGCCTCCTCCTTCAGCTCGACGAACTCCTGCGGCTTGACCCAGCGCTCGACGGGGTGGTGCCGGACGGAGGGGCGCAGGTACTGGGTGATGGTGACCAGCTCGCAGCCCGCGTCGTGCAGCTGCTTCAGCGCCTCGCTGACCTCCTCGCGGGTCTCACCCATGCCGAGGATCAGGTTCGACTTGGTGACCAGGCCGAAGTCCCGGGCCTCGGTGATGACCTTCAGGGAGCGCTCGTAGCGGAAGCCGGGGCGGATCCGCTTGAAGATCCGCGGAACCGTCTCGACGTTGTGCGCGAAGACCTCGGGCCGGGCGGAGAAGACCTCCGCGAGCTGCTCGGGGACCGCGTTGAAGTCGGGAGCCAGCAGCTCCACCTTGGTGCGGCCGGCTTCCCGGTCCGCCGTCTGCCGGTGGATCTGGCGCACGGTCTCGGCGTACAGCCAGGCGCCGCCGTCCGCCAGGTCGTCGCGGGCGACGCCGGTGATGGTGGCGTAGTTCAGGTCCATCGTGACCACGGACTCACCGACGCGGCGCGGCTCGTCGCGGTCCAGGGCCTCGGGCTTGCCGGTGTCGATCTGGCAGAAGTCGCAGCGCCGGGTGCACTGGTCGCCGCCGATGAGGAAGGTCGCCTCGCGGTCCTCCCAGCACTCGTAGATGTTCGGGCAGCCGGCTTCCTGGCAGACCGTGTGCAGACCCTCGCTCTTCACGAGGTTCTGCATCTTCGTGTACTCGGGACCCATTTTCGCCCGGGTCTTGATCCACTCGGGCTTGCGCTCGATGGGGGTCTGGCTGTTGCGGACCTCCAGGCGCAGCATCTTGCGTCCGTCGGGTGCGACTGCGGACACGACCGGCTCCCTAGCGATTGATTCTTCGGCGTTCCCCAGGGTACGCCCGTTGATTTGGTGGCCCGGAGGCGGTTGTTCTACGCAGCCGGTGTCTTCTCGATCACCCGCGGCTTCAGATCCGCGTGCTCCAGGACGTCCCTGAGGTGCTTCTCGACCACCGGCAGGACCTCCTCGATGGTGACGTCCCGGCCCAGCTCGCTCGCGAGGGAGGCCACCCCCGCGTCCCGGATCCCGCACGGGATGATCCGGTCGAACCACTTCATGTCCGGGTTCACGTTGAACGAGAAGCCGTGCATGGTGACGCCCTTGGCCACCCGGATGCCGATCTGGGCGATCTTGCGGTCCTCGCGCCGCTGGCCCGCGTTGGAGGGGGCGTACTCGGGGCCGTTGAGGCGCGGGTCGAACTCCTCGTCGGTCAGACGCGGGTCGAAGTCCAGGGACAGCCCGCCGAGCGCCGGCCGCCGCTCGACCGGGTCGCCGAGCACCCACACGCCGCTGCGGCCCTCGACGCGGGTGGTCTCCAGGCCGAACTCGGCGCAGGTGCGGATGAGCGCCTCCTCCAGGCGCCGGACGTGCGCGACCACGTCCACCGGGCGCGGGAGCTTCTGGATCGGGTAGCCCACCAGCTGGCCCGGGCCGTGCCAGGTGATCTTGCCGCCGCGGTCCACGTCGATCACCGGGGTGCCGTCCAGCGGGCGCTCGCTGTCCTCGGTGCGCCGACCGGCGGTGTAGACCGGGGGGTGCTCCAGGAGGATCACGGTGTCCGGGGTCTCGTCGGCGAACCGGGCCGCGTGCACCCGCCGCTGCTCGTCCCAGGCCTCCTGGTACTCGACGGCATCCGCACCGAACCCCATGCGGACGAACCGCAACTCACTCACGGCAAGCGCCTCCCTCAGCGACCGGTGTGTCAGGCACATAACGCGCCCACGCCACTGTACGACCGACCGGCGCACGTCAGCCCCGCGGGCTTTCCTCACACGATCGGATGAATGCGTCCGGAAGGTTGTGATCGGCCGTTCACTCTCCGCTACATTCACGCCGTTCGTGCGGCCATAAGGGCTGCTCAAAGGCAATCCGGCACTTCAGAGGCACGGAAGGCAGGAGACCGCACCGCAGATGACGGACCGACCCGCGCAGCGCACCCCCAACCGCCAGCTCGCCGCGCTCATCGCAGAGGCGGGGTTCTCCAACGCGGGTCTGGCTCGTCGCGTCGACCAGCTCGGCCTGGAGCACGGGCTGGACCTCAGATACGACAAGACCTCGGTCACCCGCTGGCTGCGCGGGCAGCAGCCGCGCGGTACGACCCCCGCGCTCATCGCCGAGGTGTTCACGCGCCGGCTCGGGCGCCGGCTCACGGCCCAGGACCTCGGCCTGGACGCCTGTGCGCCGGTGTACGCCGGGCTGGAGTTCGCGGCCACCCCGGAGGAGGCCGTCGACATCGTCAGCGGGCTGTGGCGCAAGGACTCCGGCAGCCACGCCGAGCTCCGCAAGATCGCCTTCACCCCGGCGGGGCTCGTGGTGCCCAGCCGGGACTGGCTGATCGGCAAGCCGGACGACAAGGTGGCCCGCGAACAGTCACCCCGGGTGCCCGCGCAGGGCCGCCCGGCCCCCGCCAAGCCCCAGGTCCGGCCGGCGGTCCCGATCCCGTCCCGCGGCCGCGGGCAGGCCGAGCGCGCCCCCGGCCACAAGGTCACCGGCGGCGACATCAACGCGCTGCGCTCGGTCGGCGAGCTGTTCCGCACCCTCGACGACCGGTTCGGCGGCGGCCACGCCCGCCAGGCCCTGGTCCGCTACCTGGAGCACGAGTGCGAGCCGATGCTCCGCGGCACCTACGACGAGCAGACCGGCCGCCGCCTGTTCGCCGCGGCCGCCGACCTGACCCGGCTCGCCGGCTGGACCTCGTACGACATCGCCGCGCACGGACTCGCCCAGCGCTACTTCGTGCAGGCCCTGCGGCTCGCCCAGGCGGCCGGCGACCGCGCGTACGGCTCGTACGTCCTGGTCACCATGAGCCGCCAGGCCGTCTATCTCGGCCACGGCAGGGAGGCCGTGCAGCTGGCCCGGGTCGCCCAGCAGGGCGCGGGCACCGGTGGGCCGCCGGTCGTGCAGGCGCTGCTGCACGCCTCCGAAGCGAGGGCGCACGGCGTGCTCGGCGAGGTGCGGGCGTGCACGGCGGCGCTCGTGCGGGCCGAGCGCGCCCTGGAGGCGGCCCGGCCCGGGGACGAGGTGCCGTACTGGGCCAGGTTCTTCGACGAGGCGCAGCTCGCCGACGAGTTCGGGCACTGCCACCGGGATCTGCAGCAGTTCCGGGCCGCCGCCCAGCACGCCGAACGCTCGCTCCAGCTCCGCGCCCCCTCCTACGCCCGCAGCCGCCTCTTCTGCCGGGTCGTCCTCGCCACGGCCCGCCTCGGCCTCGGTGAACTCGACCAGGCGTGCGCCTTGGCCGCGGAGGCGGCGGGTCAGGCCACGGAGATGCGGTCCGTCCGCGCTGTGGAGTACGTACGGGACTTCGAACGCCGGCTGGAGCCGTACCGGGACGCGGCACCGGTGCGGGGGTATCGGGAGAAGGTGGCGGCGCTGGGGTAGCCAACCGCCGTTGCGGGCTGCGGTTGTTCGCCTGGTGACGTGCCGCCGTGGCTGGCCGCCCACGCGGCGGGGCCGCACATCGCTACGGCCCCGCGCCCCTGCGGGGCGCCTAGGCCGCCTTCGGCAGCATGGGCGCCGGATCCGCGCGGTGCATCGAGCCCGCCGCGCCCAGGTCGGCCAGAATCGCCGCCGCCGCCCGGTGGGCCGAGTGCAGGGCGCCCTGGACCGTGCTGGTGTCGCGGTGGTCGCCGCAGACGTACAGGCCGGCCAGGAGGCGTACGGGGCGGCGCAGGTCGTGTGGGGGGCGCATGGCGGGGACCGCCTCCGGGGTGTGGTGGACCGCCAGTGTCTCCCAGCGGCGCGTCGAGGTGCCGTAGAGCCGGGCGAGGTGGATGCGGACCGCGGTGTCGACGCCCTCGGGCGGCGTGCCCAGGACCGTCGAGGAGATCAGCACCCGGCCCGCCGGCGCCCGGCTCGGGTCCACGTTGCTGAGCACCGCCGTGTGTGCCACCGGCCCGCCGCGGTCGGCGTCCAGCAGCAGCGAGGTGCCCGCCGAGAACGCCGGCGCCGGATCGTCGGTGGTGTGGTGGACCACGGTCACCGGGTGGAAGTCCGGCACCCTCAGGCCCGGCAGCAGCTCCGCCGCGGCCCGCGCGTCCGTCGCCAGCAGGACCGCCCGGCAGCGGATCTCGCCGTGCTCGGCGGTCGTCACCGCGGTCGTGGAGACCGAGGTGACCCGCACCCCGGTGTGCACGGTGCCGGGCGGCAGCGACCGCGCCAGCAGCACCGGCAGCATCTCCGCGCCGCCCTCCGGCACACACAGCCGGCCGCCGGCGAAGGCGCGCAGCGCGAGGTCGGCACACCGGCTGGAGGTGCTCAGCTGCGGGTCGCACAGCAGCGTGGCCAGGAGCGGGCGCAGAAAGCCGTCGATCGTGCGCCCCGGCATCCCGCGCTGGGCGAGGGCCTGTCCGGCGGGCATCTCGGGGCGGGCCAGGATGCGTTCGACCGGGGTGGTGGCGATCCGGCCCAGGGCGGTGCCGAGCCGGGCTTGGTCGACCGCGCCGCCCACCGGCGCGCCGGCCCGGCCGGGGGTGGCCGCCGGCCCCCGGGGGGCGCTTGCGAGGGCGCGCACCACATGGAGTGCGCCCCTTGCGCTCCCTCCGGCCGCCGGTGCTCCTGCGCGCTGCGCGCGTCCGTCGCGGTGCAGCAGGACGCCGGGCGCGAAGGTGCGCAGGACCAGGGAGTCCAGGCCCGGGGAGGTGCGGAGTTCGGGGTAGGACGTGGACAGCAGCTGTCCGATGCGGTCGAGCCGGAAGCCGTCGACCTTCTCCGTCGACATGCGGCCGCCCGCATAAGGGGCGGCCTCAAGGACTGCGGTTGAGATTCCTGCGCTGGTCAGCCGGTGAGCCGCCGAGAGACCGGCGATTCCGGCTCCCACGATGACGACGTCCACCTGGTACGCGGGCTCAAGCACGAGGCCCCTCCTGCGGTTGCGTGGCCGGTGGAGACGTCATGCCCCCAACTGGCTCCAGGGATACCCGAGTTCGGGTCGAGGTTAGGGCCGCGATCGGTCACAAACAGTCGCGCATCAACAGGGCACGGTCGCATAGAGGTCGCATACGGCCACAAGAGATCTCAGAGGGGCGCAGGAGATGTCAGGGAGTCGCAGGAGATCTCCTGCGGGTGTCACGCCGCCCGGATGGCGTCGTCGACACCCGGGAACGCGAAACGGAATCCCGCCCCCAACAGCCGCGCGGGCACCACGCGTTGGCTGCCCAGCACGTCCCCGGCCAGCTCGCCCAGCACCGCCCGCAGCACCGGCGCCGGTACCGCGAACGGGGCCGGGCGGCGCAGCACGCGCGCCATCGCCGCCGTGATCTCACGGTTCGTCAGCGGCTCGGGCGCCGTCAGGTTGAACGGCCCCGACAGCGTGCCGTGGTCGAGGAGGAACCGGAGCGCGGCGACCTCGTCGTGCAGCGCGATGTACGACCAGTACTGCCGCCCGTCACCCAGCCGCCCCCCGAGCCCCGCCCGGAACAGCGGGAACAGCCGCCCCCACGCACCGCCGCCCCGGGCCACCACCAGCCCCGTACGGGCGAACACCGTCCGCACGCCCGCCTCCTGCGCGGGCGCCGCCGCCTCCTCCCACTCCACGCACAGCGACGGCAGGAAGCCGTCACCCGGGGGCGCGCTCTCGTCCACCACCCGGTCGCCGGTGTCGCCGTAGATGCCGATCGCGCTGCCGCTGACGAACACCCGCGGCGGCTCGGGCAGCGCGGCCACCGCCTCCGCCAGCGCGGCCGTGCCCCGCACCCGGCTGTCCCGCAGCAGCCGCTTGTACGACGGCGTCCAGCGCCGGTCGCCGATCCCGGCCCCGGCCAGATTGACCACCGCGGCACAGCCGGTCAGCCCCGCCACGTCGACATACCGCCCCGCGGGGTCCCAGCAGACCTCGTGCGGGCCCGCCGCCGCCCGGCGCACCAGGCGCACCACCTCGTGCCCGTCCGCGGTCAGGGACCGCACCAGGGCGCTGCCGATGAGCCCCGACGCGCCGGCCACGGCGATTCGCATACGCTCCATGGCCCCAGCATGCCCGCGACCCCGGCGGGCCCGCGCGAAAACCCCGTGAGGCGCTCCGGCCGCCCGCCGTAGGGTGATCGTCATGCCGGAGCCGTACATACGCATCGCCGTGGCCGCCGACGAAGAGGAACTGGCCGTCCTCGACCGGACCACCTGGTCCACCCTGCACGCCGTGTCGCCGCCCCCGGAGCCGCCCTACGAGCCGTTCTTCGACGAGCGCCACCGCCCGGGGGACTACCTGGTCGCCGAAGCCGGGGGGCGGCTCGTCGGCTATGTGCGCCTCGCCCGCCCGACCCCGCTCGCCTCCAACGCCCACGTCCTGCAGATCCAGGGCCTCGCCGTCGCCGAGGAGGCCCGCGGGCGGGGGCTCGGGCGCGCGCTGATCCGGGCCGCCGTCGAGGAGGCGCGCACACGCGGCGCACGGCGGCTGAGCCTGCGGGTCCTCGGCCACAACGCCCCGGCCCGCGCGCTGTACGAGTCCGAGGGGTTCGCCGTGGAGGGAGTGCAGCCCGGGGAGTTCCTCCTCGACGGCGCCTACGTCGACGACGTGCTCATGGGCCGGCGCCTGTGACCGCCTCCCCCCTCTAGGAGCTGACCAGCTGCCCCGTGTCCACCGGTGCCGTCGCCCTGGCCGCGCGTTGCGCGTCGCCCGCCACCTCGTCCGCCGTCAGCGCGTAGCCCGTCTCGGCGTCCGAGGTGGAGCGGGCGAAGACCACGCCGAACACCCTGCCGTCCGTGGTCAGCAGCGGGCCGCCTGAGTTGCCCGGCCGGACCGTGGACCGGATGGAGTAGATGTCCCGGGTGACCACGCCGTCGTTGTAGATGTTCTGCCCGGTCGCCTGCACCCGGCTCGCCACCGTCGCCGCCTGCAGGTTCAGGCCGCCGTCCTGCGGATAGCCCGCCACCACCGCCGGCTCGCCGCGCACCGCGCCCGTGTCGAAGCGCAGCACCGGGGCACGCAGATCCGGCACATACAGCACCGCGACGTCCCGGCCGGGGTCGAAGAGCACCACCCGGGCCTCGTACGACCGCCCGACGCCGCCGACCCGCACGCTCGGGTGGTCGATGCCCGCCACCACGTGCGCGTTGGTCATCACATGCCGCGCGGAGTAGACGAACCCGCTGCCCTCCCGGCCCTCGCTGCCCGAGAGGCCCTCGATCTTCACCGTGCTCAGCTTCGCGGCGCGCGTCGCGGCCGGGGTGACGCTGTCACCCGAGGGCCGGGCCACCCGGGCCGTCGACTCGTTCTCGAACGGGTTGAAGACCTGCGGGAAACCCGCCTCCGTCAGCGCCGACGTGGCCCGCGAGAACCACGCGGGCGTCGTGTCGGGCATCGCCTGCTGCACCGCGCCCAGCAGCGTCGAGTTCCGTATCGCCGTGGTCAGGGTCTGTGAAGGGGCCGCGGCCAGCACGCTCGCCGCCACCCAGGCCACGATCAGCACCGCGACCGAGTTCGCCGCCGCGCCCCCTATCCCGTCCGCCACCCGCAGCGCACCCCGGTCCAGCTCCCCGCGCAGCCGCAGCGCCAGCCGGCCCGCCAGCTCGTGCCCCAGCACCGCCGGCACCAGCACCGTCACCACGGCGAGCACCGTCGCCTGCGCCGTACCCCGCTCCGCCAGGCCGGTCACCCAGGGCAGCACCCACACGCCGGCGGCGGCGCCGCCGACGAATCCGGCCAGCGAGACACAGCCGGCCACCAGTCCGCGCCGGTAACCGGACGCCGCGTAGACGAGGATGACCAGCACAAGCACCAGGTCGAGCAGGTCCACGGAGCCGCCTTTCTCTCGGACCCCTCAGTACGGACGGGACGGGCCCGGTGATCAGTCACCCACGCGGGCACGGCCACCGGGCGGCGAACCGGCCACGTATGTGTGTACCCCCAGAAACGTCCCGGACCAGGACGATGGTTCCGCCGGGTGGCACAGCGCACATCGCGGACACGCCCCGCCGCCACGAGAGTGGGACCATGCGTGCCGCCCGAAGAACCTCGCACACGCCCGGGACCCGAGAGCCGTCCGGGCCGCCGGTGCCCTCGGCAGACGCCGGCATGGAGCAGCCCGGGCCCTCCGGGGCGGCGACCACGCCTGGACCGCCGGAGCGCCCGGGAAGGGGAAGCCGGATCCGCCGGCGGGTGCCCGGGGCCCTGCTGGTGCTGGTCGGGTGTCTGCCCGGGCTGGTGGCCGTCCTCGTGCTCGTCCTGTGCGCCCGCGACACCGGGCACACCGAGGCGGTCCGCCTCGACCGTCCCGGCCCGGCCCGTGCCCACCGCGCCGCCCGGCCGCCCATCGTGCCCCGCTCGGTCTGGCTGGGCACCGCCCGGCGCACCCAGCCGCCCCCGCGCTACGACGACAAGGTGGTCGCCGTCTTCATCCACCACACCGACTCGCCGAGCGCGTACGACTGCGCCGACGCGCCGCGCATCATCCAGCACCTGTACGCCGGGCAGACCGGCGACCGCCGCTGGGACGACATCGGCTACAACTTCCTCGTCGACCGCTGCGGCACCATCTACGAAGGCCGCGCCGGAGGCACCGGCCGGCCCGTCACCGGCGCCCACACCCTGGGCTTCAACCACCGCACCGCCGGCATCGCCGCCCTCGGCACCTTCACCGCCGGCGCCCCCGTGCCCCGGGCCATGACCGACGCGATCGCCGCCCTGGCCGCCTGGAAGCTCGGCCTCGCCGACGTCGACCCGCGCGCGACCGTCCGCCTGGTGTCCAGCAGCAGCCGCAGCCGCTACCACGCCGGCACCACCGTCACCCTGCCCGCCCTCGCCGGCCACGACGCCGGGTTCATGACCAGCTGCCCCGGCGCCGCCCTCACCGCCCGCCTCCCCGAGATCCGGGAGAAGGCCGCCCGCCTCCAGGGCCGCACCCCGGCCCGCCCCAAGCGCCCCAAGCGCCCCGCACCGGCCCGGTCGTCCACAAGGACGCCATAGCCGCCACGTGGCCCGGTGCGCACCCGGCGCGCCGCGGTCGTGCGCGGTCACTCCCGGAAGCGGGCCCACAGCCGGGGGAAGCGTTCGGCGAGCGCCTGCTCGTTCTCGAAGTCCAGCGGTGTGCCCTCCGGCTCGGCGGGCGCCGGGGCGATCCCCAGATCCGGCGCGACGGTACCGGTCAGCTGCTCGTACGCCTCGTCCGCCGCGTAGCCCAGCTCCTCGCCGTCGCCGTCGATCTCCTCGTCGAACTCGCCCAGCGACTCCGCCAGCGAGTCCGGATCGTGCAGCGCGCCCTCGTAGACCTCACGGCCCTGGCCGATCAGCCAGCACCGGAAGAAGTCGAACGCGTCGTCGCTGGCCCCGTCCAGCAGCACCCAGGCGGCGCCCCACAGGTCCCAGCGGTAGGCCCGGTTGTACCGGGCCTCGAAGTGACGGGCGAAGTCCAGGACCAGGTCGGGGTCCAGCTGCAGCAGCCGGTCCACGAGCACGTCGGCCTGTTCCTCGGGATCGCCCTCGGCGGTCTCGCGGGCGGCGTCGATCAGCTCCCAGAACTCCGTCTCGTCCATCACGGCACCAGCATCGGGCCTCCACCGGAGGGACGCACGCGGAGTGCGCCGGAGTACGGCGGATCGTTACCCCGCGCCCGCGCCGTCGCCCGTACCGCCGTACAGCGCGGCCAGCCGGGCCGCGGTCGCCGCGAACCGCTCCCGCAGGCTCTCGGGGGCCAGCACCTCGACGTCCGCGCCGAGCGCCGTCAGCTGCGTGTGGGCGACCTCCTCGGACTCCACCGGCAGCGTGACCGTCACCCAGCCTTCCCCGTCCGGCTCGCCCACCCCGCTCAGCGCCTCCCGCGCCGACATCGGGTCGACGGCGTACCGCAGCCCCCGCACGCCCTCGGGGGACAGCCGTACGACCACCTCGGCGCGCAGCAGCGAGCGCGCGAACCGCTCGGCCTGCTCGGTCCAGTGGCCGGGCAGATCGAAGTCCGGATCACGGGCGAAGCGTTCCTCCAGCGGCTCCACCGCGCGGAACCGGTCGATCCGGTACGTCCGGAAGGAGCCGCCGCCGGCCACCCGCGCGCACAGGTACCAGACGCCCGCCTTCAGCACCAGTCCGTACGGCTCCAGCAGCCGCTCCACCTCCTCCGCCCCCCGCCGGTACCGGGCGGTGACCCGGCGGTCCTCCCACACCGCCTCCGCGACCACCGGCAGCAGCGCGGGCGTCTCCGGCTCCCGGAACCAGGCCGGCGCGTCCAGGTGGAACCGCTGCGCGGCGCTGTCCGGGGCGTCCCGCAGGGACGGCAGCAGCGCCGCGGACACCTTCAGCCGGGCGGCGGACGCGGCATCCTCCAGGCCCATCTCCCGCAGCGCCCCGGGCACCCCGCTCAGGAACAGCGCCTCCGCCTCACTCCTGGCCAGCCCCGTCAGCCGCGTCCGGTACCCGCCGATCAGCCGGTACCCGCCGGCCCGCCCCCGGTCCGCGTACACCGGCACCCCCGACTCCGACAGCGCCTGCGCGTCCCGTGTCACGGTCCGCTCCGACACCTCCAGCTCGCGGGCCAGCTCGGCGGCGGTCATGGAGGGCCGGGACTGCAAAAGAAGCACCATCTTGATGAGCCGGGCCGCACGCATGCGCTCATCATGCAGGAAGGGCCCCCACCGAAGTGGGGGCCCTTCCTGCTCGACCGGTCCTTACAGCCCGTACTTCTCCCGGGCCTCCTTGACCGCCGTGGCCTTCACCTCGCCGCGCTTGGCGAGCTGGGCCAGGGCCGCGACCACGATCGACTGGGCGTCGACGCCGAAGTGGCGGCGGGCGGCCTCACGGGTGTCCGACAGACCGAAGCCGTCGGCGCCCAGCGAGGAGTAGTCCTGCTCGACCCACTGCGCGATCTGGTCCGGGACCTGGCGCATGTAGTCGGAGACGGCCAGCACCGGGCCCTCGGCGCCCTGCAGCGCCTGGCGGACGTAGGGCACCCGCTCCTCGCCGCGCAGCAGGCCCGCGTCCGCCTCCATGGCGTCCCGGCGCAGCTCCGACCACGAGGTCGCCGACCAGACGTCGGCCGCGACACCCCACTCCTCGGCGAGCAGCCTCTGGGCTTCCAGGGCCCAGTGGATGGCCGTACCGGAGCCCAGCAGCTGGATGCGCGGGGCGTTCGCCGGGGCGGTCACGCCCGCGGACTCCGCCGTGTTGAAGCGGTACAGGCCCTTGACGATGCCCTCGTCGATGCCGAGACCCTGCGGCTTCGCGGGCTGCGGCAGCGGCTCGTTGTAGACCGTCAGGTAGTAGAAGACGTTCTGGTCCTCGCCCGGCTTGGCCTCGCCGTACATCCGGCGCAGACCCTCACGGACGATCACCGCGACCTCGTAGGCGAACGCGGGGTCGTAGGTGAGGGCGGCCGGGTTGGTGGCCGCGATGACCGGGGAGTGGCCGTCGGCGTGCTGCAGGCCCTCGCCCGTCAGGGTCGTACGGCCCGCCGTCGCGCCGACGAGGAAGCCGCGGCCGAGCTGGTCGCCGAGCTGCCACATCTGGTCGGCGGTGCGCTGCCAGCCGAACATCGAGTAGAAGATGTAGAACGGGATCATCGCCTCGCCGTGCGTCGCGTACGCGGTGGACGCGGCGATGAAGTCGGCCATCGAACCGGCCTCGGTGATCCCCTCGTTGAGGATCTGGCCGTTCTTGGCCTCCTTGTAGTACATCAGCTGGTCGCGGTCGACCGGCTCGTACGTCTGGCCCTTCGGGGAGTAGATGCCCAGGGACGGGAACAGGCTCTCCATGCCGAACGTGCGCGCCTCGTCCGGCACGATCGGCACCCAGCGCCTGCCCGTCTCCTTGTCGCGGACCAGGTCCTTGATGAGGCGGACGAAGGCCATCGTCGTCGCCACGTTCTGCGAACCGGAGCCCTTGTCGAAGGAGGCGAACGCCTTCTCGCCGGGGGCCGGCAGCGGGGCCAGCGCGTGCGTGCGGCGCGCCGGGGCGGGGCCGCCGAGGGCCGCGCGGCGCTCCTGGAGGTAGCGCACCTCGGGGGAGTCGGCGCCCGGGTGGCCGTAGGGGACCACGCCGTCGACGAAGTCGCTGTCCTTGATCGGCAGGCCGAGCAGGTCGCGCATCGCCTTGAACTCGTCCACCGAGAGCTTCTTCATCTGGTGGTTGGCGTTCTTCGACGCGAAGCCCTCGCCCAGGGTGTGGCCCTTGACCGTCTGGGCCAGGACCACGGTCGGCGCGCCCTTGTGCTCGACGGCGGCCTTGTACGCGGCGTAGACCTTGCGGGCCTCGTGACCACCGCGGGAGAGGTGGAAGCACTCCAGGATCTTGTCGTCGCTCAGCAGCTTCGCCATCTCGACGAGCGCCGGGTCGGCGCCGAAGAAGTCCTGGCGGATGTAGGCGGCGTCACGGGTCTGGTACGTCTGGATCTGCGCGTCCGGTACCTGGCGCAGACGGCGTACCAGCGCGCCGGTGGTGTCGAGCGCGAACAGCTCGTCCCAGGCGGTGCCCCACAGCGTCTTGACGACGTTCCAGCCGGCGCCGCGGAACTGGGCCTCCAGCTCCTGCACGATCTTGAAGTTGGCGCGGACCGGGCCGTCGAGGCGCTGCAGGTTGCAGTTGATGACGAAGGTGAGGTTGTCCAGCTCCTCACGGGCGGCGAGCGCGAGGGCCGCCGTCGACTCCGGCTCGTCCATCTCGCCGTCGCCGAGGAACGCCCACACGTGGGACGCGGAGACGTCCTTGATGCCGCGGTTGGTGAGGTAGCGGTTGAAGCGCGCCTGGTAGATGGCGGAGAGCGGGCCGAGGCCCATCGACACCGTCGGGAACTCCCACAGCCAGGGCAGGCGGCGCGGGTGCGGGTAGGAGGGCAGGCCGTTGCCCCCGGCCTCCTGGCGGAAGTTGTCGAGGTGGTGCTCGTTCAGCCGGCCGTCGAGGAAGGCGCGGGCGTAGATGCCGGGGGAGGCGTGGCCCTGGATGTACAGCTGGTCGCCGGAGCCGTCGCCCTCCTTCCCCTTGAAGAAGTGGTTGAAGCCGGTCTCGTACAGCCAGGCCGCGGAGGCGAAGGTGGCGATGTGGCCGCCGACGCCGTGCTTCGCGCCGCGGGTCACCATCGCGGCCGCGTTCCAGCGGTTCCAGGCGGTGATCCGGGCCTCCATCTCCGGGTCACCGGGCAGGGCCGGCTCCGCGGAGGTGGGGATGGTGTTGACGTAGTCCGTCTCGAGGAGCTTCGGCAGCGCGATGCCGCCCGCCTCGGCGCGCTCCAGCGTGCGCCGCATCAGGTACGCGGCGCGGTGCGGCCCGGCCTCCCTGGCGACGGCGTCGAGAGAGGCCTGCCATTCGGCGGTCTCCTCCGGGTCGCGGTCGGGGAGCTGGTCGAGCGCGCTCGGCTGGATGGCGTTGGGGTCGGTCATGTCGCCGCCTTCCTCAGTCGAAGGGGGTTCCCTCATCGGTAAGGGTTCGGGGGTGCCCTTGGTCTTTGGCAGGACAGGGCAGTCGGGCTTCGGTAGAAGTCCGTCGGCGACTGTAACTCCCTGATCGATGATCGATCAAAGGGTTGAGCTCGAAAACCTCTCGATTCCGAGAAAGTCGGCACCCGGTGCCTTCGGTGATGGCACCGGGTGACGCGGAATTGCCTTGTTTTCGCAGGTGAGCGCGGGGATGCTCGGCTGCGTCAGGCGCGCGGGGCGCAGCCCAGCACGTGTGCCTTCACCAGCTCCGCGATCCGCGGGTCCCGGCGCTTGAACGCCTGCACCAGCTCCTCGTGCTCCTCCGCGTACGACTGCTGGACCGTGCCCAGCCAGCGGATGGACAGCGCCGTGAACACCTCGATGCCCAGGCCCTCCCAGGTGTGCAGGAGCACCGAGTTGTCCGCGGCGCGGACGAGTTCGCGGTGGAAGCCGACGGTGTGCCGGACCTGGGCCGTGCCGTCGGCGTTGCGGTCGGCGTCGTAGAGCGCCGCCACGTGCGGCTCCAGGGCCGAGCAGTCCTCCGCGAGGCGGTCGGCCGCCAGCTCCGCCGCGATGGCCTCCAGGCCGGCCCGGACGGGGTAGCTCTCCTCCAGGTCGGCCGCCGTCAGGTTCCGTACGCGGACGCCCTTGTTCGGCGCGGACTCGATCAGGCGCAACGACTCCAGCTCGCGCAGGGCCTCGCGCACCGGGGTCTGGCTGACCTCCAGCTCGGTGGCGATCCGGCGCTCCACGATCCGCTCACCCGGCTGCCAGCGCCCGCTGACGATCCCTTCCACGATGTGCTCGCGGATCTGTTCGCGCAGCGAGTGGACGACGGGCGCGGTCATGAGGGCTCCTTCGGGAGGGCTGACGTTTAGACAATACGGCGCGTTCGCTCCGCGGGTAGGAGGGGTGGGGTCGCTTTCGCGCAGGTGAGACGAGCCTTACACGCACCGTGTGCCGGCAAACACGAAACGCCCCGCCCGGAGAAAGCTCCGGACGGGGCGTCGTACAGGCACAGGACCCGGGGACTACAGACCGAGCTCGACCTCGAACTCGCCCGCCTCCAGGATCGCCTTGACCGCCGTCAGGTAACGGGCCGCGTCGGCGCCGTCGACCAGGCGGTGGTCGTAGGAGAGGGTCAGGTAGGTCATGTCGCGGACGCCGATGACCGTGCCCTCCTCGGTCTCGATGACGGCCGGGCGCTTGACCGTGGCACCGATGCCGAGGATCGCGACCTGCCCCGGCGGCACGATGATCGTGTCGAACAGCGCGCCGCGCGAACCGGTGTTGGAGATGGTGAAGGTCGCGCCGGACAGCTCGTCCGGGGTGATCTTGTTGGCGCGGACCTTGCCCGCCAGCTCCGCCGTGGCCTTGGCGATGCCCGCGATGTTGAGGTCGCCGGCGTGCTTGATGACCGGGGTCATCAGGCCCTTCTCGGAGTCCACCGCGATCCCGATGTTCTCGGAGTCGAAGTAGGTGATCGTGCCCTCGGCCTCGTTGATCTTCGCGTTGATGACCGGGTGGGCCTTCAGCGCCTGGGCCGCCGCCTTCACGAAGAACGGCATCGGGGACAGCTTGACGCCCTCGCGCGCGGCGAAGGAGTCCTTGGCCTGGGCGCGCAGGCGCATCAGGCGGGTGACGTCGACCTCGACGACCGAGGACAGCTGCGCCTGCTCGTGCAGCGCCTTGACCATGTTGTCGCCGATGACCTTGCGGATGCGCGGCATCTTGACGGTCTGGCCGCGGAGCGGGGAGACCTCCAGCGCCGGGGCCTTCTTCGCGGCGGCCGGAGCAGCCGCGGCGGCCGGAGCCGGAGCAGCGGCGGCGGCCTTCGCGGCCTCGGCGGCGGCGATGACGTCCTGCTTGCGGATGCGCCCGCCGACGCCGGTGCCCTTGACGGTGGCCAGGTCGACGCCGTTCTCGGCGGCGAGCTTGCGCACCAGCGGGGTCACGTACGCGCCCTCGTCGGTCGCCTGGGTGGCGGTCGGGGAGGTCGGCGCGGTGGCCGGGGTGACCGGAGCCGGAGCCGGGGCCGGGGCGGGCGCCGGAGCGGCCGGGGCCGGGGCGGCAGCGGCGGGGGCCGGGGCAGCCGGGGCAGCCGGGGCCGGGGCGGTCGGAGCCGCGGGGGCGGCCGGAGCCGGGGCAGCGGCGGCGGGAGCCGGGGCCGGGGCGGCCGGAGCCGGAGCGGCGGCCGGGGCGGCACCCGGGGCGCCGATGACGGCGAGCTTGGCGCCGACCTCGGCGGTCTCGTCCTCGTTCACCACGATCTCCAGCAGCACGCCGGAGGCGGGCGCCGGGATCTCGGTGTCGACCTTGTCCGTGGAGACCTCAAGCAGCGGCTCGTCGGCCTCGACGGAGTCACCGACCGACTTCAGCCAGCGGGTGACGGTGCCCTCGGTGACGGACTCACCGAGCGCGGGCAGGACCACGTCCGTGCCCTCGGCGCCACCGGCCGGGGCGGCGGGGGCGGCCGGGGCCTCGGGGGCCGGGGCGGGGGCGGGGGCCTCGGCCACCGGAGCGGCCGGGGCCGGAGCGGCCTCGGCGGCGGGGGCCGGGGCGGCCGCCGGGGCGCCGGTGCCGTCGTCGATGACGGCCAGCTCGGCGCCGACCTCGACCGTCTCGTCCTCGGCGACCTTGATGGAGGCCAGCACACCGGCGGCCGGCGAGGGGATCTCGGTGTCGACCTTGTCGGTCGAGACCTCAAGCAGCGGCTCGTCGGCCTCGACGCGCTCGCCCTCGGCCTTCAGCCAGCGGGTGACAGTGCCCTCGGTGACGCTCTCACCGAGCGCCGGAAGGGTTACGGAAACCGCCATGGTTTCGGTTGCTCCTAACGAATTGCGGAAGTCTGTGTCGTCGCGCCCGTTGACCGAAGGCTCAGTCGTGGGAGTGCAGCGGCTTGCCGGCCAGCGCCAGGTGGGCCTCGCCGAGCGCCTCGCTCTGCGTCGGGTGGGCGTGGATGAGCTGGGCGACCTCGGCCGGCAGCGCCTCCCAGTTGTAGATCAGCTGGGCCTCGCCGACCTGCTCACCCATGCGGTCGCCGACCATGTGGACGCCGACCACCGCACCGTCCTTGACCTGGACGAGCTTGATCTCGCCCGCGGTCTTCAGGATCTTGCTCTTGCCGTTGCCCGCCAGGTTGTACTTCAGAACGACGACCTTGTCCGCGCCGTAGATCTCCTTGGCCTTGGCCTCGGTGATGCCGACGGAGGCGACCTCCGGGTGGCAGTACGTCACCCGCGGGACACCGTCGTAGTCGATCGGGACGACCTTCAGACCGGCCAGACGCTCCGCCACCAGGATGCCCTCGGCGAAGCCGACGTGCGCGAGCTGGAGCGTCGGGACGAGGTCGCCGACGGCGGAGATGGTCGGGACGTTGGTCCGCATGTACTCGTCGACGAGGACGTAACCGCGGTCCATGGCGACCCCGGCCTCCTCGTAGCCCAGGCCCTGCGAGACCGGGCCGCGGCCGACGGCCACCAGCAGCACCTCGGCCTCGAACTCCTTGCCGTCGGCGAGGGTGACCTTGACGCCGTCCTGGGTGTACTCGGCCTTCTGGAAGAAGGTGCCCAGGTTGAACTTGATGCCGCGCTTGCGGAACGCGCGCTCAAGAAGCTTCGAGCTGTTCTCGTCCTCGACCGGGACGAGGTGCTTGAGGCCCTCGATGACGGTGACGTCGGCACCGAAGGACTTCCACGCCGAGGCGAACTCGACGCCGATGACACCGCCGCCCAGGATGATCGCGGACTTCGGCACGCGGTCCAGGACGAGGGCGTGGTCGGAGGAGATGATCCGGTTGCCGTCGATCTCCAGGCCCGGCAGCGACTTCGGCACGGAGCCGGTCGCCAGCAGGACGTGGCGGCCCTGGATGCGCTGGCCGTTCACGTCGACGGAGGTGGGGGAGGACAGCCGGCCCTCACCCTCGATGTGCGTCACCTTCCGGGAGGCGATGAGACCCTGCAGGCCCTTGTACAGGCCCGCGATCACGTCGTCCTTGTACTTGTGGACGGCCGGTACGTCGATGCCCTCGAAGGTCGCCTTCACACCGAACTGCTCGCTCTCGCGGGCCTGGTCGGCGATCTCGCCCGCGTGCAGCAGGGCCTTGGTGGGGATGCAACCCCGGTGCAGGCAGGTGCCGCCGACCTTGTCCTTCTCGATCAGGGCGACGTCCAGGCCCAGCTGCGCCCCGCGCAGGGCCGCGGCGTAACCACCGCTACCACCGCCGAGGATCACTAGGTCGAAAACGGTGCTGGCGTCGTTCGCCACGTCACGTCCTCCATGCATGTGCGCCTTGCGCCGATCTCCGATGACCGGCGGGCGGCTGGTGTCCGGCCGCTTGATGCTTCGGCCCTTCGGTGGGGCCCTGTCCTGCCGGGCTCCATCTTTGCACTTGTTCGAGGCGGACGAGACGCCGGGCTGGGGTGTGAGACACCCCACGTACAGCTGAAAACGAAGGCGCGCGTGAGCAAGGGGCGCGGTGCTGTGCCCGGTATGCGGCTCCGCCGCGCGGGCGCGAGCACCCACGCGGCGGAGCCGTACTGCGGAACGGACCGCGCCCTCAGGCGATTCAGCCCAGGTCACCCGCGGCCGTGAGCTCCGCGAGACGCACCAGCGTCCGCACCGCGGAACCCGTACCACCCTTCGGCGTGTACCCGAACGGCCCGCCCTCGTTGAACGCCGGCCCGGCGATGTCGAGGTGCGCCCAGGTGATCCCCTCGCCCACGAACTCGCGCAGGAACAGACCCGCGACGAGCCCGCCGCCCATCCGCTCACCCATGTTCGCGATGTCGGCGACCTGGGACTCCATGCCCTTGCGCAGGTGCTCCGGCAGCGGCATCGGCCAGGCCGGCTCGCCGACCTCCTCCGCCGCCTCGAACACCGCGGAGCGGAACGCGTCGTCGTTGGCCATGACCCCGAACGTCCGGCTGCCCAGCGCCAGCATCATCGCGCCGGTGAGCGTCGCGACGTCCACGATCGCGTCCGGGTTCTCCTGCGAGGCCGCCCACAGCGCGTCGGCGAGCACCAGCCGGCCCTCGGCGTCGGTGTTGAGGACCTCCACGGTCTTGCCGCTGTACATGCGCAGCACGTCACCCGGGCGCACCGCGGAGCCGGATGGCATGTTCTCGGCCAGCGCCAGCCAGCCGGTGATGTTGACCTCCAGGCCGAGGCGCGCGGCGGCGACGACGGCGGCGAACACGGCCGCCGCACCGCTCATGTCGCACTTCATCGTCTCGTTGTGCCCGGCCGGCTTCAGTGAGATGCCGCCCGAGTCGTAGGTGATGCCCTTGCCGACGAAGGCGAGGTGCTTGGCCGCCTTCGGGTGCGTGTACGACAGCTTCACCAGGCGCGGGGTGGCCGCCGAACCGCCGCCGACGCCGAGGATGCCGCCGTAGCCGCCCTTGGCCAGCGCCTTGTCGTCGAGCACCTGCACCTTGAGGCCGTGCTCCTTGGCCGCGGTCTGCGCGAGGCCGGCGAAGATGGCCGGGGTGAGGTCGTTCGGCGGGGTGTTGATCAGATCGCGGGCGCGGTTCAGCTCCTCGGTGACCGCGACGGCGCGGGCGACGGCGCCCTTGTGGGCGGCGTCGCGCGGCTTGCCGCCGAGCAGCGTGGCCTCGGCCAGCGGCGCCTTGCCGTTCTTGGCCTTCCCGCCGTTGCCGTTCTCCTTGTAGACGTCGAAGGAGTACGCGCCGAGCAGCACACCCTCGGCGATCGCGCCGACGGCGCCCGGGCCGTCGACGGGCAGCGCGAACGCGGCCTTCTTCGAGCCGGCCAGCGCCCGGGCCGCCACGCCGGCGGCCTTGCGCAGCGCCTCGGCGTCGTAGCCCTCGTCGGCCGCGTTCCCGGCCTTGGCGTCCGGCTCCGTGCCCAGGCCGACCGCCACGACGAGCGGTGCCTTGAAGCCGGCCGGAGCGGGCAGCTTCGTCAGCTCGCCCTCGGCACCCGAGGCGCCGAGGGTCTCCAGGACGCCGGCCAGCTTGCCGTCGTACGCCTTGTCCACGGCCTCGGCGCCCGGCGCGATGACGAGGTCCCCGGACCTGGATCCAGCGCCCTTGGCGACACCGATCACGATCGCGTCGGCCCGCAGGCCGGGCGCCGCTGCGGTGCTGAGAGTCAGAGCAGTCACGGTGGTGAATTCTCGCTTCCGATGTGAAGTTGCTGTGGCCGATGTGGGGTGGGTCGACCGGGCCCGAGAGCCGACCCTAGGTCCAAACCTGGGCGCAGGTGGCAACCGGGGCCTTCACCCTGTCGGCGAACACCCGGGACGAGACTACGCGCGTATGCCCGTTCGCTCATTCCTTCGGGTGGTCACCCGCGTGTGGCGTGGTGGCCACCCAACGCGCCCACGACCGAGGTACCGGCCATCCGGTCGGCGAGGGAGCGGCGGCCGGGGAAGAACACCGTCAGCGCGTTGACCAGGAACAGCACCACCGCGACGGCCCACACCAGCACCGACAGTGCGACGTGCCCCTCGATCAGCAGAACGCAGGCCAGCGCGTACGCCGCGACGTCGGCGGCGGTGCTGACCGCGGCCCGGCGCAGGGCGTGCCGGGACAGCCGCGGGGTGACCCGCAGGCCGAGCAGGCCCTTGCCGAGGGTGCGGCCGAGCCAGCTGAGGCAGGCCCACTGGTAGAGGAACGTGACGAGGACGAGCGCCCCGAAGGCCTCCTCGACGTCCAGGACCACCGTGTCCCAGAGGGACAGGCCGAGGTGCTCGGAGGCGCCGATGACGTCGCCGCGCGAGGTGACGAGGTCGAGGCCGCCCTTCGTCGCCAACCCGGGCACGTCCGTCACCAGCGCGGTGATCCTGTGGAAGGTGAGGACGGCCAGCAGGGTGGCCGCCGCCACGACGAGTGCGAAGTCTATGGACCAGGCCAGGGTGCGGCGCAGCCTCAGCACGGAGATCCCCCGATCATGCTTACTTGTCCGTGTACTGGCGGAGAGCTTAGCGTTCGGCGTCTGCCGGGCGCCTCAGTTGCCCAGGGCCAGGACCACCAGCGCGGTCGTCGCGGCCGTCTCCTCCAGTGCGCCGAAGACGTCCCCGGTGACTCCGCCGAAGCGGCGCACGCAGCGGCGCAGCAGGAGTTCGGCGGCGGCGAGAGCCAGCAGCACCGCCGCCGCCGCGCGCACGGCGCCGTACGGGCCGGACGTCCAGCCCCCGGTGGCCGAACCGAGCGTGACCGCGGCCGCGACCGCCCCCGCCCCCGTCACCGGTACCACCCCGGCCACCGCCGCTCCCAGCCCCTCCGGCCGGGCGGCCGGCACCCCGGTGCGGGCGGCCCAGGTGAGGGCGAGCCGGGCGGCGACCGCCGAGGTCACGGCAGCGGCGGCACCTCGTGCCCAGGAGTCGCCGTACAGCTGGGCCAGCACGGCGACTTGGGCCAGCAGGGTCAGGACGAGGGTGATGACCCCGAACGGGCCGATGTCCGACTGCTTCATGATCCTGAGGGCGTCCTCCGCGGGCTTGCCGCTGCCCAGACCGTCGGCGGTGTCGGCGAGCCCGTCCAGGTGCAGGCCCCGGGTCAGGGCGGCGGGTACGGCGACCGAGGCGACCGCGGCGAGCAGCGGGCCGGCGCCCAGGAGGAGCAGGAGCAGCCCGAGTCCGGCCGCGCAGGCGCCCACGACCAGTCCGGCGACCGGGGCACCCAGCATGCCGCCGCGTGCGGCCTGCCGGTCCCAGCGGTGCACCCGGACGGGCAGCACGGTGAGGGTGCCGAAGGCGAAGCGGAGGCCGTCGAGAGGACTGGACTTGAGCACCGGCGAAGGTTATCCGGCGGTCGCGGAGCCGCGGTCCGCGCCCGGGGATAGGGTGCGCATATGGGGCACTGGTGGGTACGGAACATCGTCGAACCGGGCAAACTCCCGCTGCTGCTCGCCCTCACCGCCCTCCTGCTGACCTTCGTGATCACCCGGGTGATCACCCGGCTGATCCGGGCCGGCAAGGGCCCGTTCGGCAACGTCAAGGCGGGCGGGCTGCACATCCACCACGTCGTCCCCGGGGTCGTCCTGACCGTCGTCGGCGGATTCGGCGCGGTCGCCAGCGACCGGCACGGTACGGGCGGCGCCATCGCCGCCGTCCTGTTCGGGACGGGTGCCGGTCTGGTGCTGGACGAGTTCGCACTGATCCTGCACCTGGACGACGTCTACTGGACCGAGGAGGGCCGCAAGAGCGTCGAGGCCGTCGTGCTCACCGCCGCGCTCGTCGGGCTGCTGCTGGCCGGTTTCGCGCCGTTCGGCGTGAACGACCTCTCCCAGCAGGAGCTGGCCAGCCGGGGCACGGTCATCTCCACCATCGCCGGGAACTTCCTGCTCTCCCTCGTGGCCCTGAGCAAGGGCAAGGCGCGCGTCGCGGTGTTCGGTGTGATCGTGCCGCTGGTCGCGCTCGTCGGCGCGATCCGGCTCGCCCGCCCCGGCTCCCCGTGGGACCGGCGCTTCTACGGCCGCCGCCCCCGCGCCCGCGCCAAGGCGGCCCTGCGTGCCTGCCGCCACGAACGCCGCTGGTCCCGGCCGCGCCGCGCCGTTCAGGACTGGATCGGCGGCAAGCCCGACCCGCCCCCGGCCCGGCTGCCCGGCCGCCGCTGACCGACCCGCAGCAGACGGCCGTACGCGCCCTCCAGCCCGTGCCCACGGCGGTGCCGCAGCGCCACCGCGAGGCACAGCATCCCCACGGCCATCAGCGCGGCCAGATGTTCCTTGCCCGCCAGGTTCTCCTTGACCAGCACCTCGGCGACCATCGCCAGGGTCACCGCGCCCGAGGTGAGGTAGGCGCCGTACCGCCAGCTCACGAACACGGCGAGCCCCACCACCGCCGCCGACGGGCCGGTGTCCACCACCTGCGCGTCCGTCCAGGGCAGCCCGAACGGGGCGTGCGTGCCGAGCGTGATGCCGATGCGGGCGTACAGCGTCCCGGCGAGCGTGGCGACGTAGGCGATGGCCAGCGTCCGCCACCAGCCCATGCACACCTCGGCGATCCCGAACACCAGCAGGATCTGCGCCAGCGCGCCCCACACCGGCAGGTCCGGCGCCGGCACGAACAGCGACAGGGGAGTGCGCAGCAGGGCCAGCCACAGCGGGTCCTCGGCCCGTACGCCACCCGCCTTCTGCACGAGCTCGTAGCCCCACGACTGGTTCTGCACGTACTGCAGCAGGGCCGTCAGACACACCGCCCCGAGCGCCATCGGGACCGCCCGCAGGCGCCGCTTCGGCAGTGCCTCCCGTACGGTGACGTACAGCAGGCCCCATTCCTCACGTGCCCAGCGGGCGAGCGTTCCCATCAAGCGTTCCTCATCCCCCGTACGGTCATCTGTGCGTGCCGGGGTGCCCGGCACGCGTGCTCGCCGCGATCGCACGCACCAGACGCCGCGGGGCCCGCCCTCCGGGCGGACGCCGGGAATCCGGCGACAGGCCCCCCAGGAACCCCTCCGCGCGGGCCGAGGCGAGGCCGATGCGCAGCAGGTCCGCGCTCTTCTCGAAGAGCAGGAACCGCGGCTCCCAGATGGGCCGGTACTTGGCGTTGGCGCGGTACAGCGACTCGATCTGCCACCAGCGCGAGAAGAAGCTGAGCAGCGACCGCCACAGCCTCAGCACCGGACCGGCACCGAGACGAGCGCCACGTTCGAAGACCGAACGGAACATCGCGAAGTTCAGTGACACCTGGGTGATCTGGATCTCGTCGGCCCGCCGCAGCAGCTCGATGACCATGAACTCCATCAGCCCGTTCTCGGCGTGCCGGTCGCGGCGCATCAGGTCCAGGGACAGCCCGTGCGGCCCCCACGGCACGAAGGAGAGCAGGGCGCGCAGCCGGCCCTCGGCGTCCGTGCACTGCAGCATCACGCACCGCCCGTCCCCGGGGTCCCCGAGCCGGCCGAGCGCCATGCTGAAGCCGCGCTCGGTCGCCCCGTCCCGCCAGTCGTCCGCGCGCTCGACGAGATACGCCATCTCGTCCGCCGGGATGTCCTCGTGGCGCCGGATCCGCACCTCGTACCCGGCCCGCTTCACCCGGTTGTAGGCCTGCCGGACCGTCCGCATCGCCCGGCCCTCCAGCGTGAACTCGGCGACCTCCACGATCGCCTCGTCGCCGAGTTCCAGGGCGTCCAGACCGTGCCGCGCATAGACGGTCCCCGCCTCCTCGCTCGCCCCCATCACCGCCGGGATCCAGCCGTGCGCCCGCGCCTCGGCCAGCCACGGCGCGATCGCGCCCGGCCAGGCCTCGGGATCCCCGAGCGGATCGCCGGAGGCCAGGCTCACCCCGCCGACCACCCGGTAGGCGACGGCCGCCTTCCCGGTCGGCGACCACACCACGCTCTTCTCCCTGCGCAGCGCGAAGTAGCCCAGCGAGTCCCGCTCGCCGTGCCGCTCCAGGAGGGCCCGCAGCTGCTTCTCGTCGTCCTCGGTGAGCGGGTCGACGGCGCGCCGGGAGCGGAAGGCGGCGTAGAGCACGGCGAGGACGAGGGCCGTGCTGAGCACGTTCACGGCGACGTTGGCCCAGTTCGGCGGGTCGATCGCCTGGAAGCGGGCCTCTTCGGCGGCCACCGACACCAGGCGCAGGGTGCCGTAGTGCCAGCGCTCCAGGAAGGTCGAACGGGCCGCGTCCGGCGCCTGGTTGGTGACGGTCACCAGCAGCGCGGCGAGCAGACTGGCCACGAGCCCGCCGCCGACGGCGACCGTCGCCGCCAGCCGCGGGTTGGACCGGTCGCCCTTGGCGTAGAACTCCCGGCGGCCCACCAGCAGCGCGGCGACGAACGCGGCCGTGAGGACGAGCGAGATCCAGTTCTGCGGGTACCGCTGGATCTCCGGGAACGCCATGGCGAGTGCGAACAGGGCGAGGAAGGACCCGCTGAGCGCGAGGTTGAGGATCCAGGCGGCCCGCTTTCTGCGCCGCATGGTGATGGCCAGGAACGCGGTGAAGACGCCCGAGGCGAAACCGGCCGTCAGCAGGTACGGGGTGAAGAAGTCGTCCTGGTTGTGCCGGCGCACGTCCTGGCCGAGCGAGACCCAGACCGCGCTGAGGAAGTTGATGAAGGCGACGGTCCGCAGATACCAGACGGCGAAGGCGGCGGCCCGTCGGGAGGCCCCGGTGGACCGCCGCCCCTCCGCACCCGGGCGCCCCGGTTCGGCCTGCTGCCGCACGGCAATTCGGGCATCTCCCATGGGGCAGGATGATATGGGCGCTGCCCGGGCCAACCGCACTTTTCCGGCCCCCGTGGCGTGCGTACGGTGTACGGCCGACCCGGTGCCGATTCCGGCGGTGCCGATTCCGGCGGTGCCGATCCGGCGGCGCCGAACCGGCCGGACCCGACTACTCCGTCGCCTCTTCCGGCTCCTTCACGGCAGGCCCTTCCGGCTCCTTCTCCGAAGGCTCTTCCGGATCCTTCTCGGGAAGCTCGGCGGCCAGCGCCGCCGCGGCCCGGACCAACGGCAGCGCCAGCAGCGCCCCCGTACCCTCGCCGACCTTCACCCCCTGCTCCAGCAGCGGTTCCAGGGCCATCCGGTCCAGCGCCTTCGCCTGCCCCGGCTCCCCGCTGTCGTGTCCGGCCAGCCACCAGTCCGGCGCCCGGAAGGCGACCCGCTGGGCGACCAGCGCGCACGCGGCGGCCACCACCCCGTCCAGGATCACCGGCAGCTTCCGCACCGCGCACTGCAGCAGGAACCCGGTCATCGCCGCCAGGTCCGCGCCGCCCACGGCCGCCAGCAGCTGCAGCTGGTCCCCGAGCACCGGCCGCGCCCGCCTGAGCGCGTCCCGGATCGCCGCACACTTGCGCATCCACGCCAGATCGTCGATCGCGAGCCCGCCCCGCCCGGTCACCACCGACGCGTCGGTCCCGCACAGCGCGGCGATCAGCACCGCCGCGGCCGTGGTCCCGCCCACGCTGATGTCGCCGAGCACCACCAGGTCCGTACCCGAGTCGGCCTCCTCGTCGGCGACGGCGACACCCGCGCGCAGCGCCGCCTCGGCCTCCTCCGGGGTGAGCGCGTCCTCGACGTCGATGCGGCCGCTGCCGCGCCGCACCCGGTGCCGCACGACGTCCTCCGGGAAGGCGTCCGGCGCGCAGTCCAGGGCCATGTCCACGACCCGCACGGGCACCTCCTGGCGCCGCGCGAGCACGGACACCGGGCTCGCGCCCTCCAGTACGGCCCGCACCAGCTGCGCGGCACTGCCGGCCGGACGCGCCGACACGCCCAGTTCGGCGACTCCGTGGTCACCGGCGAAGAGGATCACCCGCGGCCGCTCCACGGTCCGTACCGGTACGGCGCTCTGCGCGGCGGACAGCCACTCGCCCAGCTCGTCGAGGCGTCCCAGCGCCCCGGGCGGCACGATCTGGCGCTCCCGCCGGGTCTCGGCGTCACGGCGCACGCCCCCGTCCGGGCGCTCGATCAGATCGGTGAAGTCGTCGAGATTAAGCCTGCTCATTCGCCGAACAGTACCGCCAGAGAACGCACGCTTCCGCGCCACATCGCCACCACACCCCCATGACGTCATTGCACCCAAGATCGCGATCCCATACGTTCCGGTTTGCAGCGGAATGTCGCACAGGGAGCCGCCCATGCCGACCTCGCCCTTCACGCCGACGACCCACCCCCGGTCGGCCGACCCGTTCCTGGAGCCACGCCGCGAGAACTGCCCCTGGTGCGGCTCCGCACGGCTGCGCACCCGGGTGCGCGCGCGAGACCCCCTGCGCCACCGGCCCGGCAGGTTCGCCGTCGACCAGTGCCGTGACTGCGCCCATGTCTTCCAGAACCCCCGGCTCACGGCGGAAGGCTTCACCTTCTTCCACCGGGACTTCTACGAACGGCACCTGGAGGAGTTCACCGCCCGGATCCGCTCCGCCGAGGCGGTCCGCCGCCGGCACCGCGCCACCGCCCGCAAGCTGTCGGCGCTGGCCGAGGCGGAGAGCTGGCTGGACGTGGGCACGGGGCACGCCGGCTTCCCCGAGGCGGCGAAGGAGTTCTTCCCCTACACGAGCTTCGACGGCCTGGACCCGACGGCCCGGGTGCAGCAGGCGCAGCTGCAGGAGCGGGTCGAGGAGGCCCACCGCGGCTACCTCTCCACCCCCGGAATGACGGCCCGGCTGCGCGCCCGCTACGACGTGGTCAGCATGTTCCGGCATGTGGAGCACGCGCCCGACCCGCGCGCCGAACTCCGCGCGGCCCTGACGGTCCTGCGCCCCGGCGGCCACCTCGTCGTGGAAGTCGCCGACCCGCGCTGCGCGTTCGCCGCGCTGCTCGGCAGGCTCTGGTTGCCGTACGGCCAGCCCCGCCACCTGCACCTGATGCCGTTGGCCAACCTGCGTGCGGAGTTGGAGTCCCTGGGCTGCACGATCCTCGTCACGGACCGGTGTGCGCCGCACATCCCCTACGACCTGTCCGGCGCCGTCGCCCTGGCCTCGGCCGCGCATCCGCTGCTGAGGATCGCCGCGGCGCCCCTGCTGGACCTGGCGTCGGCCGTGGACCACATCCTGGCACCCGTGTTCCGCCGCACCGCGTTCTCCAACGCGTACCGAATCGTGGCCCGCAAGGACCGCGGCTGACCTCGGGTGCGTCGTGGCTGGTCGCGCCCACGCGGCGGAGCCGCACATTGATACAGCCCCGCGCCCCCGGGGAGCGGCAGCCCGCCCTGCCGTGCGGGCGGTCGTGCCTCAGCCCCGGAGCACCAGAGCCTGGCCCGCGACAACCAGCAGCACCTGCTCGCACTCCGCCCCGAACGCCGCGTTCAGCCGCCCCAGTTCATCCCGGTACCGGCGGCCGGAGGCAGTCGCCGGCACGATCCCCGACCCCACCTCGTTGGACACGGCGACCACGGTCCGCCGGGTACGGCGCACCGCGTCCGCCAGCTCCCGCACCCGCTCCCGCAGGGACTTCTCACCCCCGCCCGCCCACTCCGCGTCGTCCCACGCCCCCACCGAGTCCATGACGTCCGTCAGCCACAGCGACAGACAGTCGATCAGCAGCGGCGGCCCGTCCTCGCGGAGCAACGGCACCAGGTCCGTCGTCTCCGCCGTACGCCACGACCCCGGCCGCCGCTCCCGGTGCGCGGCCACCCGCTCGGCCCACTCGCCGTCCCCGCCGCGCGTCCCGCCGGTCGCCACGTACAGCACGTCCGGGAAGGACTCCAGGCGCTGCTCGGCCTCCACCGACTTGCCCGAGCGCGCCCCGCCCAGCACCAGGGTCCGGCGCGGCACGTCCGGTACGTCCTCGTACGCGCCGACGGTCAGCGTCGTACCGTCGGCGACCGCCCGCGCCCCGGCCGCCGCCAGCCGGCGCCGCAACTCCGGGCCGGGCGGCACATCGTGGTCGAGGTGGACGGCGATCACGTCCGTGGTCGGACCGGCGGCGCCGACCGCCCGCAGCCGGGCCAGCGCGTCCGGGCGGCCCACGACGTCCGCGAGGACCATGTCGTACGACTCCGCCGTCGCCTCCTCCAGACCGGCCGGCGCCCCGTCCGGCGGCAGATACAGCAGCCGCTGCCCGGCCGGCCCGGTCACGGCGTACCCGGTGCCGCCCGCGTCCATCGCCACGGCCCGCACCCGATGCCCCGTCAGCAGCGCCAACTCCCGCCCGTCCGGTACCCGCCCGGGCTGCGGCAGTCCGGCCGGCACCTCCACCACCGGCCCGTTGTGCGGATGGGACAGCAGCACCTGCCGTACCCCGGCCAGCGAATGCCCGGCCCGCGCCGCCGCGAACGCCGCGCCCGGCGTCAGATCGAGCAGCAGCGCCCCGTCCACCAGCACGGCCGTGGCCGCCCGGGCGTCGGGCCCCAGCGCGGTGGCGCAGGCGGCGCAGGGGCAGTCGGGCCGGGGCAGTCCGGCAGGGGCGCCGGTACCGAGCAGAGTCACGTCCACGGATCGATTTTCGCCTGTCCGACCAGCTCTTGCGCTTCCGGCTAGTCTTCCGGCAGGTGTTGGATCACAAGGAGGCCCACATGACGGCATGGACGTGGCGGTTCGAGAAGGCCGACGGGACGGAGGTCCAGCCCGCGGTGCAGCCCGAGGAGTTCACCACCCAGGGCGATGCCGAGTCCTGGATCGGCGAGCACTGGAAGGCGCTGCTGGAGGGCGGGGCCGACCAGGTGCGGCTGTTCGAGGAGAACACCGAGATCTACGGGCCGATGAGCCTGCGTGCCGCCATGGAGGCGTAGGCACGACCCTCCGGGGGTACGGCTCGGGGCCGTACCCCCGCTGTCTCACTGCTCGCCCAGCGTCACCTCCGCCGTCCGTTCGGCGCCGTCCCGCTGGAAGGTCACCGTCGTCCGCTGGCCCGGCCTGTCCGCCGCCAGCGCCTCCGAGAGGGAGGTGATGGTGGTGATGGGCTGGTCACCCAGTCCGGTGATGATGTCGCCGGGGCGCAGGCCCGCCTTGTCGGCCGCGCCGCCGCTCGCGACGGTGACCACCGCGACCCCGGCGGGCTGGTAGCGGTCGTCGACGACCGTCCGCGCGGTGATGCCGAGCGCGGCCCGCCCGGAGTCGACGACCTTGCCGTGCTTGACGATCTGTCCGGCGACCGTCTTGGCCATGGACGCCGGGATCGCGAACCCGATGCCGGGCGCCGCGCTGCCCCCCAGGTCGGGGTCGGCGGCGGCGAGCGTCGGGATGCCGATGACCTGCCCGGCGAGGTTCACCAGCGCGCCGCCGCTGTTGCCGGGGTTGATGGCCGCCGAGGTCTGCACCATGTTCGCGATCGTCGCGCCGGTACCCCCGCCCGCGCTGCTCTCGCTGACGGTCCGCCCGGTCGCCGAGACGATGCCCTGGGTCACGCTGGAGGACAGCCCGAGCGGCGAGCCCATGGCCAGCACGATCTGGCCGACCTCCACCTTCTCGGAGTCGCCGAACTCCGCCGCCTTCAGCCCCTCCGGCACCCTGTCCAGCTTGATCACGGCCAGGTCCTGCTCGGGGTAGGAGTACACCAGGCGCGCGGTGAGCGGCTCCTCGCTGTTGGCCGTGGTCACCTGGAAGGTCTTCTCCGACTGGACCACGTGCGCGTTGGTGACGATGTGTCCCTTGCCGTCGTAGACCACTCCGGAGCCCAGGCCGTGGCTCGCCTGGATCTGCACGACCGACGGCAGGACCTCCTTGATGACCTTCTGGTACTGGGCCTGCAGATCACTCACCGCCTGCGGCACGGCCGCCCGCGCGGGTGCGGCGGTGCCCTGGCCGGCCGGAGCGGCGGAGCCGGTGCAGCCGGCGACGAGGATCGCGCAGCACGCCAGGGCGACGACGGACACGGCCTTCCGGAGGGCACGGCTGAGGAGAGCGTCCATGCCCCGAGTCTCACCGCGCGATGATCACCAGGCCCGCGCTGTTCCGCCGAACGGCTTCAGCCGCGTACGCCGCACAGTGCAGAGGCGCGCCCGGCGCGCTCCTCGGCGGCGAGCAGTGCCTCCAGGGCGTCCGGGATCGGCGTGTTGTCCGTGGCCCTGGTTGTGGTGCCGAAGGGTCTCAGCCGCGGACGCCGCACAGGTGCAGGAGTGCCGCGACCCCGCGGTAGGGGTCCGTGCGTCCGGCCCGCTCCTCGGCGGCGAGCAGTGCCTCCAGGTCGTCCGGGATCGGCGCGTCGTCCGCCGCGGTGTCCGTGAAGACCCGGACGCCGTACCAGGCGTGCAGCGGGGCCGCGATGCCGGCGAGCGTCGCGGTGAGCGCCGACAGCCGGTCGGCGCGGACGTCCAGGCCCAGGCGGTTGCGATAGGCGGTCGTGTCGAAGGCGGCCAGCGCGCCCGCCCAGTCACCGGCGAGGCCCGGCCGCATGGCGAGCGCGTCGCCGTTGCGGACCAGCAGGGAGAGGAGTCCGCCGGGGGCGAGCATCCGCGCCAGCCCCGCCACCAGCGGGTCGGGGTCCTCCACGTACATCAGCACCCCGTGGCACAGCACCACGTCGAAGCTGCCCGGCAGGAAGTGCACACCGGTGTCCCGCCCGTCGCCCTGCACCAGCCGCACCCGCTCACGGATGCCCTCCGGCTCGGCGGCCAGCGCCTCGTGCGCGGCGGCGATCATCGTCGCGTCCTGCTCGACCCCGGTCACCTGATGGCCGAGCCGGGCCAGCCGCAGCGCCTGCGTGCCCTGGCCCATCCCCACGTCGAGCACCCGCAGCCGCTGCCCGACCGGGAACCGCCCGGCTATCTGCTCGTCCAGCTGCCGGGCCACCAGCTCCTGGCGTACGACATCACGCAGCCTGCCCAGCTTGCTCAGCCAGACCTCGGCCGCGCCCCCGGTGAAAGCCTCTGCGCTCAGGGCCGCTCTCCGCGCTTGACCTGCGGCTTCGGCAGCCGGAGCCGGCGCATCTGGAGGGAGCGCATCAGGGCGTAGGCCACCGCGCCCCGCGTGTTCTGGTCGGGGAAGCGCTCCTTGAGCCGCTTCTTCAGCCGGAAGCCGCTGAACGCCGCGTCGAGCACGATCAGCACGATCACCACCAGCCACAGCAGCAGCGCGATCGACTGGATCGCCGGCACCCGCACCACGCTCAGCACCAGGATCACCACGGCGAGCGGCAGGAAGAACTCCGCCACGTTGAACCGCGAGTCCACCCAGGCGCGGGCGAACTTGCGGACCGGCCCCTTGTCCCGGGCGGGCAGATAGCGCTCGTCACCGCTGGCCAGCGCCTGGCGCTGCCGCTCCAGGGCCTGGCGCCGCTCCTCGCGCTGACGCTTCGCGGCCTCCTTGCGGGTGGTGGGCGTGTGGGCCACGCTGCGCCGCTGGGACTGGGCCTCACTGCGCTTGGGCGTGGGCCTGCCCTTCGGGGCCTGCGGGTCACGGGGCTGCTTGGAGAGGTCCACCTGCGCCTTGTCGGCGGTCGGGGCCTTCTCGTCCTTGGCACGGCTACGGAACACAAAACCCAAGGGTAAGGGCTGCACCGGCATGGACCCCAGTCCGGCCGGGAACGATCCGGCAACACCGGACGTCTGTAGGGGGACAGAGGGGACGTTCCGGTGGGGGCCGGCGGAGGACTGGTGGGGGATCACCTACTCCTTGCGCCGGAGCGGTAGCGTCCGCAGTCGTCCTCGGGGATGAGCGCATCACTCCCCGAACAGTGCGGTAATGGAGTCAGGGCCCGTACTGTGGGTCCTGTCGCAGGATCTGTGAGCTGGAGTCCGTCAGAAGGGGGCGCGCGAAGCCCATGAGCGGTGTCATGAAGCGTATGGGGATGATCTTCCGCGCGAAGGCGAACAAGGCCCTTGACCGGGCCGAGGACCCGCGCGAGACCCTCGATTACTCGTACCAGAAGCAGCTGGAGCTGCTGCAGAAGGTCCGCCGCGGCGTCGCCGACGTGGCGACCAGCCGCAAGCGCCTGGAACTCCAGCTCAACCAGTTGCAGCAGCAGTCCACCAAGCTGGAGGACCAGGGCCGCAAGGCGCTCGCGCTCGGCCGCGAGGACCTGGCCCGCGAGGCGCTGTCCCGGCGCGCCGCGCTCCAGCAGCAGGTCACCGACCTGGAGACGCAGCACGCCACCCTCCAGGGCGAGGAGGAGAAGCTCACCCTCGCGGCCCAGCGCCTGCAGGCCAAGGTGGACGCGTTCCGTACGAAGAAGGAGACCATCAAGGCCACCTACACCGCCGCCCAGGCCCAGACCCGCATCGGCGAGGCCTTCTCCGGCATCTCCGAGGAGATGGGCGACGTCGGCCTGGCCATCCAGCGCGCCGAGGACAAGACGCAGCAGATGCAGGCCCGCGCCGGCGCCATCGACGAGCTGCTCGCCTCCGGTGCCCTGGACGACCCGACCGGCATGGCCAAGGACGACATCGCGGCCGAGCTGGACCGGCTGTCCGGTGGTAGTGATGTAGAGCTGGAACTGCAGCGCATGAAGGCCGAGCTGGCCGGAGGCTCCCCGCAGCAGGCGATCGAGGGCGGCACCGGCCAGGGGCGGACCCAGCAGCAGCCGCAGGACACCCCGCGCTTCGACAAGCAGTAGCCCGGCGCCGGGACCCGAGCCGAGGAGGCCGACGTGATCGTACGGATCATGGGGGAGGGCCAGGTGCAGCTGGACGACTCCCACTTCGTCGAGCTGAACAAGCTGGACGACGAGCTGCTGGCCGCGATGGAGAGCGACGACGGCGCCGGCTTCCGCGCCACCCTCCACGCCCTCCTGGACAAGGTCCGTGAGCTGGGCCGGCCGCTGCCGGACGCTTCGCTGGAACCGTCGGAGCTGATCCTGCCGTCGGCCGACGCGTCGCTGGAGGAGGTCCGGGAGATGCTCAGCGACGACGGGCTGATTCCCGGCTGAGGGCTCGGGCGGCTCGGGCCGTGCGCCGGCTGCGGGCCGGTGGGGGCTGACCGCGCGGTTCCCCGCGCCCCTCGGGGAGCTGCGGTCGCGGTCCCCCTCTCCCGCACAGACCCGTACTGTTCACCCCCGTGAGTACCGCCCGCACGCTCGACCGCGCCCGCTGCAGCCTCAAGGCCCACCCGCTGGCCCTGGACGCGTCCATCGCCGCAGGCGTCCTGGTCTGCATGGTCGTCGGCTCCTTCGTCGTCCCCCGCGGAGCCCACGGCGTGACCTGGGGCGTCCGCACCCCCGACCCCCTCAGCCTGCTCCTCATGCTGCTCGCCGCGGCCGCGCTGGTCCTGCGCCGCCGCGTCCCCAAGACGGTCCTCGCCACCACCGGCGCCCTCTCCGTGGTCGAGTGCGTCACCGGTGACCCGCGCGCCCCGGTCGCGATGTCCGCCGTCATCGCCCTGTACACCGTCGCCGCGACCACCGACCGCACCACCACCTGGCGCGTCGGCCTGCTCACCATGACCGTGCTGACGGCCGCCGCCATGCTCGGCGGCCCCCTGCCGTGGTACGCGCAGGAGAACCTGGGCGTGCTCGCCTGGACCGGCATCGGCGCCACCGCCGGGGACGCCGTACGCAGCCGGCGCGCGGTCGTCCAGGCCATCCGGGAGCGCGCCGAGAGAGCCGAACGCACCCGCGAGGAGGAGGCGCGGCGCCGCGTCGCCGAGGAGCGGCTGCGCATCGCCCGCGATCTGCACGACGTGGTCGCCCACCACATCGCCCTCGTGAACGTGCAGGCCGGGGTCGCCGCGCACGTCATGGACAAGCGGCCCGACCAGGCCAAGGAGGCCCTCGCCCATGTCCGCGAGGCCAGCCGGTCCGCGCTCGACGAGCTGCGCGCCACCGTAGGACTGCTGCGGCAGTCCGGCGACCCGGAGGCACCGACCGAGCCCGCACCCGGCCTGAGCCGCCTGGAGGAGCTGGCCGCCACCTTCCGCAACGCGGGCCTGCCGGTGCAGGTGGCCCGCGCCGACCAGGGCACCGAACTGCCCGCCGCGGTCGACCTGGCCGCCTACCGGATCGTCCAGGAGGCCCTGACCAATGTGCAGAAGCACGCCGGGCCCGAGGCCAGGGCGGAGGTCAGCGTCGTACGGGTGGGGACGGTCATCGAGGTGACCGTGCTGGACGACGGGGCGGGCGCGGCCGGGGTGCCCGGGGCCGGCGGCGGGCACGGACTGCTCGGCATGCGCGAGCGGGTCACCGCCGTCGGCGGCACCCTCACCACCGGACCCCGCTACGGCGGCGGCTTCCGCGTCCATGCGATCCTGCCCCTCAAGACCCGTACGGAGACCCGTACCGACAGCCGTACCGATTCCCGTACGACGGCCCCGGGGGAGCCCGCATGACGATCCGTGTCCTGCTCGCCGACGACCAGGCACTGCTGCGCAGCGCGTTCCGGGTGCTGGTCGACTCCGAGCCCGACATGCAGGTCGTGGGGGAGGCGTCCGACGGGGCCGAGGCGGTCCGGCTGACCAGGGAGCAGGCCCCCGACGTGGTCCTCATGGACATCCGGATGCCCGGCACGGACGGCCTCGCCGCCACCCGGCTGATCAGCGCCGATCCCTCCCTGACGCAGGTCCGTGTGGTCATCCTGACCACCTTCGAGGTGGACGACTACGTGGTCCAGGCGCTGCGCGCGGGCGCCTCCGGCTTCCTCGGCAAGGGCAGCGAGCCGGAGGAGCTGCTCAACGCCATCCGGGTCGCGGCGGGCGGCGAGGCCCTGCTGTCCCCCGCCGCCACCAAGGGCCTGATCGCCCGTTTCCTCGCCCAGGGCGCCGGTGACGACGACCGCGACCCCGCCCGCTCCGCGCGGCTCGGCACGCTCACCGGCCGGGAGCGGCAGGTGCTCGTCCAGGTCGCCGGCGGCCACTCCAACGACGAGATCGCCGAGCGCCTGGAGGTCAGCCCGCTGACGGTGAAGACGCACGTCAACCGGGCCATGGCCAAACTGGGCGCGCGCGACCGGGCGCAGCTCGTGGTGATCGCGTACGAGTCGGGGCTGGTACGTCCGAGGATGGAGTGACCTCCACCCGGGACTACTGCAGATCTCCACCCGGGCGTACTGCGGACGGAGTAGGGCCCGGATAAGGAACGGGACCCAGGGCCTACGGATCGGCCTTCTGCGATGGGTGAGGGTGAGGGGGTCTGCCGCTCACAGACCCACAGAAGAGAGACCTGACCCATGTCCTGGCTGTCGAGATTCAGCCTCCGTCAACGGGCCCTGACCGGCCTGATGTCGCTCGTCGCGCTCGTCTTCGGGCTGATCGCGATCCCGCAGATCAAGCAGCAGCTGCTGCCCACCATCAACCTGCCCATGGTGTCGGTGATCGCGCCGTACCGGGGCGCCTCGCCCGACGTGGTCGAGAAGCAGGTCGTCGAGCCGATCGAGAACAGCCTCCAGGGCGTCGACGGTGTCACCGGGGTCACCTCGACCGCCGGCGAGGGCAACGCCGTGATCATGGCGTCCTTCGACTACGACAACGACACCAAGCGGATCGTCTCCGACGTGCAGCAGGCCGTGAACCGGGCCCGCAACCAGCTCCCGGACGACGTCGACCCGCAGGTCATATCCGGCTCCACCGACGACATGCCGGCCGTGGTCCTCGCCGTCACCTCCGACAAGGACCAGCAGGCGCTCGCGGACCAGCTCGACAAGACCGTCGTACCCACCCTGAAGGACATCGACGGCGTCGGCCGCGTCCAGGTCATGGGCGTCCGCGGCCTCCAGGTCACGGTCACCCCGGACGACGCCGGGCTCGCGCGGGCCGGCCTCACCTCCGCCGCGCTCGGCCAGGCCCTCCAGGCGGGCGGCGCGACCGTCCCGGCCGGTTCCTTCGACGAGAACGGCGCCAACCGCACCGTCCAGGTCGGCGGCGGCTTCACCTCGCTGAAGCAGATCCGGGACCTGATGGTCACCGGCCACAGCGGCGGCAAGCCGGTACGCCTCGGTGACGTGGCCACCGTCAAGGAGCAGCCGGCCCCGGCCGACTCGATCACCCGCACCGACGGCAGGCCCAGCCTCGCCGTCAACGTGACCATGGATCACGACGGCAGCGCGGTGACCATCTCGAACGCGGTCAAGGACAAGCTGCCCGACCTGCGCGAGCAGCTCGGCTCCGGCGCGAAGCTCACGGTCGTCAGCGACCAGGGCCCGGCCGTTTCCAAGTCCATCGAGGGGCTGACCACGGAGGGCGCGCTCGGCCTGCTCTTCGCGGTCCTCGTCATCCTGGTCTTCCTGGCGTCGATCCGCTCGACGCTGGTCACGGCGGTCTCCATCCCGCTGTCGGTCGTCCTCGCCCTGATCGTGCTGTGGACGCGCGGCCTGTCCCTGAACATGCTCACGCTCGGCGCGCTGACCATCGCCATCGGCCGGGTCGTGGACGACTCGATCGTGGTCCTGGAGAACATCAAGCGCCACCTCGGCTACGGCGAGGAGCGCAGGGACGCGATCCTGAACGCCGTGCGCGAGGTGGCCGGCGCCGTCACCTCCTCCACGCTCACCACGGTCGCCGTGTTCCTGCCGATCGGCCTGGTCGGCGGCATGGTGGGCGCCCTGTTCGGCTCGTTCAGCATCACGGTGACGGCGGCCCTGCTGGCCTCCCTGCTGGTGTCCCTGACGGTCGTTCCGGTCCTGTCGTACTGGTTCCTGCGCGCCCCGAAGGGCACGCCCGAGGACGCCGAGCAGGCCCGCCGCAGGGCCGAGGAGAAGGAGGCGAACAGCCGCCTGCAGCGCGCGTACGTCCCCGTCCTGCGCTTCGCCACGCGCCGCCGCCTGACCAGTGTCCTGATCGCGATCGTGGTCCTGGTGGTGACCTTCGGCATGGGCGGCCTGCTGAAGACGAACTTCTTCGACCAGGGTGACCAGGAGGTCCTCACGGTCAAGCAGGAGCTGAAGCCGGGTACGAGCCTGGCCGCCACGGACGCGCAGGCGAAGAAGGTGGAGAGGCTGCTGGCCGCCACCGAGGGTGTGAAGGACTACCAGGTCACCGTCGGCTCCTCCGGCTTCATGGCGGCCTTCGGCGGCGGCACGGACAGCAACCAGGCCTCGTACCAGGTGATGCTGAAGGACTCCGCGTCGTACGACGAGGTGCAGAAGCACCTGGAGGACGGCCTCAAGCAGCTCAGGGGCATCGGTACGACCACAGTGTCGGCCGGTGGCGGCTTCGGCAACCAGAATCTGAGCGTGGTGGTCAAGGCGTCCGACCCGCAGGCGCTGCGGACGGCGGCGGAGCAGGTCCGCGCGACGGTCGCCGGCCTCGACGGCGTCACGGACGTCACCAGCGACCTCGCGACCAGCGTGCCGCGGATCTCGGTGAGGGCCAACGCCGAGGCGGCGGCGGCCGGTTTCGACGACCAGAAGCTCGGTGCGGCGGTCGCCCAGGCGGTGCGCGGTACGACGGCGGCGAAGGCGGTCCTCGACGACACCGAGCGCGATGTCGTCGTGCGGTCGGCGAAGCCCGCGACGACGCTGGCCCAGCTGAAGGCGCTGCGCCTCGGCCCCGTGAAGCTGGCGGACATCGCCACGGTGAAGCTGGTGGACGGCCCGGTGTCGCTGACCCGGATCGACGGGCAGCGCGCCGCGACGATCACCGCCAGGCCGACGGGCGACAACACGGGTGCGATCAGCACCAAGCTCCAGTCGAAGATCAAGGCGCTGAAGCTGCCGGCGGGCGCGAAGGCGGAGATCGGCGGCGTGACGTCGGACCAGAACGACGCGTTCAAGAACCTGGGCCTGGCCATGCTGGCAGCGATCGCGATCGTCTTCATGCTGCTGGTGGCGACGTTCCGCTCGCTCGCGCAGCCCCTGATCCTCCTCGTCTCCATCCCGTTCGCGGCGACCGGCGCGATCGGCCTGCTGGTCGCCACCGGCACCCCGATGGGCGTCCCGGCGATGATCGGCATGCTGATGCTGATCGGCATCGTGGTGACCAACGCGATCGTGCTGATCGACCTGATCAACCAGTACCGGAGGCAGGGTTACGGCGTCGTGGAAGCGGTGATCGAGGGTGGTCGCCACCGCCTCCGCCCGATCCTGATGACGGCGCTGGCGACGATCTTCGCCTTGCTTCCCATGGCCCTGGGCGTCACGGGTGAGGGTGGCTTCATCGCCCAGCCGCTCGCGGTGGTCGTCATCGGTGGCCTGATCACGTCCACGCTGCTGACACTCCTGCTGGTGCCCACGCTCTACGCGATGCTGGAACTGCGCAAGGAGCGCCGGGCGAAGAAGCGGGCGGCGAAGAAGGAGCCGCAGCCTCGGCGGACTCCGGAGCCGGCCGGGGTGTAGCCGGCCGGTTGCCCGAAGGACCGGGCCCGCACAGCGGTGCGGGCCCGGGACTCACAGGAAGTCCGCGGTGTCCAGCTCGAAGGCGAAGGGCTCGGGGAGGGCGAGGGGCTTGCCGAAGGCGAGGATGCACTGCTCGCGGTAGTCGTCCGCTCCGGGGTCGCTGAAGAGCGTGGTGGAGGAGGTGCTGCGGTCGACGAGCAGGTAGAGCGGGATACCGCCCCGGGCGTAGCAGCGGCGCTTCGTCTCGCGATCGGCCCGGGGCTTCGAGGACGTCACCTCCAGCACCATGGCGACCCCCTCGCAGGGCATCCAGGGGTCGGCGCCCCGGTAGAGCCGCAGCTGCGCGGGGGCGAATGTGCCGTCCGGGATCACATGGTCCTTCGGGCAGCCGACCGCGCTCTCCAGCTTCAGTCCCTTGTTCCCGGAGAAATCCATGTCGGTCCGAGACCGCCTGATCACCTGCTTCACGATCACGTTGATGTAGTCCTCGTGATCCCCGTCCGGCGGCGGCGTCACAACGATCTCCCCCTCGACCAGCTCGGCCCGGAAACCTTCCGGGGTGTCCAGGGCGAGGAACCCATCCAGCAGGACTTCCTGGGTGATCGGTTCGTGTGCCATCGCAGTCATGTCACGCCCTTCCTTCCGTCGCTCGCCAGACTGGGACATCGAAAGATCACCTGTCCATGGGATCGGGGACCGTTCCCTCGATCGTGGCACGAAAGGGGCGCCCCCCGACACCGGGAAGCGCCCCTGACTCGTGTGAAGGCCCGTTACGGCAGCGCCAGCATCCGCTCCAGCGCCAGCTTCGCGAACGCCTCCGTCTCCTTGTCGACCTCGATCCGGTTGACCAGGTTGCCCTCGGCCAGGGACTCCAGGGCCCAGACCAGGTGCGGCAGGTCGATGCGGTTCATGGTCGAGCAGAAGCAGACCGTCTTGTCGAGGAAGACGATCTCCTTGCCCTCGGGCGCGAAACGGTTCGCCAGCCGCCGGACCAGGTTCAGCTCGGTGCCGATGGCCCACTTGGAGCCCGCCGGGGCCGCCTCCAGGGCCTTGATGATGTACTCCGTCGAGCCGACGTGGTCCGCGGCGGCGACGACCTCGTGCTTGCACTCGGGGTGGACGAGGACGTTCACGCCGGGGATGCGGGCGCGCACGTCGTTGACCGAGTCCAGGCTGAAGCGGCCGTGGACCGAGCAGTGGCCCCGCCACAGGATCATCTTCGCCGCACGCAGCTCGTCCGCGGTCAGGCCGCCGTTCGGCTTGTGCGGGTTGTAGACCACGCAGTCGTCCAGGGACATGCCCATGTCCCGGACGGCGGTGTTGCGGCCCAGGTGCTGGTCCGGCAGGAACAGCACCTTCTCACCCTGCTCGAAGGCCCAGTCCAGCGCCCGCTTGGCGTTCGACGAGGTGCAGATCGTGCCGCCGTGCTTGCCGGTGAACGCCTTGATGTCCGCCGAGGAGTTCATGTACGAGACGGGGACCACCTGCTCGGCGATCCCGGCCTCCGTCAGCACGTCCCAGCACTCCGCCACCTGCTCGGCCGTCGCCATGTCGGCCATGGAGCAGCCGGCGGCGAGGTCGGGCAGGACGACCTTCTGGGCGTCGGAGGTGAGGATGTCCGCCGACTCGGCCATGAAGTGCACACCGCAGAAGACGATGTACTCGGCCTCCGGGCGCGCGGCCGCGTCCCGGGCCAGCTTGAAGGAGTCACCCGTGACGTCGGCGAACTGGATGACCTCGTCGCGCTGGTAGTGGTGGCCGAGCACGAAGACCTTGTCGCCGAGCTTCTCCTTGGCCGCGCGGGCGCGCTCGACCAGGTCGGGGTCGGACGGCGACGGCAGGTCACCGGGGCACTCGACGCCCCGCTCGCTCTTCGGGTCGGCCTCACGGCCGAGCAGCAGCAGGGCGAGCGGAGTCGGCTGCACGTCGAGCTCCGGGGTCTGGGCGGTGGTCACGACACGCACCCTTTCTACTTTTCGTCTAACTGACGCTATCTATCATAACTGGTTCACGTCAGTTTGACGATGGCCATAGCGTCGATGTGACGTGAATCCTGCTCGGCTCCCCGTGTGATCCCTCCACAGGCCGCTGCCGGTGCCCAGGGGCATGTGCGAGCATGAAGACAGAAGGAAAAACGCGACAACGCGACTGCCCGGCCCGGAATGAATCCGCGGAAGCGCCGGTTGCACTCGTCGGCAAGCAGTCTCCGTACAACCCGGGAGAGATGTAGATGTCCGTATCGGACGAGACCACCACCGTCACCGACGGCATCATCCTGACCGACGCCGCCGCGGCCAAGGTCAAGGCCCTGCTCGACCAGGAAGGCCGTGACGACCTCGCGCTGCGTGTCGCCGTCCAGCCCGGCGGCTGCTCCGGCCTGCGCTACCAGCTCTTCTTCGACGAGCGCTCGCTCGACGGTGACGTGGAGAAGGACTTCGGCGGGGTCAAGGTCGTCACGGACCGCATGAGCGCTCCGTACCTCGGCGGCGCCACCATCGACTTCGTGGACACGATCGAGAAGCAGGGCTTCACGATCGACAACCCGAACGCGACCGGCTCCTGCGCCTGCGGCGACTCCTTCAGCTGAGCCGACGGTCCGAAAAAGGCGGCGACCCCCACCATGGGGGCCGCCGCCTTCGTCGTACGCCGGGAGGCTAGCGCGACCCGGCCGGCGCGTCCGGATGCAGCGCGCCCGGCTTGCCCTGCGGAATACGGCTGCCGTCGGCACCGACCACCGTCCGCCCGTCCAGTGGCGCGGCCAGCCGCACGGTCTTCACATACTCCTTGGCGATCAGGACGCACACCTTGTCCGGCCAGCGGTGCTCGGTCACCGTCACGGTCACCCGCTCGCCGCTCTCCTTCGCCGCCACCTTGTAGTCCGCGCACACCCCGCCGTAGAAGCTCACGGTCAGCTCCCGGTCGTCGGCCAGATAGCCGGTCACCTTCACGGTCCCGGGTGCCGGCGTCCCGGAGGCCGGGGGAGCCGAGGGCGTGGCCGCCGACGCCAGATACCGCGGACCGACCGCCGGGTACGACACCGTCGACGCGCCCTCGCCGGCCGGCCCCCGCACCTCGAACAGCCAGGACGGCACCAGCGTCTGCCGCCCGGCGACGGAGTGCGAGGCCAGCCCGAAGACCGCCTTGTCGACGGTGACCGTGTCGGTGCCCGGGTCCGCCCCCTGCTTCGGCACACCCGTGGACGCCCGGCAGGGCTGCTCCAGCCGGTCCTTCAGCGGCATCGGGCTGGTGCAGCCGCCGATCCCCATCCGATGGCCGCCCTTCGGAGCCGCGTTCATCAGCTCCAGCGTCTTCGCGGCGCTCAGCACGGGGTAGGTGTCGCCCTTCACCGGAGCCCCGAGCAGGCCCTGCCCGCCGACCAGCTCACCCTGCCGGTTCACGGTCAGGCCGGTGGTCCAGCCGTACGTCCGCAGCCCGCCGATCACCGGATCGGCGTTCACCACCCGCTGGGTGCCCATGACCTGACTCGCGTCGATCTTCGCGGCGTCCAGACCGGCCGCCTTCAGCACCGGCGCGGCGGCCTCGGTCGCCTTCGCCATGCTCACCGGGGTGCCGACGGGGCCCATCGGGTCGTGCGCGCAGAGGGGGCCCTTCCTGCAGTCGTCGGTGCCCGGCGCGTACCGGCTGTAGCTCCAGCTGCCCGGCGCCTCCCGGTTCACCTGGAGGCTCGGCCCGGAGCCGTCCTTGCCGCCGACCCGCCAGATCCGGCCCTCGGCCACCGGGGCGCCGCCGACACCGAGCGCCCTGGCCAGCCGGATCACCGCGTCCTTGCCCACCTCGCCCTTCGGTACGTAGACCGGCGCCGAGGCGGGACCGGCCGGCAACTCGCCCCGGGCCACGTACGTCGCCCCGTACGGGTCCGGCTCGCCCGGCGCGATACCGCCCGTGCCGCTCCAGCCGTCCAGGGCGAGCGGCGGGGGAGGGGCACCGTCGCCGGCCGTACCGCCTCCGGCGTCACTGCCCGCCGCGAGATAGGCGCCACCGCCGCCGACCAGCAGCACGGCGGCGGCGACGGAGACGACGGCGAGCCGCGACCGCCGCCGCCCGGCACGCCCGCCGTCCGCGCCGCCCTCCTCCGGGCCGCCAGGGCCATCAGTGCCACCAGCGCCGCCCTCAGCACCACCAGCGCCGACAACGTCGTCCGCGGCGTCCGCCGCCGCGATCGCCGGCTCCGGCTTCCCCGAGTCCCCGGGCCCCTCAGAGCCCTCCTGGCTCCCGGCGCCCCCGACGCTCCCGGACTGCTCGGAGCCCTCAAGTTGCTCGCGGTTCTCGGGTCGCTCGGTGTTCACCGCATCGCTCCTCGCTGGTCGTATCCCGCGTCCCCCGCCTGGGGGACGGCGATGGGACGCGCGAGGGGAGCGTGCGGTTCCCCGCGGAATGCGCCCGCGCGTCAGTCGCCGTAGTCCGACATCGCGTCCAGCAGCCGCGCGGACCGCGCCGGCACCTCCACCCCGTGGATCAGGGACGGCGGCACCGGCCGGGACTCGGCGTGCTCGGGAACCGTCCAGTGCGGAGCCATCCGGGCGCAGTCACCGCGCAGCGCTGCGAGGTCACCCTCTTGGTCGGCGGGGGCGGCGGAGCGGAACTCGAGGTTCGTCATGACGGCACCGTAGGCCTGCTCCGTGCCGCGGAGAAAGATCTACTATCGGGTAGTTTCGCCAGCTGCAGTCCCGGCGGCCGACCGGGTAGCGTGAACTGTCAATCCAGCCTCCCGCAGGAGAATGCCGACGTGCGCATCGCAGTCACCGGCTCCATCGCCACCGACCACCTCATGACCTTCCCCGGCCGTTTCGCCGACCAGTTCGTCGCGGACCAGCTGCACACGGTCTCGCTCTCCTTCCTGGTCGACAACCTGGACGTGCGCCGGGGCGGCGTCGGCGCCAACATCGCCTTCGGCATGGGCCAGCTCGGCACCGGGCCGATCCTGGTCGGCGCCGCCGGCTTCGACTTCGACGAGTACCGGGCCTGGCTCGACCGGCACGGTGTGGACACCGAGTCGGTCCGGATCTCCGAGACCCTGCACACCGCCCGCTTCGTGTGCACCACGGACGCCGACCACAACCAGATCGGCTCCTTCTACACCGGCGCGATGAGCGAGGCCCGCCTCATCGAGCTGAAGACCGTCGCCGACCGCGTGGGCGGCCTCGACCTGGTCCTCATCGGCGCCGACGACCCCGAGGCGATGCTCCGCCACACCGAGGAGTGCCGCTCCCGCGCGATCCCCTTCGCCGCCGACTTCTCGCAGCAGATCGCCCGGATGGAGGGTGAGGAGATCCGGATACTGCTGGACGGCGCGACGTACCTGTTCTCCAACGAGTACGAGAAGGGCCTCATCGAGTCCAAGACGGGCTGGACCGACGCCGAGATCCTGGCCAAGGTCGGCCACCGCGTCACCACGCTCGGTTCGCGGGGCGTGCGCATCGAGCGGGTCGGCGAGGACCCCATCGAGGTCGGCTGCCCGGAGGAGGAGCGCAAGGCCGACCCCACCGGTGTCGGCGACGCCTTCCGCGCGGGGTTCCTGTCGGGACTGGCCTGGGGTGTCTCGCTGGAGCGGGCGGCGCAGGTCGGCTGCATGCTGGCGACGCTCGTCATCGAGACGGTGGGAACGCAGGAGTACCGGCTGCTGCGCGGGCACTTCATGGAGCGGTTCACCAAGGCGTACGGGGACGAGGCCGCGCAGGAGGTCCAGGCCCACCTGCGCTGAGCCCCGCGCCGGTCAGCTGACCCGGCGGACCGTGTACGCCGTTCCCCGGTCCGCCGGCTCCTCGCCGACGTACTCCTGCCCCCGCATCTCGCACCACGCCGGGATGTCCAGGCGGGCCGCCTCGTCGTCGGAGAGGACCCGTACGGTCCCCCCGACCGGTACCTTTCCGAACACCTTGGCCAGTTCGATGACCGGGATCGGGCAGCGCTTGCCGAGGGAGTCGACGACCAGCGCCTCGGCCTGTACGGCCGTCTCGGGGGCCGGTGCGCCGAGCTTCTCCCTGACGCCCGCCACGGCCCCCGGCAGCACCGTCAGGAACCGCTCCACGTCCTCCTCGGCCGCCCCCATCGGCAGGGACACCCTCACGTTCCCCTCGCTGAGCACACCCATCGCCTTCAGCACATGGCTGGGCGTCAGGGTGCTGCTGGTGCAGGACGAACCGGAGGAGACCGAGAAGTCCTCCCGGTCCAGCTCGTGCAGCAGCGCCTCGCCGTCGACGTAGAGACAGGAGAAGGTGACGATGCCGGGCAGCCGCCGCTCGGCGTCCCCGACGACCTCCACATCCGGCACGACCCGCGGCACCCGCGCCCGGATCCGCTCCGTCAGCTCCCGCAGCCGTACCGCCTCCTGGGCCGCCTGGGCCCGTACCGCCCGCAGGGAGGCCACGGCCGCCACGATCGCCGGGATGTCCCCGGACCCGGACTCCCGCTCGTCGCCGGGCCCTTGTGCGGCGAACCGCACCCCCTTGCGTACGACGAGCAGCCCGACCCCGGACGGTCCGCCCCATTTGCGCGCACTGGCCGCGAGCAGTGACCAGTCACCCCCGACCGGCCCCCACCCCAGCGACTGCGCCGCGTCCACCAGCAGCGGCACCCCGGCCGCCCGGCACGCCTCGGCCACCTCACCCACCGGCTGCACGGTGCCGACTTCGTGGTTGGCCGACTGCAGACACGCCAGCGCGGTGTCCGGCCGCAGGGCAGCCTCGTAGTCCGACGGGTCCACGGCACCCGCGCGGGTCACCGGCACCCGGGTCACCGTCCCCCCGTCCGCCTCGAACGCCTCCGCCGAATGGAGTACCGAGGAGTGTTCGACGGCCGACACGATCAGGTGGCGTCCCACCCGCCGCCGCCCGGCCAACGCCCCCGCCACACCTCTGTGTACGGCTCTGGTCCCGGACGAGGTGAACACCACCTCGTCGGCCCGGCAGCCGACGGCTTCGGCAGCCGCCTCCCGCGCCGCGTCCAGCAGCATCCGGGCCTTGCGCCCCTCCCGGTGGAGCCGGGCCGGATCCGCCCATCCCTCATCCAGAGAGGCCAACAAGGCCTGACGGGCCACGGGATGGAGAGGAGCGGCGGAAGCAGCGTCAAAGTAGGCCATACGGCAACGCTAGACCGCCGGTCGGGGCAGCGCCCCAAAGGGGCGCGAGGCCATGACATCAGCGGCTCCGCCGCGGGGCGCGACCAGCCACAACACACCCGCAGCCGCCAATCAAGCGAACCACCCGAGTTAGTAGGCACCCCTCCCCGCGAACCCTCGGAGAGGGTGGGCTAGGGTTTGGTCCGCATAAACATCCAAACCCCTGCCCGACGCAGGGCGGCGACCGACCAGCGAGAAGGCCGCAGCCGACCGCGCGGGCGAGACTCTCGGGAAGGCGCTACGTGAGTCCCAACGGCTCCGACCGCTCGCCGCGGCGCCCGATGCGGCGGAAGCTGCTGCAGGCACTGACCGCGGGCCTGGTCCTGGCGACCGCAACCGGTTGCACATACAAGGACTTCCCCCGCCTTGGCATGCCCACCCCGACCACGGATGAGGCTCCGCGGATCCTCACGCTGTGGCAGGGCTCCTGGGCTGCCGCGCTCGCCGTCGGCGTGCTGGTGTGGGGCCTGATCCTGTGGAGCGCCATGTTCCACCGGCGCAGCCGCACCAAGGTCGAGGTACCTCCGCAGACCCGGTACAACATGCCGATCGAGGCCCTGTACACGGTGGTCCCGATCATCATCATCTCGGTGCTCTTCTACTTCACGGCCCGGGACGAGTCCAAGCTCCTGGACCTCTCCAAGAAGCCCGACGTCACGGTCAACGTGGTCGGCTTCCAGTGGAGCTGGGGCTTCAACTACGTCGAGAACGTCCCGGGTGTCTCCGGCGACGCCAAGACCGACAAGAACCTGGACGCCATTCCGGACCGGTTCAAGAAGGACTTCCCGGCGAACGCCGGCGGTGTCTACGACGTCGGTACCCCGGGCACGCGGAACCCGGACACGAACAACCCCGGTCCGACGCTCTGGCTCCCCAAGGGCAAGACGGTCCGCTTCGTCCTGACCTCTCGTGACGTCATCCACTCCTTCTGGGTGGTGCCGTTCCTGATGAAGCAGGACGTCATCCCGGGCCACACCAATGCCTTCCAGGTGACCCCCAACCACGAGGGCACCTTCCTCGGCAAGTGTGCCGAGCTCTGCGGCGTCGACCACTCCCGGATGCTGTTCAACGTGAAGGTCGTCTCCCCGGCGGCATACGAGCAGCACCTCAAGGACCTCGCCAAGAAGGGGCAGACCGGTTACATTCCCGCCGGCATCGCGCAGACGAGCCACGAGAAGAACCGGGAGACGAACAACCTGTGAGCATCCTCAACGAACCCCAGGGTGCCGCGGCAGCTGAAGGCGCGTACGCGGACGAGCTGCCGGTCAGGCGCAAGCAGCCCGGCAATCTCGTGGTGAAGTGGCTGACGACCACCGACCACAAGACGATCGGCACGCTCTATCTGGTCACGTCGTTCGCGTTCTTCCTGATCGGCGGCGTGATGGCGCTGCTGATGCGCGCCGAGCTGGCCCGGCCGGGCCTGCAGATCATGTCGAACGAGCAGTTCAACCAGGCGTTCACGATGCACGGCACGATCATGCTGCTGATGTTCGCGACGCCGCTGTTCGCCGGCTTCACGAACTGGATCATGCCGCTGCAGATCGGCGCGCCGGACGTGGCGTTCCCGCGGCTGAACATGTTCGCCTACTGGCTGTACCTGTTCGGCTCGACCATCGCGGTGGGCGGCTTCCTCACCCCGGAGGGTGCGGCCGACTTCGGCTGGTTCGCCTACTCCCCGCTGTCGGACGCGGTCCGCAGCCCGGGCGTCGGCGCCGACATGTGGATCATGGGTCTGGCCTTCTCCGGCTTCGGCACCATCCTCGGCGCGGTCAACTTCATCACCACGATCATCTGCATGCGTGCCCCGGGCATGACCATGTTCCGCATGCCGATCTTCGTGTGGAACGTGCTGCTGACCGCCGTGCTGGTCCTGCTCGCCTTCCCGGTCCTGGCGGCCGCGCTGTTCGCCCTGGAGGCGGACCGCAAGTTCGGTGCCCATGTCTTCGACGCGGCCAATGGCGGAGCCCTGCTCTGGCAACACCTCTTCTGGTTCTTCGGCCACCCAGAGGTGTACATCATCGCGCTGCCGTTCTTCGGCATCATCTCCGAGGTCATCCCGGTGTTCTCCCGCAAGCCGATGTTCGGCTACATGGGTCTGATCGCCGCGACCATCGCGATCGCCGGTCTGTCCGTGACCGTGTGGGCCCACCACATGTACGTCACCGGTGGTGTGCTGCTGCCGTTCTTCTCCTTCATGACGTTCCTGATCGCCGTGCCGACCGGGGTGAAGTTCTTCAACTGGATCGGCACCATGTGGAAGGGCTCGCTGTCCTTCGAGACGCCGATGCTCTGGGCGGTCGGCTTCCTGATCACCTTCACCTTCGGTGGTCTGACCGGTGTCATCCTGGCCTCGCCGCCGATGGACTTCCACGTCTCCGACTCGTACTTCGTGGTGGCGCACTTCCACTACGTGGTCTTCGGCACGGTCGTCTTCGCGATGTTCTCCGGCTTCCACTTCTGGTGGCCGAAGATGACCGGCAAGATGCTGGACGAGCGGCTCGGCAAGATCACCTTCTGGACGCTGTTCATCGGCTTCCACGGCACCTTCCTGGTCCAGCACTGGCTGGGCGCCGAGGGCATGCCGCGCCGCTACGCCGACTACCTGGCGGCCGACGGCTTCACCACCCTGAACACGATCTCGACGATCAGCTCGTTCCTGCTCGGCCTGTCGATCCTGCCGTTCCTCTACAACGTCTGGAAGACGGCCAAGTACGGCAAGCCGGTGAACGTCGACGACCCGTGGGGCTACGGCCGTTCGCTGGAGTGGGCGACGTCCTGCCCGCCCCCCCGGCACAACTTCGTCACCCTGCCGCGGATCCGCAGCGAATCCCCGGCGTTCGACCTGCACCACCCTGAGATCGCCGCGCTTGAGCAGCTTGAGCACGCCGGTCACGGCACCGCCATCGCGGGCAGCAAGGAGGCCGGCAAGTGAAGATCCAGGGTCGGATGTTCATCTGGCTGAGCGTCTTCATTCTGATCATGGCCATCGTGTATGGCGTGTGGTCGAAGGAGCCGGCCGGCACCACCGCACTCTTCCTGGCCTTCGGCCTGAGCGTCATGATCGGCTTCTACCTGGGCTTCACCGCCCGGCGGGTCGACGCGGGCGCCCAGGACGACAAGGAGGCCGATGTCGCGGACGACGCGGGCGAGCTGGGCTTCTTCAGCCCGCACAGCTGGCAGCCGCTCATGCTGGGCTTCGGCGGTGCGATCGCCTTCCTCAGCATCGCGGTCGGCTGGTGGCTGATCTACTTCTCGGCCCCGTTCATCGTGATCGGCCTGTTCGGCTGGGTGTTCGAGTACTACCACGGTGAGAACCGCACCCAGTAGCACACGAGAGCGCACGCCGGAAGCCCGGACACTCCATCAGGAGGGTCCGGGCTTCCGGCGTCTGCCGTAGTGTCGATGACTCGTACGGATTACCTGCCGCGCCAGTGGGGTCGGCGTCTCATAGCGTGATCATATGAACCACATTCCGCGGACCCGCACCGTCGTCAGCTGCGCCTTGCTGGTGACCGTCCTCGGCGCGGGCTTCATCGCCTGCGGTTCGGATGGCAACCCGCTGTCGGCCAAGCCGTACGACGCGGCGGACCTGATCTCCTTCAACGGCCCCGCCGACGCGGGCAAGCGGGCCGACCCCGACAAGCCCCTTGAGGTCACGGTGGACGACGAGGGGCGCATCACCGACGTCACCGCCCAGGACTCCACAGGCCGCTATGTGACGGGCGAACTCACCGCCGACGGCAGTCGCTGGCACAGCACCTCCCCGCTGGCCGCCAACGCCCACTACACGGTCACCGTGAGCACCGAGGACGACGACGGCGCGCCGGGCCGCAAGGTCTACACGTTCGACACCAGCAAGCCCAGCGGCAAGAAGCGCCTGAACGTCACCTTCGGGCCGGACGCGGGCCAGTACGGCGTGGGGCAGCCCATCACCGCCCAACTCGACCAGGAGGTCAGGGACAAGGCGCAGCGGGCCGTCGTGGAGCGCGCCCTGCGGGTGGACTCCACGCCGGCCGTGCCGGGTTCCTGGTACTGGGTGAGCAACAAGGAGCTCCACTACCGCCCCAAGGAGTACTGGCCCACCCATGCCGTCATCCAGGTGCACAGCAACCTGGACGGCGTCCGGATCAGCGACCGGCTGTGGGGCGGCAGGTCCAAGCCGCTGAGGATCACCACGGGGGAGAGGATCGAGGCCGTCACGGACGCCTCGGCGCACCAGCTGACGTTCTTCGAGAACGGCAAGGTGATCAACCAGGTGCCCGTCACCACCGGCAAACCCGGCTACGAGACCCGCAACGGTGTCAAGGTCGTCCTGGAGAAGCAGTACTTCGTACGGATGCGCGGTGTCACCGTCGGTATCGCCGAGGGCAGTTCCGACTCGTACGACCTGCCGGTCTACTACGCCACCCGGGTCACCTGGTCGGGCGAGTACGTCCACGCCGCACCCTGGTCCGTGGGCTCACAGGGCTACGCCAACGTCAGCCACGGCTGCACGGGGATGAGCACCGGCAACGCCGAGTGGTTTTTCGACCACATCCACGAGGGCGACATCGTCAGGGTCGTCAACTCCAACGGCGACCCGATGGAACCGTTCGGCAACGGCTTCGGCGACTGGAACGTCGACTGGAAGAAGTGGCTCACGGGCTCGGCCCTGAACACCGGCAAGCCCGACGGCCCGACCCCGGCGGACACGGTACGCCTCAAGCCGACGGCGCTGTAGTGAAGGGGCGCGGGGCCGCGTTCGGTATGCGGCCACCGCCGCGTGGGCGCGACAGGCCACGACGAACCGGCAGCCGCACACGGACCGCGCGCCCCGGGCTCCTAGGCGCTCAGCAGCCTCTTCTGCCGAAGCAGCGCAGCCAACGCCGACGCGAACTCCACCGGATCCACCGGCAGGGTCACCGCCGCGTCCGCCCTGCTCCACGTGGCCAGCCACGCGTCCTGCGGCCGCCCCATCAGCAGCAGCACCGGCGGGCAGTTGAAGACCTCGTCCTTGATCTGCCGGCACACCCCCATGCCCCCCATCGGCACGGCCTCGCCGTCCAGGACGCACACATCGATGCCGCCCCGGTCCAGCTCGCGCAGCACCGCGTCGGGTGTCGCGCACTCCACGAACTCGACAAGGGGAACGTCAGGAGCCGGCCTGCGGCCGGAGGCCAGCCGTACTTGCTCGCGGGTGGTGGAGTCGTCGCTGTAGACCAGCACCGTGGCGGTCGGCTGCATGGTTCCTCCGGGACGTCAGCGTCGTACGGACGGACGGACAGGGCCGTTCGGGGCGGAGCTTACTCCCGTCGAAGTCCCCGTGAACACCACGTCAACACGGGTCCGGCGGGGGGCAACACTCCGAACGGCACCCCCCGGAGTGAGGGCGGGATAAGCGACCGACATAATGTCGGTCGTGGCGACAGCAACGACAGTAGAAACCGGGCACGCGCACCCGTCGGTCAACCGGCCGAACCTCACCAGCGTCGGAACCATCATCTGGCTGAGTTCCGAGCTGATGTTCTTCGCGGCCCTCTTCGCGATGTACTTCACCCTCCGGTCGGTGACCGGACCGGCTCACTGGAAGGAGATGGCGCACGCGCTGAACGTGCCCTTCTCCGCGACGAACACCACGATCCTGGTGCTCTCCTCCCTCACCTGCCAGCTCGGCGTGTTCGCGGCCGAGCGCGGCGATGTGAAGAAGCTCCGTGGCTGGTTCATCCTCACCTTCATCATGGGTGCGATCTTCATCGGCGGTCAGATCTACGAGTACACGAGCCTGGTGAAGGACGAGGGCATCTCGCTCTCCTCCGACCCGTACGGCTCGGTGTTCTACCTGACCACCGGCTTCCACGGCCTGCACGTGACGGGCGGCCTCATCGCCTTCCTGCTGGTCCTCGGCCGCACGTACATGGCCAAGAGGTTCACCCACGAGCAGGCGACCGCTGCCATCGTCGTGTCCTACTACTGGCACTTCGTCGATGTGGTCTGGATCGGCCTCTTCGCCACGATCTACCTGATCAAGTAGCGGGACCGCTCCCGCACATCCAGAAGCACCGACGCAGAAGATCCTGACACCGGGGTAATCCGTGAAAAAGCTCTCCGTACGACGACGCCATCCGCTGGCGGCGGTCGTCGTCCTACTCCTCGCGCTGGCGGCCACTGGGGGGCTGTACGCCGCGTTCGCGCCCGCGGGCAAGGCGCAGGCCGATGATTCCGCCCAGTCCCTGACCATCAAGGAGGGCAAGAAGCTCTACGAGGTCGGCTGCGCCAGCTGCCACGGCACCGGTGGCCAGGGCTCCTCCGACGGACCCAGCCTGGTCGGCGTGGGCGCCGCGGCCGTGGACTTCCAGGTCGGCACCGGCCGTATGCCCGCGGCCACCTCGCAGGGCGCCCAGGTCCCGCGCAAGAAGGTCGTCTACAACCAGACGCAGATCGACCAGCTCGCCGCGTACATCGCCTCGCTGGGCGCCGGCCCGAGCGTGCCCACCAAGGAGCAGTACGGCCCGGGCGGCGCGGACATCGCCAAGGGCGGCGAGCTGTTCCGCACCAACTGCGCGCAGTGCCACAACTTCACCGGCAAGGGCGGCGCCCTGACCAAGGGCAAGTTCGCGCCGAGCCTGGAGGGTGTCGCTCCGAAGCACATCTACGAGGCCATGCAGACGGGCCCGCAGAACATGCCGTCCTTCCCCGACACCACGATGTCGGAGAAGAACAAGAAGGACATCATCGCGTACCTGAACGCGGTCAACGGCGAAGAGACGGAGAACCCGGGCGGTCTGGAGCTGGGCGGCCTCGGGCCGGTCAGTGAGGGTCTGTTCGCCTGGATCTTCGGCCTCGGTGCGCTGATCGTGGTCGCCGTCTGGGTCGCCGCTCGGACCGCAAAGGCCAAGAAGTCATGAGTAGCCAAGACATTCCAGAAGAGAACCTGCCCGCTGAGCAGGACGCCCACAAGGGCGCGCACGGCGCGGTATCGATCGCGGACGAGGAGAACCCGTTCGCCGACCCGGGGCTGCCGCCTCACGAGCACCGGATCCAGGACATCGACGAGCGGGCCGCCAGGCGGTCCGAGCGCATGGTGGCCCTGCTGTTCACGGTGTCGATGCTGGCCACCATCGGCTTCATCGCCTCGTACTTCGCGATTCCGCACGACAAGGCGGTCTTCGTCTTCCCGATCGGGCACATCAACGCGCTGAACTTCGCGCTGGGGCTGACCCTCGGCGCGGCGCTGTTCTGCATCGGCGCGGGCGCGGTCCACTGGGCCCGCACCCTGATGTCCGACGTCGAGGTCGCCGACGACCGTCACCCGATCGAGGCCTCGCCCGAGGTCCGCGCGAAGGTCCACGCGGACTTCCGCCAGGGTGCCAAGGAGTCGGCGCTCGGCCGCCGCAAGCTGATCCGCAACACCATGTTCGGCGCGATGGCCCTGATGCCGCTCTCCGCCGTCATGCTGCTCGGCGGCCTGGGCCCGAAGCCCGGCACCATGCTCCGGCACACCCTGTGGGCCAAGGGCAAGCGCCTGATCAACATGAACACCAACCAGCCGCTGCGCCCCGAGGACGTCGCCGTCGGCTCCCTCACCTTCGCCAAGCCCGACGGCCTGGAGGAGACCGACGAGGACTTCCAGAACGAGATCGCCAAGGCGGCCCTGATGATCGTCCGGCTGCAGCCGGGCAACATCAAGGACAAGCGCGAGCTCGACTGGTCGCACGAAGGCATCGTCGCCTTCTCCAAGATCTGCACCCACGTCGGCTGCCCGATCTCGCTGTACGAGCAGCAGACGCACCACGTGCTGTGCCCGTGCCACCAGTCCACCTTCGACCTCTCCGACGGTGCCCGAGTGATCTTCGGCCCCGCCGGCCACGCCCTGCCGCAGCTGCGTATCGGCGTGGACAGTGAGGGTTACCTCCAGGCGCTCGGCGACTTCGAGGAGCCCGTCGGTCCTGCATTCTGGGAGCGCGGATGAGTACTGCATCGAACGACGCACCCCGCTCTCGCGGGAAGGCCCCGGCCGGCGAGCGGATCGCCGACTGGGCCGACGGCCGGCTCGGGATCTACTCCCTGGCCAAGGCCAACATGCGCAAGATCTTCCCCGACCACTGGTCGTTCATGTTGGGCGAAGTGTGCATGTACAGCTTCATCATCATCATCCTGACGGGTGTCTATCTGACGCTGTTCTTCCACCCGTCGATGAACGAGGTGGAGTACCACGGCAGCTATGTCCCGCTCCAGGGACAGCTGATGTCCGAGGCGTTCAACTCGACCCTGCACATCTCCTTCGACGTGCGCGGTGGTCTGCTCGTCCGGCAGATCCACCACTGGGCCGCGCTGATCTTCCTCGCCGGCATGTTCGTGCACATGATGCGCGTGTTCTTCACCGGCGCGTTCCGCAAGCCGCGTGAGATCAACTGGCTGTTCGGCTTCCTGCTGTTCGTCCTCGGCATGTTCACCGGCTTCACCGGTTACTCGCTCCCGGACGACCTGCTCTCCGGCACCGGTGTGCGCTTCACCGAGGGCGCGATCCTGTCGATGCCGATCGTCGGCACGTACATCTCGATGTTCCTCTTCGGCGGCGAGTTCCCCGGCCACGACTTCGTCGCCCGGTTCTACTCGATCCACATCCTGCTGCTGCCGGGCATCATGCTCGGCCTGATGGTGGCGCACCTGATCCTGGTCTTCTACCACAAGCACACGCAGTTCGCGGGTCCCGGAAAGAGCGAGAAGAACGTCGTCGGCATGCCGCTGCTGCCGGTCTACATGGCCAAGGCGGGAGGCTTCTTCTTCCTGGTCTTCGGTGTCATCGCGGCCATCGCGGCGGTCGCCCAGATCAACCCGATCTGGGCCATGGGTCCCTACCGTCCGGACCAGGTGTCCACCGGCGCCCAGCCCGACTGGTACATGGGCTTCGCCGAGGGTCTGGTCCGCTACATGCCGGGCTGGGAGATCAACCTCTGGGGTCACACGCTCGTCCTGGGTGTGTTCATCCCGCTGGTGCTCTTCGGTCTCGTCCTGGCGGCGATCGCGGTCTACCCGTTCATCGAGTCCTGGATCACCGGCGACAAGCGCGAGCACCACATCCTGGACCGCCCGCGCAACGCCCCGACCCGCACCGCGTTCGGTGTCGCCTGGGTGACGGTCTACATGATCGGCCTGGTCGGCGGTGGCAACGACCTGTGGGCCACCCACTTCCACCTGTCGATCAACGCCGTCACCTGGTTCGTCCGGATCGGCTTCTTCGTCGGACCGGTCGTCGCGTTCATCGCCACCAAGCGGATCTGCCTCGGCCTGCAGCGCCGGGACCGCGACAAGGTGCTGCACGGCCGCGAGACCGGCATCATCAAGCGCCTGCCGCACGGTGAGTTCATCGAGGTGCACGAGCCGCTCAGCCAGGAGCAGCTGCACACCCTCACGGCCCACCACCAGTACGAGCCGGCCGAGATCGGCCCGACGGTCGACGAGAACGGTGTCGAGCGCAAGGTCAAGGCCTCGGAGAGGCTCCGGGCGAAGCTGTCCCACGCCTACTACGGCGAGGACAACCAGATCCCGAAGCCGACCGTCGAGGAGTACAAGGAGATCGTGAGCGGCCACGGCCACCACTGATCCCCGCGTCGCCACGCCACGCTGAAGGGCCCCGTCCGGGTTGCGGACGGGGCCCTTCGCCCTGTCCGGGGCTGGATAGGGTGGGATCGGAACGGTTCTTACGACACCAGGAGCGGCTATGAGCGCTGTGACCCCCGCTGGAGGCGACACCGCGGCGGGCCGTTCCTGGCCCGAGGTACTGAACGCCCTGCTGGAGGGCCGCGACCAGAGTGCGGACGCCACGGCATGGGCCATGGACCGGATCATGCGCGGGGAGGCGACGGACGCGCAGATCGCGGGATTCGCCGTGGCGCTGCGTGCCAAGGGCGAGACGGTGGAGGAGATCAGCGGGCTCGTGCGCGCGATGTACGCGCACGCCAACGTGATCGAGGTGCCGGGGCAGACCGTGGACATCGTCGGCACGGGCGGTGACGGTGCCAAGACGGTGAACATCTCCACGATGTCGTCGATCGTCGTCGCCGGCACCGGGGCGAAGGTCGTCAAGCACGGCAACCGGGCCGCGTCCTCCGCATCGGGTGCCTCGGACGTCCTGGAGAAGCTGGGCGTCAACCTGAACCTGCCGCTGGAGCGGGTCCCGCAGGTCGCCGAAGAGGCCGGGATCACCTTCTGCTTCGCGGTGAAGTTCCACCCGGCGCTGCGCCATGTGGCCGCGGCCCGCGGCCAGTTGGGCATCCGCACGACCTTCAACGTGCTCGGCCCGCTGACCAACCCGGCGAAGGTGCGGTCCCAGGCCGTCGGGGTGGCGGATCTCCGGATGGCGCCCATCGTGGCCGGTGTCCTCGCCGAGCGCGGCAACTCCTCCCTGGTCTTCCGCGGCGACGACGGCCTGGACGAGCTGACCACCACCGCCACCTCGCGGGTGTGGGTGGTCCGGGACGGCAAGGTCGCCGAGGAGTCCTTCGACCCGCGGGACGTCGGCCTCGATCTCGTCCCCGTGGAGGCCCTGCGCGGCGCGGACGCGTCGTACAACGCGGAGGTCGCCCGCCGTCTGCTCGACGGCGAGACCGGGCCCGTACGGGACGCGGTGCTGCTGAACTCGGCGGCGGCGCTCGTCGCGCTGCGGCCGGCGGACGCGCCGCTGACCGAGCAGCTGCGGGCCGGGATGGACCGGGCGGCGGAGTCGATCGACTCCGGTGCGGCGAAGCGGACGCTGGACCGCTGGGTGGCGGCCAGCAACGCGTAGCGTCCACCGGCGCTCGTCCCGCGATCCGGACGCGGGTTGCGGGACGACGATCGTTTCACGTACGTTCCTGTACCAGGTCATGAGTGACAGTCATGAGGCCCCGGCCGACTGTCCGGCAACCCTCCGTCCGTGGCGGGGTGCCCCGGGTGAGGACCAGGCCGTGGGCAGCGAGGTCCACGGCAAGCGCGGACCCCTCGTATGAGCCAGGGGTCCTGGTCGTCGAGGAGCCTTCCGTGAGCAAGCGAATGCGATAGGGCCGCAGAGCCCCGCCTCCGCACACCCTTCTTCTCTTCTTCCTGCGCCCTCGGGGCGTATGTCCTCACGGGAGTCACCCATGTCCGTCTTCACCGCTGCCGCCGACCAGTCCGTTTGTGCCCCTCTGCCGGTTCTGGGCCGGGATGTCACCGTCCCGCTCGTCACCGGCGGCGAGGTCACCTACGCCGCCCTCGACTACGCGGCCAGCGCGCCCGCCCTGCAGCGCGTCTGGGACGACGTGGCGGCCTACGCGCCGTACTACGGCAGCGTCCACCGCGGCGCCGGCTACCTGTCCCAGCTGTCCACCGACCTGTTCGAGAACGCCCGGAAGACGGTCGCCGAGTTCCTGGACTGCCGCCCCGACGACCAGCTGGTCTTCACCCGTTCGACCACGGACTCCCTGAACCTCCTCGCCCGCGCCCTCCCCGCCGACTGCCAGGTCTTCGTCTTCGAGACCGAGCACCATGCCTCCCTGCTGCCCTGGCAGGACGCGAAGGTCACCTACCTCAACGCCCCGCGCAGCCCGCAGCAGGCCGTCCAGACCCTGGAGCGCGCCCTCGCCGACCGCGACCCGTACGGCCCGGCCCTGGTCTGCGTCACCGGCGCCTCCAACGTCACCGGCGAACTGTGGCCGGTGCGCGAACTGGCGGCGGCGGCGCACGCGCACGGCGCCCGGATCGTCCTGGACGCCGCCCAGCTGGCCCCCCACCACCCCGTGTCCGTCCGTGACCTGGACGTCGACTGGGTCGCTTTCTCCGGCCACAAGCTGTACGCCCCGTTCGGCTCGGGTGTCCTGGCCGGCCGCGCCGACTGGCTGCGCGCGGCCGAGCCGTACCTCGCGGGCGGCGGCGCCAGCCGCAAGGTGACCCGGCGTCAGGACGGCGGTGTGGACGTGGAGTGGCACGAGAGCGCCGCGCGGCACGAAGCGGGGTCGCCCAATGTGATCGGCGCCTACTCCATCGCCTCGGCGTGCAAGGCGCTCACCGAGGCCGGCTGGGACACCCTGGTCGCCCGCGAGCAGCACCTGATCGCCGGGGTCCGCGCGGGCCTCGCCGAGGTCCCGCAGGTGAAGGTGCTGTCCCTCTTCGGCGACGACGCCCCGCGCGTCGGCGTCATCTCCTTCGTCGTCGAGGGCTGGAACAGCTCCCACTTCGCCGCGGCGCTCTCCGCCGAGTACGGCATCGGCGTCCGCGACGGCCTCTTCTGCGCCCACCCCCTGGTCCGCACCCTCCTCGGCAGCGACCCCCAGACCCAGGGCGAATGCGGCGCCCCCGAGGCTGCCCCGGGTGAAAAGTCCCTCAACGCCATCCGCGTCAGCTTCGGCGCGGGCACCCCCGACGAACACGTGGAGCGTTTCGTGACGGCGGTACGGGAACTGGTGACCGAGGGCGCGAAGTGGACGTACCGCACGGAGGACGGCCGCTGCGTGCCGGCGGTGTAAGGCTGACCCGACGGGCAGCCAGTCCGGGGGCGCGGGGGGGGGCCCCCCCCCCCCCCCCCGCCCCCCGGCCCCCCCCCCAAAGAAATAGCCCCCCCCAAGCCGGCCCACCCCCCCCCCCCAGAGCCGCGGGCTGGGGGAGAAAGGACGAG